>NZ_JAOQMX010000102.1 GCF_025960985.1 Flavobacterium psychraerolatum | reverse complement strand
TTGTTCTATATCATTTTCTATAGAAGTTAGTCCATCTGACACCACCAAGCCAATAATTTGAACACCTCTGTTCTTTAATGCTTCTAATTCATTTTACCATAATAATGCTCCTTCAGTTGGATGATTTACAATGCTTAAAACCTCTCTTGATCCATCTTCTTTAACTCCTAGTACCGTATAATATCCTTCCTTTCTAACAGATTTATCTCTACGAGTATGAACGAAAGTAACATCGATATAAAGCACTAAATAATGTGATTCTAGTTTACGTTGAAGCCATATAGATACTTCATCTCGACTATCCTTCATTAAGTAGCTTATCTATTGTTTACTCTATTCCATGCCATAAATTTCCTTGAAGATGTCACTAACCTGTTCTATTGTTAGCCCTTTTTTGTACAGTGAAAAAATTAATTTTCTATGCTCTTCATCTTCATCGCGTAGGACGTTTAGTAATACAGGATAAAACGTGCCATTTCTCATTCTGGGCACTTTTAAAACCATTTCTTTTCCGAATCCTCTGGCTTTTCTTAGACGATAACCATTAGCGTAGTCTAGGTTCTCTTGTTGATCTAAATGTCTCTCACTTTTCATAAAAGCGTCAGAGTCATTTGCATAAGTAAATTTGTGCCGTTTTCGGAATTTGCTATCTTCAATAATAATTCCGAAATTTGATCATGTGTAAGGTTCATAAGCTTGTAAGTTCATTGATAGTAATTTAAAATTACAACTTTTTAACTTTACACAGTTTTTTAGGACAATATCGATTCTTCTATTCCTCCCCAACTCTTGAGATTGGCTCTTAATTATTTTTCGTAAAAAAAAAGGCTAATTCATAATTTATGAATTAGCCTTTTTTTAAATAATATTTTGTCCCGTCCTGAAATAGCGATACACAAAAAGTATCCTTATGGAAAAATATGAAGAAACACGCTATGTTAAGCGTACGCAAAAAGATTACTCAATGTCTTTTAAATTACAAATTGTTCAAGAAATTGAACGAGGAATTACTACT
>NZ_JAOQMX010000101.1 GCF_025960985.1 Flavobacterium psychraerolatum | reverse complement strand
AAATTAGTCAGGACAAAATTTAATTTTTCTTTGAGGTTTTCGAATGATTTATAAGCATCAAAATCTAACCATTGATATTTTATTCTCCGCCATAGAATTTCAATCAGGTTTAACTCTGGTGAATAAGGTGGCAAAAAGTAAATTAAAACATCTTTTTCTTTCCATTGTTCTATTTTAGCCATAAATTTCTTTGATTTGTGTATGGGAGAATTGTCAAGAATTACAATGGTTTTTTTAATGGTTTGTTCCACAAATCGATTCATAAAACTGATGATTCTATCTGAATTAAAGGTTGTTTCAAGTGTTTCGAAATAGAGTTTATTTTTACGGGTCATTAATCCAACTACATTCTGATATTTACCTTTAGCAGCGGGTAACAAAATTGGATTATTCTTTGTTTGCCAAGCATAAGGCACATTTGGAGAGAGTCCAAAATGACTTTGGTCTCCAAAATATAAATCAATATAACCGCTATCTTCCAAACTCTTTAATGTTTCTATCTGCTCTTGTTTAAATCTAAATTGTTCTTCGTTGCGTTTGCCTTTCAAAGACAGTCTAGCTCTTTTCCACTTATAGCCCAGTAACTTTTAAAAAATTCTGCAAAGTCTTTTTGCAGATGACAATATTGTGTTGCTCCTCAAAGTAAATTAATACATTTTTTAAATTTCTATTGTGAAGTTCTAATTGCTTGGAAACTTCTTCTGTATAGTCTTTTAAAAGAGTTTTTGCTCCTCTTCCTTCTGATATAGCAAGAGAATCAACCCCAACACTAGCCCAACTATCAAACCATCGTTCAATCGTTCTGCGACTGACTTTAAAAATAGAAGCCAAGTCTTTAATCTTGTGTCTTTGATGTGATAAAACAAGGCATTGACTACGTTTCCTAACAGTATTATTAGGGCTATTTTGGTAAAGGTGCTCTAGTACCAAAACCTCTTCTTCTTTTAGTGTTACATATCTCATAATGAGATAAATATATTAAATTTTTTACATATCCACAATAAAATACGACATTATTTTATTCTTATTACTTA
>NZ_JAOQMX010000100.1 GCF_025960985.1 Flavobacterium psychraerolatum | reverse complement strand
ATTTACAAAAAGGCTATTTAATTGTTGTTTAAATCGCTTACATTTATGCGAAATATAATTTAAATTAAAAAAAAACGGGGTTTTTAGACAGACTGCCGTTACTAGCAAGCGCACCGCACCGGAATATAAAACTGCATAAAAACACAAAAAAACCTCTAAAAACTAATCCGTTTTAAAGTAATTCACAAACATTTAAAGTATTTTTGACAAAGAAATTAATAGTTGAATAAATCTGAATTATGATGAAAAACATTGACAAAAAAAGTTTAGAAAATGCGTATCGCCTATTTGAGTCAGATGATATTAACAAAATTGAAATTGGAACTACTAAAGGTTTAAATCAAATACATAGTTATTTATTTAAAGGATTATATGATTTTGCGGGTAAAGTACGTAATAAGAATATATCAAAAGGTGGTTTTAGATTTGCAAATTCTTTATACTTAAATGAAATTTTAGTCAAAATTGAGCAAATGCCTGAAAATACTTTTGAAGAAATAGTTGCCAAATATGTAGAAATGAATATTGCTCATCCTTTTATGGAAGGTAACGGCAGGACAATGAGAATTTGGTTAGATATGATTCTGAAAACTAAACTTAAAAAATTAGTCAATTGGCAATATGTGGATAAATCTCTTTATTTACAAGCAATGGAAAGAAGTCCAATTAACGATTTGGAATTAAGAACTTTATTAAATAGCAACTTAACCGAAGAAATAAATAACAGAGAAGTTATTTTTAAAGGAATTGAACAATCTTACTATTATGAAGGCTATCAGAAAGATGATGATGATGAATAACATTGTGGATAAAGCGCCAGCTAGTAACAGCGGTTTGCATAAATGGCGAGATATGTGGTTTATTCACGTTTATTTTCCGCAATAAATTTTATCTTAGCCGAAAAATCTCGGTTACGAAGTTCGCCACTTCTGCAAGCCGCGACACGTCAAACTGTCTAAAAACCTCTTTTTTCAAAATTAATTTTAACCCAAATATTCTTCCTAAATATTTGTACACCAAATGAAATATGCGTAAATTTAACAAGGCTTCGTAGCAAGCTC
>NZ_JAOQMX010000099.1 GCF_025960985.1 Flavobacterium psychraerolatum | reverse complement strand
CAAGTGTTTTTTGTTTTATATGTTCTCATTTTAATTTGATTCTGTACGTGCATTTGATTTGGTGTCAGCATATAATTAGAATAATGTGGTCGTAATTCGTTATATATATCAACTGATTCTTTTACGATTTTCTGCATAATTTTCAAATCTAGATTATATTTATCAATCATAAATTCCTGTTTCAGAATTCCATTTATTCTTTCAGCGACTGCATTTTCATATGGATCAGAGTTCTGTGTCATACTTGGCAATATGCCATTTTTACTTAAGATCTTTTGGTAAGCATTTGCACAATATTGCAATCCTCTATCTGAGTGATGAATCAAAGGTACTTCCTTGTCTTTTCTTTGCTGTATAGCCATCTTTAAGGCTATAACACTGCTTTCGGTGTTCATATTGTTAGCAACATAATAACCCACTATCTTTTTAGAATAAGCATCAGTAACGATACTTAAATAACACGGCTTATCTCTTTTTCCAATGTATGTAATATCAGAAACCCAAACTTGATCGGGTCTATTTATTTCTAAATCTAGAATTTTATTGTGGTGTTTTCTAAAGCGATGATGTGAATTAGTTGTTATGTGATAACTGCGTTTTGGTTGGATTAATAAGTGATTGGCTCTGAGTATATCAAATAATTTATCTCTACCAATTTTCATTGGTTTAAGCTCATTAAATAACAGAAGATATGATTTCTTAGTACCTAATCTAGGCATGGATTTTCTAATATCCATAACCAATGAAACTGCTTGAATTGCTTTAGTTTCTTTAATAACTTTCCTTTTAATTCTACGATAATAAACCTGTCTGTCTACCCCGAACAAATTACAGGCGAACATTATTGTTTGCTGCTCTTTTTGCTTAAAATGGTCGATTGTTCGGGTGAGGAGTTTTTTCGGATATCAATTTGGTATTCTTTCTCAGCAATATCAATCATCATATCAAAAATGATTGCTTTTTTATCTGCAACAAAGGCTTGTTGTTCCAAAAAGGACTTCTGCTTCTCCAGAAGTTTTACTTTGGCTTCAAGCTCCATTATCTTTTGTTCTGGTCCCTTTGACATAGTGAATGGTGTTTGGTTTTCCCAATCAAAGTTACCAAATTTTCGTAACCATTG
>NZ_JAOQMX010000098.1 GCF_025960985.1 Flavobacterium psychraerolatum | reverse complement strand
AGACACAATATTCAATAATTTAATCAAAAGAATGGTAAAAGCAGATAATATTTGTCAAAAGGAGATTATATGTAACTAACTGCTTACCTCAATAACTTTTTTAATGCTTTCTTATTTATGTTACTTTTCTACTGCCACAAAAGTACAACAAAAACCAAAGATTTTACTTTATAGGAATAGCCAATCTTCGGCAAGAGCTAGTTCGCTACGGATATTGTAAAGCTATTACTCTAAATTTAAATCATTTTGTATCTCAATGATTGATATTCAATAGGACTTATTATTAACTAGCTATCGTCCAGAAATAAGTGTTTTTATCATAATAATTTTAAGCTCAGACATTTCAATTACTAGGTGATTAAATATAAAACAGTTTCTAATCAACAGATATACAGCCGTTTGTTTTGATTTTTTTTACATCATTATGGTGATTTAGATGATCAATTATCATCGAGTATTCCTCCAACTAAAGAAAATTGGCCAGAATGCTACGTTTTAGTTGAATTTTAAGCTTTAAGCAAAAAATATTTATAAGAGATAACTGAAAAATACGAAGCACAAGCCGAAATTGGTCTGCCTAGTAGCCGTGCTTATGAGTTTTTAGATGTTTCTGATGATGGTCTGTCGCCTGCAAATACGGGGAGCAAAATACCACACCAGTCGTGAATCTTCGTCTGAGTTTAGCGAAAAATAAGCTCCTAAAGTGGATTATGGTTGACAAATGGGAGTTTCGATATTGATGTCTTCCAAAGATAAAGGGAAACTTTTTTCATGAGTTAATCCTTACTTAATTCATTTTATATAAAACGGAATATACTCATAAAAAAGGATACATCAATGGTTTCTCTTAAGGAATTTGACGGGTATAAGTAGGCAGTGAATTGATAGAATAGCCTACAAAGAAATCATTCTCCAAAAATTAATGGGCTATTTACATGGTGTTTGGGTTAACTTTTGTAAGACTTTTAAGACCGTTACTTTTTGATGTCTGATTAGAACTTGTACAACAAATTAATAAAAAGAATTAGCCTATGTAGAAAAAAATTAACGTAAAAATAAGGTAATCAAAAATTAAAATAAAAAATTATGAACAGAAACCATCGGGATAAAGCAAAATTGCTTTATCCATTTCAAAGTAATGCAAGATCAAGATCATTAACCTTTATCTTGTCCGTATCCTGCCTTGTAATGCATTCC
>NZ_JAOQMX010000097.1 GCF_025960985.1 Flavobacterium psychraerolatum | reverse complement strand
ACAGCAGGTCATCCATTAGCATCTTTCTATGGCTATCAAATGGCTGGAATCTTTCAAAATCAAAACGAAGTGAATACTAGTGCTACCTTACCTAATACAAAACCAGGTGATGTAAAATACAAAGATTTGAATGGTGACGGAAAAATTGATGATAGCGACAAAACGTATATTGGATCCCCTTTCCCAAAATTCACTTACGGAATCAATCTAGATTTATCATACAAACAATTTGATTTCACCGCCTTTTTTCAAGGAAGTCAAGGAAATAAAATTTTCAACACCACAGACTATTGGTTACAAACAGATATCTCTACCAATTCTAGTACTGCTATATTAGATCGATGGACAGGTGAAGGCACCTCGAATACCGTACCAAGAGCTTCATTTGCTAGTGCAAATAACAATTCTCAATTATCTAGTCGTTTTGTAAAAGATGGTTCTTATTTGAGACTAAAAAATGTTCAGATAGGATATTCATTTAAAGATAGTTTTTTAAAGAAGTCTTTTATCACCAAACTTCGTTTGTACGTAGCTGCTCAAAATTTATTGACTTTTACCAAATATGATGGTTTAGATCCAGAAGCAGGAGTTGACCCTTCTCAAAATAGTCCTTTGGATATTGGGATCGATAGAGGAAGATACCCATCGGTTAGATCTTATACTTTAGGTCTTGATATTAACTTTTAAAAAACAGAAAAATGAAATTATATAATATATTTATAAAAAACTCAAGGTATTGCTGGATAGTAGCCGCAGCCTTATTAGCCACCTCCTGTAGTAACGAATTGGAAGGAAAAGTATATGGTACTCCTGTTTTAGAAAACTTCTACCAAAATCCTGCTGATGCCGAGCAAGGGTTAAATGCAGCCTATAATCCTATGAGAGAAATGTATGGTAAAGAAAACTTCTGGGCAGGAATGTCTTGTGATCTTACCTTTGGTGATGTAGGTACTGATGATTTTATGAAAGGAGGAATAAGTGTAGTTGATAATTTACCTTTATACCAAAAAGAAAGTTATAATATCCCTACATCAAATCTTGCTGTAAGCAGAATTTGGCAAATCAATTACAAAGGGATATTGTACTGTAACTTAATTTTAAGTAAAGTACCAGACATTGCTTTTACAGATACAACTCGAAAAGCACAAATTTTGGCCGAAGCACATTTTATGCGTGCTTATTATTACTTCGATTTGGTAAATAGTTTTGGTGGTGTTCCAATTGTTGATAAACCTCTCGAGCA
>NZ_JAOQMX010000096.1 GCF_025960985.1 Flavobacterium psychraerolatum | reverse complement strand
TAAAGGATACCGACCTATTAAATCTATTGATAAACAAAACAGTAGCCATTGCTATCGAAAAAGGTATTATTCGTTCGAAGTCTATCATCGTTGATGCCACACATACTTTATCAAGATCCAATCCATTTTTAGCCATCGATGTATTGAGAGAACGTTCCAAGCTACTGCGAAAAACAGTATACAGCTTTGAGCAGGAATTCAAAGAACATATGCCTGAAAAAAATACAGACAATGACTTAGAAAAGGAACTTGCTTATTGTAAAGAGTTGGAAAAACGCATTGAAAATGAGCCGTCAATAAGTTCGATTCCAGCTGTGAAAGAGAAATTAAATCTACTCAAAGAAACTGTAGAAGACACTCAAGAAAATTTTACCTTATCAAAAGATGCAGATGCTAAAATGGGTCATAAAACCGCTGATAGTTCTTTCTTTGGATATAAGACTCACTTAGCTATGACCGAGGAGCGCATCATTACAGCGGCTGTAGTCACATCAGGTGAAAAAGGGGATGGACCAGAATTACCTAGACTTTTAGCGATTAGTCAAAAAAACGGAATTGATGTTGATACTATTATTGGGGATGGAGCTTATACAGGAAAAGAAAATCTCAAACTCACAAGGGAGCAAAATATTAAAGTGGTAGCCAGACTAAATGTTACAATAGCACAAGGAGCTAGAAAAGACGAAGATAAATTTGACTATAATAAAGATGCCGATAGATTTGTTTGCACTGCTGGTCATATGGCCATACGAAAGGCTCGCCAAGGTAAAAAAAATGTTGGAACCAATCAAATACAAACCTACTATTTTGATGTGGAAAAATGTAAGACCTGCTCTTTAAAACAGGGTTGTTATAAAGAAGGATCCAAGACAAAAACATATTCGGTGTCGATAAAATCGGACTTACACCAAGAACAAATCAGCTTTCAAGAAACTGACTATTACAAAGAAAAAGCAAAACATCGATATAAAATAGAAGCGAAAAATAGTGAGTTGAAAAATGTACATGGTTATGATAGAGCAATATCATATGGCATTACCAATATGCAAATGCAAGGTGCAATAGCTATTTTCGCAGTCAACTTAAAAAGAATACTCAAATTAATGTAGAAAAATGAAAGCTACTGCTGCATTACTCAAAATGACTCTAGCTAAACTCAAAATAGCCTTATTGAACCAACATTAAAAATCAAGATTAAAAAGGAAAACGCTTGCAACGGATTATATAAATCCTGTTACAAGCGTTTTTTTATT
>NZ_JAOQMX010000095.1 GCF_025960985.1 Flavobacterium psychraerolatum | reverse complement strand
GGTTCTTCGCCTAAATTAGTGGAAATTAAAAAAACCATGTAATTTTGGGGGATGGAATTAGATGGATTAGGAATTTTGTTAGGAGTTAAATCTCCGTGGGTTTTAACAAAGATAGATGTTCAACATCATACCCAAGTAATAGATGTTTATATCGAATATGAAAGAGGTTCAAAATTTGAATGCCCGATTTGTGGTAAGTTAACTAAGGTTCATGACGGAAATGTAAAACGTATTAGGCATTTGGATTTATTTGATTATCGTTGTTATTTAAACATAAAAGTTCCAAGAATAAGTTGTAATAAGGATGGAGTAAAAGTTGTTCATTCTAACCCTTGGGACCGCGGAGGTAATCATTACAGTATTAAGTTTGAGTCTTTAATTATTCGCTTATTCAAGGAGATGTCTGCATCTGCTATCAGCAGAGAATTAGGCGAACCTGATAATAATTTATGGCGTGTTTTTAATTATTGGGTGGATAAAACTATAATTCAGAAGTTTGATTTTAAAGATATCAAACGTGTTTGCGTAGATGAAACAGCTATAAAAAGAGGCCATAATTACATAAGTATTTTCACAGACTTAGACACTGGTAAAGTTATATTTGTTACAGAGGGAAGAAAAAAAGAGGTTTTTGAATTATTCTATGGTTGGCTTTGGGATAATGGTGGGTATCCTGGGAATATAGAGTTATTTAGTATGGATATGTCAGTGTCGTATCAAGCTGGTCAAAAAGAATATTTTGCAGGAACAGAAGTGGTTTTCGATAGGTTTCACATTAAAAAAGGAATGAATAAAGCTCTAAATCTTGTTCGAATAGAGGAGGTTAAAAGAGTGGAATCCCTCAAGAAATCAAAATACATTTGGTTAAAAAACGAAGCTAAATTATCAGAAAATCAAGCTAGTAGACTAGATGAATATTTAAGTGATAGCACTTTAAATACAACAATAGCTTACCAAATTAAAAATAAATTTGATCAATTATGGAATGTACAGTCACATGCAATTATACCAATGATAGAAAAATGGATTGAAGAAGCAATTTCTGCAGGACTTAGACCAATAAATTCATTCATTAAAACCATAAGAAATCACTATAACGGAATTATAAACTCAATTAAAACAGGAATAACAAATGCAATTTCAGAAGGATTAAATAGCGTAATGCAGTTAGCAAGGTCTAGAGCAAGAGGTTATAGAAATTCAGGAAATTTCATAAAAATGGTGTATTATTTAGGAAATGCCTAAAAATGCAATTCCACTATTTTAAGCGAAGAGCC
>NZ_JAOQMX010000094.1 GCF_025960985.1 Flavobacterium psychraerolatum | reverse complement strand
TCGTAGCGTTTGCAACGCGGTTCACTACCATAAAACTTCAATATTTACTCCCCTCTGGCGCTTGACTGCGTCGAGTGCCTGCTTTAATTTTGAAAACAAGTCGTAGCGTTTGCAACGCGGTTCACTACCATAAAACTTCTATGTTTACGTTGCATAGGTTTGCATTATCCTCTTCGTAATTCCTGTAACTACTATTGACATAATCACGAGGATGAAAAACAATTTCTGCGGTTACTGGATTATAGTGAATATAATTAATTCTTTGTTCAATTTTCTCGAGAGTATCCAAAATCACAGGATGAAAACCATCTTGCCAAAGTTTATAATTCTTCGCTCTACCTCTAACCTCCGCTGCATAACTAAATTTTCGCAATAACCATTCCCTTCTACTTTCAGGTTGTTCCTTGATTGCTGCAATTATTTTCTTTGAAGTAAATTTTTTAAAATCACGAACAACATTTTGCAACTCGCCTTCGGGTGCTGTCACAATCAAATGTATATGGTTGGTCATGTAAACATAAGCGTGGACGCTAAGGCCTTTTTCCTTAATACAATAATTTAAGGATTCATCTAGAATAGAACAATATATAGGCCTTGTAAAAACATCAACCCAATCTACAACAGTAATAGTTATGAAAGTGGGCACGGTACTATCTATTACTTTGTATTTTTCGGACATCGTTTTTCTATCAAATATACTATTTTTCGCTTACGTTTTATTTTAAAATTGTTGTGAGGAACCGCGTTGCAAACGCTACGTCTTTTGGTCATAAGGTAAATAGGTACTCGACGCAGTCAAGCACCAGAAGGTAGGGGTTTACGTTTTGTTCAAAATTGTTGTAAGGAACCGCGTTGCAAACGCTACGTTTTTTGGTTATAAGATAAATAGGTACTCGACGCAGTCAAGCACCAGAGGGAATGTTAAATTAAATTATTTTTAATTTTTAGTTCTTAATATCAAATGCTTTTCTCAGTTTTCCTTTAGGATTGTATCCAGCGGCTTTTCCTCTAAAGTACTCTAGGATTAAAGTTGTATTTGAATTTTTAATATTCTTTCGTTTTATGAAATAAAAAATGGACTCCCAAGTAAATCTAGTGAATCTTGTTTTGGAATGATCTTTCAAATGTTTACCATAATCTAATTCAATTTTCAACTCTTTATTTTCTAGAACAAGATTAATTAACTGAAATTCTAAATTCAATCTTTTTGCTATCCATTCACCAATTAAAGAAAAGCGCATTAATTCATATTTTTGATCATTAACTAACAATTGATAACTACTCTTAAATATTGTTTCGAATAGATTTTTGCCTCCTAAGATATAATTCTTTGGATTATTTATGGTTCTTCGCCTAAATTAGTGGAAATTAAAAAAACCATGTAATTTTGGGGGATGGAATTAGATGGATTAGGAATTTTGTTAGGAGTTAAAT
>NZ_JAOQMX010000093.1 GCF_025960985.1 Flavobacterium psychraerolatum | reverse complement strand
ACCAGGATAAAGATCTAATTTTAATGGAAAAATTAACCGCATAATTAATAATCGAAATTTAGAATAATACTCTTGTTTTATAGGGGTCAAAACATGTTGCTTCTTTTGATTTCAATATACGTATTTTAGCAACTCCTGTTGCTCTGTCGTTGATTGTCAATAAAGCTCCTTTGTGCTTAGCTCCAATCATTAAGTCTATTTCTAAATCACTTATCGTCTTTCTTTCTTCTACGCTTTTGGGTCTTTGGTCAATATCAACCCGACCTATTATCAGTCCTCGCTTATCTTTTGACGCACCTCTTTTTCTATAAACCTTTCCTTGGGAACGCAAATAAAGATGTAAGTCGCCCCCTTGTTTTTTATCTTTCCAAATCTATTGATAAATTCTTTCATGAGATACACAATTGAGTCCTTGCTCTTTTGCTCTTCCCATTATTTGCTCTGGACTATATTCTTGCTTAATCCAGTGCTCAACAAAATCTTTAACTTCAGTGGTAAATCGAATTCTCTTCCTTTTATCGAAATGCCTTTCTTCACACCTACGGTGAGCTAAGACAGCTCTGTAATTGTTGTTTCGCTTATCGTAATTCCTTTTTATTTCTCTATAAATTGTGGAAACATCTTTTTTTAATCGCTCAGCTATTCCGAGTTTTGAATAATTCTCATTCAACAATGTTTCTATTATGTATCTTTGCTCTTGTGTAATTTGGCTCATACTTTGCAATTTTTGGGCGAGGAGCAAGTAAAGTAAAATTTCCCATTCAGCTAAAGAGGAAAAGATTTAATTTTCTTTTCTCTTTTCTGAAAAAAATCATCCAAACGGCAACTTCCAAATGTTGCATTTATTAATTGAATCTAAGAAATATAAATATGCTTATTTAAATATTTCCCCATAACTTTTTGTCTTGATCCTTTTTACCCTCAACGCCAAAGAACCCTCCAATGGTGTTACAGTTAATAGCAGTGTTATCTATTGATTTCTTTTAAAAAAGCTGTATATTCTTGCGTCATATGTGTTCCTTTGGTTATACTAGTAACCAATCTCTTTTTAATATCTCACCATTAATATTGTTGGTCCACTGAGGGTACTTAATATGTGAATAAATAAATTTACCTATAAGTAGGGATTCTTGAGTTGTAATTTCATTTAAAATGTCTTTAAATGTTAATTATATTGTATTGAACTCAACAGGTGACTTTGTTTTTTCTTCAAATTAAAGATGTAGATGTTCTTTATAATTGCTAGTGAACTATTTCGAAGTTTCTAAAAGAAAATCTTGAAGCATAAATTTAATAAGTGTATAAGATTTATACGATAGTAGTTTATTCTGTAAAATATGTATTTTGTAAATTGTCTCCCTAGATTTTATTCTTAATCCTAGATGGGTTGGTCTTTTCTCTGTAGAAAGCTATAAAATCTATCTATTGTTTATGAGTACTGATTTAATAACGGATATAGTTGTGAATACTAGAAT
>NZ_JAOQMX010000092.1 GCF_025960985.1 Flavobacterium psychraerolatum | reverse complement strand
ATTTACGCATATTTCATTTGGTGTACAAATATTTAGGAAGAATATTTGGGTTAAAATTAATTTTGAAAAAAAGAGGTTTTTAGACAGTTTGACGTGTCGCGGCTTGCAGAAGTGGCGAACTTCGTGACCGATTATTTTCGGCTAAGATAAAATATCTTGCGAAAGATAAACGTGAATTTACCACATATTTCGCCATTTATGCAAACCGCTGTTAGCCGTTCGTCCTTTTTTCGCAGTGGTATTTCAAATGACAAATCCTTGTCCAATTTTTATTTGAACAAGGATTTTTAGTTTACAAGTAAATAGTCAGGTAATACTTTATTTGTATAATAATTTTTTAATTACGCTTTTATTTCAACCCCTTCTTCAACCAATTCAGCCACCTGAATGTTTGCAATTAGTTTAATATTTTCACCCAAACCTAAACCACCTGTGTCTGTCAATTTATTCCAAGTCATTCCAAATTCCATACGGTTTACCGTTCCTGTTATTTCAAAGCCGTGTTTTAGAATACCGTGACCATTATCTTCCGAGCCACCATATTCTACATTCAGCTCGACAGTTTTGGTTACTCCTTTCATTGTTAAATTACCAATCATTTTGTAATCGTTTCCGCCTTGGTTTACAAACGATGTGGACTCAAAAGTAATTTCAGGAAATTCGTCTGCGGCAAAAAAATCGCCACTTTGTAAATGTTCATCACGCTGTGATTGGTTGGTGTCGATACTTTTTACATCAATCTTAAAATTTACTTTGGCATTGTTAAAATCGTCTCCTTCTTTAACAATTCTGCCGTCAAATTTTCTGAAAGTGCCTGTTACGGTAGATATTACTAAATGTCTAATTTTAAATTGCACATCTGAATGTAGTGGGTCAATTGCCCAAATTGTTCTATTTGTCATAATTTTTTTATTTTTTTTAATGTTTAATTATGGTGTAAATTTATATAACTTTGCTTTATAAAAGATAGTAGTTACTTTTAGGTAAGTAGTTACCTGTAGGTAAGTATTTTAAAAATCAACCTAATATGAATCAAAAAGAAGATATTTGCCAACATAAATTAATGGTAACAAGAGATACATTAGAAGTAATACAAGGAAAATGGCGAATACCTATAATTATTGCTTTAACTTTTGGCGAAAAACGCTTTGGTGAATTGCAAAGAGATATTGCCGACATATCTCCAAAAATGCTGTCGCAAGAATTGAAGGCTTTGGAAACGAACAAAATTATTACACGAACGCTTTATGATAGTATGCCAGTAACTGTCGAGTATTCGCTAACACCATTAGGCAAATCAATGAAAAATTTGCTTGATGAAATTTTAAATTGGGGTGTTCATTTTCGGAAAGAAATTATTGGAAAATAAACTACTGAAATTTCAACGGGTTTTATTATAAAAAATTGACGGATTAGTGTGTCCGTTCAATGTCCGCTAGGTCGCTCACAGGATGACGGCTAACGTCAGTCTGTCTAAAAACCCCGTTTTTTTTTAATTTAAATTATATTTCGCATAAATGTAAGCGATTTAAACAACAATTAAATAGCC
>NZ_JAOQMX010000091.1 GCF_025960985.1 Flavobacterium psychraerolatum | reverse complement strand
TTTGTTAATACATTTCCGTTAGCTGGAACTTGTCCTGTTGTTGAAACATAATCATCATTGGCATGCGTACTGTTTGGTGAACCTAATGGCAATACATCTACTTCAACTGTCGCATTTGCACATAATCCTGATGGAGTCTCACATATTGTATAAACAAAACTATCTGTTCCTGTAAAGCCTGTAGTTGGTGTATATGTTATTGTTCCATCTGTATTGATTACTGCTGTTCCATTTGCTGGTGCAGTCATAATTGTAGTTGGATTACCTAATATTCCTCCTATATTTCCTGCTCCATCATTACCTTTCACTGCTATAACTACTGGTTTGTCAACCAATGTTACTGCCGTATCATTATTGGCAATCGGTGGATTAACATTTGACAATGGAGATACTACGGTGATCGTTAAAGTCTCCGTTGGACATGGTTTAATCGCTCCAGGTACACATACTGGTACATTAAATACATAAACTCCCGCGGTAGGTGTCGTAAAGACATATGTTCCGTCAGGGTTAAAAACTGGTACTTCTGTACTTGGATTCGATGCGTTGGCAAGTGGACTACCATAAGTAGTACCTACTGGTACCGTATCATTGGTAGAGACATTTCCAGGAATAACTGTGTTTACATTTCCTGCATTGATATCTGGAGTAGTGCAAAGATTAACATTTACAATTACTGCCTCTGATGTTGTTGATGAACATAAACCACTTTTAATAATAGCTCTATAGCTTGTTGTCGCGGTTAAGTTAGTAGCGGTTAATGTATTTGTAGTATTTACTATGGAAGTACCTGCTGTAGTAAAACCATCTAATGAACTTTCCCATCCAATAATTGTTCCTGTGTAACCACTTAATGTTAAGGTTGTACTATTAGTACCTGCACATACTGTTGCTGCTCCAGTTATTTTACCTCCAACACTTGTTGGATCAATTGTTACTTTTGCACTTCCGGTTGCAGTTCCTGTACAATTTTTATCACTTACTGATGATACTGAATATGTACCAGTTGTGCTTGCATTAATTGTATATGGTGATGTTAAAATTCCTGTAATTGTAGTTGGAGTCGTTCCATCAGTATAGGTAATAGACCATGGAGCGTTACCTAATAAAGCTACTCTTACTGCAACTGTAGTTCCTTCACAGGCTGTACCACCACCAGTTACGGTAGCTGCTGCTGGACATAAACAATTTGGTGCTACTCCTGCTACATTTAAAGTATTACATTTATTTACATCTTGTACATTTACATTATAAGGTGTGCTTGTTGAAATTACATCTGAGGTCCAAGTTGCACCATCCCAAGTACCTGGTGCACCTGTACCTGTAGCAACGTAAGCACCTGATCCTGAAACAGTAAAAGTTACTTTATACTCAACACCATTAGTCTCACAATTCGCTGAAGCTGATCCGTTTAAAGCTACTTTTGGATTCACTTTTACAGTACCTACACTTGATTTTATCTCAGGACACATACCACTTTTGATGATAGCTCTATAGCTAGTTGTAGCTGTTAAATTTTCTACTGTTAAAGTAGTTGTAGCATTTGTGATGGCAGTACCTGCTGTAACAAAGCCATCTAATGAACTTTCCCATCCAGTAATAGTACCTGTGTAACCACTTAATGTTAAGGTCGTACTGTTGGTACCTGTACATACAGGAGTCGTATCAGCAATAGTACCTCCAACACTTGCTGGATTCACTGTTACTGTTACTGCTTTAGCAGTACCTGAAGTATTTTCACAAGTTGAAGTTCCTGTTACCGTTACATAATAAGTAGTGGTAGCGGTTAAAACTGGTGTAGTA
>NZ_JAOQMX010000090.1 GCF_025960985.1 Flavobacterium psychraerolatum | reverse complement strand
ATTAGTTTTGAGTTATGAATTCATATCTCATACATTCTCAACTTCTAAAATTTCCTTTAAGTTTTTTTTTAAACTTATAAATTATAATTAATAACTTATAACTTTAAATTAGTTGTCTCGGACAGACTCGAACTGTCGACCCCTACATTATCAGTGTAGTACTCTAACCAGCTGAGCTACGAGACACTCTTATTCTTAAATTTCTTTTTAATTCAATTTTTTTAAATTAACAGCAAGAGTAATAAATTCTTAATCTTCTAATCCACCTTACTTTTCGTCTCTTTCCCTAACGTGTCGCTTGCGCAACTAACAATTAAGGCTCTAGAAAGGAGGTGTTCCAGCCGCACCTTCCGGTACGGCTACCTTGTTACGACTTAGCCCTAGTTACCAGTTTTACCCTAGGCAGCTCCTTGCGGTCACCGACTTCAGGCACCCCCAGCTTCCATGGCTTGACGGGCGGTGTGTACAAGGCCCGGGAACGTATTCACCGGATCATGGCTGATATCCGATTACTAGCGATTCCAGCTTCACGGAGTCGAGTTGCAGACTCCGATCCGAACTGAGAACGGTTTTGTAGATTCGCACCTGGTCGCCCAGTGGCTGCTCTCTGTACCGTCCATTGTAGCACGTGTGTAGCCCAAGGCGTAAGGGCCGTGATGATTTGACGTCATCCCCACCTTCCTCACAGTTTACACTGGCAGTCTTGTTAGAGTTCCCGACATCACTCGCTGGCAACTAACAACAGGGGTTGCGCTCGTTATAGGACTTAACCTGACACCTCACGGCACGAGCTGACGACAACCATGCAGCACCTTGTAAATTGTCTTGCGAAAAGTCTGTTTCCAAACCGGTCAATCTACATTTAAGCCTTGGTAAGGTTCCTCGCGTATCATCGAATTAAACCACATGCTCCACCGCTTGTGCGGGCCCCCGTCAATTCCTTTGAGTTTCAAACTTGCGTTCGTACTCCCCAGGTGGGATACTTATCACTTTCGCTTAGCCACTGAAATTGCTTCCAACAGCTAGTATCCATCGTTTACGGCGTGGACTACCAGGGTATCTAATCCTGTTCGCTACCCACGCTTTCGTCCATCAGCGTCAATATATTGGTAGTAACCTGCCTTCGCAATTGGTATTCCATGTAATCTCTAAGCATTTCACCGCTACACTACATATTCTAGTTACTTCCCAATAATTCAAGTCAGACAGTATCAATGGCCGTTCCACCGTTGAGCGATGGGCTTTCACCACTGACTTATCTGACCGCCTACGGACCCTTTAAACCCAATGATTCCGGATAACGCTTGGACCCTCCGTATTACCGCGGCTGCTGGCACGGAGTTAGCCGGTCCTTATTCTTACGATACCGTCAAGACTCTACACGTAGAGTTGTTTCTTCTCGTACAAAAGCAGTTTACACACCATAGATGCTTCATCCTGCACGCGGCATGGCTGGTTCAGGCTTGCGCCCATTGACCAATATTCCTCACTGCTGCCTCCCGTAGGAGTCTGGTCCGTGTCTCAGTACCAGTGTGGGGGATCTCCCTCTCAGGACCCCTACCCATCGTAGTCTTGGTAAGCCGTTACCTTACCAACTAACTAATGGGACGCATGCTCATCTTTCACCGTTGTAACTTTAATAACATCTCGATGCCGAGTCATTATACTATGAGGTATTAATCCAAATTTCTCTGGGCTATCCCTCTGTGAAAGGTAGATTGCATACGCGTTACGCACCCGTGCGCCGGTCTCATTATCCGAAGACAACTACCCCTCGACTTGCATGTGTTAAGCCTGCCGCTAGCGTTCATCCTGAGCCAGGATCAAACTCTTCATCGTATATTATTTGCTTATTACTAAGCTATTTATTTTTGACTGAAGGTCTAGTGGTTATTATATGAATCTCTCGATTCTATTACTCTTATTCTTTTGTCTTAAGATCTCTCTTAAAACGGCTGTCAATTCAATATGTCTAGGAACGTGTTCTTATCTTGTTT
>NZ_JAOQMX010000089.1 GCF_025960985.1 Flavobacterium psychraerolatum | reverse complement strand
ATTAGACTTAAATATAAGAAAAAAGGAGTAGAAATCCATAGATATCTACTCCTTTTTATGTGTCAATTTATTAGAAAGACTTTTTCAGTGCCCTCCTGAAAAGGCAGCCTTTTTTGTGTTTATAACGAATAGTAAAACATTTTTCACCTATTTTGGGCGTGTCCCTCCGTAAAAACTACGGGCCGGGCTATTTGTTACAATCTTTTTTGGGGCAGAAAAAGCCCCAAAAAAGGATTTTCACTACTATCCCTCACGCATAACTTGGTAGTTTTGTGATTTTTTTGAATTAAAAAGCTATTGTCCAAACCCAAATAAACCGAGACTATTTTACTTTTTTTAAACTGTATTTTTCAGTAGTAGTATTACCCAATTGTATTCCCGACATTTCAGTCAAAAGTAGACTTGCATTAGGTTGAGAATATTTAATCTTTTGCGGATAATCATTATTCAAGTTTTCAAACACCATCTGGTTTTCTTCAGATTCCTTAGCCAAAAACAAAATTGGTTCATCGTTATTTTGCCCGTAAATAGTGGTTTTATAAGTCAGGGTTTCTGCAGTTTCTTGCAAAACCATTGTTTCTTTATGAATAGTATCTTTTCCTTTTAAGAACAGCGAACTTCCATTGTAAGTGCTGTCATTAACTTTAGTCCAGTTTTCTGAAAGTATACCATCTACATTTGTTTGTTCCCATTTGCCCAAAAGCCATTCTGATGATTGTATGAGTTCATATTCTGGTTTCGAATTTTTGTCGCAGGATACTAATGTTATAAGGATTGTTAAAAGGCTAATTCTTTGCAGCATATTACGGGTGTTTTTATACATATTTTGAAAGGCTAAATTAAGAAAAATAATAGTGTGTTTGAATTTCAAATTATTTTGAAAATATCCAAGTTGTTTTTTCCTTTTTCGATGGTTGTTATGTATTTAAGTTATTGGTAATTAGGTGAGTGTATTTTTTTTGTTGATTGTCAAGAAAGAAAAATGGTATCTTTGTTTGTATATAGCTACTTCTTTTTAGTATTTAAGGGCGTAATTTTGATTTAGTATTTTTGAAATAATTACAATAAACTAAAAATAGTAAAAAATGGAAGATTTCTTAGTAACCACAGTAAAAGTTGTTTTGGAGGCCATTTTGGTTTCAGGTATTTTAGGTTATTTTTTCTTAAAACGAGAAGAACGCCTAAAACGAACTATCGAAGAAGAGTTTAAAAAAAGGGATAAGTTTTTTGATGTTAAATTTAATTTCTAACTAAGGTCGCTCGAAGAATTATTGGCGCCTATCATGTTACAATTAATAAGAAGTAAAATCACCCCAATGGTACAGACTTACCACGTTTGTTAGCGAAGGTTTTCACCTGTGCCCGCTCCAATTGTAACCCAAAAATAATCTATTTTTAGTCATTTTTTTATTTTTAAAAACAAAGAAAGTTGTAACCGTTTTAATGATTACACCTTTCTTGTTACTTTGCTTGCTCAACTTTGTGGTCACAGGCAAATGTCTGCGCTAACCGTTTGAAGACAAGCCTGCGCGATCGGGGTTACTAAAGTCTTCGACAAGCTCAGACGGAAAATAGTGGATTACTTGTTTTATAACCAAATCTCTTTACAACTACAATTCAGTCATGCTAAGGGTGTCAAAGCCCTGTTACAATAGGCAAATCTGCATAATAAAGTCTTCGACATGCTCAGATAGACAATAGTGGGATTATTTGTTTTACAGTCACAAGTCTTTCTGGTAGAGGGTGTCGAAGTCCTGTTGCAATAGGCAAATCTGCATACTAAAGTCTTCGACAAGCTCAGATAGACAAGATTGGGATTATTTGTTTTATAACTAAATCTGCTTAAAACCGCAAGTCTGTCAGGCTGAGCTTGTCGAAGTCCCGTTTCAATAGGCAAATCTGCTTACTAAAGTCTTCGACAAGCTCAGACGGACAATAGTGTGTTTATTTGTTTTAAAACCAAATCTCCTTAAAACCACAAGTCTGTCAGGCTGAGGGTGTCGAAGCCCCGTTGCAATAGGCAAATCTGCATAATACAGTCTTCGACAAGCTCAGACGGACTATAGTAGGATTGCTTGTTTTATAACCAAATCTCCTTAAAACCACAAGTCTGTCAGGCTGAGCTTGTCGAAGCCACGTTTCAATAGGCAAATCTGCTTAATACAGTCTTCGACAAGCTCAGACGGACTATAGTAGGATTGCTTGTTTTATAACCAAATCTCCTTAAAACCACAAGTCTGTCAGGCTGAGCTT
>NZ_JAOQMX010000088.1 GCF_025960985.1 Flavobacterium psychraerolatum | reverse complement strand
GGGATAAAGCAAAATTGCTTTATCCATTTCAAAGTAATGCAAGATCAAGATCATTAACCTTTATCTTGTCCGTATCCTGCCTTGTAATGCATTCCACTTCACATGCAGCATATAGTAACAAAGTAGTTCCTTTAGAAACCAGCTACTTAAATCAACAAACCCAAGTAAAAGGTACCGTTAAAGATACAGATGGATTACCCATTCCAGGTGTAAACGTTATGATAAAAGGGACAACTGTAGGAACAACAACAGATATTGACGGTAGCTATACCTTAAATACATCTAGCACATCCAAAATACTAGTTTTTTCCTACTTAGGATTAAAATCCCAAGAAATAAATATTAATGGAAAAGCAGTCATTAATGCTATTTTGACAAGTGATGCTGCTGAATTGAATGAAGTTGTTGTAATTGGATATGGTACAATAAGAAAATCTGATTTAACAGGTTCTGTTGCATCTGCTGATACCAAAGAATTAAATAAAACACAAAACACATCTATTGCACAGGCTATTCAAGGTCGATTAGCAGGTGTTACCGTGACTAAAAGTTCTGGAGATCCTGGCGCTACACCAACTGTTCGAATTCGAGGAATTGGTACGGTTAATGGTGCCGATCCATTGTATGTTGTAGATGGAGTACCAATTAATGATATCTCTAGTATCAATATGGCCGATGCTAAATCTGTTGAGGTATTAAAAGATGCTTCTGCAACAGCAATTTACGGTTCTAGAGGAGCTAATGGAGTCGTTATGATTACTACAAAAGGTGGTCAAAAAGGTGCGCCAACAATTACTTACAATACCTACGCCAGTGTACAAAATCGTATTGACAATTTGCACGTTTTAAACTCAACTCAATGGGCAACATTATACAATGAAGCAAGAGCAAATGATGGATCACCTGCAAATCCAGATTTAGCCAATCCATCATCATTGCCAAATTACGATTGGAAAGATGCTGTTTATAAAACAGGAGTGATGCAAAGCCATCAATTGGCTGTTACAGGTGGTGGTGATAAATCAACTTATTATGTTTCTTTTGGATCTATTGCACAAAAAGGTGTTATTGACCAATCTTCATACAAAAGAACCAATTTTAGAGTAAATAATACCTACCAAATAAAACCTAAAATCAAATTGGGTACCAACCTACAATATGCTTCAGCAAACACAGTTTCTGTCCCGCAAAATGGTTTTAATTCTAATCTAAAAAGTGCCTTTGTTGGTTACATGATTGACCCCGTTACTCCATTATACAATGCTGATGGTTCATTAGGGTTGTCCAAATATTCACTTCAAGCGGTAAGCCCACTTGGCTTGGTACAATATGGTAAAACACCTTCAAGTGATGAAAGCTTTTTAGGAAACGTATTTATTGAAGCTCAAATTATTAAAGGATTGACCTTTAAATCCAATTATGGTCTTCAAATTAATACTCATCAAGTAGATAATTACAAACCGGCATATAATGTTTCTCCGCGTTTTAATGCACCCGTTAGTGTATATAATGTACAAAGAAATCAAAACCGAGTAATGATTATTTCTAATACTTTAAATTACAACAAACAATTTGGTAAAAAGCATAATTTTAATGCTTTGCTGGGACAAGAGCAACAAATATTGAGTTCAAACTCCATTAGTGGCCAACAAAGTAATATTCCTAGCAGCGTTGCAAACCCAACTGTTGGAGCAGGAGATTCGTCTACATCTATCATTAATGGTGGTATTTCTAAATCAGAATTAGTTTCGTTTTTTGGAAGACTAAATTATAATTATGATGATCGTTATTTATTGACTGGTACGTATAGAGTTGATGGTTCTTCCCGTTTTGGAGCAAATAATAAATGGGCCAAATTCCCTTCAATAGCAGGAGCTTGGAATATTCATAATGAAAAGTTTTTTCACGCAGATGCTATCGACCAATTAAAATTAAGAGTAGGATGGGGTAAAACGGGGAATCAAAACATTCCTATTAGTGCTGTATACAACACTCTTAATGTTGGAACAAATTATTTATATGGAAGCGATGCAACTGCATTAGGGGTTGCTCCTTTGACTCCTGGAAACCAAAATCTAAAATGGGAATCAACCGTTTCAACCAATTTTGGTCTTGATCTTGGTTTCTTACATAATTCAATCACCTTTTCTGCTGATTACTTTTTGAAAAATACAACTGATATGTTAATGCCTAGCCCGATTCTTCAAACATCAGGTTATGCAAATTATCCTTACACAAATGCAGGAAATATTCAAAACAAAGGATTGGAGCTTACAGCTAATTATAAAAAATCGATCAAAGATTTTTACTTTAGCATAGGGGGTAATATTTCATTTATCCGAAATAAAGTT
>NZ_JAOQMX010000087.1 GCF_025960985.1 Flavobacterium psychraerolatum | reverse complement strand
GAACATGATTCTAGTATTCACAACTATATCCGTTATTAAATCAGTACTCATAAACAATAGATAGATTTTATAGCTTTCTACAGAGAAAAGACCAATCCATCTGTCCTAATCAGTATAATCTAACTGGATTTTTTTTAAGTTACCCAAGTATTAGGTCATATATAAAACAGTGAAGGTTAAAGACTTTTAAATACACAAAATTTAGTTTGAATTCGGATTTTAGGATACTAACAAAGAAGAACGATACTTCCCTCCTAGCCACGATAGAAGTAAAAATCCTTTTTTGAGACTTTTTATACCGATAAAAAGATTGAAACGCATAGCGGGACCACACTTACTAATGAAAATAGTATTACTGCTCCTGAAGAAAAAAAAGCATCTATCGTAGATTTACAATCATAAAATTCATAATAGCTACTTACTACAGATAAACCAACAGTTATATATATCAATATAAAAGAGCGTGAAAAAAATTTGTCGTTTTTAAATACAACTACCTTTTACAATCAATAAGCATAAAATAAAAAGAGATCGTAATTAAAGTGCATAAAAAAACCTTCTTGGTTCACAAGAAGGTTTTAGTCGGGGTGGCAGGATTCGAACCTGCGGCCTCCTGCTCCCAAAGCAGGCGCGATAACCGAGCTACGCTACACCCCGTAACGCGGGTGCAAAGATACATCTTTTTTCTACTTCCACAATAGGTTAACACAAATAATTATAAAGTAACATCTAATTTAAATCATTCTAATTTTAACTAACATTAATACAATAAAACTAATTAATTAAAAAACAATCACTTAATACACGTTTACATAATACCAAAGAAAATACTTGTGTTAAAAAACAAATCTTTCTATGATACACAATTCATGCTTTGGGAATTTAATTATCCGAATAAACCTTCAGGAATTATGTTTTATAATATATTTACTTTGAATTACCTTTTATTATTTAACCATGGAAATATCCTCAGGACTGATTGTTGTTGCTTTATTTTTTTTTATTAACTCACAATTTACAAAATTAAACAGCAGGTTCGTCAAACTAAATATTGAAAGAAAAACATTAAACAGAAAATTAGCCCCTCTAAAAAACAACAAATCAACAGAAGAAATAACTAATTCTGGTCCTGCTAATATTTCCGAGAAAACACTTTCTGTAACTGAAAAATTAGTCATTCCCACAACCAAACTAAGCAATAAACCCACAGAAGAGTAAATTTCTATTACTCCAAACGCAGAAACCAAACCAACAGTTGCTGTTCCTGAAGAACCAATTACATCCCTAGTGATTGAGGAATCTCAAGAATCAATTACATACGAACCTACAAAATCCTTTTGAGGAAAATTCAGAGAAAACAATCCAGATTTAGAGAGATTTACAGGTGAGAATCTAATTAACAAAATCGAAATCTTGAATCTTATCTCTGGAGTAAGTTATTTTATAAAGATTGAATCAATCAACCTGCACATGTAGGTATCGGCGCGCTTTGTGGTGCCTTGGTACTTGGAATTGATCATAAATTGCGTCAAAACTACACAGCGTTCAGTTCTGTTTTGGTAGCTTGTGCGATAGTGATATTCTATTTTACAATCGGAATAGCTTTTCATAGCTACCAATTATTCAGTCAAACCGTGGCGTTCCTTATCATTGTCACCATCAATGCTTTTAGTTGCTTAATATCATTATTTTACAACTGTAAAGACTATCAGTACTTACACTAATTGGTGGTTTTGTCGTAACCATTTATACTTAGCACAGAACAAGGCAATTATGTGGTCTATTTAGATACGACAAGTTCATTCGTCATTATGCAACCTTGTAAGTTCAGAGTTACTTCTACACGGACTTCTATTATCAGACTCCCTTTTTACGAACACGGATTTAAACACTAGTCCACTGTACAGCTCTTCCAAAAAACACGATTTAGATAGCATATTCGGTATAAAAAAGTGATTACAAATAGTCTCCTATCAAAAACGAGAATCCAAATCATCAAAACAAGCTTTACTATTCTCTAAGGAATATTCGCTCTAGTATTTTTATTTTCGAATTAAAAGGAAAATAAAACCTTGCGTATCGTCGCTATAGTTGTACTAGGAATTACGATTTTAAAACTATTTTTATTGGACATTAGTAATACATCTGAGACCGGGAAAATTATTGCTCTTATATTATTGGGTATTTTAATTCTAACAATTTCATTTGTATACCAAAAAATAAAAATACTAGTGCAAGACGATAACAAAAAAACAAAACACCTGAAGTTGACTAAATTTCTAATCCTTTCTACACATAGTACTTTTGCGCAACAACAAATAACTGCCCCGATAGGAAAAGTGACTCAAAGCAGTTATCGTCGCTTTGTAATTCCAGCCGATATAAGTTCTTTGAGGTAAGCAGTTAAATTCATATCTTTAAAGTATTGAAAAACATAGAAATAATGGAAATTTTTAAAGGTCAAAATCTCATAGAGTTCTCTGA
>NZ_JAOQMX010000086.1 GCF_025960985.1 Flavobacterium psychraerolatum | reverse complement strand
AAGAGGTTATAGAAATTCAGGAAATTTCATAAAAATGGTGTATTATTTAGGAAATGCCTAAAAATGCAATTCCACTATTTTAAGCGAAGAGCCTTATTTATTCTTTTTGTCAATGTTTCTTTGTAACCAGAAGTTTTATTTGAAGAAAAGAACTTAGCCTCAATTATAAATATGGTTTTATCTGTTTGTATTATGATATCTGGCTCAGAACCTTTATTTTTTGCTTCTCCAAATTCGGCTCTCGCCTCGTCTAGGAAAGTCCATGATTTATTTTCTTTTAATGAATAAGACCAATAAATTATGTCTATGATTTTATGTTGATTTTTAGAAATTTCGTCAAGTAAAGCTGATAATAATTCACTTTTTTCAAGATAGCGAAAGACATTCCAAGTCAATGTGTCTTCACTATTCTCACTTGACATTCGACTTTCTCTTTTTACTTTATAAATTTTTTCTAGTAATATTTTATCCTCTTTTTCATTCCATAAAAAATTTTCAATATCAGTGCTATATATAAAAGTTGATGGTGTAATTAGAATATTATGTTTAGGACAGATAAAGTTTTTTCCTTCATTTCCTGAACGACGTTTTCTATCAACAATTAAATCACAACCTTTTACAGGACAAGAAATTGTATCATTTAGTATATTTATATTTTCCTTGAGGTCAGAAATTTTATACATTAATTACTTTTTAAATTGACTTTTTTATAATAACTAGAATCAACTAATCCTCACAAGTTTACAAATTTCGTCCAAACAAACCTAATATTCTCCTAAGTTTTTTCTTTCGATAAAAACCAAAAAAAAAAAACCTTCTCTACAAAATGCAGAGAAGGTATTTCTATTTTTAAAAATTATAAAAAACTATTTTATATTCGAATAGTTTTTACCTCTAATCGCTTCAAAAGCAGCAAGAAGTTCTTTTAATTTTGCTGGATTTGATTCAGCTAGATTGTGGTCTTGGCTTGGATCGTTTTTCAAATTATACAATTGAAATTGAAGCGAAACTCCCAACTCCGTGTTGGTTTGTTTGTTGACTGCAT
This sequence comes from Flavobacterium psychraerolatum, assembly GCF_025960985.1. Lineage (GTDB taxonomy): Bacteria > Bacteroidota > Bacteroidia > Flavobacteriales > Flavobacteriaceae > Flavobacterium. The sequence goes on along the minus strand of NZ_JAOQMX010000086.1, from coordinate 1,463 downwards.
TTCCTTTGTATGGCGGAATCATTACCCAGTCACCAGAGCGGAAACAAGTATTAGAACCGGCTTCCAAAACGATGTTGTTACGTCCTTTTTTTGATTTTCCTAATAAAGGTTGCAACATATTCTCACTATCACCCATCTCTGCTTTTGCTCCAACTAAATCGGCCAACGAAGCCAAAAGGTCCACTTGACACACCAAAGCATCTGATACTTGTGGTTTGATTGTTCCTTTCCAATATGCCATCAAAGGCACGCGTGTACCTGCATCAAACAAACTGTATTTCCCACCACGTAGCTTTCCAGCTGGCGTGTGTTTTCCTAATTTTTCAACGGCATCATCATAATACCCATCATCTAAAACTGGACCATTATCACTTGAAAATACGATCAGTGTGTTTTCTAGAATTCCTTCTTTTTTCAAGGTTTTCATGAATTCACCAATACACCAATCGGCTTCCAAAATAGCATCTCCACGAGGTCCCATGCCAGACTTACCTACAAAACGAGGGTTTGGTGTGCGGGGAACATGCGGTTGTTGCAAAGCGTAGTACAAAAAGAAAGGCGATTTTTTGTGTGTACGAACGTAGTCTTGCACTTTTACCAAAAAGTGATCTGCCATATCAACGTCGCTCCAGTTTGCAGCTTTTCCACCTTTTACAAACCCAATTCTCGGAATTCCGTTTACGATACTATTATTATGACCATGGCTCCATTTCATGCTTAGCAATTCAGGATTATCAACACCTGTAGGCTCTCCTGGGAAATTTTTATTGTAATTTACAGCAATAGGATCTTTTGGATCTAAACCGTCCACACGACCGTTTTTGATGTAAACTGTTGGCACACGATCTTGCGTAGCGGCTAAAATATACGACTCATCAAAACCAATTTCGTTGGCTCCTGGTGTAATATGACCGTTCCAATTGGTGTCTCCTGCTCCCAATCCCAAATGCCATTTTCCGATTACAGCTGTTTGATATCCTGCTCTTTTTAGCATTTTAGGCAAGGTTTCTTGCTTGGTATTGATAATCAATGGTGCCGTACCTGGTAGAATTTTAGCTTCACTATTTCTCCACGGATACACTCCTGTAAGCAAGCCGTAACGACTAGGCGTACAAGTCGCTGATGTGGCATAACCATTGGTGAATTTGACTCCTTCATTGGCCAAAACATCAATGTTTGGTGTTTTGATTTCGGTAGCTCCATAAGCGCTAAGATCGCCATAACCTAAATCATCCAAATAAATTACGACAATATTGGGCTTGGTAGTTTTTCTTTTTTGGGCATTTGCATTGGTCAATAGTACCCCTATAAACAAATAGGTCAGTATCTGTCTCGTTTTCATTTTACTAATCATTAGTGTTTGTATAAAAATATTTTGAGGTAAGCAGTTAAATTCATATCTTTAAAGTATTGAAAAACATAGAAATAATGGAAATTTTTAAAGGTCAAAATCTCATAGAGTT
>NZ_JAOQMX010000085.1 GCF_025960985.1 Flavobacterium psychraerolatum | reverse complement strand
AAAAAACCCTGATTCGGATGAATCAGGGTTCTCTAAAGAAAGGCGACGACATACTCTCCCACATAACTGCAGTACCATCTGCGCAGGCGGGCTTAACTTCTCTGTTCGGGATGGGAAGAGGTGAGCCCCGCCGCAATAACCACCTTAAGGTCGTTTTGCAATGGGTAAACTAGCTTTTAGCTAATCAACATTACATAATATCTTAACATACTGAGATAAAGAAAAAAGTATTTGTATTACTAGAAAGTTTCTTCCTCCCGATTGCTCGGGAGGAAAAGGTGTACATAAGCTTACGGATTATTAGTACTACTCGACTATGACATTACTGCCTTTACATCTATAGCCTATCAACGTGGTCATCTCCCACGATCCTTAAAAGAAATCTCATCTTATGGTGGGTTTCGCGCTTATATGCTTTCAGCGCTTATCCCTTCCAAACGTAGCTACTCTGCCATGCCACTGGCGTGACAACAGATACACTAGAGGTTTGTCCAATTCGGTCCTCTCGTACTAGAATCAGATCCATTCAAATTTCTTGCGCCCACAGTAGATAGAGACCGAACTGTCTCACGACGTTCTGAACCCAGCTCGCGTGCCACTTTAATGGGCGAACAGCCCAACCCTTGGGACCTTCTCCAGCCCCAGGATGTGACGAGCCGACATCGAGGTGCCAAACCCCCCCGTCGATATGAGCTCTTGGGGGAGATCAGCCTGTTATCCCCGGCGTACCTTTTATCCTTTGAGCGATGGCCCTTCCATGCGGAACCACCGGATCACTATGCTCTACTTTCGTACCTGATCGACCTGTATGTCTCTCAGTCAAGCTCCCTTATGCCATTGCACTCTACGCACGGTTACCAAGCGTACTGAGGGAACCTTTAGAAGCCTCCGTTACTCTTTTGGAGGCGACCACCCCAGTCAAACTACCCACCAAGCAATGTCCTCCGCATCGCGGAGTTAGGCTTCAGACAAACAAAGGGTTGTATTTCAACAATGACTCCACAACGCCTAGCGACGCCACTTCAAAGTCTCCAACCTATCCTACACATCATTTGTCCAAAGTCAATACTAAGCTATAGTAAAGGTGCACAGGGTCTTTTCGTCCCACTGCGGGTAAACGGCATCTTCACCGTTACTACAATTTCACCGAGCTCATGGCTGAGACAGTGTCCAGATCGTTACACCATTCGTGCAGGTCGGAACTTACCCGACAAGGAATTTCGCTACCTTAGGACCGTTATAGTTACGGCCGCCGTTTACTGGGGCTTCATTTCAATGCTTCTGAGTAAACCCATAACATCTCCACTTAACCTTCCAGCACCGGGCAGGTGTCAGGCCCTATACTTCATCTTACGATTTTGCAGAGCCCTGTGTTTTTGATAAACAGTCGCCTGGACCTCTTCACTGCGGCCAGCATTGCTGCTGGCGACCCTTCTCCCGAAGTTACGGGTCTATTTTGCCTAATTCCTTAGCCATGAATCTCTCGAGCACCTTAGAATTCTCATCTCGACTACCTGTGTCGGTTTGCGGTACGGGTACTATTAACCTGAAGTTTAGAGGTTTTTCTTGGAAGCCCTTAGGTGCACTATCTCTTCAACCGAAGTCTCCGAGTACTATCGTATTTCCCCAAAGCCCGTGGATTTGCCTGCGGGCCTTATAGGTAGGTACTTCAACGAACTATTCCGTCAGTTCGCGGCACTTTCATCACTCCGTCACCCCATCACAGTTAACAGTAGTACGGGAATATTAACCCGTTGTCCATCGACTGTCCCTTTCGGGTTCGCCTTAGGTCCCGACTAACCCACAGCTGATTAGCATAGCTGTGGAAACCTTAGTCTTTCGGTGTGCGGGTTTCTCGCCCGCATTATCGTTACTTATGCCTACATTTTCTTTTCTAACCAGTCCAGAATACCTTACGATACACCTTCAACCCTGTTAGAATGCTCCCCTACCACTTACAATAAATTGTAAATCCATAGCTTCGGTAATATACTTATGCCCGATTATTATCCATGCTCGTCCGCTCGACTAGTGAGCTGTTACGCACTCTTTAAATGAATGGCTGCTTCCAAGCCAACATCCTAGCTGTCTATGCAGACAAACCTCGTTCTTTCAACTTAGTATATATTTGGGGACCTTAGCTGATGGTCTGGGTTCTTTCCCTCTCGGACTTGGACCTTAGCACCCAAGCCCTCACTGTTAGTGAACATTATATAGCATTCGGAGTTTGTCAGGAATTGGTAGGCGGTGAAGCCCCCGCATCCAATCAGTAGCTCTACCTCTATATAACTTTATAACTAACGCTGCACCTAAATGCATTTCGGGGAGTACGAGCTATTTCCGAGTTTGATTGGCCTTTCACCCCTACCCACAGATCATCCCAAGACTTTTCAACGTCAACGGGTTCGGTCCTCCACTTTGGGTTAACAAAGCTTCAACCTGTCCATGGGTAGATCACACGGTTTCGCGTCTAACACTACTGACTAAAGCGCCCTATTCAGACTCGCTTTCGCTACGGATCCGTGGCTTAACCACTTATCCTTGCCAGCAACGTTAACTCGTAGGCTCATTATGCAAAAGGCACGCCGTCACCCCACGAAGGGGCTCCGACCGCTTGTAAGCGTATGGTTTCAGGATCTATTTCACTCCGTTATTCACGGTTCTTTTCACCTTTCCCTCACGGTACTGGTTCACTATCGGTCTCTCAGGAGTATTTAGCCTTAGCGGATGGTCCCGCCAAATTCAGACAGGATTTCTCGTGTCCCGCCCTACTCAGGATACCACTATCTATTATAATCATTACTTATACAGGGCTATCACCTTCTTTGGCTCTACTTTCCAGTAGATTCTAATTCTTCATACATAAAATGTCGTGGTCCTACAACCCCAACATTGCCGTAACAACATTGGTTTGGGCTAATCCGCGTTCGCTCGCCACTACTTACGGAATCACTTTTGTTTTCTTCTCCTCCGCCTACTTAGATGTTTCAGTTCAGCGGGTTTGCCCACCTATCGGTGTACTAGATCTTCAATCTAGTGGGTTGCCCCATTCAGGTATTTACGGATCATACGATGTGTGCTCGTCCCCGTAACTTTTCGCAGCTTATCACGCCTTTCATCGCCTCTGAGAGCCAAGGCATCCCCCATACGCCCTTATTTTGCTTATTGTACCAATCTTAAAATTAATTAAGACCGTTTTTGTTTGT
>NZ_JAOQMX010000084.1 GCF_025960985.1 Flavobacterium psychraerolatum | reverse complement strand
ATCATTAAGTCTATTTCTAAATCACCTATTGTCTTTCTGCCTTCTACGCTTTTGGGTCTTTGGTCAATATCTACCCGACCGACTATCAGTCCTCTCTTATCCTTTGATGCACCTCTTTTTCTATAAACCTTCCCTTGGGAACGCAACCAAAGATGTAAGTTACCTCCTTGTTTTTTATCTTTCCAAATGTATTGATAAATTCTTTCATGAGATACACAATTGAGTCCTTGCTCTTTTGCTCTTCCCATTATTTGCTCTGGACTATATTCTTGTTTAATCCAGTGCTCTACAAAATCTTTAACTTCAGTAGTAAATCGAATTCTCTTCTTTTTATCGGAATGCCTTTCTTCACACTTACTGTGAGCTAAGACAGCTCTGTACTTGCTGTTGCGCTTATCACAATTCCTTTTTATTTCTCTATAAATTGTGGAAACATCTTTTTTTAATCGTTCAGCTATTTCAAGTTTTGAATAATTTTCATTCAACAATGTTTCTATTATGTATCTTTGCTCTTGTGTAATTTGGCTCATACTTTGCAATTTTTGGTCGAGGAGCAAGTAAGGCAAAATTTACCATTCAGCAAAAGAGGAAAAGAATTAATTTTCTTTTCTCTTTTCTGAAAAAAATTATCCAAACCGCAACTTCCAATTGTTGCATTTATTAATTGAATCTAAGATTCTATAATTGTAAATAAAAATAAATACTGATTATGCTCTATATTAAAAACAGTAATTTTTAAACCCTCAATAAATTGTAAACAGCAGCAGTTTATACCTCCAATCCTCCTGGAATTTAACTTGGTAATGTAAAAGTGAGTGAAAGTGGTCAAATTTCATTTTCAGAGCCACGTTCCAAAACACCTTTGCCAGCTTTAGTAGAAGCATGTAACAATTCAGATCATTCTGAAATTTGTGTTAGTGCAGTTGTTTTTATTGATGCAGCTCTACCCGCTCCAGTTATCACAGTAAAATCAATTGTATGTAATTAGTTGTTTAGAAACTCCACAATTACAGTTTTTTGTGAGTTATGATTTGCTAGAAACAGAAGCGAGTAATATTCAAGCAAGTACATAGGGACTTCCTATAGGAGTGTCAATAGATATGATTCATACTATAGAAACTTTTTTATGGGATACCGATCCTGTTGCTTCGAGAGGAACGGTTTCTTCTATTCAGCCATAAATAATCACCTTTAGTATAGATGATTAAAAAATTTTGCTTTGTTTTTATTTAGTACCAAGGTTAAACATGTAGCTTACAATTACGAACCCATTATGAAGAATAAAGGGATTGTTTTTGAAAATGATGTCAATAGTTCTATTTATGCTTTCGTTGATAGTGATTCATTCAAAATAATACTACGGAATTTAGTAGATAATGCTATCAAATTTACACCTGAAAACGGAACTATAAAAGTATATTCACTTCCTGGTAAAACAGGTTTTGTTACGCTTGTCGTGGAAGACTCAGGAACAGGAATGCCAGAAGAAAAACGATTAGAATTACTGCGACCAACTGTCTTGCTTTCGAAAAAAGGAAAAGAAGAAGGTGTAGGAACAGGTTTGGGGATGCAATTATGCAAAAGTCTAATAGAACGTAATGGTGGGGAGTTTGCCATAGAATCTGAGGTTGGGGTTGGTACAAGAATTTTGGTATCCTTGTTAATTGCTTATGATGTTTAGTGTAATCACGTTCTCATAGATCTTTAAAATCTCAGCTTTTTAAAAACATAACTACTATTTTCATGGTTATCTAAGGTCTATAAAGCCCGAAAACGGCTGGGATATTGGTAGTTCGTAGAAAGTTTGTTTATATTTGTATTCTTAGATTTTTTCAGTACATCTTAAAAAAAAGTCACACTATGAATTCAATTAACGTTTTGATTATTGAGGATACTCCAGCAGAAAGCGATGCGTTAATCGAGGTTTTAACCGAGAATAATTATAGTATAGTTGGGGTGGCACGCACCAATGCCGAAGCGTTACAGCTTTTTTACAATAATCCTGTTGATATAGTTGTTATTGATGTGTTTTTAAACGGAAGTCCGGATGGTATTAGCTTTGCCGAAACAATAAATGCAGTGCCAAACGCATCAAAACCATTTGTTTTTTTGACGAGTTCGAAAGACCGTCAAATTTTTGAACGAGCAAAACTCACACAGCCTTTTAGTTTTTTGATGAAGCCTTTCAATGAACTTGAAATTCTATACGCTTTGGAAATGGCTGTCGAAAAATTTTACAAACAACCCAATGTCTTTTTGAGTGATGATCAAGATACTGTAATTGGACAAGATTATTTGTTTATAAAGAAAAATAAAGCACTGAAAAAAGTTTTACTAGCTGATATAATCTATGTTGAGGTCGAAGACAGGTACTGTAAAATAGTTACTACTGTAGAGAAGTTTTTAATTTTAATTTCCTTGACTAAAATCATGGAGTTGTTAGATCCAAAAATATTTTGTAGAACACACCGTAATTTCTTAATCAACATTGAGAAAATTATCGAAATTGTGCCTCAAGATAATCTAATTTGGCTTGTGAATAATCATAGTGTAGTTTTGAGTGATAAATACAAAGATTTTTCCAATCAATTTCGAATTTTAAAATAAGGTCATGTTTTTTTTTAGTACTTCATAACCTTTGTCTTAAGATGTGGATTTTATTATTTTTCATCGCTGCTATCCGAAAGTCATAAATTAAAAGAGCCTGAGAATCCCTTATTTTTGTTTTGCGAAAAATAAAATAATTTTATGGGACTCTTCAAGCGAAACAAAAATAACAATAAACCTTTACTGAGGCAAATTTTAGATCTAGTTCCACGTTGGATTTTAGAATCGTGTGTCAAAAAGCATCAAAGTGATAGAGGATGTAGTAAATACAAGACCTACGACCAATTCGTAGCTTTAACTTTCGGACAGCTCAATAAATGCTATACTTTAAGTGATATTTTTACTGGAATCGGGGTTTGTGAGGGTTTTATAACCGATTTGGGATTAAACCAATCTCCTGCTCGTTCCACAATGAGTGATGGCAATAAAAAACGAACTTGGAAAGTGTATGAGGCCTTGTACGTAAAGCTATTAAGTCACTATGATAAAGTTTTGAAAAACGACAATCATCGAACCATTATTCAAGAAATCAAAGACCATAGTATCAAATTGATAGACAGTACCACAATTAGTCTGTGTTTGTCGATGTTTGATTGGGCAAAGTTTCGGACAGCAAAAGAAGGTATTAAGATACATACCTGTTTTGATGATGCTTTGCAAATTTCTGATTTAATAAATATTACAGAGGTAAAAACACACGACAGTAAAGGCTTAGGACAAAATATCTTCCCAAAAAACACAATCTTTGTTGAGGATAGAGCTTATTTTGATTTTGTTTTGATGCTCAACAGAATATTTGCCCAAAATATATTTGTAACAAGAATAAAAACTAATACCGACTACATAATAGTCAATGAATTAGAATTACCACTTGACAAAGATTAAGATATCTTAAAGGATGAGATTATAACTTTATCAGGAAAAAAGGCTGTTGAAACCACGATAAATGAGCATAATTTAAGGCATGTAACAGTTTATAGAGAAGAAGATAACAAGGTAATCCATGTTATAACCAACAATTTAGATTGGACAGCTAGAACAATAGCTGATTTGTATAAGAAGAGATGGGATATTGAATTATTTTTCAAAGCAATGAAGCAAAATCTACAAATAAAACTTTTTTAGGAACTAGTTAAAATGCAGTTAAATCTCAAATATACGTAGCCTTAATCAGTTACTTGTTATTAGAACTCATAAACAGAACAATTGCCAAGAAAGTAAAAACATTT
>NZ_JAOQMX010000083.1 GCF_025960985.1 Flavobacterium psychraerolatum | reverse complement strand
ATAAAACAAAAAACACTTGCAAAAACGTTCTTGCAAGTGTTTAATTAATTATTTTTATCCCAATAATCTGTATCGTTTATTTAGGACTAGACATTATTTCTTTGCAACTGTAGTAGTAGTTACTGGTTCAACCTCTATTTTTTGATTGTATAGTTCTATTTCTTTTTTTGACAATCGTTGTTTTAGCCAATCTGCCAATTTTTTTTCTGTTTCTTTTCCTAAAGTTTTGGTACTCTTATAAATCAGTACGGGAATTACTTTTAAGCTATCTGATTGTTCATTAAAGCTATGATTTGCGATGGCTATGTTTACCACTTTTGGGAAAAGTATTTTTATTTCGCTTAATAATTCTTTGTTATTGTATCGATTATCAGCTATTTGTTTTTTTAAATTCAAGATAGCTACATCTTTTTCGCTTAAAACAGAATTATTGTATTTTATTTCGTTTAAGATATCACTTTTAAGGTCAGTGGTATCTTGTATAATCAATAGTTTCGTATTATTAATTTCATAAGTTACTAGCTTTTGATTTAAAGTTTTAATCTCTTTATCGCTGAACTTTTTAGTCAAAAAACCAAGTTCTAATTTTTTAGGGCTTTGATTGAAAAGGGTTTTTTTATAAAGTATTGCAATACCTTTATTGGTGAATTCATTTTCCATAAATACATCAATGGCATGTTGGTATTTCTTTTGTTCAAAAAGTTGGTAGGCAAAGTAAATACTAGGGAGTATTAAAATAGTAATTATTGTAGATATAATATATTTAACCTTTTTTTGATTGGTCTCTTTTAATTGTTTTTTTGTAGGGTATTTTAAGTATTTTACGATTAGGAATGTTGATATACAAATAAATACGCAGTTGATTGTGTACAAGTAAATGGCTCCAAAGAAGAACATCAGGTTTCCTATTGCAAGTCCATACCCTGCTGTACAAAGAGGAGGCATCAAGGCTGTTGCAATCGCAACTCCAGGAATTGGATTTCCTTTTTCGACTCTAGTAATGGCAATAGCACCAACCAATCCGCCCGAAAAAGCAATGATAATATCATAAAAATTTGGAGCAGTCCTAGACAATAACTCAGGTTGAGTCTCTTTGAACGGGCTAATATAAAAATATAAAGTAGAAACAAAAAGACCAACAATAGTGGCTACTAATAAATTTTTTAAGGATGTTTTTAATAAAGTAAAATCGTATGTTCCTAATCCAAAACCAGCACCCACAATAGGCCCCATTAATGGAGAGATAAGCATGGCACCTATAATAACTGCTGTAGAATTCACATTCAAACCTACAGAAGCAACAACAATAGCACAAGCTAAGATCCAAAGGTTAGCACCGCTAAATGAAATATTAGATTTTACATCTATTAACACTTTTGCTCGTTCTTCCTCTCCTTGATTTAGGTTAATGAATTTAATGAATCTACTAATTAGCGTTTCCATTGTGTTTTTCTTTTAAGGTTTGTTTAAGAAAGAAAAAACCGATTATACCTGCTGTAAGAGATGAAAGTAAAATGACGAATTTAGCATTATTTATAATTTCATGATCGTCAAAAGCGAGTAGTGTTATAAAGATAGACATTGTAAAGCCAATTCCACCTAAGAAACCTACTGCAATGATTGTTTTCCAATTTAAATCATCGGGTAATTTACATAAGCCCAATGAAACTGCAATAAAACTAAACAATGCAATACCTACAGGTTTACCTATCACAAGACCCATTGCGATCCCAAGGCTATAATGTTGTTCTAAGATTTCACCAATGTTGGACCCTAGTACGATAGCAGTGTTTGCCAATGCAAATAACGGAAGAATGAAAAATCCAACAGGTTTGTGCAAGAAGTGTTGTAATTTGTATGAAATTGATTTTTTCTCTCCATTTTCGAAAGGAATAACAAAGGCTAGTAAAACTCCAGTAATAGTTGCATGAATACCTGAGTGTAGCATAAAGTACCACATAATTACCCCACCAATTAGGTAAGGGAATAATTTGATTACTTTCATTCTATTCATTATAAACATCGCTAATAGTACGCCTAGTGCAGAAAATAAATAAGTAAAAGATATTGTTTTGGTGTAGAAGGCTGCTATAACTAATATAGCTCCTAAGTCATCAATGACAGCAAGTGCGGTCAAAAAAACTTTAAGTGATAGCGGAACACGGTTTCCTAATAAAGAGAGTACACCCAGCGCAAATGCAATGTCTGTAGCCATAGGGATACCTGCTCCAGATTGCGTAGCTTCGCCATAATTATCCATGAGGAATAAACCTGCAGGAATTAACATTCCACCTAAGGCTGCAAAAATGGGTAATAAGGCATCTTTTATATTTGAAAGTTCACCTAGATAAATCTCTCTTTCTAATTCTAAACCAATTAATAAAAAGAAGATAGTCATTAATCCATCATTGATCCAGTATTCTATGCTTTGTCCTCCAATGAGGGTTTCCCAAGTGTGATGGTATTGTGCACCAAAAATAGAATTTGCTATAAATAAGGAAACTATTGTACAGCCTATTAGTACTAGACCACTTGATTTTTCGTTATCAAAAAACTCTTTAAATAAATCAGATTTATAAATTTTCTTAAGGCTTTTTTTCATGGGAATTTAATTTGTATCTCGTTTTTTACTGCGCTTTGCGCCGTTAATTTCAATTTTTTTCAAAAATACCGATTTACTTATTAATTCCATAATAAAATCTAAGCTTATTGCTGCTTTTATTGTGTTAATTTTCTTTTTGATTAAAGTATTGTCGCTTTTTTATAATTCTAGGTATTTTTATAGTTTTTCTTAGTACGTTAGAACATTTTTATTCTGTTTTAAAAAATAAAAATCAAATTAGCAGCTTGAAATAATAGGTTATTTCATTGTTAATTATTGGTACTGATAAAGGATAGTGTTGAGGTTTTATATTATAATTTTTTATAGGGCTATTATAGATTTCGATAAGAGTGGTAGGAGATTCTTATTTTCAATTTGTATTTTTGAGGAATTAAATTTAGAAATTTGAATTTCTGTTATTGATAGGGTAAAGCTGAAAGGCATATTACCTCATAGTTCCAAGAAAATCAATAAATACCAACTTATGAAAATTGTTATTTCGCCGGCTAAGTCTTTGAACTTTGATAAAGAATTACCGACCCCCTTGTTTACTGAATCTCATTTTTTGAAAGAGTCGCGAAAAGTACATCAAGTTTTGAAAACTAAAAATCCGGAGGATTTATCGAGTTTGATGAGTATTTCTCAAAAATTGGCTGATTTAAATTGGCAACGTAATCAAGATTGGAAAACACCTTTCACGAAAGAAAATGCACGCCCAGCGATTTATACCTTTGATGGTGACGTATACACTGGTTTGGATGCCTATACTATTCCAGTTGCTAAACTGGAAATATTACAAGATAAATTACGTATTTTATCTGGACTGTATGGACTGTTAAGACCATTGGATTTAATGCAAGCCTACCGTTTAGAAATGGGAACGAAGTTGCCAATTGATGATAGTAAAAATCTCTATGAATTTTGGAAACTAACGATTACCAAAGCCTTGAATAAAGAATTAAAAAATGATGAGTTGTTTGTGAACTTGGCTAGTAACGAGTATTTTTCGGCAATTGATGTGAAACTATTAAAAGTTCCAGTTATCACCCCTGATTTTAAAGACTATAAAGATGGAAAACTTAAAATAATTAGTTTTTTTGCAAAAAAAGCTAGAGGGATGATGGTGCGCTACATTATAGACACCAATGCCCAGACGATAGAGGATTTGAAAGGATTTAATTATGATGGTTATCAATTTGATGCTAATCTATCCAAGGGGAATCATTTGGTTTTTACTAGATAAAAAAAAAGCTGCATTTTGAAAAGAGGGCACTGAAAAAGTCTTTCTAATAAATTGACACATAAAAAGGAGTAGATATCTATGGATTTCTACTCCTTTTTTCTTATATTTAAATCTAAT
>NZ_JAOQMX010000082.1 GCF_025960985.1 Flavobacterium psychraerolatum | reverse complement strand
GGTACTCTCTTCTTTTTTCTCAGCGCTTTCTCTGGCGTATCCTGCTTTTCCGTTGGCGAAAATTCCAATCAAAACAATGAATAAACCGACAATAATTAAAGTTAATTTGTTGGCAGGAGGAAGGTCTTCTACAATAAATGGAAGTAGAGAACCTACCAAAATCACGGTTCCGATGAATAACGAAAATCCTAATGAAAGACCGATGTAGTTGATGGCTTTACTCCACATCATCACTCCGATTCCCCAAAGGAAACTAGCCAATCCCATTTTGACTAAAATATCTGTTGGCATTTCGCTAAAAATGGTCGAAAAACCATCAATTAATGTAACCGATGCGATGATAGGTACAACGAACATGGTTAGTAAAAAGAATAAACTCCAAGTGTTTTCGTATTTGAAATCCTTGGTGAATTTTTCTGGTAGCGCGTATAAGCCAAGCATCAAGCCTGCAAATATGGCTAATAATATTCCTTCGATCATAATTTTTGTATTGTGTGGTAGTTAAAATATTTGGTCCTTATAGTTTAGAAAGATAGTTTAAAAACAGTTTCACTTTCGAATGTTTCTCCTGCTTTTGTGATGCATTTTGGAGCATTTTCCATGTTGATTCCGTTTGGATAACGATGAGTTTCACAACAGAAAGCACGGAATTTTCCAAATTGTTCTCCTGTTTCTCTCACAATGGCATCCGAAGTGTATTTTCCGGTGTAGAATAACATACCAGGTTCTGAACTGCTAATTTCTAGTTTGCGACCGTTTGCAGGACAATTGATTTCGGCTACTTTTTCGAGTTCGAAATTGTTTTTATCGAAAATATAGTAGTGCTCAAAACCGTCATTCATTTTAATATGAACATCTTTGATCGTTTGAGTAGTTCTTAAATCATCTTTTTGTCCATCAAGGTTCACGATTTCGCCTGTTGCAGCTCCAGTGTCATCCATGGATAGTTTTTTGCCAGCTTGTACTTGAACCGAATGGTGCTCGATAGAATCTGCAAATCCTGATAGGTTGAAATAAGTATGATTTGTCAATGATAGGGGAGTGTCAGCATCAGGATTGGCTTGGTATTTAATGCTTAATTCGTTGGCATTATTCAAACTAAATGAAACTTGTATTACTACATTTCCTGGGAAACCTTCTTCAAGATGGTTGCTTATAAGTGACATTTTGACCCCTGTGGCATCCTTAAGGTTAGAAGTTTCTACGGTCCATATTTTTTTGTCAAAGCCAAGAACACCTCCATGTAAATTATTGTCACCGCAGTTTGGTGCCAACTCGTATTGTTTTCCATTTAAGGTAAATTTAGCATCTTTGATTTGCGAAGAATAACGTCCAACGATGGATCCAAAATAAGGAGCATTTGCAGCGTAATCTTTAGAAAAGTAATTATCAAAATTTTCAAATCCACATACCAATTCATCTCTTGTTCCATCTTGATTAGGAACCGTAATTGACGTTATTGTAGAACCATAATTCATGATTTTTACGGTCATACCGTTATCATTTGTTAAGGTGAATAAATCAATTTCTTGATTGTTATGGGTGGCAAAATTGCTTTTGGTTGCTTGCATTGTGGTTGTTTTTTGGTGTTAATAGAATTAGTTTTGTTCGAAAGGCGCTAATTTATTCCAATCGAATATAACTCCAGTACCAGGATAATCTGGTGCTACAGCTCTATGATTTTCTACCACTAAAGGACGAGTGGTGTACTCATCAATTGGGAAACTATGCACTTCTAGCCATCCTGAATTAGGTTGTGCCGAAACCAAACTTACATGTAGCTCTTGCATACCGTGAGAACAAGCAGGAATATTATGTTTGTCTGCTAATCGTGCAGCTGCCAACCATCCTGTAATTCCGCCACAATTGGAAGCATCAGGTTGGATAAATGATAATTTGGCTTGGTCAAAAGCATACTCAAATTCGTGAATCGTATGTAAGTTTTCGCCCATTGCCAAAGGAAAACCGGTTTGGTCAACAATTTCGCCATATCCTTTGTAATCGTCTGGAATAATTGGCTCTTCAAACCAAGTGATATTTTGGTCTTTAAAACCTTCGATAGCACGAATGGCTTTTTCTTTCGACATTGAATAATTGGCATCTACCATAAAAGTAACTTCTGGACCAACAAATTCACGTACGGCTCTGATACGCTCTAAATCTTCTTCAAGATTTTCACGACCAATTTTGATTTTCACAGCAGTGAAACCTCTTTCCATGTAACCTTTCATGTTGTTCAAAAGCTTTTCGATAGGAAACATTAAATCGATTCCGCCACAATAGGCTTTACATGTATTTCCTTGTCCACCAGCCATTTTCCATAACGGTAAACCAGCTTTTTTACATTTTATATCCCAAAGGGCAATATCGATAGTCGAAATAGCAAAAGAAGCAATTCCGCCACGACCTACGTAATGTACGTGCCATTCCATGAAATCGTAGATTCCGTCAATGTCTGTTCCGTCTTTCCCAACTAAAACGGAAGCAAAATCATGCTCCACCATAGCCTTTATGGAATGACCACCTTTTCCACCTGTGTAGGTATATCCAGTTCCTTCTGATCCATCTTCAAGAGTGATCGTCGTAGTAATTAATTCAAAATGAGAATGATCACCATGTTTGGCATCATTTAATATTTCTGGTAAAGGCACTTTGAACAATTGTACTTTTACATTTTTTATAGCTGTATTCATGTTTGTCTATTTAAATTTTTTAAACTTTTATTTCTTTTTAGATTTCAGATTTCGAATAATAAGAATCGTATCTGCTTCTCCACGCCAAGGTTGCCAAGGCCAAAAATTATCTTTTATTTTTTCGTATTTTCTTTCTTCCGAAAATTCACCCGTATAGGTGTTGAACCATTGCTGTGTAGCATTTGCACTAGAAAAATCCTTGTTTATTAGGCCATCAAACATAATGGTGAAATTTTCCTTAGGCATAAACAGCATAATAATACCTTCTTTTTCATTACTCAAATTATAACCGCTTCCATTATTATTAGGGGAGGGCTTGAAGTTTTCAATATTGAAAGTATCGTATAATTTTCGCATATGCGAAAAATAATCAAAACGCGGTTTGTAAACGCCTCGGGGTTGTTCAAAAGGATTGTGAATTATGGCATTCCAAGAAGTTCCTTGCCAATAATAGGTACTGTACGCACCTGCAAAAAAGCACATGTAATTTCGTCTTAAACAAGATTCGGCATTGGTATAAGCGCCAGGAAAAACCTTGTATGGTGCTTCTTCATAACCGCCGTGTTCGATGTTGAAAATAGGTTTGTTGGGGAAATCAGTACGGGCATCTATCATATGCTGATAGAGGGTGTGTCTCCAGTTTTGAGTCGAAATAAAATCGACTTCATCGGGATGATTTCTGCAAAAACCATAGTCATGTACAGAGATTAGCCTTTGGTAGCCATCTAGTTTTTTGGTACGAGCGATACGTTCAGATATGTATTTATTGGTCGCTCTGCCATAATGCAAAGCCTCTTTGGATACATCCCAAATCATATTCGGGAACGCTTGGTAGCGTTTGATCACATAATCGTAATACCTATTGTCTTCTGGAGAATTCATTTCTGGCCATGCGACTTTTTTGTTCCAAACATAAATCATCAAATGACTCACCAATTCTTTATCGTGCATCGAAGCAATTACTTTGTCAAAATGATCAAAAAAAGCAACGTTGAGCGAACTAAAATCGGGTTTCGAATTTGAGCCTAAAAAAGGAAACATCTTTTCGCTTCCGCCGTATTCATGTTCTGGATGTTGAGCTAGTAAAGGATCTTTGGGCCATGAAACATCATAGGTGTACAGATTCATTACAATTTGGCTAAAACCATTTTGACGAATCGTTTCTAGCAATTGATTGGTTTTGGATAGTTCTTTTTGACCGTAATCAAGAGCAAATAACCAATCGCATTCAAAAGCCAAATTGCTGTAATGTTTGCCATCTTGGTAGAAAAAATGCTGTGGATTTTCCTTAGAAGTAGTTATACCTCCATGACGGTCTTTTTTAGTGTTTTTAAGAATCGAAATACTACCTTTTTTACCCGACAATTCTTTTATATCACCAGTAATACTAAAGTTCTTAATTCCTTCAGAGGCACTTGAATAGCGCAATACCCAAGTGTTATTTCCGTTAAAAAATAAAGGAACTCTTTGCGATTCTCCATTAGCATTTACAAGTGCAAATACATTTTTATCGAAAGGAGCTTCGACTTTGTTTTTCAAATGAAAAACAAGATCATTTACTTCCCATTGTGGAATCGTAATCAAAGTGTTGGCTTTGGGATTGTCCCATTTTTTTATTTGTGCTTTCGAAAATGAAAAAGCGCAACAAACAAAGAGTATAATGATTTTGTTTTTCATAAGAAAATTGAAATTTAAGCTTTATGTCTGATGTAGAAAGTTTTCTTTTCTAAATATTGTTCAAAACCATATTTTCCGTCTTCACCACCAGAACCAGATAATTTGTATCCGTTATGGAAACCTTGGTGTTGCTCACCATGACCACGATTTACATATATTTCTCCGTATTCCAATTCGTCATTACATTTCATGATAGTACTCATGTCATTGGTGAAAACCATTGCAGCCAAACCATATTCGCAGTCATTTGCATAACCAATCACTTCTTCAAAAGTTTTGAATTTAAGTACTGGTAATATTGGACCAAAAGACTCTTCATGAACAATAGTCATATCTTGTGTTACATTGGTCAAAATAGTTGGTTCAAACCAATATCCTTTTTCAAATCCAGGACCTGTTGGTTTGTT
>NZ_JAOQMX010000081.1 GCF_025960985.1 Flavobacterium psychraerolatum | reverse complement strand
TCCCAAAATGAAATTTCATACCTACAGCACTACCTTCATGACGTAAATCTTTTTTCGCTACAGATATTTCATCCCTGACGGCTTTATTTATTCCATTGGTGAACTGTGGTTAATATTTTGTGGTATGTACACCTTTTCGACTTGCCACAGCTCATGGTATCTAGCAGCATTATTCTACTCACAGTGTTTTTAAATGAATGTGACTATAAATGAAGTCCTAAATCTGCCTTTTGAATCACATGTCGTACCTACGGCACTACCTTGATTGTGTGAAATTTTTTATCTACCAATATATCATGCCTAACGGCATTGTTTATACCACTGGTGAATTGTACCTACTATATGGTTTTTCATGAAAACCTTTTAGACTTGCTAAAATACGCATCATCCCTAATGATACTATTGTACACACAGTACATTAAAATGAACGTGACTAGAAATTATATGTCGTGCCTACGGCACTACCTTGATGACGTAAATCTTTTTTTTTGCTACCTATTTGCCATGCCTAACGGCATTAGAAAATTTAATTACATTATACGGAGGCGCTTGTAAGCTGAAATTGGATACTATTAATAATATGTGGCTTCATAAACGTTCACCTAGCTCACATACATACATATACTACCTGTTACACTAAGCAGCTGAATTCACCAAACCTATTAAATATAACCTCGAATAATTACCCATCCTGATTCTGAAGTTTCATGAGCAGAACACTTTGAAATTAAACAAGTAGACAACAATTATTGTAAATCCAGACGATAGGTAGTAATGCGCTATATATTTATCCAAGAAAACAAAAAAAAGATGGATTTATATTTTACACATTTAACTATTGAAAAATCTATACCTTTCAAAAAGTAGTCTCTCAATAGTTAGATAACCAAAAAGCTGACCGATCTACCCAAATCAGTATAATGTACTTGACATTTTTCTATGGCATACAAAATGAACAGTTGTACAAATGCAAACATTAAAGATTGATTCCAATTACATACCTATATAATGTAGTTTGAAATAGTACTTGACGATATTAACAAAGAAGAACAATACTTCCCTCCTAGCCCCGGTAGTAGTGGAAATCCTTTTTTGAGGCTTTTTTTGGCCGCAAAAAAGATTGGAGCGGATAACGTGACTGAATTAACAAATGGAAACTGGACGTACTGCTCCTGAAAAAAACAATCACCCAAACAAAACTGCATTGATTAAACCTATTATAACCCTACCTATACTATACGCTATAATTTATCAAAACAAACCTATTATATATTGTATGTATTTTTGTAATGCGCTATATTTGCAATCTTAAATTTAATATACAATGATTAAGATTACTTTGCCCGATGGGTCAGTTAGAGAGTATGCGCCTGACGTAACTCCGATGGATGTAGCTAAAAGTATTAGCGAAGGTTTTGCTAGAAATGTAATTTCGGCATCATTTAATGGTACCACCATTGAAACTTCGACTCCATTGACCACGGACGGAAGTCTTGTTTTATATACATGGAATGATGAAGGTGGTAAAAAAGCTTTCTGGCATTCGACTTCGCACGTTATGGCGCAAGTTCTTGAGGAAATGTATCCTGGAATCAAATTGACATTGGGACCTGCGATTGCAAATGGTTTTTACTATGATGTTGATTTTGAAGAACAAAAAATAACAGAAGCAGACTTTAAGAAAATCGAAGATCGTGTTCTTGAAATTTCGAGAGGCAAACATGAATTTAAATTACGTCCTGTAACTAAAGCAGATGCTTTGGAATTATATAAGGACAATGTTTATAAAACAGAGTTGATTACCAACCTTGAAGACGGTACAATTACTTTTTGCGACCATGATACCTTTACCGATTTGTGTCGCGGAGGTCATATTCCGAATACTGGAATCATCAAGGCTATGAAGGTAATGAGTGTTGCGGGTGCTTATTGGCGTGGAGACGAGAAAAACAAGCAATTGACTCGTGTATACGGTACATCTTTTCCAAAACAAAAGGATCTTACAGAATATCTAGCATTGCTTGAAGAGGCAAAACGTAGAGATCATAGAAAATTAGGGAAAGAATTGGAATTGTTTGCTTTTTCACAAAAAGTGGGTGCAGGTTTGCCGTTATGGTTGCCTAAAGGAGCTGCTTTGAGAGAAAGATTGGAGCAATTTTTGAAAAAAGCACAAAAAAAGGCAGGTTACGAGCAAGTTGCGACACCTCATATTGGACAAAAAGAACTTTATGTAACTTCTGGCCATTATGCAAAATATGGTGCAGACAGTTTTCAACCGATAACTACTCCTAACGAAGGTGAAGAGTTTTTATTAAAACCGATGAACTGCCCACATCACTGTGAAATCTATAACGTACGTCCTTGGTCTTATAAAGATCTACCTAAGCGTTATGCTGAATTTGGTACTGTTTACCGTTACGAGCAAAGTGGTGAGCTTCATGGTTTGACACGTGTGAGAGGGTTTACTCAAGATGATGCGCATATTTTTTGTACTCCTGAACAATTGGACGAAGAGTTCAAGAAAGTAATTGATTTGGTGCTTTATGTATTTGGATCATTAGGTTTTGAAGATTTTACAGCTCAGATTTCGTTAAGAGACAAAGAGAACAGAGAAAAATATATTGGTACAGACGAAAATTGGGAAAAAGCAGAAAGCGCTATTATAAACGCTGCCGCTGACAAAGGTTTACGAACTGTGGTTGAGTATGGCGAAGCCGCTTTTTATGGCCCTAAGCTTGACTTTATGGTAAAAGACGCTCTGGGAAGACAATGGCAATTAGGAACGATTCAGGTTGACTACAATTTACCCGAACGTTTTGAATTAACATACAAAGGATCTGACAATGAATTGCACCGACCAGTGATGATTCACAGAGCTCCATTTGGTTCCATGGAACGCTTCATTGCTATCTTGCTAGAACACACTGCAGGAAATTTCCCATTGTGGTTAATGCCTGAACAGGCTATTATATTGTCTTTGAGCGAGAAATATGAAATATATGCCAAAAAAGTTTTAGATTTGCTAGAAAATCACGAAATTCGCGCCCAGATTGACAACAGAAATGAGACAATCGGGAAGAAAATTAGAGATGCAGAGATGCAGAAAATTCCGTTTATGCTGATTGTAGGTGAGGAAGAGGAGAAAAACGGTACGATTTCTATCCGTCGTCATGGACAAGAAGGAAAAGGAAATATTACGATCACAATAGAAGAATTTGCTGCTATTGTTGACGAAGAGATTAAAAAGACATTAAAAACATTTACAGTTTAACTTAAATTATAAAGCCATAGCAATAAGAAGCAATAGAGGTTATCAACCTCGCGTAGAAAAAAAGGATGCCCATAGAATAAATCAACATATTCGTGGGTTGCAAGAAGTGAGACTTGTTGGTGAGAACATTGAACCAGGGGTTTTTAAACTTGCTGAAGCATTGAGATTAGCAGACCAATTTGAATTGGATCTTGTAGAAATTTCGCCGAATGCAGAACCACCGGTTTGCAAGATTATGGATTACAAGAAATTTGTTTACGAGCAAAAGAAACGTGACAAAATCTTAAAAGCTAAATCAACACAGGTAACTGTGAAGGAGATTCGTTTTGGTCCTCAGACAGATGAGCACGATTATGAATTTAAAAGAAAAAATGCTGAGAAATTCTTGAAAGAAGGATCGAAATTAAAAGCATTTGTATTCTTTAAAGGTCGTTCTATCATTTACAAAGACCAAGGTCAAATCTTGTTGTTGAGATTAGCAACAGATCTTGAAGAATTTGGTAAAGTAGAAGCTATGCCAGTTTTGGAAGGAAAGAGAATGATTATGTTCATTGCTCCTAAGAAGAAAAAATAATCCCCCTAACCCCTGAAGGGGAACAAAAAGGATTGAAGCATACTTCTGTACTCCCTCCCTTTTGGGGAGGGAGTACAGAAGGAGAAAATATAAGTAAGTAAGAATAAATTAAAAAACACTAGGAAAAAATGCCTAAAATGAAAACCAAATCTAGCGCCAAGAAACGTTTTAAAGTTACTGGTTCTGGAAAGATTAAAAGAAAGCATGCTTTTAAAAGTCACATCTTGACTAAAAAATCTAAGAAACGTAAATTAGCCTTGACACACTCAGCGCTAGTTCACAAAACAGATATGAAAAGTATCAAACAACAATTAAGAATTATATAATTGTTATTAGTTAAGAGTTAATTGTTAAGCGTTTCAAAACCTTTAACCTCTAACCCCTAACCTCTAACTTTTTTTTAACTTCTTTAGGTTAAAACAATTTAAAATAACCTTGGAGTATGGCTTTTAAGTTCTCTTGATTAAATTCGGGACGCCTGCTACAAAAAAACATAAAAATTATGCCAAGATCGGTAAATTCAGTTGCTAAAAGAGCAAGAAGAAAAAAAATAATGAAGCAAGCCAAAGGTTTCTTTGGTAGACGTAAAAACGTTTGGACAGTTGCTAAAAATGCGGTAGAAAAAGCAATGTGCTACGCTTACCGTGATAGAAAAGTGAACAAAAGAAATTTCCGTGCATTATGGATTCAACGTATCAACGCTGGAGCTAGATTGGAAGGAATGTCTTATTCACAATTCATGGGTAAAGTAAAAAAGAACAATATCGAATTGAACCGTAAAGTTCTTGCAGATTTGGCTATGAACCACCCAGAAGCATTCAAAGCTGTACTTAATAAAGTAAAATAAACGTTTTATCAACTCGATTTAAGATTACTTACTTATATAGAAAACCTCAATCATTTGATTGGGGTTTTTTTTTGCAACCACGCTATATTTGACAATAAAAAATAGCACCCAATTAAAATGATAATATGCTCTAGTAACCTAATTATCAACAATAACACAACTAATCTATTAATTCTAATACACCCTTATCTCAACTAAACTGTATCAAAAAAGGAGTATAATCGAACAAATTAAAATAGATCATATTACCGATAGCATTATAAATCTTGTAGAAATTAACATCAAATCCATTTATAGCCATAGTAATAAAACTAAACCACTATGGACTTAAAGTCCATAGATTTGGTTGTCAGACTTAAAGTCTGCATGTTGCTAGTCTTCAATTATGAAGTTATCAT
>NZ_JAOQMX010000080.1 GCF_025960985.1 Flavobacterium psychraerolatum | reverse complement strand
TAAGCCCGCCTGCGCAGATGGTACTGCAGTTATGTGGGAGAGTATGTCGTCGCCTTTCTTTAGAGAACCCTGATTCATCCGAATCAGGGTTTTTTGTTTATAAAATAATGAAGTATTGTGGGAGCCCTCCCGATAGCTATCGGGGGTTTTACCCTTTTTTTATTGACCCTCAACCTAAAAAGGTTTGGGGTCTTTTTTTTTACAGGAACTCCTTGTTCCCTACCACGGGGGTGGGTTTTTCGCCTTCCTTTTGAAAATCCTGATTCTAACGAATCTGTTTTTTTTGTTTATATATATATATTATCAATACTGATTTTTTGCATGAGGGATAGAAGTGAAAATCCTTTTTTGAGGCTTTTTTTAGCCTCAAAAAAGATTGTAACGTATAGCCCGACGCTACTGTAACGTAGTGGAAGTAGTGGCATGCCCCAAAAAGTAGGTACGACGAATAATTTAAATTATTAGATTAAAAAGGGGGATTTTGTTTTAACTTTGTATTTTATGGAAGATTCTATACCTAATATTGATAAGTACTATATAACGAAGGTGGATGCAGAACCAACCAGTATTTATTGCCATCATGATTTGATGGGTGAACTTTTTGTTCCAATTCATAAACATCAAAAAGCTCAAATGCTATATACGGAAGGTGATGTTGTTTTTGTGACTACAGCTGCTAAATCGTATTTTCTACCTGCACGGCATTTTTTTTGGTTACCAGCGGGAGTTGAGCATAGTATTCATCCTAAATCTGAAAATGTGATGATACGAAATTTATATTTTCCGGTAATGATTGGTGAAGATATATTTTACAGTAAGGAAGGAATTTATCCGCTTAATGACCTTTTATTACAAATGATGCTATTTACGAATCGTTGGAATGGTGATTTGGATGTTGGTTCTCCTAATTATTCAATTGCTAATGCAATAAAAGCAATTCTTCCTCAAATTTGTTTCAATAAGCTTCCTTTAGAACTTCCGGTTCCGAAGGATTATCGTCTTTTATCTGTAGTTGATTATATTGATCAACATATAGGTGAATCTTTAATGTTTCCAGTTTTGGCATCTATGTTTGGTTTTAGTGAACGTTCATTGTTGCGTTTGTTTCAAAAAGATATTGGAATGTCATTTATTCAATATTACAAAATGAAACGTATTTTGAAATCAATTGAATTGTTATCGGAAAAAAGATTGACTGTAAAGGAAATAGCTGAAGAAGTTGGGTATAACAGCGTTCCCACTTTCAGTAATACCTTCTACTCTGTTTTAGGACAAAGACCATCGGATTATTTAAATGGTGAAAATGTTTTGGATAACTTCTAAATATTCTATTTCATTTTCTTTTTTAAATTGGCTGAAATGAATATTTATTTGTCTTTTAATCATTATGTGTCATTGAATTAATGTTAGACCTTTGCATGATTATAATTTAAATCATGATGTTTTCAATATTAGTTTTTCGCTATAGGCTAAAATGCTTTATTTCTTGTTCCCTTTTATTTCTATTTATATCGCCAGTTGTTAACGCCCAAGAGATTAAAAAAATTTCTTTGCTTGACGCTTTACAATTGGCCAGTAAGCAGAATCGTTCTATTGTTAAATCTGATTTAGAAATTGGTATTAAGGAGGAATTCGTTAAAGATGTTAAAAAGCAACGTTTACCTGATGTAGCCATTAATGGAATTTATTCTAGAACAACTAGTTTGACTGAATTTAAAGGACCATTTTTAAGTGATAGAGCCATAAGACATCTTAAACCTGAAATCTATTCTTTGAGTACAGTAATCAAATCACCAATTTATATTGGAGGTAAGATCAAAAATGATATTCAAATTGCTAAAATTTCAACTGAAATTGCAGCAGTAGTAAAAGAACAGGTTGAGAGCGATATACAACTAGACGTCATTTCGACTTATTATGGTATTTATAAAATGCTAAAACTTCATAGTATTTTTTTAGAAAACATTAGTGAGGCTAAAACTCGTTTAAAGGAGATTCGCTCTTTTCAAAGTCATGGTACAGTAACCAAAAATGAAGTTATTCGCGCTGAATTATTATTGTCTGACCGTGAGTTGAATGTTATGACAAATTCCAATAATATTAAAATAGCCATGCATAATTTTAAAACTCTTTTGCAATTACCTGAAGAAATGGAATTTTCTATTGATACAACAGCAATTAATTTTGATTTAAAAGTAAAAGATCCTTATGCTACGTATTATGCTAGAGCGTTATACAACGAAGACATTAGAATGTCGGATAAATTTTCTACAATAAAAAAATTAGAATTAAAAAATACCCGTTCTAATTATTATCCAAGTATATACTTTTTTGCCAATTATAATTTGAGATTTCCCAATTTTATGTTTTTTCCTCCAGATCCTTATTTGTATAGTATTGGACAGGTTGGAATTGAACTAAATTATAATCTTTCTAGTTTATTTAAGAATACAAATAAAGTTCATATTGCAGAGAAAGAAGTGTCTTTGCAAAAAATGAATACTCAAATCTTAAAGGAAAGAGTAGGTGATGAATTGTTTAAAAATCACGTAGAATATCAAGAGATTTTAGATAAATCGAATGTTGTTGATAAAGCATTAGTACTAGCCAATGAAAATTACCGAATTGTTAAGGTAAAATATATAAATCAGTTGGTTTTAAGTACCGAGATGATTGATGCAGATAATGAGTTACTATTGGCAAAGTATAATAAGATATCTAACCGAATTGATGCGATGGTTAAATATTATGAGATGCTACATACGGCTGGTGCTTTGGGTGCAGAATTTGAAAATAAATAAAAAATACATTTTAGTTAATTATGGACGAAAAGAAAAAAAAAGCAAATGTATTCTTCCACGTTTTTGTTAGGTTGATTGCAGGAATATTGGTTGTAGGTGGGATATGTATGGGGATTTGGTTTTATATATATGATTCTACACATGAGGATACAAATGATGCCCAGGTAGAGCAATATGTAACACCAATAATGTCTCGTATTACTGGTTATGTTTCAAAAGTATATTTTGAAGAAAATCAATTTGTTCACAAAGGAGATACGTTGGTTATTTTTGATAATCGTGAATATGAAGCAAAATATGATCTTAGTTTGGCCGAACTTCAAAATGCACGTGAGAATACCGTTGTTGCTATGAAAAATGTACGTACTAGCAAAGGAAATTTGGCTATCACTGAAGCTCAACTTCTCGCTATAAAGACCACAGTTTGGAAATCAAAATTGGAACTTGATCGGTATCAATCTTTGGTAAATGAGGATGCTGCAACAGAACAACAGCTAGAAAAGGTAAAAGCAGACTATCAGGTTGCAATAGCACAGTTACAGGAAATGAAAAACCGAATCCATTTGGTAGATTTAGGTAGTTCTCAAGCCGCCGCAAATGTACCATCTACGCATAGCATAATAGCTTCAAAAGAAGCATTAGTTGATAATGCAAAATTATTTTTGTCCTATACTGTAATTACTGCACCTTATGATGGCTGGGTTGGGAAAAGAACAACCCAACCTGGTCAATTGATTAAAGAGGGGCAAACGTTAGTTTCTATTGTGAGTAAAGAGAAATGGATAACGGCTAATTTTAAAGAAACCCAATTACAGTATTTAAAAGTTGGTCAAGAAGTGAAAATCATTGCAGATGCTGATAAGAGTAGAACGTTTAAGGGTGTGATTAGTTCGCTGTCTCCTGCTAGTGGTGCTCGTTTTTCATTGCTTCCTCCAGACAATGCTACTGGTAATTTTGTTAAGATTGAACAACGTATTCCTGTGAAAATTAAAATTGATGAGGATATGGCAGCCATAAAATTTCTGAGGGCAGGTATGAATATTACGGTTAAGGCCGAACATTAAAAGGATGGATAATCAAGGTATTTTTAAATCATGGGTTCCCAATTGGGCTGCAATTTCAATTTTATTCATTTGTTTGTTACATTCCATGATTTTGCTGGGTGTATACAGTTCGAATGTTACCTATGCTGCTAGTTTTTTGGATATTGAAGCCGAAGATTTACAGTTTGCGATGTCAGTTACCTATGGTACTTTGCTGGCTACTATATTGATAGAGAGTCGATTTTCAAGTTTTTTTCCGACCAAGAATTACCTAATGGCTGTATTTTCTTTGTTAGCTTTGACTATTGTTTTCTCAGCTTATGTTTCGAATTTTTTCTTTTTTCTTTTTCTACGAATTTTCGAGGGAATTTTAATGGCCTTGCCCGTAATTACTATTCGACAGTTGTTAATAGAACGGTTTGAGTCTAAAAATGCTATAATTATTGGATTCACTTTCTACTATGGATCGTTGCTTTTAGCAACTCCGTTTATTATGAATATTGCCGTTTGGTTTTTGGATCATTATGATTGGAAGTATATGTTGTATGTTTCGGGGATGCTGCATGTTTTGAACGTTTTCTTGATAATGCTAACTTTTAAGGGACATAGAATCACTAAAAAAATTCCTTTATATCAAATCAATTGGACGAGTTATTTTTTGGTACTTACTTCCATCTTATCAGGTGCTTATTTTTTTGTTTATGCAGAAAAGAAATATTGGTTTGATTCGTCACAATTGGTAACTGCTTTGATTGTTTGTATGATAACAGGTGGTTTGTTTATGTTTAAAGAATTATCTGTAAAGCGTCCTAGCTTCAATTTTGATGTTTGGAAATATGCGAATCTTCGAATCGGATTTTTATTATTTTTTCTTTTTTATATCAGTAGAGCGACATTAGGACTTTGCCATTCGGCTATGTTTTCTATTTGGAATTGGGATCCATCGCGTGTGGCAGGAGTACAATATATTAATGGATTTGGAAATGTTATAGGACTTGCTTTATCTGCTTTTTTCTTAGCTAAAGCTATTTCTGCCAAATATATTTTTATGATTGGGTTTTCACTTTTAGCGGTATTTCATTTTTGGTTTACGTTTCTTTTTGTACCCGATGTGGCCTTGTCTGATATTTGGATACCTTATGTTTTACAAGGGATTGGGGTTGGTCTATTGTTTGTTCCTTTGATTTTATTCACGACTTCTTCAGTACCGAATAAGATGGCTGTTTCATCGGGTATCGTTGGAGTTGCAGGTAGATTTTGGGGGAGTACAATTGGTTTTTGTATTATGCAAAATGCTATTACTTTTTTGAATAAAAAACATTTTTTAAAATGGAGTCAATATGTAACTCCAGAAAGTAACAAGACCCAAGAAACTATTGCGGCATTATCACAGGGTTTTATTTCAAAAGGTTATTCTGTAGATGATGCCCATACATTAGCTTTAAAAAAGATTTTTGGATCTGTATCCAAGCAAGCCACTCTGTTGTCAAATATGGAAATATTTACAGTTGTCGGTTATTGTTTATTGATCTTGATTGTCTTTATTGGTTTAAATCAACATTTGAAACATACTTTTAATCTGTTTAAAACTAGAGTTTGGATTAGTTAATATTTTCTTGGCTCTTCGCTTAAAATAGTGGAATTGCATTTTTAGGCATTTCCTAAATAATACACCATTTTTATGAAATTTCCTGAATTTCTATAACCTCTT
>NZ_JAOQMX010000079.1 GCF_025960985.1 Flavobacterium psychraerolatum | reverse complement strand
TCAATAGCGCACACGCTTCGACTTAAGCTTGTCCTGAGCGATAGTCGAAGGGCTCAGCGAGACACTGTATTCAATTAACGTCTTTGTCTGCCTGAACGGAGTCGAAGGGCATAGCGAGACAGCGTTTTCAATTAGCACATCTGTCAGCCTGAGCGAAGTCGAAGGCCACATGAGGTGATGAGCAAAGTTTGTTAATAGCAAGAACGCTTCGACTTAAGTCTGTCCAGAGCGATAGCCGAAGGGCTCAGCGAGACAGCATTTTCAATTAGCACATTTGTCCGCCTGAGCAAAGTCGAAGGCCACGTGAGGTGATGAGGAAAGTTTATCAATAGCGCACACGCTTCGACTTAAGCCTGTCCTGAGCGATAGCCGAAGGGCATAGCGAGACAGCGTTTTCAATTAGCGCATTTGTCAGCCTGAGCGGAGTCGAAGGCCACGTGAGGTTATGAGCAAAGTTTATCAATAGCGCACACGCTTCGACTTAAGCTTGTCCTGAGCGATAGCCGAAGGGCTCAGCGAGACATTGTATTAAATTAACGTCTTTGTCAGCCTAAGCGATAGCCGAAGGGATCAGCGAGGCAGTAAAATAGAAATAAAAAAATAAAGAACTAACAAATTATAATGAATACAACATCACAGTTTGAAACACAAACCAAAAGCCTCATTGACGATTTAAAAAGCGTTTGTGCCAATTATGGTTTGGGAAATGACGGAAACGAATTTAAGATTATCACCCAAGTATTTTTATATAAATTCCTAAACGATAAGTTTGTCCACGAGGTAAAACAAATAGACGCTTCTATTGCAGCGGCAGACGATTGGGAAAAAGCTTTTAGAGCCTTGAGTACCGATGACCGTGAAATGCTAAGCATGCAAATGAGCGAAAGCACCGCAACCATTCATCCTGATCAATTGATTTCGTCTTTGTTTGATAGGCAAAACGAACCTAAATTTGCCGATATTCTCGATAATACCTTAATTGATATCGCAAAAAATAACAGCGATATCTTCTCGGTAATTACCGAAGGTGGCGAAAAAATAGTCTTGTTCGAAAACATTAGTAAATATGTAACCGACAAGCGAGATGATTTTTGTAAAGCGATCATTAATAAACTAGTCAACTTTAGTTTCGAAAATATCTTTCATGAAAAGTTTGATTTCTACGCTACTATTTTCGAATATTTAATTTCAGATTACAACAGCAATAGCGGTGGAAAGTATGCCGAATATTTCACCCCGCATGCCGTAGCCAAAATCATGGCACGTTGCCTCGTACAAGGCGAAGTAAGTAATGCGACCATCTATGACCCAAGTGCGGGCTCAGGAACGTTGTTAATGAATTTGGCTCACGAGATTGGCGAGGACAAATGCACGGTTTATTCTCAGGATATTTCTCAAAAGTCGTCTAACTTATTGCGACTGAATTTAATCTTGAACGATTTGGTGCATTCGATACCCAATATTGTAAAGGGAAACACCATTCTAGACCCGTATCATAAAGACAAAAACGGACGCTTACAAGAGTTTGATTACATTGTGAGCAACCCGCCATTCAAATTGGATTTCTCTGATTATGTAGCCGATTTGGACAGTAAAGAAAACCACGAACGCTTTTTTGCTGGGATGCCCAATGTACCCAAAGCCAAAAAAGAAGGGATGGCCATTTATCCTTTGTTTGTACAACACATTATGTATTCGCTTACTACTAAAGGGAAAGCGGCGATCGTTGTACCTACAGGTTTTATTACGGCCCAAAGTGGAATTGAGCGCAAAATACGAGAGCAAATGGTAGAGCGCAAAATGCTTGCGGGAGTGGTGAGCATGCCTTCTAACATTTTTGCGACTACAGGAACCAATGTTTCGATCTTGTTTCTAGACAAACTAAACCAAGGCGATGTCATTTTGATCGATGCTTCCAACTTAGGAACAACGGTCAAAGAAGGCAAGAACCAAAAGACCATTTTGAGTGCTGTTGAAGAAGACAAAATCATTAACACTTTTAATACCAAAAATGCCGTTGACGATTTCTCAGTAGTGGTTTCTTATGACGAAATCAAAGCCAAAAACTACTCCTTGAGTGCAGGACAATATTTTGAAGTAAAAATTGAATATACGGATATCACAGCAGCCGAATTTGAAGCAAAAATGCAAAGCTTTACTACCAATTTAGAGGCGCTTTTCAGCGAAAGTAAAACCTTGGAAAAGGAAATTCAGTCTAATTTGAAGGGGTTGAAGTATGAGTAAACTTAAAGTTTATAAGTTCAGTGATTTGTATAAAATGAGTTCTGGTATTTCATCAAAACCTGAACAAGCTGGGCATGGCTCTCAATTTGTTTCTTTCAAAACAGTTTTTAACAACTATTTTTTGCCTGAAGTTCTAACAGAATTCATGGATATTTCAGAAAAAGAAAAAGAAATATATTCTATAAAAAAAGGTGATATTTTATTAACTAGAACTAGTGAAACATTAGATGAATTAGGAATGAGCTGTGTTGCAGTTAAAGATTATCCCTCATCTTCTTACAGTGGGTTTTTGAAAAGGTTACGACCAAATCAAAACGGTGTTACTTATGATAAGTATTTAGCATTTTATTTAAGAAGTGATTTGTTTAGAAAAACAATGACTAATAATTCCATAATGACTTTGCGAGCAAGTCTTAATGAACAAATATTTTCCTATTTGGAATTAATACTTCCAGATTTTAATGAGCAAAAAAAAGCTGGTGATTTATTATACTCATTAAATCAAAAAATTGAACTCAACAATAAAATCAATGCGGAGTTGGAAGCGATGGCAAAAACGCTTTATGATTATTGGTTTGTACAATTTGATTTTCCCTTCGACTTCGCTCAGGACAAGCCTGATGCCAATGGAAAGCCATACAAATCTTCTGGTGGTAAAATGGTTTATAATGAAGAGTTGAAAAGGGAGATTCCTGAGGGGTGGGAAGTGAAAAGTTTATTAGATGTAGCTAATTTTACAAATGGTTTAGCTTGTCAAAAATTTAGACCTAAAGAAAATGAAGATTTTTATCGAGTAATTAAAATTCGTGAAATGGGTTCTGGTTTTACTGATAATTCTGAATTTGTTAGTACAACTATTCCTGAAAGAGTTGTTATTAATAATGGAGATATTTTGTTTTCTTGGTCGGCGACTTTAGATGTAAAAATTTGGACTGGAGGAAAAGGAGCTCTAAATCAGCATATCTTTAAAGTTACTTCTAATAAATATCCAAATAGTTATTACTATTACGAGTTACTTAATTATTTGCAACATTTTAAAATGCAAGCAGAATTGAGAAAAACTACAATGGGACATATTACGCAAGACCATTTGAAGCAAAGTAGAATAACAATTCCACCAATTGATTTAATTAAAAAGTTAGATAGTATAATACATCCAATTTTAGAAAAGAAAGTAAAACTAGAAGAAGAAAACCAACAACTCGCCTCACTACGTGATTGGTTGTTGCCTATGTTGATGAATGGTCAAGTTAGGGTTGGAGAAGTTGACGAAGAGCTGGATATGGTTGCGGAACCGAGGGAAAGTTATGGAAACAAAAGTTAAAGATGATGAGTAGAAAAATTACAATAATTGAATCCATTTTAAATGAATTAAAATTTGAACATGAAAACTTTGATGAAGCAAGCATCGAAGAAACAGCTGTATTTAAGTTCATCATAAATAACATTGATATAAAAGATAATCTTACGGATTACTGCAAAAGCTATTAGCTGTCAATTGTACAGACAAGAAAATTATGGTGATGCAAGTATTGAAAAGGACACCATTTTTGATTTATTGGTTGATAGAGAAGAACAAGAATATATTGCAATGTTTCGTTTTTATTATGAATTAATTGAGGATTTTGTAATTCAAAAAACAAATGATGTTCAAGTAATCGCTGGAACTGATTTTAAACTTGAATTGAATTTGTTTTTGCGAATTCTTTCTACAACAATTGCTTTCGATTTGGAACTTGTTTTACAAAAAGTAAAAGCTAAATTATACAACAATGTACGTCAAAAAGATTGGTATACTTTACTTGGTGGAAAAAATTGTGATGCGTATGAAAAAGAACGAATTGATGCAATGATAGATAGTGTTTTATTGTAAATGGGTTTAAAAATGAATTGGCTATTTTGATACATGATTAAGTTATAGTTGTACAACCAAGGGGAAATATGAAGAATAAAGATTTTGTTTTAACCCTTCAAATTGGGAATAGGTCTGTTTTTGAGAGAACAGGAGAGATACCTCAATATTTATGTTTCTATTCTAAAAGTTTAAAAAGAAGTTGGCGGGTCAATTTGAAAGAGGATAAGCAGCAAGGCGTTTTGAAAATGAAAGGCGTTACTGCTTTTAATTATTTTTATGATGATTTGGGCTGTAAGATGCAAAGAGTTGTTGAAGGTGTTGTTGTAGAGGAATGGATGATTGAGGAGTTTGTGATGGAGATTAGGGATTAAATAGGAATTAAATTTTTATACATATGGAGGACGCTAATCAACTAGAGACTGCTATATTAGATTTTTGTTTGCAGCAAAATAATAGCGAAATTATTGTTACGTTGTTAATCAATAATGTGCCACTTTATGATTGCATTGTAGTAAAGCATATTGCCAATTCTTTTTTAAATGAAATAGAGAAGAATGAGTTTATCGTATCTTCGTATAATTTTGAAATTTATCCTTTAGAAAGTATTGAAGAAGAAGAATTATTTTATCATAATTTCCCGAAAAATGTATCACCAGTCGATTATAAACATCAAATGGTTGGTTTAAGTTTAAAAGCTACTTTTTGCGTACTTGCAAGTAAGCATTTAGATTTGGAAGCCCTTTTTTTAAAAGGCGAAAAAATTTCGGTGAACGATTTGAACGATTTTTATTTAGATAAAAAACAAGAAAAAATAGTTATTTTGTCCCATTCCTGTGGTGTGATCAATTGTTCTAATGTCAGTATGCACATAAAAAAAGAGTCCGGAAGAGTGGTTTGGGATAATTTTTATTGGTTTAATGAAAACTTCCATCAAAAAGTTACTTTTCAATTTGAAGAAAATCAATATTTAGAAACGTTACAAAAATTAAAAATACTTGTTGAGGAACTTAAAACGTATGAAAATTATTGTGATTTTCAGAGTGATAGTTTTTATAACCCCCAAGAATTTAAGGAATGATTTGGGTAAAAAAAATATCCATCTTTAAAACGGATACCAAATAAATGGGTAACTAACTTAGCATTTTTTAATTAATCTTTTGTAATACATTCACCACGTAATGATGAGTAGTAAATAGTTGCGTTTTGATAGCTTTATTTTATAATTCTTAGTACATTTAGTTTCAGCTTAAAATGTATTAAAGAAGATAGTATCAATTTAATTATTGAGTTTTATGGATGAACTTGTTAGATCAAAGAAATTACAGTTTGAAAAGAGTAACTATTTTATTCAGATTTACAAAAGAGAATCTGGGATAGAATATGTAAAAATCATTCAGAATATCGGTAATGAATTAAAAAGCTCTATTTTAATAAACCCAAACAACTTAGATAGTATGATTCAGACCTTAATAGATTTTAGAGATGAAATTGCTTTAAATCAGGTAATTGTAGATAAGAATCAAATTAAAGAAGAGGATAGGAAGTTAATAATTACTGTTTTTTTACGAGGTACAACAATTAAAGACTTAGATTCAATTAATAAATGCAACATTTGGAAGTTGCCGTTTGGATGATTTTTTTTCAGAAAAGAGAAAAGAAAATTAAATCTTTTTCTCTTTT
>NZ_JAOQMX010000078.1 GCF_025960985.1 Flavobacterium psychraerolatum | reverse complement strand
ACCTAGGAAAAGATTTGGGTACAAAACCCCAAACGAAGTTTTTATACATTCATTAAATAATAATGGTCAAGTTGCATTTATGACTTGAATCCGCCTCGTAATGAATGCTTTTCAGAGTTTAATCTTTCCGATATTTTTGAATCTTTTGATTTGAATTCATATGCAATTAAATAGCCATTAAAATTATCTTTTTGGTTCATATTCTGATTCAAGTCGCCACACAAATATGTAAATGCTCCAAGAAAAGATAATGGATTCGTGTTTTTAACTTTGAGAAGAAAATCTGTTTCGAGAGAATCAAAAGTAAATATGTTTACATTTCTTGCGTTTATTTCAGATATTGGATTTCTGAAGTAAGAATCTAAAATTGTTGATTCTGGAATATTAGAATAAGTGTTAATAAAAACTTCAATTTGTTGTCTAATGAAATCGAAAAAATGTTGAGATGCTAAAAGTTCTTGTGGTATTTTTTCTATTTTTCCCCAGCCGAAATTTTGTTCTTCAACAAATCGATGTAATGACGCAAGGCCTGTAAATTTTTGATTTATGTTAATAATTAAAAAATTAAGATTAATTTCAATAGAATTAAACCATTCAACATTTTCTGTTTGTATAATTAACTTTTTAAATTCTGTTGTTTTCATTGTAAAATTTTTATTACTATACAATAATATAAAATTATCAGTATTTAAATTTGATTAAGTATTTAATTCTGCGATTTCACTGGCGCATTACGCAAAACTAGTAAATATACACAAGTTTATGCGTTTCTCCCCAAAAACACAAAATTCCACCCAAAGATTTTTCTTTCTTTTTAAAAGAAATCATCAATTTTACCCAACTCCCGCGTGAGTGGTAGGAGCTAACTACCGAAGTAGTGCGGATGACACGACAGCAGTAAAAAAAGGGGCTTACTATTGATAACGAATAGTAAGCCCCTTTTTTTATTGCTGGCACGCCCAAATTATTTTTATTTACTGCAATTCCTTTTTCAAGAACTTAGCGGTATAACTTTTTTTATTTTTAGCGACTTCCTCGGGAGTTCCTTTGGCTACTAAGTTTCCGCCGCCTTTTCCGCCTTCGGGACCGATGTCTATGATGTGGTCAGCGAGTTTGATGACGTCCATGTTGTGCTCGATGATGAGGATGGTGTTGCCTTTGTCGACGAGGGTGTTGATGACGTCCATCAAGACGCGAATGTCTTCAAAGTGCAGTCCTGTGGTGGGTTCGTCTAGGATATAAAAGGTGTTTCCGGTGTCTTTTTTGGAGAGTTCGCCTGCGAGTTTGATGCGTTGCGCTTCACCACCAGATAGCGTGGTGCTTTGTTGCCCGAGTGTGATATAACCCAATCCTACGTCCTGAATGGTTTTTACTTTTCGGTATATTTTTGGGATGTTTTCGAAAAACGGAACGGCTTCGTCTACGGTCATGTTCAAGACATCGGAAATGGATTTTCCTTTGTATCGAATTTCGAGTGTCTCACGGTTGAAACGCTTGCCTTGACAGGTTTCGCATTCTACATATACATCGGGTAGAAAGTTCATTTCGATGGTGCGCACGCCCGATCCTTGACAGGTTTCGCAACGGCCGCCTTTGACGTTGAAACTAAAACGCCCGGCTTTGTACCCACGAATCATACTCTCGGAGGTCATGGTGTAGAGCTTGCGAATCTCGGTAAAAACTTCGGTATAAGTAGCTGGATTGGAGCGTGGTGTGCGCCCAATTGGACTTTGGTCAATGTCAATTACTTTGTCGATATGTTCGAGTCCTTCGATTTTTTTGTAGGGTTGTGGCTTTTTGACACCGTTGAAATAAAAGGCGTTCAAAATAGGGTAGAGGGTTTCGTTGATCAATGTTGATTTTCCGCTACCAGATACTCCTGTAACGCAAATTAATTTCCCCAATGGCAAATCAATTGTAACATTTTTTAGGTTGTTACCAGTTGCACCAGTTAGTTTTAATGATTTTCCGTTTCCTTCGCGACGCTTTTTCGGAATATCAAATTTCAATTTTCCGTTTAAGTATTGTGCGGTAATGGTTTTGGACGCTAGGGTCTCTTTGTAGGTTCCGGTGCTGATGATTTCGCCACCAAATTTACCTGCTTTGGGACCGATGTCGATCACATAATCGGCGCGCTCCATCATGTCTTTGTCGTGTTCTACCACGATAACAGAGTTTCCAATATCGCGCAATTGCTCTAGTGAGCAAATGAGTTTTTCGTTATCGCGTTGGTGCAAACCAATACTCGGTTCATCCAAGATATAAAGTACACCGACTAGTTGCGAACCAATTTGAGTCGCCAATCGAATACGCTGTGCCTCACCACCAGAAAGTGATTTGGAGCTGCGGCTCAAGGCCAAATAATCCAAACCTACATTCATCAAGAAATGCAAACGGTCTTTGATTTCTTTCAATACTTCGCCTGCGATTGCCATTTGTTTTTCGGTCAAATCGTCTGCTAGGTTTTCGAACCAAGCCGTTAGGTCAGAAATATCCATATCGACCAATTCGGTGATATTTTTTTCGTTTACCCTAAAATACTGAGACTCTTTTTTGAGTCGAGAACCGTGACAAACAGGACAATTGATTTCGTCCATGAATTCTTTTGCCCAACGTTTGATAGTGGTAGATCCGCTCTCATCATGTTGGTTTTTGATGAAATGAGCTATTCCTTCAAATTCGATTTTGTAGTCACGAGTGACACCCAAATCCTTTGAAGTAATGCTGAATTTTTCTTTTCCACCATTCAAAATCATTTCCATTGCTTCGGGAGAAATTGACTCTATTGGATCGGTTAATTTAAAATCAAAGCGTTCTCCAATAATTTCTAACTGCTTGAAAATCCAAGTTGATTTATATTCGCCCAAAGGTAAAAATCCACCTGCTTTAATGGAAAGTTTTGGATTTGGAAGTATTTTTTTGATGTTGATTTCGTTTACTGTTCCCAAGCCTTTGCAATGGTCGCAAGCCCCTTTTGGGGAGTTGAACGAAAACAAATTGGGTTCGGGGTTCTGATACGAAATTCCAGAGGTAGGACACATTAAGTTTCGACTAAAATAGCGTACTTCTTGACTGTCTTGATCCAAAACCATCAATACATTTTCGCCGTGATTCATGGCGGTATTGATACTTTCGTTCAAACGTTTGGCAGTATCTGCAGAGTTGTCGATTGCTATTCTATCCACTACGATTTCGATATCGTGGGTTTTGTAACGGTCGAGCTTCATGCCTGGCGTAATATCGAGAACGTCACCGTTGACACGCACTTTCAGAAATCCTTGTTTGGCAATTTGTTGGAACAATTCACCATAATGTCCTTTTCTGGCCTTGATTACAGGGGCTAGAATATTGATGCGCCTGTCGCTGTAATCGGTAGTGATTAGCTCTTTGATTTGTTCATCTGAGTAGCTAACCATTTTTTCGCCGGTGTTGTAACTGTAGGCATCTGCGGCGCGCGCGTAGAGCAAACGCAAGAAGTCGTAAATCTCGGTAATCGTCCCCACGGTTGATCGCGGACTCTTACTGGTCGTTTTTTGTTCGATAGCGATTACTGGCGAAAGTCCGTCAATTTTGTCTACATCTGGACGCTCTAATCCACCAAGAAATTGACGGGCGTAGGCAGAAAAAGTTTCTACGTAGCGACGTTGTCCTTCGGCATAAATGGTGTCAAAAGCGAGTGATGATTTCCCAGAACCTGAAAGTCCCGTAATGACTACGAGTTTCTCTCTAGGAATGGATATGTCTATATTTTTGAGGTTGTGAACACGAGCCCCTATTACTTCGATAGTATTGTTATTGTCTAGCATAATTTTTTGCAAAAACACAAAGTTACCATTTTGATTGCTTCTTTCATATTGAACAACTTATAAACTTTATTAAATATGCATGGTAACGCAAAGATATTCGTAGAGAATATATATTAAAATACTTATTACGTAGGGATTGGGAAGGAAGCACAAATAGAAAATTGTTATTTCACAAAGATTCAATTTGGAAATTCAATGAGGAGTAAAGAAATATATAAAGATGAGTTAATGTACCTTTGAAAAATGATTGTATATCTCTGCGAAAAAGTAATTGTTACTCAATCGTCATCGCTCGCAATTTTGTACGATAAGCTTCTAAAGCTATTGATTTTGAAATATAGCCGTAATATTTACCGTTTTTAATAACTGGTAAATGTGTCCTTTTGCATTTCTCAAACTTATTCATTACAACTTCCATACTGTCAAAAGCATAAATAATTGCTGGAGGTTGTTTCATGATATCTTTAATGACAGTATATTTTACACGGTATCGATTAAAAATAATTTCGCGAATATCATTAAAATGCACCACACCTTCGAGTTCATTGTCTTTGTTTATAACAGCAAAAACACTTTGATTCGAATGTGAAATTAAATCTACTAATTTATCTAAACTATCATCACTTTGTATCGTTAAATAATCAGTTTGCACCAAGGACTCAATATCCAGTGTAGTTAAAATATTTGAGTCTTTATTACTTGTAAATACATGTCCTTTTTTGGCCAAAACTTTTACGTCTAAAGAGTATTTTTCGAACCTTTTAGAAATTGCAAAACTAATAGAAGAAACAATCATAAGTGGTATCATAAGACTGTAACCACCTGTAATCTCTGCAATTAAAAATATACCGGTAAGTGGAGCATGAAATAAACCGCTTAAAATTCCCGCCATTCCTACCATTGTAAAATTACTTACCGGTAGGTTGGTTAGACCTGTAAAGTTAATAAGCTTAGAAAAAAAGAATCCCAAATAAGAGCCCAAAAATAGGGCAGGAGCAAAATTACCTCCATTACCACCACTACCAATGGTTAGTCCAGATGCGAATACTTTCATCATCATTGTTCCTCCCACAAAGAATAATAATACCCATCGGTTGTCTTTGAAACTTTCAAAAAGTGTATTTTCCATGAGTCGTGTTGGGTCTTCAGATAAGATTTTAATACTTTCATAACCTTCTCCAAATAAAGTAGGGAATATAAAGATTAAAATGGCCAAAAGAGAGGATCCTATCAGTGCTTTTCGATAGATTCCACCTTTCATTTTTGCAAAATAGTGCTCTATTCGTTGGAAATTTCGAGAATAATAAACGGCCATAAAACCAGCAACGATACCCAAAAGAATATAAAAAGGAACATTATAAAAGTTGAATATTTCTTGTTCTCTAAAAGAGAGTAAAATATCTTCGTCTAAAGCAATGGCAGAAACAATAGCTCCTGTAGCAGCAGAAATCATAATTGGAATAAAAGCTCCAATGCTAACATCTACTAATAATACTTCGATAGCAAAAAGTACCCCTGAAATTGGCGCATTAAACGCAGCTGATATTCCTGCTGCTACTCCACATCCTATTAATAAGGTCCTATCTTTGTAACTCAGTTTATAATTTTGAGCAAAATTTGATCCAAAAGCAGCACCTGTAACAACAATAGGACTCTCTAGTCCAGCAGAACCTCCTAAACCAACTGTTAAGGAACTCGTTACAATTTGCGCATACATTTGTTTGCGCGGAATTATACTTGCTTTTTTGGCAATGGTATATAAAATTTGAGAGGTTCCTTTCTCTATTTTTCCGTTCAGGAGTCGGTTTATTACAAAAGCAGTCAATAAAATTCCTATAATTGGTAGTATACTGTTTATAAAACTAAGCTTTAATATACCATTAATATAGGTTGCAAATTTAAATACCCAGTGTGCAAAAGATTTCAAAACAATAACAGCAAATGCGGAGCTAATCCCCACTAATACACTCGCAAGAAAAATAAATTGTTTTTCTGTTAATATTGATTGTAATAAAGCAATTATACTTTCTAATTTAGAAATATATTTTTTGAACATTTTTGTTTTATTTTTTTAGTGCAAAAATACTATTATTTTAAGCAACAGCTACTTTTTTGAAGGCTTCTTTTTGGCTTTATAGTATAAGTTACTAACCAAAAAAAATATACAATAATTGGAAGATTTATTGCAGAACATACTCCTAAAGCCGGTGAATTCAATTAACAAATGCAACCTTATGCACATTGTTTAAGTTTTTGCTCAAAAATTTCATTTGGACTTTTAAAACCAAATCTTTTTCTGGGTCTGT
>NZ_JAOQMX010000077.1 GCF_025960985.1 Flavobacterium psychraerolatum | reverse complement strand
ACCAGGATAAAGATCTAATTTTAATGGAAAAATTAACCGCATAATTAATAATCGAAATTTAGAATAATACTCTTGTTTTATAGGGGTCAAAACACATTATCAATATATTTTTCGCTCGGCTCCATCCTATTTTTCAATTTGATTATTCGAAAATAAATAGATGAATAAGTACTATTTGAAAACTGACTTTTAGTGGAACAATTTGTCTTTAATTGACTCTTATTTAATGGCAAGGAGCGTTAAAACTATCTCGAATAAATTGATGAACATCTGATAATTTATAATAGATTTTTCCGCTAATTGTGTAATAAGGTAATTTACCTGAAGATCTGTAACGTTGAAGTGAACGATTACTAATTTTTAACATCTGAAGAAGGTCTTGATTATCTAGCAGTTCTTCTCCGTCAATATTATTTCGATTCTTTTGAATATTATTAACTTGTTCATTTAAAATATCAAAACGATCCATGATACGCTCCATCCAGGCTATAAATTCAATTCTATCTATATTCATATGAGCTTAATTTTAAGATTTGTACAATAACTTACTGGTCTGGTACAAATTTGAATATGATTTTATAGTTATTCCGCCAATGACAACCAATTGAAAAAAAACTTTTTACGGATTAATAATAGTAAAAACGGTTATTTGTTCTAGATTTAAGTCCTATTAGCAAGTCAGTATCTAATGGAAATAGATATAACTTACCTACAGAGCAATTGGCAATTATGGGTAAAAAAAAACAGCGTAGAGACACGCTGTTTTGTTGAAGAAGTGGAATAGTCATAAATTCTTATTCATATAATCTTCAAGTGATAATTTTAGCTGATCTATGAAAGCTGTTCTCGAACCTGTTCTGTCTTTCATCCGGTGAAATGCATGATGAATATCTCCTAAATGAATTTTAAATAAGACAAAAAAGGCTAAATTGATTTTTCTAATACTTACTTTACCATGAGAGATAGCTCCGCTAGCATGGAGCGCATAAATCAATTCTATAAGTGAATTTTTTGAATCAGTCCAAAACAAATCTTTAGCAGATTCTGAATTTTGCAGTGATTGATGATTGTTATGATCGGCATCCGTTTTAGATAGCAAGTAATGATAAAGTAATTCATTTGCTATTATTTTTGCAACTTTATAATCGTAATAAGTTGAAAAGGTTGAATCTATTTCGAAAACTATACTACTAAGACCATTGTGATAATTGATCTTCCCTAACAAATAATACTCGTTATCCTTATCAGTCCTGCCCGACCGGTAGTATCTGTAAAAATCTGAATTACTAATATGATCTTTATACTCCGTTTTGAGTTCCTCTAATTCGGCCGCAAAAAAAGCTTGATACAAATTCCCACTATTTACAGGACATGAAGTTTCTATCCTATAAACTTTGTTGTAAAAAATTAACTTACCTAGTATTTGAGGCTTTATATTTTTAAAGAAATTAATTTCTTCGGACTCATCTTCAAATCCTTCTTTAAATATTTTATCTTTTGTTTCTTCTAAAACTTTACGTAAATAGGTTGTTAATTTATACGATTCATCTATCACGCAACAGTCTCCTTCAACAAATATTAACTCAACTTTCTTAATATCATCCAGTAAATAATTCAATGAGCTTTTCATAGTCTAATTTTTTAAAAAATTATATACACTAAGAAAAAATTACTTGTAACGAGTAATCTAATTAATCTAAATTAAGAAATAAAGAGAAAAATAATACAACGGATAATAAATCTTATCGATTATTTAATATTTAGTTAACAATGCGGTCAAGGTTTAAAAAATTAAATTTATAAAAATCGGAAGCTGTTTTTCCAAAAATATGGATTAATAATCCCTCGCTTGACCATACTTAACTTTCTATTTAAATATCATTATTTTTAATTAACCAATAAATGGCGGTTCTATAGGTTGTCGAATCCTACTTACTACTACTGAAAGCAAATCATCAGCTGCTTTGTCCCTATTTTTTTGAAATTCATATTTAAATCCTTTTAATGGAGTCATCATTATTGAGTTTTTTTTATTTTCCTTATCAATCCTGTCCTAAATAAAATTGGAGCATACTAAAGCCGACCATTTCATTTCATTTAGTTTAAGTAATAAAATACTAATTTTTTAAAACAGATCCCCTTGTATGTAACCAGGAGGAGATTCTATATGCTATTGGAATGGTCTATCTAACCATTTTTGCAAGTCAATTTTAACAAAAAGATTCAATCTGATGAAAGCTACTAGATTGGACAAGTACCAATCAAATTTTGATTGTGCTTTTAACGCTTTTAGAATTAAAATGGTAATCAAAGCTGTCCATATTTGAATCATAACTGCATTTTCAGATGTTCATA
Source organism: Flavobacterium psychraerolatum (assembly GCF_025960985.1). Lineage (GTDB taxonomy): Bacteria > Bacteroidota > Bacteroidia > Flavobacteriales > Flavobacteriaceae > Flavobacterium. Next base: position 3,908 of record NZ_JAOQMX010000077.1, on the reverse strand, counting down.
TAAATGATTTGATATGCAGTAACAGTTTAATGTCTCTAAAAAAAATTTCCACTTGCCATCTACTCTTGTATAATTCACTAATAGTATTGGGGGACCAACGAAATTAATTAGTAATCAGCTCGATTACTTGTCCATTTTCATCATTCCATGCAGATACTCTTCTTAAATTATTACAGTATTTTAATTTTGAAGGGGCCTATGTTAATTGAATCTAAGATTCGATAATTTCATCTTTGATAATATGGTGATGACGATATTCGGGTACCTCATTTTCTTTGACTGTTGTGAATTGCAAATTTTCCTTATGTCTAATTACTAAAAACACCTCATTACTGTCCCAAATATTTAATAGTGAGAAATCATTATAAAATCTATTAGCAACAATAACTCTGCCCTTTAGTAGAGGAATCTCGTAATCCCCTTTGTTATCTGCCGTTTTGCCATTAGTAATGTTAATATAAGCTAGGAGATTACCCTCAAAATCGAATAATGTGTGCATTTTTATAGCTCCTTTGGCTCTCTTATATTTTGCCCAATCAAATAAACTTATTGTAGTTGAATGTAGTAAAAAAATCTTTGTCTTAATTGTAAATTTAACTTGCTTAAATCTAGGATGCTGTCCTAAACTTTGCATCAGTTCAAAATAATAATCTCTAAAAGTTCATGAGAGCGATTTTTGTTTTGATAACTTATCGAAGACTTTGATGGAGCTTTATTTATTCCAAGATGATTTAGTTTCCCTGTTGCAGATCGAAGTCCATTTTTAATATATCGAACAGACTGACTCTTTGCAAATTGACAAAAAAGCATTGAAACTAAGTGATTCCAGCTGTTGAATCCTTTAATATGCTTGTCTGTTTCTATCTTGGAAACTATTTTATTGAATTTCGAACGGTCTAACTTTGAGATTATTTGAGAAAACAGCGTTATATTCGCCATAAGAGGGCGGATTTTTGTTATGCAACTCAAAGATAATTTGAGATACAAAATTCAACCCTCTTTTTTGCGCTTATTTTTTTAACTTTTAGGACACTATTGCTTCCATATCCAAAAAAAAAGTCTTGATTGATGTAAATTTTGTCTTCAAAAAAAAATATTTGTTTATTAGACCAAACCTCTTTAAATAGTATTAAGTTATTTACCGAAACTGATATTATTTAAATTTCTTCTGCAACATAAATCATTTTATCAATCCAAAAGGCCATTTCGTGTAGCTTTTATCCAAAATAAGACAATCATTTATTAGAACAATTTCCTTTATTTGTAAGGCCCTTAACTATTTTAGCTAATCGTTTTTGAAAAAAAGTAATTATCTGCATACTATCGAGTAAACTCTGGTCTACGTGACGAACTTGAGGCATAAAATCTTCAAAAAGTGAACTCGAAATATTTCTAAATACTTCAAATAATTGATTTAGTTTATTTGATGAACTTGAATAAGAATCTAAATTGGAAACTAAGAATGCAAATAATACGATGCAAATCCATATGTTTTCTTTATCGTGAATTGATGTCCTTCTTCAATGAAAAATAAAAATATGGTCATAATATTTTGGTGCTTTAGATCTTGTAATGTCTAGTTACTAAATTTTTCACAAATCGTTAAATAGATATCTACTAATTTTAATACTTTAGACATAATAATAATATGTTAAAATGCATATCAAACATATTTTAATTATATTGAATTTCAATTTTTTAACATAATAATCTAAAAGATATTTTTTTTAATTTAATTTTCTCAACCGTTGATTAGTATATATAATGAATTATGACCAATTATTCTAATTATATGCTCAGATCAAATGCGCTTACAGAATTAAAATTATATTACATAAAACAAAAAAACTTGCAAAAATGTTCCTGCAAGATTTAATTAATTAATTATGTGAGCCCAACACTATATCTCTTTTTTCAGAACTAGACAGACTAATTGAATACTTTGAGATTGCTTTATTTATTCCAAAAAGAATTAGGTTTCCTGTTACCAAGCGAAGCACATTGCAAATTTATCGAACAGACTACTCTTGGTGACTTGACAAAAAGCATGTTAACTAAGTAATTACAGCTATTGATTCCTATATTATATTTATATGATTCTTTCTGGGAAACTATTTTGTTAAATTTTCGATCGGTCTAACTTTGATGTTTTTCGATAAATTATGATATATCTAGCTTAACAGAGCATTTTTTTGTAGTCCAGCTCAAAAATGATTTAAAGATAAAAAATTCAAAACTCTTTTTTGTAGTAAGTTTTTAAACGTATAGGACATTATTGATGATTTATCTTTTAATTAAATTTTACAACATTATTCTAACTATACAGTGAGCACAGGCCAAATAATAACTTATAAAATAAAAAACACTTACAAAAATATTTTTGCAAGTGTTTAAGTGAAAATTATATATGTCACCAATTTTTTACAACAAGATATTATTATAGCACTAAGATTACTATTTAGTTTATATATTTAATTAATCAGTGATAACAAATTGAATTTTGAAACATACTTAATTAATTTTAAAAATGACCCTTCTAACTAATTGTCTCGCAACTTCTGACTCTTTAGGTACTGAATCATCTTCTCCCTTTGCAATAATAGTTAACCTACTAGCATCAATACCTGATTTTATAATAATGTCAGCTACATTGTTAGCTCTAATTTGCGATAATTTTTTGTTATAACTAGTATCTCCCAATTCATCAGCATATCCAATTACTTCTAATTTTGATTCAGGATTTTCTTTAAGGTATTTGAGTAAAAAATTAATAGCAGATATTGAACCTGTAGACACTGTACTTTTGTCAAAGTCAAAGAATACATTTACATATTGAGAATTTATCATATTACGTGCTTGTACATTGGTAACATTTTCATTCCCAGTAACTGTATTATTAATAATCTTTGAATTATCTACTTTTACCTTTTTTGACTGCTCTAATTTAACAGCAATTAGATTTTTACTTACATCCCTCAGTTTTGCTTCCAGAATGTCTAATCTGGCCAACAAATCGTCCGTTTTTTCACTTTTACTCTCACTAAACCAATCAGCATGAATGTCTTTTTTACCCAAATAGAAGGTTACTCCAGCTCCTGCAGAATAAATTATACTAGTCGCATTATTTCTAAGATCTGCATTAGTTTTTCCGTCAAAGTTTAGCTGCTGTGAAAAATTCTTATTAATAGTATAATCTATATTAAGAGCTAAATGATCGGAAACTTTTACTAAAATCGTAGCTCCAGTAACTATACTATACATATTATCTACCGAAAAATCCTTTGCTTTATAAAACCTACTTGAAGACTCAACTACTTGACTTTGCAAAAAAGACAGTCCAGGACCAAAATGTAATTGTAATCCAAAAGTATGTGTAAATTCCTCCCAGTTTAGCACTTGATGTACATTTATAACTGCTTGCAAATTTGAACTATACAAATTGTTACTGAATGGCATACTTTTACCAGCATTAGAAATATGGTCATAACCTAGTCCTAACATTAAGCCAAATTTTGTATTAAACATCTTTCGCAAGTTAATATCAAAATGATTGACCATTGGACTAGTAATATAATTTGGTTTAGCAGAATAGTATCCTACTGTAAAAGGACCAGCAGGCATATTATAACCACTATTTGCACTTAATGACCATGTATTAAAACTTTTCCTATTCAAAACTGAATTTATTGATTTCTCATTAAATTCACTATCCTTATGTAAAATAATATCCTTAGAAAATTCTTCTTGAGAAAATCCGTTTATAATGGTCATTGTTATTAGAAAAAGGGTAATAATATTTTTCATGTTCTTAAACTAAGTAATAAGAATAAAATAATGTCGTATTTTATTGTGGATATGTAAAAAATTTAATATATTTATCTCATTATGAGATATGTAACACTAAAAGA
>NZ_JAOQMX010000076.1 GCF_025960985.1 Flavobacterium psychraerolatum | reverse complement strand
GGAATGCATTACAAGGCAGGATACGGACAAGATAAAGGTTAATGATCTTGATCTTGCATTACTTTGAAATGGATAAAGCAATTTTGCTTTATCCCAATGGTTTCTGTTCATAATTTTTTATTTTAATTTTTGATTCATTTTTAAAGTCACTTTTGATGTTACATAGGCATAATGTTCACTTTATTAACTATTATTTTATTATTAATTCTAAATGTGTTTTTTTGTCTTTATCGTTTTATTGAAAAAGATAACAAAAGGTTATTATAATACAGTTTGGTTAATTGAGGAATTCACCAAGAAATAAATGTTTTTTTTTTATTTATTAATCTCGAAAAATTTTTAAAGCTACCTACGTTAAATTATTTTATCCTATCACAGGAGGTAAGTAAGAATTAACCCGCAGTAAACAATTTGATTTGTAATGAATTCTCCTTTTTGTAATTCCTATATTTGACTTGAATGCACAGTGGTATTGTTGAAATTCGTTATGAAAACAACTATCATATTCACAAAATTACCTTAAGTAATGAGGATGTGCTAATTCATAAATTACCTCTTTGCGGTACTATTTTACCTTCTTTTAGATAAATATTTTGCCGTATTTTTCTATTTTCTGTTTTTATATGTTAAAGAATTTATAAATAAAAATAAGAATAGAGCTAGTTCTTTTTAAATATGCCTTTTTGGGGTACTTTTAGTTAAAGATTTAATAAAGAAAACTTAAAGCGTTGAAATCATTATTTTGTTTTGTTTTTTTGGCAAATAGAAGAGCATATGGAAGGTGTTTATAAGGCTTTTTTAACAATTTAGCTCTTGAAATTAGGCAAAAAGGCTGTCTGAAAAGTGATTTTCAGACAGCCTTTTTAACTATATACATTATCCAACTAATTCTTTAATTGTATTTTATGTTTTATATTTCTTTTTTGTTAGTCAGCTTTACTTTTGTTAAGGAATAAAATTTTATAATAAAAAAAAACCTACTTTAATCAAATTAACAGCTATTTGTGTTAATTAGATTAAAGTAGATTTGGATCTAAAATTTAATTATTATGCGGATTGTTACCTATTTTTAACTACATTTTAATTTAAAGATGAACGAACTTCCTTTTTCTTCAGCAGAAATAAGTTCAAGTGTCGAGTCGTGCAGGTCTAATATTTTTTTGGCAATAGCCAATCCTAGTCCAGTGCTATTTTTTAAATCAGTATAATTATTAGCGCGGTAATAACGAGCAAAAATACGTTCACGATCTTTCTCAGGAATCCCAATTCCGGTATCCGAGATGGTAATTTTCACGGTATTATTGAGACACTTTTCAGTAATGATGCTGATGGTTCCGCCTTCAGGTGTAAATTTAAGCGCATTGTCTAGCAGGTTTTGAATCACCCTTTCGATCAATGAAATATCTGCCAATACGGGCGCAAGCTCTTTCGATAAATAGGTTTCAATTTTAATCTTTTTATCAATGGCGATGATTTGGTATTTAGAACTTATATCATTTACAAGTTCACTGATGATAAAGGGCTCTTTTTGGGGCCTAATCTGGTTGGCTTCCAATTTTGATAGTTCAAACAATTCGTTGACCAACTTTTCAAGCTTAACCGTACTTTGGCTCACAATATCAATGTATCGCTTGCGATCTTCGACTGTGATGGTGTCCTCTTTCATCTGTAAGGTTTCGAGGTACCCACGTATGATCGCGATTGGTGTGCGTAGGTCATGCGAAACATTGGCGATTAACTCGCGCCTTAAATTTTCGACTTCCTTCAATTTATCAATATTGGTGGTGAGTATGTCTGCCATTTCGTTGAACATGGTAGCCAATTGTTTTTCACTATTAATACTGTCTAGGTCTATTCGAGCATGCAAATCACCTTCTCTAAAACGTTGCATGACAAGCAATATTTTTGAGTAGTTTTTGGTTATGGTTCGAATGATAAGCAATCCGATTACAAACGTAAAAAATAAGGTTATTGCCATTGTTCGGTAACTAATCTGCCATAAGTAACTAGCAAATAAGGTGTCTGATGTAGCTTGCTTCTTTTCGCCATTCAGCACCACATAAATATAGGCATAAAGCATATTATTCATGGTCAACGGGTGAGCCGAGAATACTTTTTGTGTGCTAGGGTTAAGCGGATCGTCGCCCTTAATCAACGTTTTGTTCTTATCTGCAATAAATAGTTTGATGGGGTCAATATTTATTTTTTGCAGCGTCAGCTTTTTTTCTGGCGGAAACCATGCGATTATTTTCCCTTTTGGGTCAACCAAGTACACTTCCAGATTAGGGTTTATTGCCATTACGTGATGAAACATTTCATCCAATGCGGGTTTAATTACTTGTCCGTTATAGAAGGGAGTAGAGTTGTCGATAATGTTTTTGGCAGTATCGTGGTTGAGTCGTTGGTTAACTTCTTCGAGATATTCGCGTGAGGAGTGGTAGCTTATGTATACGTGCGCCACACCCACCATGGCGAGTAGCAGGAAGAATACCAATGATATTTTCCAGAATAAACTATTGTATCTTTTTTGTTCCATCGTTATTTAATTTCGTCCGTAAAACGGTAACCAATTCCCCAAGTAGTCAAGATGAAACGTGGGTTGGTTAGGTTGTTTTCAATCTTAGTGCGTAGGCGGTTAATATGTGAATTTACCGTATGCTCATAACCCGAAAATTCATATCCCCACACTACATTTAGTAAAGTCTCACGTGAATAACTAATGCCAGGATTAGACATAAATAGGTACAACAAATCAAATTCTTTTGGTGTCAGCTCAATCTTATTGTCGTCAAGAGAAACTTTTCTCTTGGTGGTATTCATCATAAGATTTTGACACTGTAAAATCTCAGGTATTTCTACTGGCTCTGGTGCAAGCATTTCAGTACGACGTATCAAAGCTTTTATTCGAGCTATAAATTCTCGAATACTAAAAGGCTTGGTGAGGTAATCATCGGCTCCGGTTTCTAGCCCTATAATTTTGTCAATTTCTTCGCTTCTTGCGGTAAGCATTAAAATTGGTGTTTTAATTTTTTCGGCTCGAATGCGTTTGCAAATTTCGATTCCGTCAATTTCGGGCAACATGATGTCTAGGATAATAACATCATAGGTGCCTGTCGTAGCAAGGTGTAATCCCTCAAATCCGGCATACGATTTGGTCACCTCACAGTGTATGTCTTTGAGGTGAATCGTCGCCAATTCTACAATAGCCGGATCATCTTCAATCATCAATATTTTCTTCATGGGTCTATTGTTTTTAGGTGGTATTTGTAAATATAAAGGATTAGGGTAAGAAATAAAAATTATTTCTTTTGATACACGATTCCAACCGACAAAATGTTGTTTGCGTAAACGTTTTTAGCTTTTACGATGGCACTATTCGAATTAAAGTACTGTGCAGTAAGTCCAAAGTTTTTGTTTAGTTCATACATTGCACCCACAGACATTCCTGTATAATTGGTTCCGTCACCTCTAATAAAGTCTGAAAATTCTGGATCAGCACCTAGACCGGTCAAAACCGAAACTTTTGAGTTTACCCAAAGTTTGTCAAAGAATTGATAACCCACTTCGACACCAGCCTGAAATTGATTTTGGAAATCACGCTCTTTGTAGCTTGTTCTATAATTGAATGCGGTGAACGCACTTGCATATAATTTTGAAGGTGCAAAAGAATGTGATACTGCCAAGGTGGTCCAAACATTAAATTCTCCATCTCCTGAAGGCAGATTGATTGTCTCTAACGGATTGTTTTTGTTGGTGGCAAAATTGTCTTGTTTGCCCGTTGGAAATTCCGGCGCAATTGCGATCGAAAGTGGGAAAGACTTTTGCAATAAGGCGTATTTTAATTCTAATTTAAGATCACCAAGACCACTCACATTATTGGTAGTTTCGTATCCATTTTGTTTGTAAAGAGGTAAGAATCCAATGGCAGTCAAGCGATTTGTGATTCCGTATTCTCCATAAACCGAAATTGCATTTTGGGTGAAGTCACTTGTTTTTAATTTATTTCCCACATTATTTCTAAAATCGGATGAGGTATAACTACTGTAATCTAATTTTACAAAATAGGTATTCTTTGCTTTGGTCCAACCGCTTTGTGCGATGGATAGCATTGGGAAACAGAAGGCGAGTATTGTTAAGGTATAAAAGTATTTTTTCATAATATTGTATTTAAATAACAAAAGACATTGATAGATACCAATGCCTTTTGTTGCAGAAAAACTAAATTGTTATTTTAATAGTCCATTTCCAAAAGGAATACCTGCTGTACCACACCAGATGATTACGTAAGGTAAGTCTGCAGGGGCAGCTCCTGATAATTTGTAGTAGGCTTCACCATTTTTAGTTACAATACCTACTAATTTTAGATCTGGATTTCCGGTTCCTGGACTAGAAGTGAAAGTTGCTGTTTTAGAAAGGTAAACGGTTGCAGTTCCCGTTCCTAATTCTGTTGTGAAGTCCGTTCCTAAATGTACGAAAGAGTTACCTTGGCTGTCAGTACCTGTTTCGATCTTACCAGTTGTTGGCGTTCCATTTTGCGCTGTAAGGGTTCCTGATTTTGAAACTGTAAAAGCGCCTTCTGGTGCAGCTGAGTCTACGGTTACTGTTGTTGTTACTGGGTCTGAGTCGTTAGAACATGATACTGTTGTGAAAGTCAATGCTAATGCGAAAACTGCGATAAAAATTCTTTTCATAATTTTGATTTTAAATTTGTTATTCATTTTTGTTATTGCAAATATCCGCCTCAAGTATCACAGAAGTATCCCGAAAAAATTACAAAAGGATAAACTTTGCTTTCGAACAAAAAATAACAAACCCCAAAAAAGCGATTGCTCCTTTGGGGTAAGTCTTTAAAATCAAGTACAAATTACTTTTTATTTTTGGCCTTTGGTACTGGTAAACCGTAGTTTGGTAAAGCAGTAAGCTCGGCAATTTTTACAATTACTTCTACCGCTTTTTGCATGCTCTCTACAGGTACGTACTCATATTTACCATGAAAGTTGTGTCCACCAGCAAATATATTCGGGCAAGGTAATCCCATATAGGATAGTTGGCAACCATCTGTTCCCCCACGGATAGGTTTGATAATTGGTTTTACATTTACATCTTTCATCGCTTTGGCCGCAATGTCTACAATATGTTTTACAGGAGTTACTTTTTCCTTCATGTTGTAATATTGATCCTCTACGACAGCGATAACAATATCTTCTCCAAATTGCTTGGCATATTTTTTATTGATTTTTGCTGTTATTTTCGAAATTAATTCTTTTCGTTTTTCGAATTTTAGCTTGCTGTGATCTCTGATAATCAGTTCTAAAACGGTTTCCTCAATGGTTCCTGCAAGGTGGTGCACATGGAAAAAACCATCGTAACCTTTAGTTTCCTGTGGTATCCCTTTCTTTGGTAATGCGTTTATAAAATCATTTGCAATCAATAATGAATTGATCATTTTACCTTTGGCATAACCAGGGTGCACACTTTTACCTTTGAAGGTAATAGTTGCTCCTGCAGCATTAAAGTTTTCATATTCCAATTCACCAACTTGACTTCCGTCCATGGTATAAGCCCATTCGGCACCAAATTGTGCTACATCAAAATGATGTGCTCCACGACCAATTTCTTCATCAGGAGTAAAACCTACTTTAATTTCACCATGTTTGATCTCAGGATGATTGATTAAGTATTCCATTGCAGTAACAATCTCTGTGATTCCTGCTTTATCATCAGCACCCAAAAGTGTTGTTCCGTCTGTTGTAATTAAGGTTTGCCCTTTATATTGTAATAAATCCTTGAAATAATTCGGAGATAAAACGATATTTTGAGCTGCATTTAGTACAATATCATTTCCGTCATAATTGCTTATAATTTGCGGTTTGACATTCGCACCAGAAAAATCGGGACTTGTATCAAAATGCGATATAAAACCTATAGTTGGTACCTCGTGGTCAACATTTGATGGCAAAGTTGCCATGATATAAGCCTTATCACTTATGGTAACATCTTGCATACCAATAGTTTTTAATTCCGTTACCAATAAATTGGCTAGATCCCATTGCTTTTGGGTACTCGGAGTAGTAGCAGACTTTGAGTCAGATTCGGTGTCTATGGTTACGTAACTGATGAAACGATCTATAATAGGTTGCATAAATTTATTTTTTTTGTGAAGAAGCAAAGATACCTTTTTCGATTTAATTAAAAGTTTGGTCTGCAAAGATTCATAGAGAGAATGCGCAGAGATGCGCTAAATTCCTGCATAATCTGTCATTCCGTAGGAATCTAAGGGTGTTATTTGTGGTAATTAAGTTGGATAAATGGGAAAAGTGATATGTGTTTATTGGTCCCAAAAATAGTTAAAACTATGTACTTTAGTGCATTTCGCTTTTAGCTTCTAAAAATGTACTTTTGAGATATGGATTTTCAAAGA
>NZ_JAOQMX010000075.1 GCF_025960985.1 Flavobacterium psychraerolatum | reverse complement strand
CTAGGAAAAGATTTGGGTACAAAACCCCAAACGAAGTTTTTATACATTCATTAAATAATAATGGTCAAGTTGCATTTATGACTTGAATCCGCCAATTATTTACATTCTAAAACAAGAATTCAATTTACTAAAAAAAGGAATAAAAAAAACCTACTCAAAAAGTAGGTTTAATTTAAATTTATTGATTGTTTCTGGCTCTTATTTTTCGAGCTAGAAGTGTATTTTTAAGCAGCATTGCAATGGTCATCGGTCCTACTCCACCAGGCACTGGCGTAATAAAGGACGACTTTGGACTAACCGAAGCAAAATCTACATCTCCTTTAATCACATATCCTTTTGGATTTGAAGCATCATCAACACGAGTAATTCCCACATCAATAATAACCACACCATCTTTGACCATATCACCTTTCAAAAATTCAGGAACACCTAATGCAGTAACGATAATGTCTGCCGTTTTAGTAAATCCCTCAATGTTTTTGGTTCTACTGTGTACTAAAGTTACCGTAGAATCTCCAGGGTATCCTTTGCGACTCAACAAAATACTCATTGGGCGACCCACAATGTGGCTACGTCCAATTACAACAGTATGCTTTCCTGAAGTTTCGACTTTGTAACGCTCTAGCAATTCCATAATTCCGTAAGGAGTCGCAGGTAAAAATGTTTCCATTTCGAGTGCCATTCTACCAAAGTTCGTTGGATGAAAACCATCAACATCTTTTTCTGGATTGATCGCTAGCAGAATTTTTTCTTCATCAATGTGTTTTGGTAACGGTAATTGTACAATGAAACCATCAAGGTTATCATCTGTATTCAATTCATTAATTTTAGCCAGCAAAGCTTCTTCGGTAATATCTTCTGGCAAACTCACCAAAGTCGATTCAAAACCTATTTGCTCACATGAACGCACTTTACTGCCTACATATGTCAAACTTGCTCCATTTGTCCCAACAATTACTGCAGCCAAATGAGGCACTTTTCCACCGTTTGCTTTGATTTCTTGAACCTCAACAGCGATTTCTTTTTTAATATCTTCTGATGTTTTTTTCCCGTCTAGTATTTGCATTTTTTTTGGCTTTTGGCGTTTAGCGATTAGCTTTCGGCACCATTAATTGTTTACTACTTTACTATATTTCAAAACTGAAAACTCAATCTCTGAATACTGAATACTTTTTCTTATCTCATTCCAGGCATACCTCCAGGCATTCCGCCTTTCATACCACCCATCATTTTCATTAAATTTTTTCCACCAGGACCTTGCATCATCTTCATCATTTTGCTCATTTGGTCAAACTGCTTCATCAATTGATTCACTTGTTCGATTTTTGTCCCTGAACCTTTGGCTATTCTTGTTTTTCTTTTAACATCAATAGTAGCTGGTTTTTTTCTTTCTAATGGTGTCATGGAGTGAATAATTGCTTCAATATGTTTAAAGGCATCGTCTTCAATCTCTACATCTTTCATGGCTTTGGAAGCTCCAGGTATCATTCCGACTAAGTCTTTCATGTTACCCATTTTTTTCACTTGCTGAATTTGAGTCAAGAAATCATCAAAACCAAATTCGTTTTTAGCGATTTTCTTCTGTAATTTTCTAGCTTCTTCTTCGTCAAATTGTTCTTGCGCTCTTTCTACCAATGACACAACATCTCCCATTCCAAGGATACGCTCTGCCATACGAATAGGATAGAATACATCAATAGCATCCATTTTCTCACCCGTACCTACAAATTTGATTGGTTTATTAACAACAGTTTTGATCGAAAGTGCTGCTCCTCCACGAGTATCTCCATCTAATTTGGTTAAGATAACCCCATCAAAATTTAAAATATCGTTGAAAGCTTTTGCAGTGTTTACAGCGTCTTGTCCTGTCATCGAATCGACAACAAACAAGGTTTCTTGTGGCTCGATTGCTTTGTGTACACGTGCAATCTCGTCCATCATTTCTTTGTCTACTGCCAAACGACCAGCCGTATCGACAATCACCACATTAAATCCATTGGCTTTTGCGTAGTTAATTGCATTTTGTGCAATTTCAACTGGATTTTTATTTTCTGGCTCAGAGTAAACCTCAACACCTATAGAATCTCCTACTACATACAACTGCTGAATCGCTGCTGGACGGTAGATATCACAAGCCACCAAAAGTGGTTTTTTATTCTTTTTTGTTTGTAGATAATTTGCCAATTTTCCAGAGAAAGTGGTCTTACCAGAACCTTGCAAACCTGACATTAAGATCACCGTTGGCGCTCCCGAAAGATTAACTCCAGCAACATCACCACCCATCAATTCTGTCAATTCATCTTTAACCAACTTAACCAACAACTGACCTGGCTGTAAAGTAGTTAACACGTCTTGACCAATTGCTTTCTCTTTTACTCTTGCGGTAAAATCTTTGGCAATTTTAAAGTTAACATCGGCGTCCAATAAGGCACGACGTACTTCTTTCAAGGTATCGGCAACGTTTACTTCGGTAATTTTTCCGTGTCCCTTTAATATATGAAAGGCTTTGTCTAGTTTATCGCTTAAATTATCAAACATAATTTTTATCTTTTTATGAGGTGCAAATTTAGGCATTTGAATCCTAATTATGAAAAGTATTATCTATAAAAAAATCAAATACAATTGATTTATAAAAGTTACTTTTAAAACACCAAATTATTAACGCTCCCTTTTCATATTTACATTAAAATCAGGTGCTTCAACCAACTGTAAAGTTGCCGTTACAAATTTAATAGCACCGTTACTACTTTCAAAAGCTTTTAATATTTGAGTAAACAATTCCGTTTTTGTTGCACGTCTTTTTTTATAACCTACAACATATCTCAAAGTAAACTCAACAAAATTCTCATTTATCACAAGTGATACCATAGCATCTGTTTTTGCTTCTTCTAATCGAAATTTATTCTGCAAATGCCCCCATTGTAATTTTGATAGATCGCTTAGATCACCTGCAACCTTATTTCCTATTTCTAACAAAAGTTCGCGAGCCATATCATAATCACTTCCATATTGTATTTGCACTTTTATTTCATCCCACAAAAAAGGAAAATCTCCTGAATAATTAAAAACCGGTTCTTTGAACACATAACTATTGGCAATCAATACGATTCGGCCGTTGTACAAATCACCATCTACCCATTCACCAGTTTCCATAATGGTAGTACGCAGCACCCCAATATCCATTACATCACCTTTGATCCCACCCAACTGAACACGATCACCTGTTTTATAAAAATCTCCGAACATAATAGCCAACCATCCCGCAAAAGAGGCAATTACTTCTTGCAAAGCAAAAGCAATCCCCGCTCCCGCAACTCCCAATGCCACCGTAAAACCACCCAACTTATCACTAAAAACGACTGTAATTAGAACAATTGTTAAAAAATAACCAGCATAGTTACTGATTTTTTTGGCTCGATAATGATTATCGTTTCCTTGAATCCTAGACAATAAATTGCGTTGAATTACCCTAACTAAAAGCCAAATCACGGCTACTCCAATAATTATCGTGGAAATTTTACCAACAGTTGGATCAAATAAATAACTTTCTATAGTATCGTTCATCATCATTCTTCTTTAGAAATGGAAATATTAAATTTTGGTGCTTTGTAATTTTTATCTAAATAGTCTTCGGGAATCGTGGATTGGCTACCATCTCTAGCGGCACGGTAATGCGGTGACAGGATTTCGATTCCGTTTTCATTACAGCAATCCTGAATATTAGCGTGTAAATCGGAATAAATAAGCGCTTGTTTATTGACTTCCTTGGTATAACCATTGATTTGGTAAGATACATAAAAATCATCTAAACTAGTTTGTAGAACAAAAGGAACTGGTTTTTTTTGAAGCAACTCAGTACGGTTTGCAGCATCTATTAATGCTTGATGCACTTTTTTCCAAGGTACATCATAACCAATAGTTACTGTCGTATGTAAGATCAATCCATTCACAGGAGCATCACTACTGTAATTTATTGTGTGGCTATTCATGACGGTTGAATTTGGAATCGAAATAATTTCATTTTTGGTCGTTCTCACTCTAGTAACCAACATTGACTTTTCAATTACATCACCAAAAACGTCTCCAATTTTCACACGGTCTCCTATTGTAAACAAACGCATATAGGTCAAAACTAATCCGGCAACTACATTGGATAAGGAACCTGAAGAACCAAAAGTGAACAGGACACCCAAGAAAACAGAAACTCCTTGAAAAATAGGAGAATCACTTCCTGGCAAATAAGGAAAAATTACAATGCCCATAAAAGCGTATAAAACCACTTTTATAATTTGATAAGTTGGATTGGCCCAATCAGGATAAAACCCTGAAAGTTGCAATTTTTCGTTTTCGACTTCGGTCTTTAGGAAATGAATCAATCGTAAGACATACCTAAAAAAGATCACGATTACCATAATGGTCACCAAATTGGGCAGATAATCCCAAACGCCATGTACAATTTTTAGAGCTGGACTTTTTATGTATTCAATCAGCGTATCTGTAAAATGTTTGGTCCACGGGAAAATCCCAAATAATATTGGTAGTGATAAATAGATCGTAAGAATAGTCAAGATCCATTTTAAAAAATTACTAATCGATGTAAAAACATTGACTTGTCTACTAGTATCAAATAAGGTGTAATTTTTAATGGTAATTCCTTTGAGCAATTTTCCTTCTTGTTCACTGATTTTTTGGTTTAATTTTCGAAATCCTTTTCGAATAAAAAATATAATGATTCCCACAACAAGGAGCACTAGCAGTGCCAAACCTATCTCTTTACTTAAGGTTTCTGTACTGGTTTCTTCTTGATATTTTATAACGGCATTCTCAATTGTGCTTTTGTATTTTTTGGCCAATTCCTCTTTGGTTGTATTGTTCCAAATCGCATCATTTTCTGAAATACTAGTCAAAATACTTTCTCCTACCATTAAATCCACAGTACTCTCGGAAGCTGAAATCTGGATATCTTCTTTTTTGAATTGGTAGATATCCGCTAATTTCTGAATACGATTGCTAACGGCCTCTGCTCTATCTTTGACCGAAAAACTTCCTAGTCGATTGTAGATTGCAAATAATGTGTCGTTAAAAAATCCCATCACAGGATATGATTTTGCTGTAGTACGTAGCGAATCAATCTGACGTTTCTTGAACTCCAAACGTTCTTTGTCCTTGTCTGCAAACTCCTGAAGCTGTTTGAGCAGTTTATCTTTTTGAATATTGTCGGTCGTACTAAGTTTTTCTAATTTCGATTGAAGTTTGGATTGCTGTACTGAATCTTTGAGACGTTGCACTTCTAACTCCTCAAGTTTTTTATTGTACGCATTCAATACCACTGCATTAGTCGAATCGACTTGCTTGGCGACCAATACTTCTTTTACTTCCGATTTTTCAGCCTCTGATTTTTGTTCTTTTGTTTGCGAATAACTGCATTGCGAGAGAATTAACAGAAAAAATAATTGGGATATAAATTTCATGGTGCACGATTACTAGTATGAATTAAGAAGAAGCTATTGAAAACGAAAACTTCCTTTTTTGTATTGTCAAAAATAGTTTATTTGAATGATTGAAGCTTTATTTTATGCTAAAGATTATTTGGTCACTGTGGAGTTGGCTTGAACCGTAAAATCAGATTAGGGTATTTGTTGTGGTTAATAATTACGAATCGCAATTAAAAATATTGCTGTTTTATTTTTTAACCATATAAGTCATCTAAGTTTTCTTGTTTGTAGAAATCTAAAACGAAGTTAAATAGAAGTTCATAAAAGTTATTTTATGCATGCATAAAATCTCAAGGACTTTGAAATTCTCAAAGAAACGTGGCTAAGCCAATACAAAGTAGGTCGGCAATATATTTGAAGTCGTATTTATAAACAAGAAAGTTGTAATCGTTTTTAATGATTACAACTTTACTATTACTTTTTTTGATCTATTCCGATAGCAGAAGCAACTCGATACTTCAGGTTATTATCTTTTATGCTTAGATGGGATTAACAGTTACTTGACCACCTATTGCTTTTAGAACTTTTATAATTGTTGAGAATTGCGGTTTAGCTCCTTCAGATAGCGCTTTGTACAAACTTGGTCTACTCAATCCAGATTTTTGAGCAATTTTAGTCATTCCGATTGTTTTAGCTACATTTCCTATTGCTGTAACTAGGTCAGTTTCGTCTCCATTTTCTAAAACTTCATTTAAATATGCAGCAATCATTTCATTACTGTCTAAATAATCCGATATGTCAAATTTTGATGTTTCCATTGTCTATTTTTTTAATGATCTCCAAATTTCTTTTGCCTTTTCAATGTCACTTTGTTGAGATGATTTGTCGCCTCCAATTAATAAGACTATAATTTTCCCATCTTTTTCTTTGAAGTAAACTCGATAACCTTTGGCATAATTTATTTTAAGTTCTTTTATTCCGTCACCAACTGATTCACATTCGCCAAAATGTTCGTCGTTTTCCAATTTTTGTACTCTCATTAAAATTTTTGCTTTGGCACGTAAATCTTTCAGTTTTCGTAACCATTTATCAAATTCTGATGTTTTCTCAATAAAGTACATAATTTAATTGTATTCATTTGGATACAAATATAATGCTATTTTCTATTTGATTTTGAAGTTTTCCAGTTTTTTGTACATTTTTTTTAAATGTTTTAGGATGATACTGCACGAACTTATAAGCAAGTCTAGAAGGATGTGCTATTTTAAATCATTTTAACCATATATGTCATCTAAATTTTCTTGTTTGTAGAAATGTAAAGCGAGGCTAAATAGAAGTTCATAAAAGTTATTTTATGCATGCATAAAATCTTCACAAACTTGTCATTCTGAAAGAATCATGAGCAATAAATTGCAAAGTTTTTACGCAAATAATATGAAATCATGTTTATAAACAAGAAAGTTGTAACCGTTTTAATGATTACAACTTTACTATTACTTTGGGAAAACTAAGTACAATTCTATTTTAACATTAACGAGATACAGCGACAATCTAGTTTTTCATGCATAAGGCTAGGATTTATTTTTTTATTTAATCTTGCCATTTAATAGAATAATTTCCAGTTGGACTAAACTCAATCCACTTACCTTCAATAATCTTTTCTTCTGCTGTCCTGTTATTAATTAAACGAAGTTCATAAGAAACCTTACGCTTACGATATTCTATTTCAGATGAGAATGCAGATTGTCCAACAGGAATGACAACTGTTTCCATTCCTTGAAACACGTGAGAGCTTATTGACTCCACATTACTATACACCTTTTTTTCTCCATTAAAATAAATTTCTTGATTATAGAAACTAGTTGGTATTTCTACCAAAATTGAAGCATTTTTCAACCAGACAAAAGCATTTTTATCACTGCTTACAAATTGAGAATTGTTGTTAATTTTTATTCCTTCATAAGGTGAAAATGTAAAAGATTGCGATTGTTGAATATTAAATTCAAAATTTGTACCTTTTTTCACAAACAGGGAGTCCCCATCTTCTTTTTTTAAAATATATTTGATACTGTCGAATTGATAACCATGTGATTTTTTTTGATAAACAACAATTTTCTTAATTTCTTCACCTGATTTTAACACTAAAGTGAATTCAAATTCTTCATCAGTACTATTTTCAATTAATTCGATTTTTAAGGAACTTGACGTTTCACGAGTAATAACAAAGCCTTTATCATTCCAAATAGTTACCATTTTCCCTTGGGCTTCCAACGAAAGCGTTTGATTTTCTTGTATTAATGCTCCGTTTTTAGAATAGATATTACCGTGAATATTCAAGTTTTCATTTTCGTTTATCACTTCCGAAATACTCCAATCTCCATTGATAAACGATATTTCCGTTTCCCCTCCTTCCGCTTCCATTGTTATTAAGTTGGTTGAAGGTTGTATCCTCGAAACTTGATCATCATTCTTACTACAAGACATAAGTCCAATTGATAGAATTAATCCAATAAATATCTTCATGATTTTATTTTCTTTCATATTAAATTATTTTTCATTTTTAATGATACTATTACTAAATTTTCAGTCTAAAAAATATAAAAAACACTTCTTTTTTATATTTTAATGACAAGAAATTACTTTTTATCAATCTAGCATTTATACTATTTTAGATATTCAATTTCATGAGGATGAATTATAGCCTTTATATTAATCCTGCCAAATAATATAATTAATATAACCTTACTTATTTTTAAATTAGTCCCATACCACCTTTACGACATATTTTAACTGTACTTCACAAATTAATACATCGCAATTATAATTTCAAATATACAAAAAATTCCCACTGTTGGGAAAATTATGTAAAAAATCCGTAATCTGGTTAAAAGAAGCTATTTTTGGCATCTAAATGTTTTTTTTAAAAATTTACGACCAAGTATTATGGCTAAAAAGGTTTACCAAGGGGAAACGAACGATAGAGAGCGATCAAAGCAAAAACTTATAAATGCAGTTGGTGAAGTATTAAAAACTAAAGGTTATACTGGATTAACTGCTACAAACATTTCTAAAACAGCTGGATTGAGCCGACGTCTTATTACCATGTATTTTGATTCGGTAGATGATTTGATAGAAACTTATGTTCGTAATAAGGATTATTGGACGGAAGCATCAGGGGATTTTAGTAAAACAATTGAAGAGAAAAAGAGTCTTAACTCCAAAGAAATAATTGAGCGTTTATTACAAAACCAATTGGACTATTTTTATGAAAGCACCGAAATGCAAAAGCTTATTTTATGGGAAATCAGCGAAAAATCAAAAATTATGTATGAAGTTTGCGAAGACAGAGAGCGTCTTGGTTCCCAAATTTTTGAGTTAGCAGATCAAGAATTTAATGAAAAAGATATTAGAGCTGTATCTGCGCTATTAGTTGCAGGTATTTATTACATGGTATTGCATTCTAAATCAACCGATACTCTTTTTTGTGGAATTGATATTAATGAACCAGAAGGAATGAAACGAATTAAAAAAGCAATTAGTTTAATTTTAGAAAATTTATAAGTCATTTTACGCAAAATTACCCTTCGTTAATTTGATCTAATACATTCGTTTGATTTACAGAAAAATAATTGCGAATTTTAAATATCAAGAGGAAACTTCAACTATGAGACTTCCAATTTGTACTTAACATTATGAAGTAAACTGATATACTTTATAGTAAGGTTTCAATGAATTTATAATTGAAATATCCTAATATTGTTCTTTAAAAACTATAATTCCACAAACCCGCGTGAGGGATTGAGGCGGTATCCTCGTAGTGAAACGGAGAGATATAGCCGAAAGCCCGACCACAAAAAAAAATGGCTAAGCGCAAACTGGAGGGCACTGAAAAACATCGCATATTTTGATTATCATTGTTTTTTAGACAATAAAAAAACGCTTGTAACAGGATTTATATAATCCGTTGCAAGC
>NZ_JAOQMX010000074.1 GCF_025960985.1 Flavobacterium psychraerolatum | reverse complement strand
AAAGAAAGAATATCAACTTGACGTTAAAGTTGGAGATAAAGAAGGTTCTTTATTTGCTGACGAAAATGGAAAATGGATTCAAAAATAATACAACATTCAATTTAAAATATACATATTATGAAAAAGTTAATTTTATCAGCAGCAATTATTTTAGGGTCTTTAACAACAATGTCGGCTCAAGATCAAAATACTAATCCAACTGAAGCAGCAACTGAAGCTACTACTACAACTGGATACAGTGAAATTAAATTGGAACAAGTTCCTGCGGCGGTTATTGAATCTCTAATGAAATTACATCCTGAAGCTATTATTTCAAAAGCATTTGCTAATGAGAAAAATGAATATAAACTTAATATAAAGTCTGGCAACACTGAAGAAACTTTATTCGCAGATGCAAACGGACAATGGATTCAAAGCTAATAATCAAATAATTACAAATTAAAAAATAGATATTATGAAAAAGTTAATCTTATCAGCAGCCATTTTATTAGGTACAATGACTGCTATTGCAACTCCAACTGAAGCTGCAGTTCAAAACAACGCAATTGAAAACATTCAAGACGAATTTACTGAAGTCGCAACAGATGCACTTCCTGATGCTGTCAACAGCACCATTACAAATTCTTTTCCTGGAGCTAAATTAGAAAAAGCATATACCAACGAGCAAAAAGAGTACAAACTTGAAATCTCAATGAGCGATAAGATGTACACGATTTATACAGATGCAGAAGGTATTGTTATCAAAAAGTAATAAATGATACTAGTCCGTGAACAGTATTAATTTTCAATTTAAGCACTTTAAAATTTGACTCGTTCTCTACCTCTTATTTATGCTCTCCACAAAGATCATATAGATTATATTTGAAAGAAAGATAAGAATGAGTCGTCCGATCAGTAAAAACCCAACTAGCTACTGCCAATTCAGATGTCAATGGGAACTGATTATCATACCAATACACGGATTTGTTTATATACATCGGAAAGAGGACGCCAAAAGCGATCTCTTTTTTTTTGCATAATTTTATGACAGAACAACAATATTAGTATTAATTTAGCTAAAAAAGCACCATATCCCATGCAAAAGATTTTAATTATTGAAGATGATATTTCATTTTGTAAACTGTTAGAAAAATTTCTAACAAAGCACTCTTTTTCAGTAACGACCTCTTTTTCAGCAGATGATGCCCGGATAATGGTTAAAAAAGAAATATTTGACCTGATATTAACAGATCTTCGCCTTCCTGACACAGATGGAATAAGTCTTTTGAGTGAATTCAAATCAACACACCCTCAAATACCCGTAATTTTAATGACGGGTTATTCTGATGTAACTACAGCTGTAAAAGCAATTAAAAATGGCGCTAGTGATTATATATCCAAACCTTTTAATCCTGATGAAGTTTTATTGGTCATCAACAATACTATTCAAAATAATGAAGTCCAGCTACCATTAAAAAAGGAAACTTCAAAAACTAGAAAGAAAGCGGAATTAAAAGAATATGTCCAAGGAATTTCGCCTGAATCAAAGAAACTAAGTGAACACATCCAGCTGGTAAGTCCAACAGACATGTCTGTATTAATCATTGGTGAAAGTGGGACAGGAAAAGAAATAATAGCAAAAAGTATACATCAAAATAGCCCTCGGAAAAACAAAAATTTCATTGCTGTAGACTGTGGTGCCATACCAAAAGAATTGGCTGCAAGTGAGTTTTTCGGACATTTAAAAGGATCTTTCACGGGTGCAATATCCGATAAGATTGGTTATTTTGAAGCTGCCAATAACGGTACCCTTTTTTTAGACGAGATAGGCAATCTATCGTATGAGAATCAAATTCAGCTATTACGCGCCTTACAAGAGCGAAAAATAAAACCTGTAGGAAGTAATAAAGAAATCGAAGTTGACATTCGAATTATTACAGCTACGAACGAAGATTTGCGAGAAGCAGTTAAAAATGGTGATTTTAGAGAAGATTTATACCACCGAATTAACGAATTCTCCATTCACTCTCCTTCCCTTTCAGAACGTGGGGCAGATTTAATGATTTTTGCCGAATTCTTTTTAGATAAGGCAAACACACAACTCAACAAAGAAGTTATTGGATTTAGTAAAGAAGTCGTTCGAATTTTTCAAAACTATCCTTGGCCAGGAAACCTACGGGAATTACAAAACTGTATCAAACGATCAACTCTGCTAACTTCTGGCGATTTTATAGAAGCGACTGTTCTACCAATGGAATTTTTTCAACAAGAAGTAACCAAATCAGATTCATTGTCCTTATCCAAAAATGAAAAAGAAGCCATTGAGTTGGCATTACTAAAAACGCAAAACAACAAATCGGAAGCCGCAAAACTTTTGGAAATCACACGCAAAACCCTATACAACAAATTAAAATTATATGATCTTAACTAAAGCACCTTCTTAAGTGCACTAAATAAAACATTAATTTTTATTTGTAAATCAACAATTACCTTTTCTAATTCTCCTACTTTATATTGGTTTAGTTCTAATGCATTCAAGACAGTAGCAATTTCAATTGCTTCTATTTGTTTGAACATCGGAGCCATTTTGTGTGCAATTGCTTGCATTTTGACAGGATCTATATCTTGAGCTGCAATCTGAAGTTGACCTAAATTATCTGTTGTTGATTCCATCAGCGAATGTACCACACTTCTTACGGCCTCTTTGTCATTATTCAAAAACAATAATAAAGACTCCAAAGAAAATAGTTGAGTACTTTTCTCCAAAACCAAAACGTCAGTAACTTCAACTGGAAGCTTATCCCTTAGAAATACAGCATCTATTGTTTTTAAAAGGAAATTAGGGCTCAATGGTTTTTTAACTACGGTTGTAAACCCAGCCAAAAGATATACTTCAGCATTTAAATCTCCCCTACCTGTGACTGCAATCAGTGGTTGCCCATCATACTCACTTGTTTCTGCATTCACGATAGCTTCTGCCAACTCAAAACCATTCATGATAGGCATTTGAATGTCTGTAATTAATAAATCAAAAGTAGTATTCAATATATAATGCAAAGCAGCATACCCATTAGAAAATGGAACTACCGTATAATATTTCTTTAAAACCTCGGTTGAAAGCCCTAATAAATCTGCATCATCATCTACGATAACAATGGTTTTATTTTGCACGACAGGAACATAAAGCCCAACGATAGATTTCGGTAGTTCTGATCCAAAAAACAATGGAAATTTAATTTCGAAACAACTTCCGTTTTCAGAGCTAGTTTTTAAATACAAATCACCTCCTAAAAGATTACTTATCTTTTTTGAAATAGCCAAGCCTAAACCAGTTCCACCAAATTGTTTTTCTATATTTTCATTTGCTTGGGCAAACTCTTCAAACACCAGTTCTTGACTTTGTTTCTCAATTCCAATTCCAGAATCGGTTATCGTTATATATACCCATTGTTCGTCTAGAGACAAAGTCGCATTGATTCGAATAAACCCATCAGCAGTGAACTTATACGCATTCCCCAAAATATTGATTAAAACTTGTTTTACCCGAAAAACATCACCCAAAACTGATCTTTCAAAACGATTATCAATCGTAACTTCAAGATCTATTTTCTTATCTTTATGAACAGATTGAATATTATTAGCTACTTCATTTATGGTTTCACCTACCAAAAAAGGTTGATTTTCTATCGAAATTTTACCAGCTTCAATTTGTGAAAAATCCAATAGATCTTGTACCAATCGAGTAATGTAGTCTGATGAATTCTTGATTGTATTTGTATAATACAACTGCTTTTTGGTTAAATCAGATTCTCCCAAAAGTTCTGCATACCCCATAATTGTACTCAAAGGTGTCTTCAGATCATGACTAACAGTCGAAATAAGTTGTTCACGACTCTTGAGTAAATTCTTCGTTTTGAAATTGGCAACTTCCAATTGTGTTTTATAAGATTGTGATTTAGAAAAATCACTTGTAATTAAAAGCGAAAAAAACAGCGTTAGCAATAAACCAATTCCAGCAGCGTAGCTTACAATCTTATTTGTCTTTTTAAGGGATTTATCTTTTTCGATATTATTATTAATCGAAAAAACTATCATTTCATTTTCAATAACACGCAGTACTTTTCGAAGTTGTTCTGATATTAAAATTTCATTTTTTAAAAGTTTATTTTCTTCTTGACTTAGGGACTTTTGCTTTTTTTCAGCTTCTACTTTGACACGATAAAGCAATCTTTTTGAAGCCGACAGTATAGAATCCGAAGCTTTTTTGGTTAGGGTATTGGTACTATCATCAGGAATATTTTTATTAAGGTAATCAACATAATTTTGAAGTACTGTTCGTTCATAACCACCCATTTTTTCGGGATGCTTAGTAAAATCATGAAGCTGTAATTTTTGAAGAGAAGACTCCAACTGGGTTAGCTCTTTTATCGCATTAGTAACCGAGCCATCATCTGAGGATTTACTTTTAATAGCCTTAAGCTTCCTTATATTTTCTGTTTTTTCATTTAATAGAACACTAACACTATCTAATAATTTTATTTGATATTCATTCGTTATCCCTTTTTTTAAGGAATCAATTCTAATTTCCAAAGAGTCTGTTTGAGCAATATAGTTTTTAAAATCTGCTTCTGTATTGGACTGAATTGTTTTTCGAGCCAAGCTTTCAGTTTTATAAACATTTGAAAAAAGTTTACTTATACGTAAAACGATAGTATTCTCTGAAGCACTTTGATTTTCTATTTTCGAATAAAAGACATTTTCAGAATATAAAACCCAGCCTACACTCACCACCAAGGCCGCTAGAACGAAATAACTTATTAGAACTTTTAAAGGAAGATTACTCTGTTTATGCCCCATGTATAGGATTAACTTGAATTGATTATAACTTATTAATTGCAGAATTATAACTAAATATAGAACATCACTGCGAGCAAATAAATTTAAGTAAAATACTTTGGTTTGCAAACACTTTTCTTTTATTAAAAAATTACTCTTCAAAAAAATACATCAAAATTCACTCAAGAAAAAACCTGAAAAATATTGAAAGGTTTATTAAAAAAAGTAATTTTACCGAAATATAGAATTAAACCAATGGCAGTCTCAAAAATCAAGAAAAAACCATTTAAAAAACCAATTAAAAAAGATACTACAAACAATATGGGTACGATAAAAACTTTTTTTTTAAAAATAGTCTTATGGTTTTTTGGAATCTCGATCTTTTTCGTACTACTCTTTAAATTTGTACCTGTCCCATTAACTCCCTTAATGGTTATCCGAATATTTGAAAATAGAAGTATTAATAAAGATGCAGTATTTAGCCATGATTGGGAACCCATTGAAAATATTTCTACCAATTTGCAAAAAGCAGTTATCTCTAGTGAAGACGGCTTGTTTTTAACTCATAGTGGTTTTGATTTTGGTGCATTGCAAAAAGCATACAAAAATAATGAACGTGGCCGTAAAATAAAAGGCGGAAGTACTATAAGCCAACAAACTGCCAAAAATGTCTTTTTATGGCAAGGACGAAGTTACCTAAGAAAAGGCCTCGAAGCCTATTTTACAGTTCTTATTGAACTTATTTGGGGTAAAGAACGCATTATGGAAGTCTACTTGAATAGTATCGAAATGGGAGACGGAATTTACGGAGCGCAAGCTGCCACTCAATATTGGTACAGAAAAGACTGTAACAGCCTTACCCCTACACAAGCCGCAGGAATTGCAGCGATATTGCCAAGCCCAAGAAAATACAAAGCAACAGGATCCTCAACTTATATCAATAATAGAAAAACCAAAATCGTAAAGGTGATGAAAACTATTGGTACAATTAAGTACTAAATGATTTTAAAAAAATATCTTATCACTTCCATTTTTCTCTTCACAGCTGCCATCTGGGGACAAAATACTACTACAGAAATTGGACTAATTACTGACAATGATTTGTATACTTCTTCTAAGAATGACATGTACTACACCAATGGATTGGAACTATTTTACAGGCATATTATAGAAAGTCAAAATCCAGAGGTAGCTAAAAAAACAGTTACGTTCAAACTAGGGCAATACATTTACACACCTCGTTTTGTAATCACACCCAAAATTTCGATTATGGACCGTCCATACGCAGGTTATCTATTTGGTGAACTGGGACAATCTTTGTTTTTCAAAAAGGAGTCTGTATTTCAAGCAGACGTTCGACTGGGTTATTTAGGACCTAATTCTTTTGGGCGTCAAATACAAAATAATTTTCATGAAATTGTGGGCTACCCAAAACTACTGGGATGGGAACATCAAATTCAGAATGCACTCGCTATTCAGACCCATTTTTTATATTCTAAAAAACTCTTTAAAGAACGCAACAACCGATTTACAGATGTACACTTTAGATCCGAAGCCAATTTGGGAACCATATTTACAGGTGTTTCTACCGGTTTAATAACGAGGATTGGATTTAAAAAACTGACTCCTATATATGACTCCAATTTATATGGAGCAAGCGCAGGATCAAATGAAAGTGAATTTTATGCCTATGTGAGTACTAGCGTTAACTACCAATTGTATGACGCAACAATTGAGGGCAGCCTTTTTAACAACAACAGCCCCGTGACCTTTGATCTGGTTCCTTTTCGATTCAATGGAGAAGCCGGAATAAAATACCGAAAAAACAACCTAAACCTATATTACACCTTTATGTATCGAGGGAGAGAATTGGTACACCCAACAAATACGGGCTACTTCTATGGTTCAGTTGGGATTTCTTATTTACTAAACAAGAAAAATATAGCCAATAAAAAACCGTAAATCTACTGTAAGATTTACGGTTTTTTATGTGGAGAATGCGAGACTAAATAATCTACTACCAGTATATTCCTTGCTTAAAAGTACACTTATATAAAGTATAGCTAAGCATACCTCTAGATTACCCTATTTATTTCTTTAATCAAAAACTACGTCTTCGGGAATCATTTCCGCTACGTTTAGAGTAGGCAAGATGTATTTGTTAAAGATAGTTCCTTCAGTTTTTGAATGCAATATGCCTCTTGCAGTACCTACTGTTAACATGGCCATGTGTGCGACAAAACCTTTTGGAAGAATAATTTTATCATTTGATTGTAAACTTTCCCAAGTAATCTTTTCAATATTAAAAAAGCAAGTCACTTGCGTCGCCATAAATGGCTTTTTCTTCATTTCAAATGTAAATTTTAAACTTACTGAAAAAGCTTCTTCTTCTACATTCAAGCCAAAAGACATATTTGTACTAAGGTTTACATTGCCCTTGTCAAGATGGTTTTCTTCAAACAAAGCAAATTGATCTGTTCTTATTTTAACGAAGTTAAAAGTAAGGTTTACGTTATTATCTGCCATTATCCTACTTTTGGGTATTTGATTGCTTGAGTTAAATTATTATAAACAACATTCATTTGAACTCCCTCTTTTTGTCTGAAATTATCTGAAAAAGAATAATCGGCTAGATCATTCTTAGTTAACTCTTTGGTTAATATTTTTTCAACTGATTTAACTTGAGTTGCATTTATTTTTATTTCGCTTACTGGATTATAACTTATAATCTCCATCAACAAAATTCCCAAAGCATCTTCTAATTTTCCAATGGTCTCAAAGGTTAGATTTTGTTTTCCTTTGATGATCTTATTCACTTGTTGTGCAGAAACATTCATTTTTTTTGCTAGATCTTTCTGAGACATTCCTTTGTGTTTCAATGCCTCTAGAACAGTAGTTGCAACATTGTATGAGTGATCTATCCATTTTTTATTGGCTTTGTATTGAGCCAACTTTGAAAGAAAATTAGAAGGCTTGTCGCTTACTAATTTTTCAAATTTGTCTAATCTTTCGTTTAGTTCCATATCTTAAATTTCATACATTTCAAAATCATCCTGATCTAGAATTCCTTCTTCTTTGAGATAATATTTAATGTCTTCTAATTTTTGTTTTTCTTTGATTAAGTGTGCGCTTTCCTTCATTGTCTCCACTAACTTTATTGCTCCGCCAGTAACAAGAAATGTGTTTGGTCCAATTTTAATTGCATACATACGCAACCATTTTTTCCTAATTGGTGTTTTCGCTTTGACTAGTTGCAGTTCTTTATGTGTGAATTCTAAATTGTATAAAGGATGAAATGCTTTTGAAAGAGTGTCGCTCCCTGTTTTTGACCCTGAAACTGCCAAACTTTCAAGTTGGTAAAATAATGCTTCAGCTTCTTCTCTAGTATATTTGATTGCTTGTTGTATGCTGATTGTTTTTCCATAATAACCACTATTTAAATCGTCTTGATGTAAACTGAAAAAATCATATAAATACTGAGGATCTAACAACCATTGCTCCATACACTTGGTTACTTCGTCTTCCATCTCACCATCTAAGTGAATTGAAAACAATCCTTCACGCTTATTTTCTTGGACAAATATAGGGACTATTTTCATTAAATCAACTTATAGGTTTATTTTTTAGCAAAAATATATGAATTTTATAACAACCAGAAAATTAGTTATTAACAGTATTAAAAAACTTAGCTTAAACGATTTGTAAAAAAAAAATTCAATAGAAGATAGAGACATTATACTGATTACTTATTTTAGGTAGAACATGATTTGCGTTAAACTATACCCGTGTAATAGCTATGACTAACTATTTTCAACAATGGCTATTTCCTCTGCTGTTAATCCATACAACTCATACACCATGGCATCGATTTCTCGATCTGTAGCGTTTATTTGTTGTTTAAGAGTTTGAGCTTCTGCTTTTTTAGTTTCAAATACTTCCATCCAATCCATTTCGTCGAGTTTGGTTAACTCTTTTACGGCTTGCATATTGTTTTTAAGTAACTCCTTATTATTGGTTTTAATGGCTTTGTTGACTTCCTTTATAAAATCTGCAAAGGATAACTCGTACCATTTTTGTAATTTTTTAGATAGTTTTTCTAACTGAAATTGTCCTTTTAAATAGTTTGTGAACTTGTTATTTTTTTCTTGTAATTCCTTATTAACCGTCAACATTAAATCTGCTTTAGGAATAAATGCTTCTTGTTTAGGGAGCGAGATTTTTTTTATTTTAGTGTTTTTCAAATTTGGAGCTGAAAACAATAAATACCCACCTGACATTCGTAAACCATCAAAAAGACACTCAAAAGTATAATTGTAAAGTTTGGAATTTAACCAGCAAACCAAGTATTCTGGAATAAACAAATCTGAAAAATTATAAATGCAATTAGTATTTATTGAAGCAAATTCGGCGTATTTATCATAAAAAGCTTCACATTGTAAACCGATTTTTGAAATAATTATTTTCTTATTACTATATAAATTATGTCTGTTTTTAGATATTACATCTGAATCTTTTGGCAAATAAGGTGATAAATATTTTTCTCCTTTATCTGTTAGATAATCCAAACCCCAAAATGATAAAAACGGATCTATTGTACCAGTATTAATTAACTTATAACCAATATTATCTGAGATTAGATTAGAATATAAATCAGCTTCACTTGCTGTTGATGTTGCACTAATTTTGCCACAATTTTCTAAGGATTCAGATTGTTCAAATACTTTTAGAGTTAAATTTATTTTGTCATTTAATAAGAATCCCAAAATCGAATCATCCAAAATACTTAACTTATCTGATGGATAATTATTAGAAATCAAATTTCTAGTACTTTCATCAAATTTTCCATTTACTAAATCATATTTTTTTGAAGACTTTTCATTTTTTATAAAAGTAATTACTGGATATGTACTTGCATCAGCAAAAACAATTTTGTCACTATAGTCAATTAATGAAATTAATTTATATTCTGCTAAAAGAATTTCTCTGAAAGCTTTCCCATAACTTGCAGATAAAAATCTATTGAGGTAAGCAGTTAGTTACATATGATCTCCTTTTGACAAATATTATCTGCTTTTACCATTCTTTTGATTAAATTATTGAATATTGTGTCTT
>NZ_JAOQMX010000073.1 GCF_025960985.1 Flavobacterium psychraerolatum | reverse complement strand
TGAGTAATCTTTTTGCGTACGCTTAACATAGCGTGTTTCTTCATGTTTTTCCATAAGGATACTTTTTGTGTATCGCTATTTCAGGACGGGACATTCAATCATTAAAAAAAGCCGTTTCAAGATTTTACTCTTAAAACAGCTTTTGTATTTTATTCTGCAGCTTTTGGTTCTTCCGCTGCTTTCTTTTTATTAAAGAAACCTTTAATTAAGTTGGTCGCTTGTGTTTTGACTTCTTCCTTAGCTTTTTCTTGTATTTCGGCTTTGGTCGTTGGAATCACAGTTTTGGTTGTGTCTCCTGGTGGTTTGTTTTTGTTGAGTAAATCAGTCAATTTTGAGGTTCCTTTACTAATTAAAGCTGCTTTTTGCTGCTGAATCAATTGGTTGGTCAAATTGGTAACTGCCGTTTTCATATCTGTAGAAATTTTCGGACTTGAGAAGTTTCCTGTCATCGTTGCGTTAATTGGAATATTTTCTAATTTGGCGGCATCTGTAGGGGTTAACTTCGCTATCAGTGCATTGGCATCTGTTCCCAAATATTTGGCTGGTACATCAAACTTTAAACTGTAATTCATACTTTGGTCAAAACCATGTGTTCCGCCAATGGTTGCTTTGATATCTTTGTACTTAATATCGAATGGCTTCACGTTCACTTTTCCATCTTTAAATGTTATGGCAGCTTTCAAATCGTTTAAATTGATTTTGCTCATGTCCAAGAATTTAATATTAGAAGTCAGCGCAGTTAATAACGTAGATTTGTCAGAATTGATAGTAGTTGACAATAGTTGACCTAATAAATCTCCCGTAAGCGTTGTCAAATCAGGACTCATGTCGCCTGTTAAGTTTCCATTTAGTTTGATAGTGGAGTTCAATTTACCGTTAATAATTCCTGCAATAGGGGCGATTTTTTTTAACATATCCAATTGTGTGAACGATTGTGCAATATCCACTTGGTTTAATCCCAAATTCATGTCGAAAACAGGTGTTTTTCCTTTAGTAGAAACCGAACCATTCAATCCAATATTTCCACCAAAAATAGAAGTTTTTACATTTTCCATGGTCACTTTTTCGTCTTTTACAATAAGTTTTCCAGAAACATCTTTTAGCGTTAGGTTATCATATAAAACTGTATTGGCTTTCGCGGTAAGCGTACAATTCAAAAAGGCTGGGATTTTCATCGCATCAGCAGGTTTGGCAGCTTCGGTAGTTGCTTTGGCAGGTACTTCGGGTGTCATAAAATCGCTAACCGCCAATTGATTGGAAGTAAGTGCGAAGTCCCCTTTTAGTTCTTGATTTTTAAAGATATAACCATAAAAATTGTCCAAAATTCCAGTTACGGCAATATCACTTTTACCGGTAGTGGCATTAAATTGTTTCAAATTTACTTGACTTGGATTAAATTGTACCAAGGCAGTACTAATAGTCATCGCTTTTCCATTTTCATCAGTGTATTTAAAACCAGAAAGGCTCATGGTTCCCGAATTGTCAATGCTTTGGTATTGACTTTTAGTTACTGATTCCATGTCAAATTTTGTTTTAACATCTGCTTTCAGGGTTCCAGACAATGGAGTTTTTAGTTTGATGGGATAGGCTTTGGAGAGATTTCCCAAATTAATGGTTCCTTTCAGCATAGCATCTACAAGAGCATTTTGTGTTACGTTGCGAATGTTTGCTTTTGCATTAAAAATGTCTTGGTCAATTTTGAAAGACAGTTTGTCAAGATTCACATAAGTATCATTTAAAATACCAGTCTCATTTATGATTTTGGTATCAATTACAATATTTTGAACCGATTTTGGTAAATCAGGATATTGAAAAGAAGCATTGTTTGATGCGATTTCGATATTAAATTTAGGAACAGTAGTATCAGTAAGCGTTCCTTTGGCAAATCCAGCTACAGAGAAATCTCCAGTAGTTTTCACATTGTCTAAACTAGAAGAATATGCTGCCGGAATCAAACCCAAGAAGTTTTTGAAAGAGGAAGTAGGTGTTTTGAATTTCAAATCGTACACTTGACCCGCTTCGGCCATTTGGATAAAACCATCAAATTCCAATGGCAGTTGATTAATTAAGGCTTTGTTTTCTTTAAAGGTATATTTACTTTGGTTCAAATCAATTCCTAGAACTGCATCTAATGTCAAAGCTACATTTTTCATGTAATTTACTTTGTCCATATCCAATGATATTTTTGCAGTAGATTTGGTTGTTAAATCCAATTTTGAAGCAGCAAAATCTCCTGTTCCTTCATGGTTTAAACTGTCAATGACCATTTTTATTTTCGAACCTTGGTCTGTGTAACGAAACTGAAAATTTTCAATTTTATATTCCTGAATCGATAAATTCAATGGATCACTTGCTTTGTCTGTAGCAGGTTTGTCGTCTTTCAGTGCGATATCATAGTTGCCTAATCCATCTTTATTGAAAATAATATTGATTAAACCATTTTTTGAAGTAATACCTTGAATACTCATGGCTTCATTACTTTCTTTAAAAAGTTCTTTGATAGACATTTTTAAATTCAACTCGCCCAAAGAAACCAATGTGTCACCAGCAAATGGTGCTTTGTTGATGATTACTAAGGAGTCCAAAGTCACTGTTGCATTTGGAAAACTTTTGAATAAACTCAAATCGGCATCTTTGAAGCTTACGTTTGCATCTACTTTTTCGTTAATAGCTTGTGCGATTTTTGCCTTGATTTGGTCTTTGAAGAAGTACGGGATTGCAAATAAGCTTCCAATGACTAGAAGTAAAGTCCCTCCAACTATAAGTGCGATTTTCTTAAACATAATGTTGTCTTTTGTTTTTATGATAGGCATCAAAAATGTTGCCGTAATGAGTTATTAAAGATATGGGTTTGACTAAAAAATGGTTTTATATAATAGCCATTAGATATTTCAATATTGCTTTTCCCGCTTTCTAGATTAGTTATTCCCTAATTTATCGAATGTCGATTTCATAAGGCATTATAGCTTGAATTCCCTTACGAGCTTGAAGTTTTTTAACTTGCTGAATGATTTTATAATTCTCTATTCCAATTTCTTCTTTTATGAAATCAGATTTAGATTGTACAAAAGGGAGTTTGCTTAGCATGTCTTCAAAGCTTTTGTTGAATTCAGGGAAATTTTTGGTTGAATACTCTTTTGTTTTTGCTAATGTAGCCGCCGCTTGTATGGCGTCATTGAGATTTCCAATTTTATCTACCAATCCAATTTTAATAGCTTCGCTTCCTGTCCAAATGCGCCCTTGAGCAATAGAATCTACTTGTGCAAAAGACATTTTTCGACCTTCCGCCACATGGCCAACAAAGGTTTTATAAATGTGCTCAACACCTTCAAGTGTGACGGCTTTGAATTTATCATCAATAGGTACAAATGGACTGTATTCTGGAGCATTTTCGTTTGTTTTTACTTGTTCGATGTTAATTCCGATTTTGCTAGTTAATTGACTAAAATTAGGCAAAATTCCAAAAACACCAATCGAGCCAGTGATTGTGTTTTTCTCTGCAAAAATTTGATTGGCATTACACGCAATGTAGTATCCACCAGATGCTGCATAATTTCCCATAGAAACTACTACAGGTTTTACTTTTTTGGTTAATTCGATTTCTCTCCAAATTAGGTCAGAGGTCAAAGCATTACCTCCTGGACTGTTAATGCGAAGCACGACGGCTTTGATATTTTTATCTTTTCTAGCATCTTGTAGCGAACGATTCATAGAAATTTCTCCTATGGTATTAACATCACCCTCTCCAGATTGAATTTCTCCTTGCGCATAAATAACTGCAATTTGGTCATCGGTCGTAGAAAGATCTGCTTCTTGTAATTGTTTGGTCGTATAGTCTGCAATCGAAATCTTTTTGTAATCGTCTTTTTGAGCCACTTTTAAGACTTTCTTGATTGCATTATGGTATTCGTCCTCGTAACCAATAATATCAATAAGTTTTTGCTGTTTGGCAAGCGTAGGAGTTCGAGCCATAAGTTGGTTGGCAATGTCATTGAGTTGTACAATAGTTACTTTTCTACTTTTCGAAATATCTTCGAGGGTAGTGTTCCAAACAGACTGTAATAATGCAGTAACTTGCTCTCTGTTGGCATCACTCATTTTATTTTCTAGGAAAGGTTCTACGGCACTTTTGTATTTTCCATGTCGAATTACTTCCATTTTAATACCTGTTTTTTCTTGTAAATCTTTGTAAAACATGATTTCAGATGATAGTCCTTTAAAATCCATGTCTCCAACTGGATTAAGGTAAATAGTATTGGCAACCGAATTTAAATAGTATTCTTTTTGCGAATAGGTATTGGCATATGCCATGATGAATTTTCCTGTTTTTTTGAAGTCTTCCAAAGCATCACGTAATTCTTTGGTCTGTGCCATTCCTAGTGCCGTATAATTATTGAGAATAGAAATACCTTTAATATTATTATCTGTTTTTGCAATTGCAATAGCATTGATAATATCGGTCAAGCCTAAGCCATCACCTTGAGAAAAAGCACTCATCCATGGTTTTTTAAATTTTCCAGCATAATCTAGTGAAACCTCTCCTAGATTCAATTCAATAACCGAATTGTTTTCTACCGTTGCAACTTCAGAGTCGCCACCAACAACTGCTGCAATCAATCCGATTCCGATTAGTGTTAATAAGCAAAAAACAAATAATCCCACAATCGTGGCTACTACATTTCCTAAAAATCTCATATTGTTTTATTTTAAAAGAGAACACAATGATATAAAGTTATTGATTGTTCGATTTAGTTTATGCAAATATATTCCTATTTCTAAAAATGTTTTAGTTAATTTGGGGTTAATTAATTATTTGGAGGGTAGAAAATGAGTGAAGGACAGAAAATAGTTTTATCATTAGGAACAAATCAAGGCGATAAGTTAGAGAATATCTTATTGTGTATTCAATTGATAAAAGAAAAAATAGGTATGGTTACACAGATATCAAAAGTATACCAAACGCCATCTTGGGGTTTTGAAAGTGATGTTTTTTTTAATTGTGCTATCGAAGTAGAATCTGTTCAATGTCCACATGAAATTTTACAAAGCGCCTTGTCAATAGAACAAGAAATGGGGCGCACTCGAAGTGGTATTGTAGGCTATGAATCTCGGATTATAGATGTAGATTTGATTTTTTATGGAGCTGCTACAATTGATACCGAAGAGCTTAAAATTCCACACCCACTGATGCAGGAAAGAAAGTTTGTATTAATGCCTATTTCAGATTTTAATTTAAAATGGGAACATCCTATTTTCAAACAATCAATTGGTGAATTGCTAGACAATTGTTCAGATGAGAGTGATTGTATTGTAGTGCAAGCGGTTGATTTTATGTAATCGTTTGCGGGAATTGCTGTTTATTGGGAGGTGAGTTTTAGTACTGTAGCCTGTTGTTTTGTGTAAATAAAACCATGCTGTTCCTTTTTCTTTTTGGTATTAAATAATGGAACAGCCTACATTTTAAGAATGATTTGTGTTGTAATATATATTCCTAATTGGGCCAATTCATTTTTTGAAATAAATCCCAAACTACAATTCCGGCACTTACAGAGATGTTTAGGGAATGCTTAGTTCCCAATTGAGGAATTTCAATGCAACCATCACATAGTTTTACGGCTTCTTGCGAAACGCCAAAAACTTCGTTACCAAAAACTAATGCATATTTTTGGTTCTCTTCTACTTTAAAATCTTGTAAAAAGGTAGCGCTTTCGACCTGCTCGATAGCAAGTGTAAGAATGTTTTCTTTTTTTAATTTAGAAATCACATCAAGTACATTCTCGCAATGTTCCCAAGTTACAGTTTCGGTAGCGCCAAGTGCGGTTTTATGTATTTCTTTATTGGGTGGAGTAGCGGTAATACCGCACAAATATATTTTTTCGATCAAAAAAGCATCAGCCGTTCTAAAAACGGAGCCAATATTATGTAAACTACGAATGTCATCTAAAACTAAAATTAAAGGAGTTTTGTCTGATTTTTTAAAGTCTTCTATTGATTTTCGTTCAAGTTCACTGTTCTCTAGTTTTCTCATAATTTTAATTAATTGGGTACAAAGGCCTGAAGGCGCAAAAATTAAATGAAGTTCCGTTACTTTCAATAGAGTATCAACGAAACAGACGTTTTAGGATAAAAAAAAAGCTTCCAATTTGGAAGCTTTTATAAATTAAGAGTCAAAATTAGCTCTTTTTTTCGTTATCAGCTAATACTGTACCTTTTATAGTAAGTGTTTTTGTAGCTTGTCCTTCAGCATTAGAAGTAACTGTTACCGTTTTTGTAAAAGGTCCAACTCTGTCAGTAGCATATTTTACACCAATAACTCCTTTAGCACCAGGAAGAATTGGTTCTTTTGGAGTTGTAGGTACTGTACACCCACAAGATCCTTGTGTGTTCGTGATTATTAATGGTTTGGTACCGTTGTTTGTAAATACAAATTGACGGTTACCGTCTGCATTATGTGCAATTGTTCCATAATCGATAGTTTCATTTTCAAAAACAAGTCCAGCTCCATTAACTTTAGGTGCTTTTGCTACTACAGTTTTAGCAGTTGCTTTCATTTTTTTTGAAGTTTCTTGCGCATTAGAAGATGAGATTCCGAATACCGCTAGTAAGGCAATTAAAACTATTTTTTTCATTTTGTGTGTTTTTAAGTTTATAAAACAAAACTAAAGAAAATATCATGCCAATACCATAAAATTTACTTAAAACTGAAGATTATTTTTCAACTATTTACATATTCACTTTAAAATCTATAAATTCGCTCCTATTTCTAGTTAATCATAAATCAAACAAAATATTTTGGCAGCAAAAGATAAAGAAGTGAAAGAAACCCCGTTAATGAAACAATATAACGAGATCAAAAGGAAGTATCCTGATGCTTGTTTGTTGTTTAGAGTCGGTGATTTTTATGAAACTTTCGGCGAAGATGCCGTTCGAGCTTCAAAAATTTTAGGAATTACCTTAACCAAACGTGGTGCAGGTTCTGCAACCGAAACGGCATTGGCAGGTTTTCCACATCATTCGATCAATACCTATTTGCCGAAATTGGTTAAAGCAGGATTGCGTGTCGCTATTTGTGACCAGCTGGAGGATCCAAAGATGACCAAAACGATTGTAAAACGGGGTGTAACCGAATTGGTAACTCCAGGTGTATCTATGAATGATGAGGTATTGAATTCTAAATCCAATAATTTCCTGGCTTCGGTTTATTTTACAAGTAAAAGTATAGGTGTTTCTTTTTTGGATGTTTCAACGGGTGAGTTTCTTACCGCTCAAGGAAATACGGAATACATAGATAAATTGTTGCAAAACTTTAGTCCGTCAGAAATATTGGTGCCAAAAGCCAGTAAAAATAATTTTAAAGAACAGTTTGGTAATGACTTTCATTGCTTTTATTTAGAGGATTGGTTGTATAAAGAGGATTATGCTTTTGAAACCTTAACCAAACATTTTCAGACTATTTCTTTAAAAGGGTTTGGTATCGAAGATTTGAAGGAAGGTATTATCGCGTCTGGTGCAATCTTGTATTATTTGTCCGAAACACAGCATAATCGAGTGCAACATATTACATCTATTCAAAGAATTGCAGAGGATGCATATGTGTGGATGGACCGTTTTACTATTCGAAATTTAGAACTTTACCACAGCTACAATCCCAATGCAGTGACCTTACTGGATGTAATTGACAGAACACTTTCGCCTATGGGTGGTCGATTGCTCAAGCGATGGCTGGCCTTGCCTTTGAAAGATGCGAATAAAATTAAAAATCGTCACCAAGTTGTTGCTTACCTGAAAGAAAGTCAAGAGGTCTTGCAAAAGATGCAATATCAAATTAAGCAGATATCAGATTTAGAACGTTTGATTTCTAAAATCGCTGCTGGCAAAGTATCGCCACGTGAAGTGATTTATTTAAAGGAATCTTTAGATGCCATTATTCCGATGAAAACATTGGCCTTGCAAAGCACGCAGGAAGCAGTAAAAGTGATTGGGGATAGTTTTCACAGTTGCGAATTGCTTCGCGAAAAAATTAAAACAACCTTAAATCAAGAGGCTCCCGTAGCTATTTCGAAAGGGAATGCTATTGCAACGGGGGTGAACCTAGAGTTGGATGAGCTTAGAGCAATATCTACTTCGGGTAAAGAATATTTGGCTGGAATAGAAGCGCGAGAATCAGAACGTACTGGGATTACTTCATTGAAAATTTCTTTCAATAATGTGTTTGGTTATTATATCGAAGTTCGAAATACCCACAAAGATAAAGTGCCAACAGAATGGATTAGAAAACAAACTCTTGTAAATGCCGAGCGCTACATCACCGAAGAATTAAAGGAATACGAAACTAAGATATTAGGTGCCGAAGAAAAAATTCAAAAAATAGAGTCCGATTTGTTTGAGCAGTTGGTGGCTTGGATTACAACCTATATAAAACCAGTGCAATTGAATGCAAATTTGGTTGCGCAGTTGGACTGTTTGTGTTCGTTTACACAGTTGGCAATCGAAAATCAATATGTATGTCCGCAACTGGATGAAACTTTTGAATTGGATATAAAAAATGGTCGCCATCCTGTTATCGAAAAACAATTGCCGTTGGGTATGCCTTATATTGCCAATGATGTTTTCTTGGATAGAGAAACGCAACAACTGATCATGATTACAGGGCCAAACATGTCGGGTAAGTCGGCTATCTTGAGACAAACGGCCTTGATTGTGCTATTGGCTCAAATGGGAAGTTTTGTTCCTGCAGATGCTGTTCGAATGGGAATCGTTGACAAAATCTTTACCAGAGTAGGAGCGAGTGATAATATCTCAATGGGAGAATCAACTTTTATGGTCGAAATGAATGAAACCGCTTCTATCTTGAATAACCTTTCTGATCGAAGTCTTGTGTTGTTGGACGAAATTGGTCGTGGAACGAGTACTTATGACGGAATCTCAATTGCATGGGCAATTGCGGAGTATTTACACGAGCATCCGGCTAAGCCTAAGACTTTGTTTGCTACGCATTACCACGAGCTGAACGAAATGAATGAGCTATTGCCGCGTATTCAAAATTATAACGTCTCTGTAAAAGAATTAAAAGATTCGGTTTTATTTATTCGAAAGTTAGTCAAGGGGGGAAGTGCGCACAGTTTCGGAATTCATGTAGCTAAGATGGCCGGAATGCCGCAGATTGTGATTCAAAAGGCGCAAAAACTCCTTAAGAAATTGGAGAAAGATCATAGTAGTGACGCTCTAAACGGAATAAAAGCAGAGAAAGACGAGATGCAAATGAGTTTTTTCAACCTTGATGACCCATTATTAGAGGAAATTAAAGAAGAAATTTTGAGTTTGGATATCAATACGGTTACGCCTGTTGAAGCATTAATGAAGCTAAATGAGCTGAAAAGGATGTTGGTTCGAAAATAATTCAATATTTAAAATAAACGTTATCAAGGGGTTAAAAAATAATTTAAAAATATATTGCAAAACCCCTTGTTTAACTCAATAAAAGTCTTAAATTTGCATCCGCAATACAGAACAAGTATCGCGGTTCTTTTTAAGAATTGAAAATGCGAAAATAGCTCAGTTGGTAGAGCGCGACCTTGCCAAGGTCGAGGTCGCGGGTTCGAGCCCCGTTTTTCGCTCAAAGCGTAAAAGCTCAAAAAGATATCAATTAAAATAGTATCTTTGAAAAATATAAAGCTAGAATGGTAAGCTTCAATTAATTTTTCCGAAAATTAAATCCATTAAAAAAAGCTTGAATGTTAAGCTTTAATTATTTTTTTTTAAAATTAAAACATTCAAAAAAAAGAGCTCGGATGGTGAGCTCATTTAATTAATTTTTTTTTAAAAATTAAACCATTCATACCAAATGCTCGGATGGTGAAATTGGTAGACACGCTGGACTTAAAATCCAGTGAACAGCAATGTTCGTGCGGGTTCAAGTCCCGCTCTGAGTACAAAGCCTCTTCTTTTGAAGAGGCTTTTTTTTGTTTATAACTAAGCCGATCTTTTTGGTGAATTTGGTTATAAAGATTGTATTTTTAATTTTCTAAAAATTGAGGTGTAAGTATGGGGTCTTTTGTGATTAGTAAGCGATTTAGCGGAGATTATAAGTTTGAATATACTTCTAGGAAGGGTAAGCCTATCTTTACTAGTAATGCCTATGAATTACGAATGGATTGCGAGGCTGAGGCAGAATTGCTGCAGGCTAGGTTTGATAGTTGTTCTTTTTTGAAATATAAGACCGCAAAGGGGAAGTTTTATTTCAAGGTGGTGCTTGATGATGTTTTGGTGGCGGTAAGTCGTAAATACAGTACGATATTAATGGCTCAAAAAGGAATTGATGAAATAGTCAAGTATGGTTCACGGGCTGAAATTCTCGATTTTGCAGCTAGTGAAGTTGTTTTTGATGACTGGGAGTAAAATTGTACATTCTTAAAAAAAAATGGAAGTTAAGGCAATGCTTTGACTTCCATTTTTTTATTGGTCCCAAAAATAGTTAAAACTATGTACTTTAGTGCATTTCGCTTTTAGCTTCTAAAAATGTACTTTTGAGATATGGATTTTCAAA
>NZ_JAOQMX010000072.1 GCF_025960985.1 Flavobacterium psychraerolatum | reverse complement strand
AAGACACAATATTCAATAATTTAATCAAAAGAATGGTAAAAGCAGATAATATTTGTCAAAAGGAGATTATATGTAACTAACTGCTTACCTCAATAGATCTTTATCTAATTCCTTATTTTAATCGTATTTTCGTTTAGCATTAAACCAAAATTGGGTCAAAATTTAGAAAAAAATATATAGGAAAAATTAAAAAAGTCAGTTCGATTTTATCGGGCTTAATTAATTTTCTATTCGTTTAGTATTTGCTAAATTAATACTTAAAACACCTCACAAGCATATACAAGAACGATAGTGGCTATTATCGAAAAACTGAATGAAATCAACCAACAGAATAATAAAAGACATTCTTATAACGAAATGAAACCGAAAGATTTCGTTGGAGATTTTGATGGAATTATTGGCAATGTTTATAAAACTACAGAAGATACAAATTCAATTGGTCAACGAATTGCAAGAAAATTAAATGAATTAGAATTAGTTTGCGCAGAGTTTGACCATATTTATATAAATTTTACCCCGATCGCGCAGGCTTATAGATAATAGTTAGCGCAGGTATTTACCTGTGCCCGCAAACAAAATTCTGAATGTAATGATTTACAAAAAATTTCATATAATCTAATGATGCAATAATAAGGAGTGATTCAGCTAACCTTATTACCTCTCCTTACAACGCATTTGTCTAGTTTAATTACTTAAAAACAGTATTATTGGGTTAAAAAAGAATGGGTTACGATAATACTAACAAAATTATATAGATAAACTTCCCCATTTCTACCCAAATATAAAACAGGTGATTTTTTTTGGTTACTTTCTTTCAATTTCATTATTTTCAAACCTTGAATTGAATTTCATCAAACAACAATGACAATTACCTACCAAATGGACGAAAAAGATTTCTTAATACACCAACTCTATATCGCTTCGCAGTCTACTCGTATTAAAAAGAAACGATTTCGAAGTAAAATAATTACACCTATAATTTATACCGATTTTGCATTTTTATTCCTTTATCAAGAAGACTATTTTTTAATAGTAATTTTTCTGGTGGTGGCCGTACTTTAGTTTTTTATCTATCCAATCTGAGAAAAAAACCATTACAATAATCATTATAATAATTTTATAAAAGAAAACTACAAAGACAGACTCGGTAAAACAGCGATACTTACTTTTACTTTAGACGAAATTATCGGCAAAGACAACGGTTCTGTGAGTGCAATAAAAACCACCGAATTGGAGCAAATAATCGAAATCCCAACAAATATTTTCATTCGATTGAAAAGGATGGCAATCATTTATTATTCCGAAAGAAAAAATTCAATACATACCCAACTTAAAAAAACAACTTAATGACATTGCCTGCCATTTAAACATAGAATACAAAATAGAACCCAATTGAGAATGG
Organism: Flavobacterium psychraerolatum; assembly: GCF_025960985.1. Classification (GTDB taxonomy): domain Bacteria; phylum Bacteroidota; class Bacteroidia; order Flavobacteriales; family Flavobacteriaceae; genus Flavobacterium. Next base: position 9,610 of record NZ_JAOQMX010000072.1, on the reverse strand, counting down.
AAGTAATCTAAAAAACTTATCATGATGTACAACAAAATCACTACTCTTACTGTAGGAACAAATTGGACTATTACATCTTAGTATTTGTTGTAGTCAATTCAAACACGCTATAACTAGCATTGCTATTTAGAGATATATTGCACAACAAGATCTAAGATGCACTAATAATTCTTAGATGGTTTAAAAAGCACGAAAAAAAGCTAATTTTATGCGAAAATAAAAAACTAATATCCTGTCTCTACAAGACAAAAAAACACACTATTACTTACTTAAATTTTAGATTTTATTCGTAACTTAGCTACAACGTACGAACACATCAATAATTTAATTAAATCGTTCTATTATGAAAAATCTAGGTCTATTGGGTTTACTATTGCTTTCTATTGGGTTTCAAAGTTGTAAAAATAAAGAAGCTGAAAAAACGGATGAAAACAAAGCCATTGAAGCTACAAAAATAGTAAGTACCGAATGCTACAAAGCACTGTATGAAGAGGATACTTTGGACTTACAAATAAATACTTTGGAAGACGGACAAATCAAGGGTACAATGGAGATGAATATTGTCAACATGCCCAAGAAATCGGGTGAAATAATCGGTAAATTTAGTGGAGACACCTTATACGCTAGTTATACATTCATACAAGGAGATAATAAGAAGATTACATACAAAAACCCAATGGCTTTCCTTAAACGCGGCACAGAACTTATCTTAGGAAACGGACAAATTGCTACTTCAATGGGCGCTTCGTATTTTGTCAAAGGGACCAAAATTGATTATGATAATGTAAAATATAAATTCACAGCTACCAATTGCGTTGATAGTACCACTACTAAATAAAAATATAAAACATATTTTCAATAAAATAAAAAGAGCAGTGCAATGATATAAAAATGCACTGCCTTTTTTTATTCATCTTATATAGTAAACTCATTGTTCACGTAAATTTATATTTATCAAAACGCTACAAAATGATACCAAATAAATCATTATTTGCCCAGTAGTTTAAAAACTCTTATTCTTTCACTATTATAAATTTCCCTTTTACACCAGTATCCCAATTTTCCCAGTAATCGGATCGTACTAGTTTTCCAGCATCATCATAAATTTGAAATTCGGCAGTGTTTCCTCCTAATGTACCTCTGTTCAACGCTTCTAATTCAAACGTATTGATTCCTTCTTTAAAGGTTATTCTAAAGGTTTTATATTGATTTTGTAGTAACAATCGACTTTCAACATCACGGTTGTTTAACGTTGCCTTAATTAAGTCGCCATCTATTTCTCCAAAATCACGACATCTTATATCGAAATATTTTGATTTGGTGCGAATATCTCCAAAGTTCACATCAATCCTTACTAATGACCTAGGATCTACTTTCATACCTCTATTAACCAATGATTGTTCTAAACTATTCACCAACTTATCTCTTAAAGCATCATTTGGATCGTCAAAATCAGGTTTTTTTATAATCATAGAAAAAGGCTCTGGCTCTATTCCATTAGAGTAGGTTGGGTCTTCTGTAATTGGTTTTGCATCTTTTGGATCAATTTTAGGTATAACAGCAAAAAGGTCTTTATTATCTTGTTTTTTGGGCGCTTCTTTAGCTTTCGCCTTAGGCGGAATGGGTTTTGGCGGAATCACCTTGAATGTTTTTCCTAGCTCAAACTGTGAATAACCAGTGGTAGTTATCCCCAACATAAAAATAAAAAAAAGAAGCTGTTTCATATTGTAGTATTCAATGACTCAATCTATTGATTTTTTTCAAAAATATAAACTCCAAGCCTATAAATAAACTTTTGGACTTTACTTTAACTTTACTTTATTAACCTTGTTTATTAGAAATATATTGCTTCAGAAGCCTTAAATTATCTCTATCATAGATGAAAGACCCAATTCATAAGTATAGAATAGTACTTTTAATCAGTCAGTAACCTTTTTAATTATTTCACTAATTTAAAAATCTATGCTTTAGAAAATAATCCCTTTAATTATGATTTTTTAAACGAAATCAAGCGTTTGTTATTTGACATTTTTTTATAAATTGCAAAAAATATACCAAAGTACATTATAATACACAACAACTTAATAATCAAGTTAAAACAAATAACATGAAAAGAGAAAACATACTTACAGGATCACCTTGGGAAGACAAAATGGGATATTGTCGTGCGGTTCGCATAGGAAACATTATTGAAGTATCGGGTACAGTAGCCATTATTGATGGTGAAAACGTAAAAGCAGACGATGCTCACGCACAAACACTCAATATCTTGGAAAGAGTTGAAAAAGTATTGGAAGAGTTGAATGCAGGTATGAAAGATGTTATTCGTACTCGTATTTTCACGACTGATGTAAGTACTTTTGAAGCAGTTGCTACTGCTCATGCGACTTTTTTCAAAGACATCAAACCTACTACTGGTTTTTACGGAATTAATCAACTTGTTGCTCCTGAATATTTGGTTGAAATTGAATTAACAGCTGTTCTTTCTGAATAAACGAAATTTTTAGACTGCATACCTACTTTAAAAACAAATTAATGTTAGATAAAGTCAAATATACATTGCCTATCCTACTCAAATGGTTTTTCATTTGTGTTTTGATAGGCATTTTTTCTGGTACATCGTCAGCTTTTTTTTTAATTTCCTTAGAATGGGTAACACAAATTAGAATCCATAATTCTTGGATTATATGGTTTTTGCCTTTAGGGGGTTTAATCATTGGACTAGGTTACCATTACTACGGAGCCTCAGTTGTAAAAGGAAATAATTTACTACTTGAAGAATACGATAAACCTTCCAAGGTGATTCCACTCAAAATGGCCCCTTTTGTTCTTTTGGGTACTTTAATAACCCATCTTTTTGGAGGTTCGGCAGGTCGTGAAGGTACTGCAGTTCAAATGGGCGGTGCGATAGCAGACCAATTCAAAATACTTTTTAAATTAGAGAACCAAGAACGCCGAACATTAATCGTAATGGGTATTAGCGCTGGTTTTGCCTCTATTTTTGGTACTCCTTTGGCAGGAGCTATTTTTGCAATCGAGATATTATACTGTAGCAAAATCAACTTAAAAACTGTAATTTATTCTTTTATCGTGGCCTATATAGCCTATTACACCGTAGAATTCTGGGCTGTCAAACATACACATTATAGTATTCCAGAAGTCCCTGCTTGGAATGGATCTATTCTTTTGTGGTGTATATTAGCAAGTATTCTTTTTGGGTTGGCAGCAATGACATTCTCCAGGACTACACATTTTTGGGGTCGTATGTTTTCAAAATATGTATCCTATCCACCACTTCGTCCCGTTATAGGTGGCTTAGTTTTAGCATTAGCAATTGCATTACTAGACGTTCAAAAATTTGTTGGACTGGGTGTTCCAGTAATTGTAGATGCATTTACGCATCCAAGTGCTGCTTTTGATTTCCTACTAAAGATATTATTCACTGGCTTCACATTAGGTTGTGGCTTTAAAGGTGGAGAGGTAACTCCCCTTTTCTTCGTAGGTGCAACTTTGGGAAGTGCATTATCATTAGTAATTCCGCTTCCAATTGCCTTGTTGGCAGGAATGGGTTTTGTAGCTGTTTTCTCTGGCGCAACGCATACGCCAATTGCCTGTACAGCCATGGGAATCGAACTTTTTGGATTCGAAAGCGGAATGTATATTGCACTAACCTGTAGTATTGCTTACCTCGCATCTGGTACAGTAGGAATTTATAGTTCTCAAAATTCAAAAGGCACCAAATACCACTTATACGAACGTTTTAGAAGAAGAAATCTCAAAAATCTCTAATTTTTAAAATGCTGATAATTTTATAAACTACCCCTAATTTACATTAAAAAAATGTAATTTCGCACACTATGAAAATACAAGACATTCAAGCCATACAATTATTATTAGCTACACCGAAAAAAATTGCTATTATACCACATCGTGGACCAGACGGTGATGCTATGGGTTCTACCCTAGCACTTTATCATTTTTTATTACAATTAAATCATGAAGCTATTGTAATTGCTCCCAATGATTTTCCTGATTTTCTAGCTTGGCTTCCTGGGTCGGAAACAGTTAAAATTTTCGAAAAAGACAAAGAAAATTGTACACAAATATTAAATGATGCTGACCTAATTTTCACTTTAGACTTTAATGCGTTTCATCGTGTAGGTGAAGAGATGGAAAAGGTTTTGGCTGGTTTATCTAAAACATTTGTGATGATCGATCACCATCAAAAACCAGATGACTATGCAGCATATGTTTATTCCGATACTTCTATAGGCTCAACTTGTGAGATGATTTATAATTTCATTTCATTATTAGGTGAAGTAGCAGTGATAGATGTAACTATCGGTACCTGTATATATACTGGAATTCTTACCGATTCGGGATCATTTAAATTCCCCGGAACTACAGGTAATACGCATAGAATCGTAGCGGCACTTATAGATTTGGGCGTTCAAAATACTCAAATTCCAAACTTACTTTTTGATAATAGTTCTTACAGCCGTTTGCAATTACTAGGGCGTGCATTGCAAAACATGAAAATCCTAGAAGATTACCATGCTTCTTACACAACCTTAACACAAGAGGAATTAGATACTTTTCACTATATAAAAGGGGATACAGAAGGAATAGTAAACTACGGATTAAGTATTAAAGGAATTCATTTAACTGCTATTTTTATCGAAAATAAAGAAGAGAAGATAATTAAGATTTCTTTCCGTTCTCAAGGTGATTTTGATGTAAATCAATTTGCTAGAGATCATTTTCATGGTGGTGGACATCGCAATGCTGCTGGAGGACGTTCAGATGTATCTATGAAAGAAACTATTGAAAAATTCGAATCAATTGTTAGTCAATTAAACTAATACCCCATGAAAATTAAGATCATACTAGGAGTTATTCTTTCACTACTCATCTTCAGTTGTAAAAATAACCAAGAAGTAAGACGCCCTATTTCCCATTCGTCAGGGACTTTTATGAAAAAATCCATCGATAAAAACAAGAAACTTGTCGCTAGTGAAGAAGAACAAATAAAAGCCATCATTAAAAAAGATAGTAAAACACCATATTTCGCATCAAGCAAAGGATATTGGTATAGCTATAAAACAAAAAATGAACTTGATACCATTACTCCAAAAAAAGGTGATGTTGCCTTTTTTACGTATGAAATTAAGGATTTAAGCGGTAATATTATCTATTCAGAATTGGAATTGAGACCACAAACTTATTATGTAGACAAACAAGATGTTTTGATAGGACTGAGAGACGGGATCAAATTAATGCACAGAGGAGAACAAGTTAATTTCCTATTTCCATCTCATAAAGCATATGGTTACCGAGGAGACACTAAAAAAATCGGGACCAACACACCTTTATTAATAACAGTAAACCTTAGAGATTTTAAAACTGAAGTTGCGTTTAAAAAAGAGCAGTCTGATAAAATAAAGAGAGACTTAGAAGCCAAACAAAAAGCAGAAAAACAAAATAATAACTCTGTACAAACCACTAAAATACCCACAAAACTAAAAGATAGTTTAAATTAAATAACAAATGAAAAAAAACATTTTATACGTACTACTATTAGCAATTTGTTTTGTTTCCTGCAAAGAAGAAAACAGTAATTTACCCGATGGCTTATATGCCAAAATCGAAACTAGTAAAGGGGAAATAATCGTAGAATTAAATTACACAAAAGCTCCTATTACAGTGGCTAACTTCATTACTTTGGCCGAAGGAAAGAACAAATTTGTCACTAATGATCACTTAAAAGACAAACCTTTCTATGATGGATTAAAGTTTCATCGTGTGATTAATGATTTTATGATACAAACAGGAGATCCACTAGGAACTGGTTCTGGAGATGCTGGATATAAATTTAAAGACGAAATTACCGATTTACGTTTTAAGGATAATGGAGTACTAGCCATGGCAAATAATGGGCCATCAACTAACAGCAGTCAGTTTTTTATCACGCATTTACCAACGCCTTGGTTAGACGGAAAACATACCATTTTTGGACATGTAGTCGATAACGGAATGGAAACGGTAAATAAAATTCAACTAAACGATTTTATCAAAAAAGTTACCATTATTCGAAAAGGGGAAGCAGCTAAGAAATTTAATGCTGAAAAAACTTTTTATGATTACTTTTCAGTAGAAGCAGTTAAACAAAAACAAAAACTTGCTGAATTATCTATTCTTGACTCAAAATATAAAGAAGTGAGACAAGATAAAACAAATTACTTTAATGCTTTGAAAGCAAAGGCAACAAAAACATCAACTGGTCTTAAATATGTTATTACTAAAAAAGGAACAGGAAAAAAACCCGCTAAAGGCGCTGAATTACAAATTCACTATGCTGGATTTCTAGAAGATGGCCAATTATTTGATACTAGTATCGAAAACGTGGCTCAAACTTTCGGAAAATATGATGCAGCAAGAGCCGAAGCCAATCAATATATTCCAATTCCTTTTACTGCAGGAAAAAAAGATGGCATGATTCCTGGTTTTATTGAAGGATTAAATAAATTATCTTTTGGAGACAAAGCTGTATTATTCATTCCGTCTCACTTGGCTTATGGTGCAGGTGGTGCAGGAGAAGTAATTCCGCCTAATGCCAATATCATTTTTGAAATTGAATTAGTAGATAATCAACAATAAAATAAAAGACCTTAAAATTAGTACAATGAAATTAAAATTTTTATGTCTCCTATTCGCAGGAGTTTTTTCCTTACAAGGACAAATAACAAAAACAACAACTAACAAAAAAACAGTTAGTACTACAAAAGCAACTTCCAAAAAACCAATTATAACAGATGGGATTTTTGCAACAATTGTTACGCCAAAAGGAAATATTGTTCTTTCATTAGAATATAAAAAAACACCCGTTACTGTTGCGAACTTTATTTCTTTAGCAAAAGGAACAAATCCTTTTGTAAAAGATGAAAGATTGAAAGGTAAGCCATTTTTTAATGGTTTAAAATTTCACAGAGTTATTAATGACTTCATGATTCAAACTGGAGACCCACAAGGTACGGGAGCTGGAGATCCTGGATATTCTTTCAAAGATGAGTTTGTACCTGATTTAGTATTTGATAAGGGGGGAATTTTAGCAATGGCAAATTCTGGACCTAAGACTAATGGAAGTCAGTTTTTCATAACACACAAAGATACGCCTTGGTTAAATCAAAAGCATACAATTTTTGGGCATGTAACACAAGGAATGGATATCGTTAACAAAATAACTCAAAATGATATCATAACTAAAATAACAATAACAAAAATAGGTACTGAAGCTAAAAAGTTTGATGCCCCAAAAGTATTTTCAGATTATTTCAATAATAAAGAAGAAGATGAAAAAAAACAAGCTTTGGTCGATGAAGAAAATAGAAAAATAGAAATACAAAAAATAGAAGACCAAAAGAAAGCATACAAAGAAAAATATGCACCTATAATCGCAGCTAAAAAATTGTACATCGCTGAAGTTAAAAAAACAGCTACTACTACACCGTCTGGGTTATCATACAAAGTAATAAATAAAGGTACAGGAGAAAAACCAATTGTAGGCTCTACTTTATATTTTCATTATGCAGGATATTTAGAAGATGGTTCTTTATTCGATACTAGTTATGAAGAGTTAAGTAAAGAATATGGACAACACAACCCTAATCGTGCCGCTCAAAACGGATATCAACCTTTCCCATATGAAGTGGGTAAAAAAGACAGCATGATTCCTGGTTTTGTAGAAGCAATCGAAACAATGACTTATGGAGAAAAAATTATTGCAATTATTCCATCAAATTTAGCTTATGGAGAAAGTGGTGCTGGTGGTGTTATACCACCCAATGCAGAACTTATTTTTGAAATAGAAGTTTTTAAAGATAAACCAATGATAAAATAGTTTCATAATTACTAATACTGAAACTTTACATAATAAAAAAATTAAACACTTGCTAAAACATATTTTTGCAAGTGTTTTTTTTTATATAAGAATAACTGAATTAAATAGAACTTAGTTAGGTGATTAAGATAATACTTATAAGGAATCAAGATATTGTCCTAAAAAACTGTGTAAAGTTTAAAAGTTGTAATTTTAAATTACTACCAATAAACTTACAAGCTTATGAACCTTACACATGATCAAATTTCGGAATTATTATTGAAGATAGCAAAATCCGAAAACGGCACAAATTTACTTATGCAAATGACTCTTGACGCTTTTATGAAAAGTGAGAAACATTTAGATCAACAAGAGAACCCAGGTGACTACGCTAATGGTTATCGTCTAAGAAAAGCCAGAGGATTCGGAAAAGAAATGGTTTTAAAAGTGCCCAGAATGAGAAATGGCACGTTTTACCCTGTATTACTAAACGTCCTACGCGATGAAGATGAAGAGCATAGAAAGTTAATTTTTTCACTGTACAAAAAAGGGCTAACAACAGAACAAGTTAGTGACATCTACGAGGAAATTTATGGCAAGGAATATAGTAAACAACAGATAAGCTACATAATGAAGGATAGTCGAGAAGAAGTATCTATATGGCTTCAACGCAAACTAGAATCACATTATTTAGTGCTTTATATCGATGCTACTTTCGTTCATACTCGTAGAGATAAATCTGTTAGCAAGGAAGGATATTATACGGTTCTAGGAGTTAAAGAAGATGGATCAAGAGAGGTTTTAAGCATTGTAAATCATCCAACTGAAGGAGCATTATTATGGCAAAATGAATTAGAAGCATTAAAGAACAGAGGTGTTCAAATTATTGGCTTGGTGGTGTCAGATGGACTAACTTCTATAGAAAATGATATAGAACAAGTTTTTCCAACAGCTAAAAACCAATTGTGTGTAGTACATATTAAACGTAATATTTTGGCTGTTTTCCCTAGAGTAAAAAGATTAGAAGTCGCCGAAGAGTTATTAGAATTTTTTGCTATTGATACTAAAAATGTAGCTCCTGTTGAAGCATTTAAAAATTTATGTAAATTCGTAGAGAAGCATAAAAAAAGTTCTCCTAGTTTGAAATCATTTTCAAATGAGCGCAACACAGCTTATTTTACTTATTTAAACTACCCAATTACAATACAAAGGATGATATATTCTACTAACTGGATAGAACGTTTAAATCGTGATTATAAAAGTATTTTAAAAATGAGAGGCGCAATACCTAGTCCTGAATTAGTACTATTTTTAATGGGAGCAGTATCTATGGAAAAAGAACATAAATCATATAAGTTCACTGTAACTACTTTTAGACAAGTTGAGGAATTAAAAAGAGAAACAAATTAATAATAACAACTTTTACAACCTTTTCAAGACACTAACTATTAAGGTTAACTAAATTACTTGCCTAACTCCCATCTTTTCAGGTTGAGCAAAAAAAAACTCCAATAAGCAAAAGCAAATTGAAGTTTTAGTACTCAGAGCGGGACTTGAACCCGCACGAACATTGCTGTTCACTGGATTTTAAGTCCAGCGTGTCTACCAATTTCACCATCCAAGCAAAAGTAGTGATAATAAAAAACCCTGATTCGAATGAATCAGGGTTCTCTAAAGAAAGGCGACGACATACTCTCCCACATAACTGCAGTACCATCTGCGCAGGCGGGCTTA
>NZ_JAOQMX010000071.1 GCF_025960985.1 Flavobacterium psychraerolatum | reverse complement strand
AACCGGAGTTTACAACGGCGATGCAACCAATGCCAAAGTAGGCGATAAGATTACGTATACTTTCAACGTGAAAAACACAGGAAATGTAACGGTTTTGAATGTGAAAATAAATGACACTAAATTAGGTGTTAGTGATTTAGCAATTGTACCAGCAAGTCTAGCGCCAAACGGATTTGGAGAAGTAACCAAAGAATACACAATTACCCAAGCTGATATTGATTCAGGTAAAGTGACCAATACAGCTGTTGCCAAAGGAAAAGATTCAAAAGGCAATGATGTACAAGATACATCAGGAACAGCTATTGATAATGATGATACTACGGTAACTAATTTGCCAACTGCAGGAAAAATAGTTTTCGTTAAAACAGGTGTTTATAACGGAGACGCTACTAAAGCAAAAGTAGGAGATAAAATTACTTATACTTTCAACGTGAAAAATATAGGAAATGTAGCGATCAATACTATCATAATAAATGATGCTAAATTAGGCATTGCAAGTTTTCCACTAGTTCCAAGTACTTTATTGCCTAATGAATCTAGCGAAATAACAAAAGATTACAGTATTACTCAATTGGATATTGATTTAGGTAAAGTGATTAATACAGCTATTGTGAAAGGGCAAGATCCTATGGGGAATAATATTCAGGATACATCTGGTACTGATATTTCTAATAATGATAGCACTGTTACCACAATCCCTTTTGTTTCAAGCATAGCATTAGTGAAAACAGCTGTAATAATAGGGCCAGTAATGGTGGGCTCAACGATTGATTATACTTTTTCTGTGACAAATACAGGAAATAGTACAATTAAAAACATTGTTGTGACTGACCCAATGGTTGGAATAATATTACCGGTATCGACCATAGCAACTTTAGCAGTAGGAGAAACCAATAACTCTATTGTTGGGAAATACACCATTAAACAAATAGATGTTGATGCAGGTAAGGTTGTGAATTCAGCATTAGCAGTTGGTATGGATCCAGGAAATAATGTTGTAAGAGATACTTCAGGAACAACTATCAATAATGATGATGCGACCGAAACACCATTTATTCAGAGTCCTTCTATAAGTCTTACCAAAGAGGGTATTTATCAAGATACAAATGGTGATGGTATCACGAGTATTGGAGATATTATTAAATATGTTTTTGAAGTAAAAAACACTGGAAATACAGTTTTAACAAACGTGAAAATATCCGATGATAATGCTACTGTTCTAGGTATAGTAATTCCAGTTTTGAATATCAATGCGTCAAATAATACTGCTTTTACGGCGGAATATAGCATTACGCAAGAAGATATTAATACGGGTGTTGTATATAATTTGGCCAATGCTTTAGCAGACACTCCAGTGACAACTATTCCAACGGTTACGGCTCAATCTACAGATCCTACACCTTGTACAACCTGTCCTGTTAATCCAAGTTGTTTGACTTGCACTATGACATTATTAAATCAAGTACCTAAAATTAGCTTGTTGATGAACGGTACGCTTAACGATGAAAACGGTGATGGAATGGCACAAGTTGGAGAGACGATATCTTATACATACACGGTCATGAATACGGGGGATGTCCCATTGACTAGTGTATGGATCGAAGATAGTAAGGTGGGACTTAATCAAAGTAGTGGAACTATAGACCTACCAGTTGGAGGTATCGATAAAACAACTTTCACGGCTGTTTATGTAATTACTCAGGCTGATATTATCGAAGGAATGGTATGGAGCCAATCAAAAGCAAGTGGGTTTAGTCCAGCGGGAGTAATAGTTCAAGACCTTTCAGATGATAGTAGTCCATTAGAAGATGATGTAACTTCTATAATAGTTAATGGTTGTGAACTTAGACCTTATAATGCTGTATCTCCCGACGGTGATGGCATGAACGACTTCTTTTTTATACAAGGTGCTGATTGTTATCCAAATAATATAGTTCAAATTTTTGATCGTTGGGGAGTAAAAGTGTATGATGTTAATGGTTATGATAATATTGGTAAAGCTTTTAGAGGTATTTCCGAAGGGAGAGAAACTATTAATAAAGCTAAAAGACTGCCAACGGGAACTTATTTCTATGTGATTAAATATGAGGACAAGAATGGAAATGATTTTGGTAAATCGGGTTATCTGCATTTAATTAATTAATAGTAAGGTCAGAATACAGGAAAGTAAAACACTGTTGGAGTAAATAAAAAAAATAATATGAAAACAAATTATATCATAATTCTTATGTTGTTGTTAACGGTGTCTTGTCTTGCACAGCAAGACGCACAGTACTCACATTACATGTATAATACTATTACAATAAACCCTGCTTACGCTGGTAACCGTGGAGTAACTAGTATTTTTGCATTGCACCGCACGCAGTGGGTCGGACTAGATGGTGCTCCAGTTACAAATGCTGTATCGATCAATGCACCTATTGAAAATTCAAGAATAGGTATTGGTATTTCGTTTGTAAATGATAATATTGGGGCCTCAACTCAAAATAATATTTCTGCCGATATTTCTTATACTATTCCATTCTCAGAGGAGTTTGATTTATCTTTTGGTATAAAGGCTACAGCAGATTTATTAAATGTAGATTATACCAAATTGGATAGGTATAATTTAAGTGATCCAAAATTTCAAAGCAGCATCGATAATTCATTTTTGCCAAACATTGGGACGGGTTTGTACCTTCACTCAGATAAAATGTATGTAGGTCTTTCTGTTCCCAATTTTTTTAGGGATAAACATTTTGATGATAATTCTTCTAATACAATTGTAGATCGTTTACACTTTTATTTAATTGGAGGATATGTATTTGATTTAAATCCGAACTTGCAATTCAAACCCAGTTTTATGACAAAAATAGTTACTGGTGCACCATTACAACTAGATGTTTCTGCAAACTTTCTTATACAAGAGAAATTTACCTTGGGAGTAGCTTGGAGATGGGATGCAGCCGCAACTGCTTTGGCAGGTTTTCAAATTAGTAATGGGTTATAGTTATGATTTTGAAACGACTAATTTGTCACATTATAACTCTGGATCACATGAAATATTTTTAAGATTTGAATTTTCTAATTACAGAAGAAGGATAATAACACCTAGGTTTTTCTAAAGAAAAAGTATATGAAAAATAATTACATTCTTGCATTGCTATTTAGTTGTTTGGTATTCCAGCTTTCTGCGCAAAATAAAGATAATAAAGCAGATAAAGAATATGATAACTACGCCTATATTGATGCTATAAAAACATATGAACGTTTGTTCGAAAAAGGGTATAAGTCCCAAGATATGCTGTTGAAATTAGCTAATGCCTATTATTTTAATGGGGATTTAACTAATGCAGCTAAATATTACAAAGCATTATTCTCAGTCACTACAGATTTTACGCCTGAATGTTTCTATCGTTTCGCTCAGTCTCTAAAAGCAATTAAAGAGTATGGTAAGGCAGATAAAATGATGGCCAAATTTGATAAAGAAAGCGGAAATGATAGTAGAGCAAAGTTAGCTATTAATCAAAAAGATTATTTGGCTGTAATAAAAGAAAACTCTGGAAGATATTCTATCAAAGATGCAGGGATTAATTCTAAATATTCAGATTATGGAACTGCTTTTAATAATAACAAAATTATTTTTGCCACAGCCAGAGATAAGAATGGATTTGTGAAAAGTAAAGATCCTTGGACAGGTGAAGGTTTTACAAATTTGTATGAATCGAATGTTAATCCTGACGGAACTCTATCGGCTGCAAAACAGCTGTCAAGAAGTTTAAATTCAAAGTATCATGAATCAACTCCTGTTTTTACAAAAGATGGTAAGACCGTTTATTTTACTCGAAACAATTATGTTCCTGGTAAAAGAGGGAAGGATTCACGTAATACAACATTGCTTAAAATCTACAAAGCTGATTTGGAGGCTGATAAATGGACAAACATTGTGGAACTACCCTTTAATAGCGATAATTTTAGTACCGCTCATCCTACTTTGAGTGTGGATGAAAAGTTATTGTACTTTGCTTCCAATATGCCAGGAACATTAGGACAGTCTGATATCTATAAGGTTAAGATAAATACGGATGGAACCTTTGGAACTCCTGAAAATTTAGGAAACAGTATTAATACAGAAGGGCGAGAAACATTTCCTTTTATAAGTGCGAAAAATGAACTCTATTTTGCTTCAGACGGACATCCTGGACTTGGAGGATTAGATGTGTTTGTAGCTACTGGAAGGCAAGACGGTAGTTTTTCAACTGTAGTAAATGTTGGAGAGCCATTGAATAGTTCTAAAGATGATTTTGGTTTTATAATTGATTATGAATCTAAGGTAGGTTATATAACGTCCAATAGAGATGGGGGAGTAGGTGGAGATGATATTTATTTGGTGAAAGAAGTTAAACCTTTAAACTATCCATGTGAGCAATTATTAAATGGTATCGTTTCCGATTTAGAAACAAAAGCTATAGTTGTAGGAGTAAAAGTAAGTTTGTTTGATAGTAGTTATAAATTATTGCAAACTACATTGACAAATAAAGAGGGTAAATTTGATTTTGGCCAAGTAGCATGTGATACTAAATACTATATTAAAACGGAAAAAGAACAATATATTACTGACGAGATTAGTACAATTACAGCAGCAGATGTGGGGAGGACAATAGTACCAATTACAATTGAAAAAAGACTCAAGAAAGTAACTATAGGAGATGATTTAGCGAAAGCATTTGAAATAAAAACTATTTATTTTGATTTGAATAAATCGGATATTCGTCCTGATGCAGCTTTAGAGCTTTCGAAAATTTTGGATGTTATGTTACAAAATCCAACGATGAAAATTGATATTCGTTCGCACACAGATAGTCGCCAAACAGATGAGTATAATAAAAAATTATCTGAAAGAAGAGCCATTTCAACGAAAGAATGGCTTGTTATAAACGGAATTGATACAACTCGTCTTACTGCCAAAGGTTATGGAGAATCACAATTGGTAAATAGATGTGCAGATGGTGTAATTTGTACTGAAGAAGAACATCAAGAAAATAGACGAAGTGAGTTTGTCATTGTATCTATGAAGTAAAAAATAAAGAGATAAATTATTGATTGGTTGAAAAAAGAGACTTCTTAGGGAGCTCTCTTTTCTTGTTTTAAAAATAAGCTCTCAGCTGAATATTACCCGTGTGAACTGTTTTACTGGTTTCGCTTTTTCGACCTAAATAATTGAAATTTATATCTAGAAATTGTGTGATATTCTTTTGCAAAAGTAACTTCCAAACTAGATTTTGGCCCGTTTGTAAACCTTCTAACATCTGGAAACCAACAGAAGAGAATTCGTTGCCTTTGTATTTATTTTGATAAAAAGAAACCTCTCCATTTATGGTTATCTTTTTCTTACCAGAATAAGAAATTGAAGTGCCAAACCTATTTTGTAAAAGTGTTTCCAAATTACCAATCTGATTTTTCTTGCTTTGTAATTCATAAAAAATGTCCCAGCTAGTATTCTTAGAAAATAAATAACTAATTTTTGGTGCCACTTGGTAACCCGATACTGTGTAATTTTTCAAAGGATAATTTTCAGAGTTTACACTTGTGGCGATGGTTTTGGTAAAAAATCCAAACAACCAACTTTTACGATACAAATGTGCATATTGTAATTGATGGGAACTATTCGTAGTCTCTTGAGTTCCGTTGGAGAGTAAGTTTTTGGCTTTGTTCTCCAGATAAGTATAGGTTATTGAGTGTTGTTGTTTTCCCCTTTTGTAAAATAAGCTATTTCTAAAACTAGAACTCAATCCCAATATGTTTTCAGAGGAGTTGGTAAAAGGATTCAGTTCAAAATTATCTCCATCATTTTTTGTTTTTCGATTAATTAAAAAATTGGTCTGATTGTAAAAATTGGATGCCGTTTTCATAAAGCCCGATTTGTTTTGCCACTGGGTAGGATTGATTATCAAGGATTGTGAAAATTTGGTCTGATGGGTTTTGATGTACACTAAATTAGGTAAAAATACCTGAATGAATTTTGCTTGATCAATATATGGTGCGATTTCAAATTCCTGTAATTCTTGTATGCCGTTGTGATTGTAATCGTTCCACATGTAGACACCTTGTCCTGCTTCTACTTCTAGAAAAGTATATTCTTGTTGCGGTAAGGAACCTGAATTGGTTTCGTAGGTACTTGTAGTTTGCATCAATTGATTAAAAAAACGATCATTAAAAATTACCCTAGAATTCAAAGTAGATTCTTTTTTAATAGTACTGTCATTGTACTCAAGTACTCTATAGTTGGCATAAACCGTTAAGTCGCTCGTATTGGTTTGGAGTAATTTGGATTTTAAAAAGTAGGAATTCGAATTGTTTACTCTTTGCAAAAGTCCATTTTGGATACTGTCGTTGGTTCGTTTTAAAATCCCAAGTTCCACAAAAACTCTCGTACTGTCTCCACGACCTACAAAAGCACCATATTCGTTATATCGTTGACTCAAAGCCGAAAAATCATTGGTTACCTTATCTTTTGATTGATTGTTTTCTAATCGATTGCTTACGCCTATCCAGTTTTTGCCAAAATGATAATGTATTTGTGTTTGGTTTCTAATAAAAGTAGAGGTGCTAGTGGTAGCATCACTTGTTAGGTAACTTCCTAATGTTTTGATATTCCAGTTGTTCAACTGAAAGTAACTACTAATCAAATGTCTATTTCCTGAAAAGGTTCCTGAGAAGTCTAACTTTTCGAATTGATAGGTGAGAGTACCACTATTTTTCGAATTTGTTTTTGAGTTTAAATTAAAATTTAAACCAGAAGTCAATAAGCTTTGGTTACCAGTAAGAGTAGTTGCGATGTTCCAATCTCTATCAAATTCAATGGTGTACAGTCGCTCAACCGAACTGAAGTTTTCTTGTATAAACTGATATTTTCCAAAAGCATCAACAGTCCACTTCTTGGAGAACAAACGTTTTTTGGCATTTATTTTTCCACTCAAACCTTGGTTGTTGGAATCATCCAGTGTAGAAAAAAGATTTTTGTCATTGTTACTAAGTCCAATTTCAAAATCGACAGCAGTTTTTTCTGAAGGATTATATTTCCCCAAAAAAGTAGCAACTTGTAACTTTGTAGGAGGGACAAGTTGAGTGATGGGTTCGTAATTTCCTTGCATAACTGAATTTATAGGAGCTATATAAGTGAATATTTTGGTAATGCTCGAACTGTTTTCTAGAATATAATTACCATTATTATTTCCAACCAATGTAAAACGTACATTAAAAAGGGTGTCGTCTGGATTGTTGGAGTATTCATAAAAGGACTGGCCATTGACTATTTTTTGAACATACAATGTTTTGTTTTCAGAGTAGGTATCGGCATAAGCTGAAGGAGCATTCATTAAAGAAGTATTATCTCCTGCTTGAGATAAAATTTTGACTTGATCTGCTGAGAGATTTTGTTGAACTGGTTGGTTTTTCACATCATTTTCTGAATAAATATAACCTGCCAAACTCCATTTTTGATCGTCGTGTGAGGCCCCCGCATAGGTTACAAATCGCGTGTAGTTTCTATCTGTATATTGGTATTCTACTGCAATACGCATCTCAGAAGTGATTGTGAATAGAGGAGTAAAAGTAATTTCACCGGCATTATAATCAATCGTATAATCATTATTTTCCCCTCTTTTTAGTTGACGTCCATTGACATAAACACGTTCGGAACCCGAAATAACCAATACATACAATTCACCATTTTGACCTTTTAATTTATACGGGCCTTGGTTGCCTTCAATACCTTTAAAGTTACTTTTGGAATATTGTCCTTTTACAAGTGAGGCCGTTGCGAATACATTAGTTTTGCTATCTTCAGTTCCAAAATCAAAATTGGCAGCCAAACCTTGTACTTTTTTATTGAAATTTAAAAATTGTGTTTTATGGTTTTCGAGAAAAATATCTCCAGCTCGAATGTTCCATGTATCACTAAAGAGTTCCATGAAAATATTGTCAAATTGATCTAGCTTTTGAGAGTATCCACCATTTTGTATCGGAATGTTACTGTCTTGTAGTGACGCTCGTAAGCTTACTTTTTCTGATATTTTTCCAGTAATCTGTAGGTCTAAGTTGGAGTTTAAAACTGCATTTTGATTGGTACCAATTGTTACTCCTCTTGTGATGCTTCCCGATGTATTCAACCCATCAAAAGGAACAGTTTTGTTGGTGAGTTGATTGTCTATTTTGTATAATGGTTGATTCGAAATATCAGTATCTACCACGCTACTACTATCGTATATTTGGTATTTTTTTGTTAGAAAATCAGGGTAATTGAGATAATGTATAGCTATTGAATCTCTTTTAGAATCAAAAAAAAGGGCATTCAGTAAAAGTGTTCCTTTCTCATAATTGACGTTATATTTAGTACTGTCTATGAGTTGATTTTGATCATCAATCAGTTTGAAATGGGTTGGGTTGATGCTGAAGGCTTCTATTTTAATGGTGTCTTTTACAACTGCAATTTTCTTTGTTTTGTACAACGACTTGGTATCTTGGGCGTTAGACCAAGAAAAAGAAAGTAGTAGAATAGAAAAAAGAAGCTTTTTTAACATAGCGTTTATAACGTCAATTTGTCAAAAGTAGTGTATTCTTTAGTATATAATATAAAGCAAAGGGGCTAAATATCCTAAAGATAGTAGCCCCTTTGTTATTTTGTACCCCTAATAATTAAGGAGTGTTGCTGTAAAAAATATTACTTTTCGCTAGTGATAATCTGCATTGTTTCTGTACTCACTTGTTTCAGGATAACGATTTTATTTTTTTCAACCATTTCAGCTGCTTGATCATTAAAGTGTCTAATGGTGTATAATGTAACATGCTCATTAAAATCTACTTTGAATTTTTTAGACAATACAGCATTTAGATCTTTAAAATTACCAAATTTATCTTCTACGCAAACGGAGAAACTAATCGCAGAATTCTGAATCAAGTTAACCTTAATTTTGAATTCATGGAACAAAGCAAAAATTTCACTAATATTTTCTTCCATGATGAAAGAGAAATCAATAGAGGAAAGAGAAATCAATAATTGGTCTCTTTTTACAATGAAACAAGGTAAGTAAGGCTCTAATGCAACCCCTTTAGAAACCACAGTTCCTTTTAATAATGGATTGATAAATGATTTCACGTACAATGGAATTTCCTTTTTCTGTAGCGGCTGTAATGTTTTTGGGTGAATTACAGTGGCTCCGTAAAATGCTAATTCAATTGCCTCTCTATAGGATATTTGATTCAATAAACTTGCATTTTCAAAATATCTTGGGTCAGCATTCATAACTCCAGGAACATCTTTCCAGATGGTTACACTCTCAGCATTCAGGCAGTAAGCAAATATTGCTGCGGTATAATCAGATCCTTCACGTCCTAGTGTAGTTGTAAAATTATTTTCGTCCGATCCCAAGAAACCTTGAGTAACGTTCAATATTTTTCTTTTTACATTTTTCGAAATGTTCGTTTGTGTCAAGTCCCAATCTACTTCGGCATCTCTGTAATTGGCATCTGTTTTTACAAAGTTGCGCACATCTAGCCATTGAGTTTGGATTCCTCTAAAAGACATGTAATGACTTAAGACTGTAGTCGAAATTAACTCACCAAAACTCACTACTTGGTCATAAACAAAGTTGTAATTTGGTGATTTATTATGCGCTAAAAAATATTCCAAATCGGAAAATAAATTATTTACTGCTTGAAAAACTTCTTGCTTATCATCTTCAAATAAATCCAATAGGATTTGATTGTGGTATTTTTTAACTTCTAGAACAGATGATTGCAATGAAGCTGATTTTTCAAAATAGTCTTTGATAACTAGTTCCAATGCATTGGTGGTTTTTCCCATAGCCGAAACTACAAGCAATACATCTTCATAACCTACTTTTTGTAAAACATCATAAACATTTTTGATTCCTTCTGCATCTTTGACAGAGGCACCTCCAAATTTAAATACTCTCATGTTTTTTAATTGTGATTTAATATTTTTAATTATTTTTTTTGGCAAAGTTCTCAAGTCTATTTTCATCTAGACGTACTAGTAGCCATTCTTTTAGGATTTCGGCACCGGATTGTTCGTAAAACTCGATTGCGGGAGCATTCCAGTCCAAAACACTCCATTCCAATCTTTTTACTTTTTCTTCTTTGGCTAGATCAACCATTGCTTGTAGTAGTATTTTACCTATCCCTTTTCCTCTTTCAGATGCGGTCACAATCAAATCTTCTAGATGGATACTTTTTCCTTTCCAGGTCGAATATTTATAGTGATACAAAGCCATACCGATAATAGTGTCATTTGATTCTGCTACAAATAGCCCAAATAATGGTTGTGCTCCAAAGCCATCTTGAATTAAATTTTCAACAGTAATCTCAACAGCATCAGGTTCTTTTTCAAAAATAGCCAATTCAAGAATCAATTCAAGAACAGCATTCATATCTTGTGGTTTGCCTTTTCTAATGATCATTTTGGGTTGTTTTTTATATTTTTATAACAATCTGTTAAATTATTATTTAGCAAATATACAATACTAACAAATTAGGTTTGTTTTATTATTTTCCTTTTAACAAAAAAAACGATATTTGTGACTTCAAACCAACTACAACGATTTCTTAAATGGAAGAACGCAACAAAACACTCGGAGAATTCATTATTGAAAACCAAAATGCTTTTCAATATTCGTCTGGAGAACTATCTCGAATCATCAACTCTATTCGCTTGGCAGCCAAAGTGGTTAGCTATAAAGTGAATAAAGCAGGATTGGTGGATATCACTGGTGCTGCTGGAGAGCAGAACATTCAAGGTGAAGATCAGCAAAAATTAGACGTCTATGCGAATGAAATTTTTATTCAAACCTTAATCAATCGAGAGATTGTATGTGGAATTGCATCAGAAGAAAATGATGATTTTATTACGGTTCGTGGCAACGATAATAAACATGCAAACAAATACATTGTTTTGATGGATCCTCTAGATGGCTCCTCAAATATCGATGTCAACGTTTCTGTAGGAACTGTATTTTCAGTTTATAGAAGAGTGACACCAATTGGTACTCCTGTAACCTTGGACGATTTTATACAACCAGGAACTTGCCAAGTGGCTGCGGGTTATGTGATTTACGGTACATCAACGATGTTGGTTTACACTACAGGCTGTGGTGTTAATGGATTTACATTGAATCCAGCTATCGGAACGTTCTATCTATCACATCCAAACATGCAGTTTCCAAAGAACGGAAATATTTATTCTATCAACGAAGGGAACTATATTCAATTTCCGCAAGGAGTAAAGGATTATCTTAAATATTGTCAGTCGGAAGAGGAAGATCGTCCTTATACATCACGCTATATCGGAAGTTTAGTATCAGATATTCATAGAAACATGATTAAGGGAGGGATTTATATTTATCCTACAAGTACCAAAGCACCTAAGGGGAAATTGCGTTTGTTGTACGAATGCAATCCGATGGCCTTTATTGCTGAACAAGCAGGAGGGAAAGCATCTGATGGTTTTCAACGTATTATGGAGATCAAACCAACGGAATTACACGAAAGAGTTCCTTTTTTCTGTGGAAGTTATAATATGGTCGAAAAAGTGGAAGACTTTATGCTAAAGGCAAATAAAGTTTAATACTTTTTATCCACAAAAAAAAAGCTCTTGAAATTTTTCGAGGGCACTGAAAAACATCGCATATTTTGATTATCATTGTTTTTTAGACAATAAAAAAACGCTTGTAACAGGATTTATATAATCCGTTGCAAG
>NZ_JAOQMX010000070.1 GCF_025960985.1 Flavobacterium psychraerolatum | reverse complement strand
ACATTTCCTGTGTTTTTCACGTTGAAAGTATACGTAATCTTATCGCCTACTTTGGCATTGGTTGCATCGCCGTTGTAAACTCCGGTTTTAACAAAGGCAATCTTAGGAGTTTGATTTAATGACGTTGCCGTACAGGTTAAACAGGTAGATAAGACTGGGCAAGTTGTACAAGGATCGGGGTCTGTTGAATTTGCAGTAACAGTTGTTCCAAAAGAATCTACAACTACTACAGCTTGGTTGTATACAACACCAGTATCTATATCATTTTGTGTAATTATATGGGTAGCTGTATAAGCTGTTGTGTTAGTTACACCAGCACCTAAACTAGCTATTGGAGAACCAACAAGTGTAGCATTGTTATCTGTCAACGTTACATTGGTTAAAGCTGAAGTTCCTGTGTTTTTAATAGCAAAAGTATAATTGATCTTATCACCTGCACTCACTACACTATCTCCATTTGTATCCACATATAGATCCTCTTTGGTAACTGTAACAGATCCTCCGCTACATTGTAAATTACTACTTCCAATGCCACTATCGTCACTATTTGAAGTATTTACAAAAGCTCCATAAACATTGATAGAATTGATTACACTTGCAATAGAGTTTACTGTTAACTTGATTTCGTCAAAAGGTAAAGTAGTACTAAAACCTATATTATAGCCACCTGGTCCTGATCCTAAAACGGTTCCACCTAATAATCCTAAATCAATAAGGCTTCCAGCTGATTTTTTTTCTTGCAAAACACCATTATTATAAGTCGAAATAGTAAGCGATTGCAATAAATTCACCTGTAATAAAGTATTTGAATCAAATATTTTAAATCCTGCAAAAGTACCTTTTGGGTAGGTAAATAACTGATCTTTTACTGAAACTGAGCCTGAAGCTAACACGCCAGCCGTTAGATTTATTTGAGCAAAATCGCTTGTGCTTGGAGTAAGTAAATTGTCTGTATTGTTTACAGCACAACCTACACAAGCAACTCCGTCGATACCACTATTGTCTCCGTTGACTACAACAGGAAATGCTGGATTTGTTAAATCGTATGATTTTCCACACTCAACAATTGGAGCACATAATTTTTGAAAAACAGCATTATATACTTTCACCGTTCCTAAATCTACTGATACTAAATTTGTAAAAGTAATTTGAACTTCATCAAAGGATTTTGTGGTAACAAAACCAATAGTCTGCTTGCTGGTACCTACTAATATATCTGTACCCACAGAAACCAATGCACTACTAGATGATTTTACTTCTTGAGGAACACCTTCTAAATAAGTTGTAATTGTAATGGCACTTAATGCATCTACATTTAATAATGAAGGATTCTCTATAGAATACCCAGCAAAAGTACCCGCTGGGTAATTGGTAATTTGATCTTTGACCGAAATTTTGCCCGAAGCACCTACACCAACAGCCAAATTAACCGAAGCAAAATTTGTTGGGTCTTGATCTATTAAATTCGCTTGACCAGTAACGCTACATAATGCACAAACTAATGCATCAACTCCCGTATTTTTTCCGTTAATAAATACTGGATAATCAGGAGCAGTCATTGCAGTCTTAATATTACAATCTAAATCGGGTCCTGCGCAAAATTTTTGAAAAATGGCATTATAAACTCTAGTTTCAGCCAAACTTACACCTGCCGGTTTTGTGATGGTTAACTTTACCGCGTCAAATTCTTTTGTGGTAACAAAACCAACTTTATTACGTCCAGTAGAACTAAGAAGTCCTACATCTAATAACAAATTATTAGATGTAGAACTTTCTTGAAAAACGCCATCTTTATAAGTAGACAAACCAACATTACCGATAACCGATAAATCAAGCAAGCCACTATTTTCTATTTCGAAACCAGCATAAGTACCCGCTGGATAATTTGTAATTTAATCTTTAACTGCAATGCTTCCTGTCGCCAAAACACTAACACCTAAGTTTATCGATGCATAATCGGATGTACTCGAACTAATCAGATTATCTGTATTGCTCAACCCTCCTGTCGCAATACCGGTAACCCCAGTATTAGTTTGATCAACGATCACAGGATAAGTTGGCAAATTCATAGCCGTACTCTTGTTGCAATCCAAATCTGGACCTGCACTATATTCTCTTATTACTGCATGAAAAATATTTGTTGTACGTGCAGCACTTATAAGACCCGTAATAGTAATACTAACTCTATTAAAGGGTGCAGTGGCATTTCCTCCTAATATAGAGTTACCACCATCCAAAAGCGACAACAAACCTGAGTTGTCAAATGTATTTACTAAGCTATTATTATTATAAGTCCTAACAGTAATACTCCCTAGCAAGTCTAATACACTTGAACCTTGAATTTTGAATCCTACAAAACTACCCGCATCATAAAGTGTATTGCTATCTGCAACCGTAAAGGTATGCGATCCACCAAGACCTACAACAAGAGAACTAGTTGCAAAATTAGATGTATTATTATCAACTAGATTACCAACATCATCATAACTACATAATAAACATCCCAACCCTCCTCCTTGTGTGACACTTGCTGTCAATCCACTAAAATTAGCACCGTTTACTAGGGGAACTGGGATTTCGGAATTATAAATTTGTCCATTCGAATTAATAGACAATAAAATCATAGCAACAAACAAAAATAACTTACTCCATTTAGCTGTAAGCATTTTTTCTTTAACAGGATTTCCGATTTTCAAAAGAGGGTAATTTTTCTTCATAATTTAGAGCTTTAAGTTCTAACTAATACTAATATTTAAGAGGCTATAATAATCTTCTATTAGACAGAATACTTTGCAAAAATAAACAAAAAATCAGATTAAATACATTTTTAAACGATAAAGTTCGCTTTTATGTAAGACAAAGTAAAAACAACCTGTACGAACACAAGATTGATTGAAATTTAAAATAGCAGGAAAAGTACTGTTTTTAAAAAAAAATCAGATTTTCATAAAAAGAGAAGTAAAAAAGAATTTTACATATATTCAATTGTAAGGTTCTTTTGATGTTATTACTGCAATTATAGTTGTAGTTAAGTGAATATTTTAGCTATAAACTCATCATTCTTAAAAAAAATCATCTTAGAAAAAATTGTAAATAAATGATCTATAGATTATATCTGATGAATTCAAAAATAGATATTATAGCAGTAATAACTCATGGTAGGATTACCTAAGAGGATGCTTAAACAGCCACTTTTCAAAATAAAACATAGTGTTTCAAACACTAAATTAATTTGAACATTCTCCATACGATACGTGCTTTAAAAAAATGAGCCATGAAAATAATACAATCCGTTTAAGTGCTATCAAAAAGTAAGGAAACTAGAATGAAGAGAGGTATATTTATCTCTCTATTAATAAATAAAAAGGTAAATATAGCAGTTGAAAAAGGTTTAACTCATTCCTAATCTATTATAGTTGATAGTACAAATACATTGTCAAATTAAGTCCATTGACTGCAATTGAATTATTGAGAGAACGCCAAAAATCACTTATAAAAACAGTTTTTTTTTATATAAAATACATTCAAAGGAAGCAAAACCGAAAATGAAATTGAAAAACATTTGAAGTATTCAAAAGAATTAAAAATAGGTACAGAAAAGGAATAGTCTCGTAAATTTAATACCTGCTGCTAAGGAAAAAATTTCACCGGTTTAAAAAATACAAAACACTCAAAACTTAACTTTATAAAAAACAGATATTAAATAATTCATTTGACTCTTGAGAATTCCTACTTTCTTTCAAAATCCATTCGACTGTGACTGAAGAATGCAACATTGCTGCAGTTGTAATTCTATGAGCTTTACTAACAATGATACAGATATAAATATCACAGATATGGGCTAATCAGGTAAAAAATATTAAAATTTGATGCGGACAAAATAGTATAGTAGTAAGCTGCCTTAATGAATAGCACCCGACTTTAGGGAACATAAAGATAAATCTGAAGACCCTAAAAATACTGATCGTTTTATTTATCCTGCAAGCAAGTATCAATATAAATAACACGTCAAAAAACTAAAGATAATGGAGTTCATCAAATAGTCACATAGTTTTTTGATGTTTAAAAGTGTAGAACCTACTCATTAAAAAAAGATTTTACAAAGATGGAGATAAAACAAAATCTATTCGGAATCAATACTATCTAAATTACAGCAAGACCTAAAAGATTCTCAAGACTTAGAATACAACAATGAAAAAACTATTCATCAATATAGATTTGAAACAAAAATTAGTGAATTAAAAAATATACAAAGTTATAATCGAGCAATATCATGTGGCATTACTATATGAAATAGGATAAGAAAATAGGCCCTACAGCTTACATTAAAAACAAAAAAAAGCTTATAACGAATCTTTAAAATTCAGTTATAAGCTTTTTTTTTAGTATTTAAAAAGGATAATAATCAAAATAAAAGCTATATTTCATTACCCTCATTTACCCAAAGTCTCTTAAAAAAAACAAATTTATTACTCAATAGCTGTAACAATAAATTCACTTCTTCTATTTAATTGATGTTGCTCCTCGGTGCAATTAGATGTATTAGTTGGTTCACACCCACACTCATTGACTAATTGAGACTCACCATAACCTTTGGCAGTTAGTCTACTAGCTGCAATACCATTATTAACTAACCATCCCATCGTTGACTTAGCGCGTCTATCAGACAAGGCTTCATTATATTTAGCAGTTTGTCGACAATCTGTATGTGAACGGATATCGATTTTAACTTTAGGGTACTGCTGCAAAACATCTAATATTTTCTCTAACTCTAAGGCTGCATCCTTTCTGATTTTTGATTTATCTAAATCAAAATAGATCATTTTTATATTAAAACATTTTGCAAGATCTGCTCCAACAATTAAGTGACAACCATCTTTTGTTAATGTAAGTGGCAATGTTGATTCACCCGATTTGTTTGCAATAATCGTTATATCTTCATTTGATTCATAATGTTCTTTTTTAGCCTCAACAATGTATGACTCTCCACATTTAACTGCAAAAGTATAGTATCCGTTTGAGTCACTTATCGTGCTCCCTAACACCTTATGATCTTTATCATATAAATTAATAGCAGCTGCACCAATTACTTCGTTGGAGTCTAAGTCACTTACAACACCAGATAAACTCTGGTTACAAGGTACCTCAGTAAACTTGTAAATATCATCATAACCGTGCCCGCCTGGTCTATTAGACGTAAAGAAACCTGTTTTACTAGTACTATCCATCATTAAGGCAAAATCATCTTGCGCACTATTAATTGGCATATTTAAATTGGATACTTCTCCAAAACTTAGAACTCCGCCTATACCAATTTTGGCACGATAAATATCTAATCCGCCTAAACCAGGTCTACCATCAGAGGCAAAAAACAATTCGTTGTTCTCTGCTATAAATGGAAAAGTTTCGCGGCCTTCTGTATTGATAGAACGTCCCAAATTAATAGGTGTAGAGTACGTTCCATCACTATTTATCGAAACTTTAAAAATATCTGACTGACCTAATGTACCTTTCATATTTGAAGCAAAATACAACTCCTTGTCATCTGGGCTCAAGGCAGGATGTGCAATACTATAATTATCACTATTAAAGGGCAATTCTACAATGTTTTTCCATTCTCCATTATCAGCTGTCGCTTTGTAAATTTTCAACAGAGTAATTCTTTCTGTATCTTTACCTCTTTTTCCGTCTAGATAATTGTTACGTGTAAAATACATAGTAGTCCCATCTTTAGTAAAAACTGGAGTAGACTCATGGAATATAGAATTTACTTTTCTACTAAAACGCACAGGTTGACTTATTTTTCCATTAGACTGTACTTCTGCACTGTATAAATTGGTAAATGATTGATTCGTCCATTTGAAAATCCTTTTTGAAACACCTACTGTATCCCTCGCTGAAGCAAAAACTAAATTATTCCCAGAAAAGGCAGTACCATAGTCTGAAAATTCAGAATTTATACCAGCATCTTCTATAATGAATCTTCCAGAATTTGATTTGATATCTTCTAAATAATTTTTATCATTGCTATACAAAATAGCTCTTTGGTCATTGGCAGATTTTTTATTGAATAGTGCTATAATTTTATCTGCTTTTTTATATTCCCCAATAGATTTCAAACTTTGTGAATAACGGTAACAATATTCAGGACCCTGATCTTCATTCATCTCAAATAATTCTCCATACCATTTTGCAGCCTTTTCTAAATTAGCATTAAAATAATAGGCATTTCCTAATTTTTGAAACATCTGCTGATCTTTATATCCTTTATCAGCAATACGTTCATAAGTGGCAATTGCTTCTATATAAGAATATCTTTCATATTGCTTATCTGCAGCAGCCACACTAGCTTTTTGCGCAAAATTATGCTGTATAAATAGAAAGAAAAAAGTGCTAAGTATAATTTTTTTCATTTTCGTTTTATTTTAATTTTAAAAGAATCTAGGCGATACAATTCTATCATATTTATTAAACAATTCGTATCTCAAAAAGATCTCATGTGATCCACTGTTATAACGTGCCAATTGTGTTGTTTCTAAATCATACCCATAACCTATAAACCAAGAGTCTGACACCTGAAAACCGACCATTGCACTTACTGCTGCACTCCAACGATATGCGGCTCCAATAACGAATTTATCATTTATTAAAAAATTTGTAGACAAATCAACTTGTAAAGGGGCTCCTTGTGTAACTTTGGTTAAAATCGAAGGCTTAAATTTAATATCTCCAGTTAAATCAAATACATGTCCTGCAGTTAAAAAATAATGTAATTTTTCTTTGGAAATATAACTTGAAGCACCATCACTAGCGTATTTATCAAAATGTTTTGTCTCTAACATATTAGGAATAGAAAACCCAACATATGTATTATGAGAGTATAAATAAATACCCGCACCAATATTTGGTGATAATTTATTATCAATACTACTTTCAAAACTTTTATCTGTGGGAGTCAAATAGGTTAATTTACTAAAATCAACATTCAATAAATTTACAGATCCCTTTATACCAAAAGATAATTTAAAAGTTTCTGAGGTCTTAATATTATAAGAGAAATTAACCCCAAAATCTGTTTCATCAGACGGTCCTATTCGATCGTTTAAAACAGAGACTCCAATACCCATATTGCCCCCATTGATTGGTGTGTGCATAGATACGTTATTAGTCACTGGTGCCCCATCCAATCCTACCCATTGGGTACGATGCAAAGCAAAAATGCTCATTTTATTTCTCATTCCTGCATAAGCAGGGTTAATCGCCATAGTATTATACATATATTGAGTAAACTGCGCATCTTGTTGAGCGTAACTTACACTCGTAAGAAATACTAAAATTAATAGGGATAATTTATTTTTCATCTTTTTTAATTTAAAACCTGAGTGCTAATAAAACTAGCACTCAGTAATTTTACTTTTTATCTATTTATATACAAATAACCTGCTTTTTGATACCCTTTTGATTCACTATCTTTATAACTTAAGATATAATAATAGGTTCCCTCAGGTAATTCTGAAGATTGTGATATTGTTACCCTACCTTCTGAAACTCCTCTAAAAGCTCTATCTGTATTATTATAATGATCACGCTCAAAAACTAAGACCCCCCAGCGGTTATAAATTTCCACCCTATTGTCTGGGTAACACTCTAAACCTCTAATGTAAAACACATCATTATCACCATCTCCATTAGGAGAAACACCAGACAATGGATCAATTACACATCCTGTAACACCTAATATTGTAGGTTCATCTCCAATAGCACTAGAATTATCTGATCTATCCATAACAAGAGTTCCTTTTGGAGTCACCCCCTGAACTTCTGCTTGATTAACAACAAACCCTTGATTAATGTCTGACTGCATCAAAGCATAATCAGCATAATAGGCAGTAGAGTTAATCTCTCCAGGGTTTAAGGTTAATATTGGAGAACCAAATAATTTTATATTCGGTAACAAATCTGATACTACAATATTATATAAAGGTACATCTCCTAAATTTCTGATCTCAAAATTAAAACGAATAGTCTCTCCTACTTGAGCAAACCCATCTTTATATTTATCATCCTTAAATTCTGCCGTTTTAATCAATGAAATATTTGCATTCTCTTCTAATATAATTGTTATAGTCGCAGGACTCAAATCTACCAAACCTCCATTATCATTTGCTACTACTGTAAAACTTGTGCTGTCTGAAGTGTAAACTAAACTTGGAGTAAACTTAATTTGATTATTTTGACCCAAGGTAATCAATTGCCCTATAATTATTGGGATTCGATCTAAAGTTAATATTCCCGACAATGGATCCGGTAAACTTTTAATTGTATACCCAAAGATTTCACCATCTATGTCTGAGCCAGTTAATGGACTAATTGCTTGCTCTAATCCATTTTTAAATATACTACTATTTACTATATCATTTGTGGTTGGTGGTATATTCGTTACTGGAATATTAATAATGGATGGATTACTTACAAAATTACCATTATCCGTTACTGTATAAGCAAAACTTGTGTTTCCTGTAAATCCAGCTGTTGGTATGAATTTTAATCCAGCTGCATCTATAGCGCTAAGGGCTGTGTTTGCTGTCACTGGCGTTGTTCCATCTTAGGTACAAGATTCCTTCGGTTGTCAATGGTAATGTTGTTATACTATAACTTGCTATCGTTCCATCTGCATCGCTTCCGGTTAAGGCTGCTACTGCTTTTGCTGTTCCATCATTTACAATACTTGGTGACGCTGTTAATGTAGCTACTGGTGGCGTCATTTACTGAGGTTACTGTGATTACTTCTTCTGCATCATCTGTTAAGATACCATCGGTAATAACATATGGAAATCTTACTTCTCCCTTGTAATTAACTGCTGGGGTAAAAGTGATTACTCCCCCTGCTGTTATACTTACCGAATCATTGGTTACTGCAATCTGGATCGCTATCGCCTGTAAATGGCGATAACGTTACTACCTAAAATTAGCGAATAACAGTGTATCAACATTATACTTTATACGAAATTCGAGATGTTAAAAAGCCATGCAAAAATCACATAGGACAAAAAGCTAATATTAATGAATTTGTAACTGGAAGAAATGATAATCTACAAATTGACTATTAAAACAAAGAATTAGAGTCAATATTCAACCAAAAAGGTATAAAATAGTAAAATATCATACTTTATCCACGCATGGTAATATCACTTATATAAGGACTATAAGTAATAAATTTTAGAACACTAAAAACCCATGATTTTCAGCAATAAATTTTAGTAAATTGATAAATATCACTTTGAATTAATGAAATACGCAACAATCAAATTTAAGTAAGCAAAATGATATATTCGAAATATATTAAACTAAAATAGTATGTAAAAAAAAACGAAAAGACACCAAACAATTACTTTTGATGAAAGACAAAAGCAGTCGTTCAATACAGAACAAAATCAAAAAATTAGTGGGCTTTAATATCGAAAATTTATATTCAAAAATATCTGTTTCAAACTAAGATCACAAAAAATAATGAAATTTAAAATGATCTTACATTAACCGTTAGTGAAGTTACTAAATAAAATCGTTGACCTAAATATGCAAGACCAAGGTATTACAAATTCAATTTTTCAATATAGTAATAGACCATCTACTTCAACTAGAGTAATCAATTAAAGATAAATAACAGACTTTTAAGATTTGAAATTTGTAGTATCAAAAGCATACTTAAATCAGATTTTTAAAGAACGCTACTATCCATTTTGAAACATAATTTTATTTGAATCAAATAGATAAGAGAATAGCCTAGTTAAGAAATATAAAACTCATTACTAGAAAAATCGGGGTGAAGTAATCCTGTTGAATTTATTAAACAATTCATAACGAAGAAAGATCTCGTGCGACCCTGAATTATAGTTAGCTAAATTAGTTGTTTCCGTATCATAACTATATCCGATAAACCAACTTTTTGTAGCTTGAAAACCAACCATAGCACTAACTGCTGCACTCCATCTGTATGCTGCACCTATCATAAATTTATCATTAAACATAAAATTTCCTGATAAATCTACTTGTAGTGGAGCCCCCTGCACTTCCTTGACCAATAACGCTGGCTTAAATTTTAAGTCAGGATTTAAATCAAACACATGTCCAGCTATTAAATACAGATTCATAATTTCTTTGGCGACGTGACTATTTGCATTACTTGTCCCTGCAGATCTATCAAAGTGACTGGTCTCAAGCAAACTAGGAATTGAGAAACCAACATAACTTTTATCAGAATGCAAATAAAGACCGAAACCTATATTAGGTGAAAATTTATTATCAATGTTATTTTCAAAGGTATAATCGTTTTTATCATATTGGTTCAATCTTGTAAAATCAATATTTAATAAATTGGCAGTAGCTTTTAATCCAAATGACAATTTATAATTATCTGAAGTATTAATACTATAGGAAAGGTCTACCGATATATTATTCTCATCAGAAGGACCAATTTTATCATTAACAACAGATACCCCTAACCCTAAATTAGTACCCTCAATAGGCGTATTAACAGAAGCTGTATTCGTTACTGGCGCACCATCTAGACCAACCCATTGTGTTCTATGGAGTGCAAATACATTTAATGTAGAACGAGATCCTGCATAAGCAGGATTTATATTTATTGTGTTATACATATACTGAGTAAACTGAGCATCCTGCTGAGAATAACCAATACTAAACACAAGTAAAATCAATCCGAAAATTATTCGTTTTGTTATCATAATCTTATTTATAATATCCCTGAGTAACTTATTACTCAGGGATGATTTATTTATTTATTCAAGTACAAATACCCTGATTTTTGATGTACCACTTTGTCTGAATCAACATACGAAAGGACATAAAAGTAAGTTCCAACTGGTAACCCTTCAGATTGCGAAACCGTTACTCTACCTTCTGAAATCCCTTTAAATGCACGGTCTGAATTATTATAACCTGTTCTTTCAAAGACCAATACTCCCCAACGGTTAAATACTTGAACTGTATTGTCTGGGTAACATTCTAAACCTCCAATTTTAAATACATCGTTTAGTCCGTCACCATTTGGAGAAATAGCATTAAATACTTCAATTCTACAACCTTCAATTGGTACCACTGTTGTTGTGTGTGGATCATCATCTATAATTACTGCATCATCAGAAATATCAGTAACAGGTTGACCTGATGGATACAATACTGTTATAGGGCCATTAGCATTTACAACCGCACTATTGGATAGAGATGCTGATATAATATCCTGTTGATCTATTACATAATACCAAACATAAGTAGCACTTTCTCCTACTAACAACGTTCCAGATGAAGATCCTTGGGTAGAACCCAAAAACTCATAACTCGAAGGCCATGTCGGCATAATATTAGTACCTGTAAAGTTAGTAGTATTCTCATCAATTTCAACATTATGCAATGCAGTATTACCAGTATTTGTGATAACAAAAGTATATTTAATTTGATCACCACTTTCCGTATGACCATTTCCATCTGCATCAATAAAATCTCCTTGTTTAGTCAATGCAATCGATGGGGATTGATTTAAAACTACAACTGTACAAGTAGGACAATCAGCTTTAAAATAAGGACTATCTACCAATATCGGATCAGTTGGATCTACAGAAGGCTCACTTGTAACGATATCTCCAAAAGGACTAACCCCCGTCACTGTGGCAACATTATAAACAACACCACGATCTATATACACCTGCGTTAAAATATAAGTAGCTGTAGCTTTTCCTATATCTCCTGGAGCCAATTTAATTGGTGTTACACCCGATACAGTTACTAAGTCATCATTAATAATAGGAATATCTATTGTAACATTTCCTGTATTAGTTACAACAAATGTATAAGTAATATTATCGCCTACATTTAATCCAGTTATTGTCAAATCGTTATATTGTGCATCTTTTGTAATTTCAAGTTTTGGTGTCTGAGTAATTATTGTCACTGTTGGGTCATCCGGATTACCATCCCCATTAGTGTCAATATCCGTTGGGTTATTAGTATCATCAGATTTATCTTTTACCATTATTCCGAATATATCGGTTGCCGAAACAAGTGCTTGATTAGTTACTTGTCCAGCATCATAATCTGCCTGTGTCAAAGCATAAGTAGCAGTATAAGTGGATACCGCACCCGTTACTATAGATGTAGCAGAAGAACCTTCTTGCGGTACAGTTGAAACATAAGTCACTACAGGTAATATTCCTGTTCCTGTAAAATTGGTTGCAATCTCTGAAATTAAAACATTGTTTAGTAGCTCATTACCCGTATTTCTTACTATGTAAGTATATGTAACGGTACGTTCTATCACATTATATATTCCAGTTTTCTCAATTGCTATAGATGGCTGAGGCAATACAAATATATAAACAGTTGCTACATCAGTAGCCCCTCTACTATCTGACATAGTATATGGAATATTAACAGTTCCAACGAAGCCTACATTTGGTGTAAATACATACGTACCATCTGCATTCAAAACAAACGTTCCTTTTCCTGGGATTGTACTACTTTGTGCCGTAGCAACTAGTGGGTAATCT
>NZ_JAOQMX010000069.1 GCF_025960985.1 Flavobacterium psychraerolatum | reverse complement strand
CTTCTCTTCTAAACTCCATTTCTTGTATTTCATATCTCAAATGTACTATTTGAAATTTAGAATATCACTCTGAACTTATAAGGGGCTAAAATAAATGGAATGAAACTTAATAAAAAGGGAGACAAGAAATATATAAAATTTAGTATGGCATTTTCAAATGTGCCAATTCATTCAAAAATATTTACGGAACAACAATTTCTTTCAGAAGATTTTGCATTAAGAGAATTGATAAATGAATGTCCATTAAGTGCTAATAATATTTTAGTTTTTGACAGAGGTCTTCAAGCTAGATCTACCTTTGATGAGTTTAGTAATAAAGAGTTAGTTTTTGTAACTCGTCTTAATAATTATGCCCGTTTTGAAACAATAAAAAAATTAGATATTCTCGAGAATCAAACCGAAAGATTAATTATTGAACAAGATTTACAAGTAAGATTATTTGATAAAAGAAGTAAAAGAACTGAAAAGTTTTTACGTCTAATTATTGCCAAAGAAAAAGAAACTGAAGAAGTTTTTTATTTTTTAAGTAATAGTAAAGAATTATCTTCTAAAGAAATAGCTGACATATATAAACAACGTTGGGAAATTGAAGTGTTTTTTAAATTTATCAAACAGAATTTGAATTTTAGTCATTTGATCACTAGAAATACAAATGGAATTAGAGTTGTAATGTACATGACATTAATTACAGCAATACTTTTGACTGTTTATAAGAAGTTAAATGAATTAAAAGGATATAAAATACCAAAACTAAAATTTGCAAATGAATTAGAGGTGCTAATAATCAAAGATATAGTAGAAAAATGTGGAGGAAATCCCAATCAAGTTGATGATATTCTCAAACCTAAATAAGGTTTCGAACACTTATGATTTGCAATCCGTGCCCATTCCAATTGGAAACTACAACAAATAAGGAAAACAATTTCTGATTAATTTTCTAAACCTGCATAATTTATAGCTGAAATAAAAAAATGATCATCGGATTTTTTTTGAAATATTCTGAGAAGCTAAATTAGGAAAAATAGTAGTGTGTTTGAAGGTCAAATTATTTTGTTTAATACAGTTTTGTTCTATACTTTTTTTTGTAAACTAGTCTCTTGTGTTAGTGTGATTTGCGTGAGGGATAGCAATGAAAAGCCCGCAAACAAGTGTAGCGATAGCGGAACTTGTTGAGGACTTGCAATGTATAGCCCGACCCGCTTTTTTTCAGCGGGGCACGCCCAAATGATTTTACTAGATTTACTCCATTTGTTAATGCTTTATAACAAAAAAGGCTGTCTAAAAATAGACAGCCTTTTTAACACTATGTTTGTAGCGTACTTATTGTACACCTGGTAAGTCACCACCTTCTTTTGTTGGTAGGTTTGTATGTCCCATTAGGTACAAATCTACTTCTCTTGCAGCCTCACGACCTTCAGAGATTGCCCAAACGATCAAAGATTGCCCTCTTCTCATATCTCCCGCAGTAAATACATTCGGTACATTTGTTTGGTAATTAGTAGCTTGATAGTTGCTTCTAAAATCAGTTTTCAATCCCAATTGCTCTGCCAAAGTTTTCTCTGGACCAGTAAAACCAAGTGCTAATAAAGCTAGGTCACATGGCCAAGTTTTCTCTGTACCTTCAATTTCGATCAATTCTGGACGTTGTCCTGGAACGATTTTCCATTCTACATTTACAGTTTTCAAAGCGATTAATTTACCAGAAGCATCTTTTACAAATTCTTTGGTGTTAATTAACCAGTTTCTACCAGCTCCTTCTTTGTGAGAAGAAGATGTTTTTAACTGTAAAGGCCAGTAAGGCCATGGAGTCGTTTCGCTTCTTCCTACTGGAGGTTTTGGCATGATCTCAAAGTTGGTCACTGATTTCGCACCATGACGGTTTGAAGTTCCCACACAGTCAGATCCTGTATCTCCACCACCAATTACGATTACATCTTTATCTGTAGCCATAATTTGGTTTTCGATAGTTTCACCAAAAACTACTTTTGTTTGTTGTGTCAAGAAATCCATTGCTTGTACTACACCATCTGCATCTGCACCTGGAGTAGGTAAGCCTCTTCTTTCTGTAGCACCACCACAAAGTACGATAGAATCAAATGCTTTTAAGTCATTGATATCATAGTTCACACCTACATTAGTGTTTACTTTGAAGATGATTCCTTCTGCTTCAAGGATTGCTACACGTCTGTCGATAATTCCTTTTTCCATTTTGAAATTTGGAATTCCGTAACGTAATAAACCACCAATTGCATTGTCTCTTTCAAAAACAGTAACAGTATGACCTGCTCTGTTCAATTGTTGTGCCGCAGCCAATCCGGCTGGTCCTGAACCAACAACCGCGATTGTTTTTCCAGTTCTTTCTTTTGGAGGTTGTGGTTTAATCCATCCCTCTTTGAAAGCGCGTTCAACGATATTTTTTTCTATGTTTTCAATAGATACTGGCTCTTCAATAATACCTAATACACATGCTTTTTCGCATGGTGCAGGACACAAACGTCCTGTAAATTCAGGAAAGTTATTTGTAGAGTGTAATATCCAAGATGCTTTTTGCCATTCTCCTTGGTGAACCATGTGGTTGAAATCTGGAATTAAATTCCCTAACGGACATCCACTATGACAAAACGGAATCCCGCAATCCATACAGCGTGATCCTTGTTTTGTAATATCAGCTTCACTCAAAGGAACTGTAAATTCTTTATAATGTCCTACACGTTCTTCAACTGCTGTGTATGATTCATCTATTCTTTCGAATTCTTTAAAACCTGTTACTTTTCCCATTGTATTATGCTGTTAATTCTTCTACCATTTGTTCTTCAGTCTCTAAACGCTTCAAGGCTTTTTTGTATTCAGTAGGCATTACTTTTACAAAATTTTCTAAGCTTACATTCCAATCTTTCAATAAATCAGTTCCTCTAGTACTGTTTGTATAAAGGACATGTTTTTCAATTAACTGTTTTAATTCTTCTGCTTCTTCTCCTTCTATTGTTTCAAATTCAATTGTCTCCGTATTACAAAGACCATTTTTGAATTTGTGTTCTGGGTCATAAATGTAAGCGATACCTCCGCTCATTCCTGCTGCAAAGTTTCTTCCTGTTTTACCAAGAACAACTACTTTACCACCAGTCATGTACTCACAACCATGATCTCCCACACCCTCAACTACTGCTGTAGCTCCAGAATTACGAACTGCAAAACGTTCTCCTGCAATACCGTTGATGTAAGCTTGACCTTCAACAGCTCCAAATAAACAAACATTTCCTACGATGATATTATCTTCGGCTACAAAAGTAGCAGTAGCTGGCTTCTTGATGATTAATTTAGCTCCGGATAATCCTTTACCTAAATAATCATTTGTATTTCCATCTACAGTAAATGTCAGTCCGTGTGCGCTAAATGCACCCAAACTTTGACCTGCAGAACCAGTGAAGTTAATGTTTAAAGTATCCTCAGGTAATCCTAAGTGACCGTATATTTTTGAAATTTCATTACTTACAATTGCACCTACCGAACGGTTGATGTTAGTAATTGGGTAATCCAATGTCATTTTTTCTTTTCTGTATAAAGCACGGTGTGAATCTTTCAAGATTTGGAAATCCAAAACATTCTCTAAGTTATGATCTTGTTTTTCTGTGTTTCTTACCGTTAGATATTTATAAGAATCTGGTCTGTGTAAGATAGAAGATAAGTCTAAACCTCTTGCTTTGTAATGTGTAATTGCTTTGTTGGAATTGATTTTGTGCGTTTGCCCAATCATTTCTTCCATGGTTCTGAAACCTAATGAAGCCATGATCGCTCTTAATTCTTCTGCAACATAGTAGAAGAAGTTAATTACGTGCTCAGGAGTTCCTTTAAAGTTTTTACGCAATGTTTTATCTTGAGTTGCAATACCCACTGGACAAGTGTTCAAGTGACATTTACGCATCATGATACAACCAGATGCTACAAGTGGAGCAGTTGCAAAACCAAATTCTTCAGCACCTAATAGACAAGCAATAGCTACGTCACGTCCTGTTTTCAATTGGCCATCACATTCTACAACGATACGACTTCTTAAGTTGTTTAATACTAAAGTTTGTTGTGCTTCTGCCAATCCAAGTTCCCATGGAAGACCTGCATGTTTCAACGATGTTAATGGAGATGCTCCAGTTCCACCATCATAACCCGCAATTAATACAACATCTGCTTTTGCTTTTGCAACACCAGCAGCAATTGTACCTACACCAACTTCAGAAACCAATTTCACATTGATACGAGCTTCTCTGTTAGCATTTTTCAAGTCAAAGATTAATTGTGCTAAATCTTCAATTGAGTAAATATCGTGGTGGGGTGGAGGCGAAATCAATCCAACAAATGGAGTTGAGTTACGAGCTTCTGCAATCCAAGGCAATACTTTTTCACCTGGTAATTGTCCACCTTCTCCAGGTTTTGCACCTTGAGCCATTTTAATTTGAATCTCTTTTGCACTAGATAAGTAGTGAGAAGTTACTCCAAAACGTCCTGATGCTACTTGTTTGATAGCCGAGTTACGACTGTCACCATTTACATCTGGTTGGAAACGTTTTCTATCTTCTCCACCTTCACCAGAATTGGATTTCCCTCCAATACGGTTCATGGCAATAGCTAAGTTTTCATGTGCTTCTCTAGAGATCGAACCGTATGACATCGCTCCCGTTTTAAAACGTTTTACGATATCTGTCCAAGGTTCTACTTCATCCAATGGAATAGGGTCAAGATTGTCAAATTCGAATAGACCACGGATAGTCATCAAACTTGTAGCTTGATCGTTTACCGTTTTGGCATACAAATTATAACTATCTTGGTCACTCAAACGTACTGCTTGCTGCAATTTAGCAACAGTAGTAGGGTTGAACATATGACGTTCTCCATTACGTCTCCATCTGTATTCTCCTCCAATGTTTAATCCTAAACGACTTGGAACTAAAACATCTGGATAAGCGTATTGATATCTTTCATTAATTTCTTTTTCGATTTCATACAATCCAATACCTTCAATTCTTGAAGCTGTATAAGGAAAGTATTTTTGAACAAATTTAGAATTGAAACCTACAATTTCAAAAATTTGAGATCCTCTATACGAGTGTAACGTAGAAATTCCAATTTTGTTCATGATTTTCAAAATACCAGATCCAATTGCTTTGTTGAAGTTGTCAACCGCTTTTTGTTCACTGATACCTGTAATGAAACCATCTTGTACTTGCACACGAATGATTTCGTTAACCATATAAGGGTTAATAGCACTTGCTCCATAACCAAATAGGGTAGCAAAATGATGTGGTTCACGTGGTTCTGCCGATTCGATAATCATATCAAAATACGAACGCTTGCGCAAACGGTTCATTTGATGTTGAACATAAGAACAAGCTAATAAGGCAGGAATAGGAGCGAAGTCTTTGTTAACGCCTCTATCTGATAAGATAATCAGATTTGTTCCTCTTTCAACTGCTTTTGTAATTTGGATAATAATATTTTCCAAAGCATTTTCTAAACCATTCAATCCTTTATCTTTAGCGTAAAGAATTTCAATAGTTTCTGATTTGAAATTATCAACGGAGATATTTCTAATTTTTTCTAAATCATCATTAGAAATTACTGGATTTTGAATTCTTAATTTTCTACATTGTTTGCTAGAAATATCAAAAATGTTTCTGTCCTGACCCAAAGCCAAACTAATGTCTGTTACAATTTCTTCACGGATACCATCCAAAGGTGGATTGGTAACTTGAGCAAATAATTGTTTGAAGTAATTAGGAATTAATTGTGGTCTGTCCGACAATACTGCAAGAGGAGTATCGATTCCCATAGAACCCAAAGCTTCTTTACCAGCTTGTGCCATTGGTACAATCATTTCTTGAATATCTTCAAGTGTATAATTGAATAAACGTTCTCTTGTTTTTAAATCGATTGTTTCTATAGGACAAGCAATTGTTGTTGTAGGAACATCTTTTAAGTTCAAACGGTACTGATTCAACCATTCTTGATACGGTCTTTCAGAAACGATTTTGCTTTTGATTTCCATATCATTGATGATACGACCTTCGTTCATGTCTACCAAGAACATTTTTCCTGGCTCTAATCTACCATGGCTTTCAACATCTGCAGGGTCAACTTCTACAACACCAATTTCTGATGCCATGATTAATTTACCACTTTTTGTTACTGTATAACGTGAAGGCCTCAAACCATTACGGTCTAATAATGCTCCTACGTAGTCACCGTCACAAAAAGGTACAGAAGCAGGTCCATCCCATGGCTCCATGATACAAGCATTGTATTCGTAGAATGCTTTTCTTTCATCAGACATGGTTTTATGTTTCTCCCATGCTTCAGGAATCATCATCATCATTACTTCTGGTAACGATCGTCCTGTATGTGTTAACAACTCAACCACCATATCCATAGAAGCAGAATCTGACTTACCTGGTAAAATGATTGGGAATAATTTTTCGATTTGCGGTCCAAAGACCTCACTTTTCATAATTTCTTCACGTACACGCATTCTACTTACGTTACCACGCAAAGTATTGATCTCCCCATTTTGACACATGTATCTAAAAGGTTGAGCCAATTCCCATGTAGGCATTGTATTGGTAGAGAAACGCTGGTGTACCAACGCCAAACGAGTTACTAAATCTGTTTGTTGTAAGTCAGTATAATAAGGCCCAATATCCTCAGGCATAATGATACCTTTGTAAATTAGGGTTGTAGTAGATAAACTTGGTACGTAAAAATAATCGCTTTGCGAAATTTTTGAATTGATGATAGCATGTTCTGCAATTTTACGTGCAGCATATAATTTAGCTTTAAAAGTAGCTTCGTCAATAATATCTGTTTTTCCAATAAATAATTGTTCAATTGCTGGCTCAGAAGCCAAAGCAATTTCACCTAATTGAGTAGAATCTACAGGAACTTCTCTCCAGCCCAAAATGGTAAGACCTTGTTCTTTGATTTCTTTTTCAAATATGTCTTTACAGAAAACGTATTGGTTTTTGATTTTTGGCAAAAACACCATTCCAACTGCATACTCACGTGCCGCAGGTAGTGTGAAATCACATACTCTGTTGAAATACTCATGTGGTATGTCAATCAAAAGTCCTGCTCCATCTCCTGTTTTTCCGTCAGCACTAACACCACCACGGTGCTCTAGTTTTACGAGAATTTCTAATGCGTCATGTATAATTTGATTCGTTTTCTCCCCCTTAAGGTTGCAAATAAAACCAGCTCCACAGTTTTCATGCTCGAATTCTGGCAAATAAAGGCCTTGTTCTTTAAGTTTCATGCTTGATAATTTTTTTTACAAAAATAAAGATTTCATTGTATATATTGAACTGAAAACGTGGTTTAAGCTATATTTTTATAATAAAATCATAAAATTAAGCGATAATTGTCAATAAGTCGGTTTTTTGAGCGATGTATTGGTAAATTGATAATTATAATTGTTATTAAAAGGCATTTTTAGTCAATTTGTGACAAAATTCAAGTTTTTTTTTACGAATTTTCGAACGTTATAGTGTTTAGTTTTTGTTAAATTTTTTTCGAATTCAGTGATATAAATCGTTTTCTTTTTTTTTAACATTTGTTCTGAAATAAATGATTTTTAAATTTTAAAAATATTTCTCACTTAGAATGTATTTTGTTACTTTTGTGCCACTTATTTATTCTGAAACAAATTCAGAGTCCAGATAAAATCTATATTATGAACATACACGAATATCAAGGTAAAGAAATTCTAGCAAGCTACGGAGTTCGCATCCAACGCGGAATAGTTGCTAATAACGCAGTTGAAGCTGTTGCTGCTGCAAAACAATTAACTGCTGAAACCGGTACTGGATGGCATGTTATCAAAGCACAAGTGCACGCAGGTGGACGTGGAAAAGGTGGTGGAGTAAAATTGGCTAAAAACTTAGAGCAAGTTGCTGAGATTTCAGAACAAATCATTGGAATGCAATTGGTAACTCCTCAAACTTCAGCTGAAGGAAAAAAAGTTCACAAAATTTTAGTAGCCGAGGATGTTTACTACCCTGGTGAAACTGAAGTTTCTGAATTTTATGTTTCCGTACTTTTGAATAGAGGTACAGGTCGTAATATGATTATGTACTCTACTGAAGGTGGAATGGATATTGAAGAAGTTGCTGAACATACACCACATTTAATTTTTACAGAAGAAGTTGATCCAGCTGTTGGATTACAAGGTTTTCAAGCAAGAAAAATTGCTTTCAACTTAGGGCTTTCTGGAAATGCTCTTAAAGAAATGGTGAAATTTATCGATGCTTTATACAAAGCATATATCGGATCTGACGCTTCAATGTTTGAGATTAATCCAGTATTAAAAACCTCTGATAATAAGATTTTGGCTGTTGATGCTAAAGTTGATATCGATG
Organism: Flavobacterium psychraerolatum; assembly: GCF_025960985.1. Classification (GTDB taxonomy): domain Bacteria; phylum Bacteroidota; class Bacteroidia; order Flavobacteriales; family Flavobacteriaceae; genus Flavobacterium. The sequence continues at coordinate 4,242 of NZ_JAOQMX010000069.1, read as the reverse complement.
ATAATGCTTTATACAGACAAGTGAAGATTGCTGAAATGCGTGATGTTCGTGAGGAAAATCCAATCGAAGTGGAAGCTAAAGAAGTAGGATTGAATTATGTAGATCTTGACGGTACTGTTGGGTGTATGGTAAACGGTGCAGGTCTTGCAATGGCTACTATGGATTTAATTAAATATGCTGGTTTTGAGCCTGCTAACTTCTTGGACGTTGGTGGAACTGCTGATGCTAAACGTGTTGAAACAGCTTTCCGTATCATCTTGAAAGATCCAAACGTAAAAGCAATTTTGATTAACATTTTTGGTGGTATCGTTCGTTGTGACCGTGTTGCTCAAGGGGTTGTTGATGCTTACAAAAACATGGGAGATGCTATTAGAGTGCCAATTATTGTACGTTTGCAAGGAACTAATGCTGGAATTGCAAAAGAATTAATTGATAATTCAGGTATGCCAATTTTATCTGCTGTAGAATTTCAAGAAGCAGCTGACCAAGTGAAAAAAGCACTTTCTTAATTGAAACATAATTTATAACTAGTGTTTTGCTAGTTTTTACATAATGAAAATCCTGAGTGAAAGCTCAGGTTTTTTTTTGTTTTATACTAACTTCGGTTTTTTTGATTTGTATTGTTATCACAGTGTTAACTAGTTGAGCTATTGTTTGTGTGTTTAATTCTTATTGGAAGATTATATTTCATGCTAATTATTAAAATTATTATCAAAAAAAATGGTAAGCGTCTATTTTTAATTGGATAAAATTATATAACTCATTTTTGAAACAATTAGATTCATTTTACCATTGCGTTAAGGTCCTTCCAGGTATGATTTATGTTGTTTAGAAAGACTGTACTTTTGATTCGAAAAAAGAAAGAAAGTAAAACGTAAAGAAAGAAATTATGAAGAAAGTAACCGCATCAATCGTATATGTTTTGTTATTGTGTACTGTAGTGATGTCTGCTAGTGCTATGAAACCCAAAAAAACATATTCTAGAGTGTATAATGAGTTGTCGGTGCTTTTGGCTCCTAGTTCGTCTGAAGCTCAATTGGAAAATGCTACTATTGTAAAAGTAAAAATTCGAATTAATTCGAACAACCAGATTGTTGTTTTGGAAACAAACTCTTTGAATGAGGAGCTAAATGAGTATATTATGGAAAGCCTAAATTATAAAAAACTTGCAACAGACGAATTGTCTACAGAAACTGACTATGTATTTGATGTGAATTTTCAGTCGTAAAATAATTTGTCTAGTCCTAAATAAACGATAAGGATTATTAGATTTAAAATAATTAATTAAACACTTGCAAGAACATTTTTGCAAGTGTTTTTTGTTTTATATGTTCTCTTTTAATTCTGTAAGTGCATTTAATTCGGTGTTAGAATATAATTAGAAAAATAGGGTTGTAGTTAATTATATATTTATCAATTGATTTTTCACGATTTTCTTCCTGATTTTCAAATCATGATTGTATTTATCAATCATATTTTCCTGTTTTAAAATTCCATTTATTTTTTCAGCTACTTCATTTTCTTATGGATCAGAGTTTTGTGTTATACTTGGTAGTATTCTATTTTAACTTAGGATGTTTTGGTAATCATTAGCGTAATAATACAGTCCTCTGTTTGAATGGTGTATTAAAGGCGTTTTCTTAACTTCACTTTGCTATATATCCATCTTTAGGGTTGTAATACGGTTTCTCTCTTTTTTCAATGTATATTATATCAAAAAACCAAACTTGATTGGATCTATTTGTTTTTAAGTTAAGAATTTGAATTTGGTGTTATTTTAAATGATAATATGAATTAGTTGTTATATGATAACTGCATTTTAGTTCGATTAATAAGTGATTAATCCTTGAGTGTTTCAAATAATTTATATCTACCAATTTTCATTATATAAACTCGTCTAATAACAAATGTATGTTTTTTTGGTACCTAATCTTGGTATGAAATTTCTAATTACCATAACCAATGAAACCGTTTGAACGCTTTAAATTTTTCCACAATAAACCTGTCTGTTAACCCCGAATAAATTACAGGTGAACACTACTGTTTGTTGTTTTTTTTTGTTAAAATGTTCGATTGTTCGGATGATGAGTTTTTTTTGGATATCGCTATGTCTGTTAGGGACGTGAAATAAAAAAAAATGCCTTAGAATATTTCTTAGGCATTTTTATTGGTTATTATAGTTGTTTTGGTATTGTATATTTTTTTTGTAATATCAATGGTTAAGCTTGTTGGTGTTATTCGAATAATAGATAGAAGTACTTTTTTTTAATATTCACCTGTTAATACGACTCGAATATACGAGATTGTTATTGTTTTGCAAATAATTTGTGCTTTTTTTTATACTTTAAGTAGAAATAAGTACTTATTATTTTATATTTCTTACGTTTTCTGTTGTTTCGTATTATTGAAATTCAACTTGTTTTTGCTTATGAGTAGAAATGATATTGGACTATTTAAACCTAAAAATAAAATGCTAGGGTAAAATATTTTATTTGAATAGCCTGTTTAACTACTATTTTTTTAACGGTACATTGAAATACACTTTGATTACTTATGTTTATTTAGGAGTAATTAGAATTAAATCAGTTGGATTGCTGGTGAGGCTCTTAAAAAGCTATATTATACACCTATGTTGATGTAGTTTGGGAATTGGAAAATACCATTGAGATACAGGGTGTGAGATTAAAAATTTATATTGTGGTTGCTGTTGTTGTTTATTGGTCTCTAGAGTTAGCTCGTTTTTTGTGAACAGTTGTTCTTGGTTTGTTAAAAGATCTAGATTTTAAATATTTTATCAGAAAGACAATTATTTGTCAATTTGGTTTAAAATAAAAAAACCCGAAACGAAAGTTTCGGGTTTTGCGGAGAAAGAGGCTCCGCGACCTTTATGAAAATACCAATAAATATAAAGCTTTGCTAAGTGGTAATTAAATTGGGGTAACTAATAGGGTAACTAAATTTAAAATGGTTTATTTATTACAAGGTACAATAAATATTATTTAATTATTCAATATTTTAGTTATTTGATTTTAATAAATTCAAGACGACCAATTACTTGTAAATAAATCTTTAGAAAATATTTATTGTGTGGTCGGTATTTTATTAAGAGGGACTAATACTTTTGAAGATGTTTTTACCACATAATGCTTCTTTATTTAAACTGCTTTATTTTGTGATATTATCAAGATTATAATAATGCCCCTATTATTGTGACTGAATATTAATCCTAAATATTGGTTCTAAGAACATTCGAATAATGTTTCTATATAACCAAATCGATACCTTCTATTTATTTGTGATACTTTCTATAAAAAATGCCTCATATTATTTATAACTTTTTGGAATATTTTATTGATCCCGAAAAAAGGTAAAACTATGCACTTTAGTGCATTTCAACTTTAGTTTCTAAAAATGCACATGTGAAATATGGATTTTCAAGGAATAAATGTATATATAGTATCGATATTAATTGTTTATAAGGTTTGTTCAATAAAATAAAGATATGCAGTTTTTCAGGGAGATATAAAAATTCGCTGTAGAACTATTTTAATGCATATGCTTGAATGTAAATAAGTTGAATAATTAAAAGCGGTTGTCTCAAATGATCATGTTCACATGCACATTTTAAAAACGACCTTTTCAAGATATTAATTATTTGGTTAAATCTATGAAAGGACGTTCTTCAAGACATGTATGAAGTGAGCTTCCAGATTTTAAAAAAAGATATTGAGGCAGAACATTATTGGGCAATAGGTTTTGGGTATTGCAGTACAGGTATTATTACAAATTAAATGGTAAATCAATATTTGGAGCATGATTAAAATCCGAATAAAAGTAATAATGATAACTTCGTAATTGACGCTAATAACATGCAGACTTTAATTCAGACAACCAAATTTATGAAGTTTAAGTTCATATTGATTTGTTTTTGATTCAGACAGAGTTGCCAATTATGCATATAATTAAATGACAAAACTATTTATTTATTATAGAAAAATAATGCATAGTATAAGTTGACGAGGAAATTGCTGGGATAATACTTTTGCATAAAGTTTTGCAAAACTAATAATTGTGAATGTTAGTACACTTATCATCTTTGTTCTTTTCAACACTTAAATGAGGAATTAAATAGGATGTAGATTGCTACTATTTTAGCCCCTTATAAGTTCAGAGTGATATTCTAAATTTCAAATAGTACATTTGAGATATGAAATACAAGAAATGGAGTTTAGAAGAGAAGTT
>NZ_JAOQMX010000068.1 GCF_025960985.1 Flavobacterium psychraerolatum | reverse complement strand
GCTTGCAACGGATTATATAAATCCTGTTACAAGCGTTTTTTTATTGTCTAAAAAACAATGATAATCAAAATATGCGATGTTTTTCAGTGCCCTCTCAGTTTTGATAGCTCTTTTTTTGTTTGGTAGTTTTTGTATAAATGTTCTTTTACTTGTATGTTGAAAATAGTTATGTATATGTAATCCTATATTGTGTTATATCTAGTACGTTTCTGGGAAATTTTTCCATAGATTGTAAAATAGTTTGATTTTGTGTATTTTCTTTCGATATAAAAAAAACCAGCATATGTTGATATGTCAACTATTGCATGTTCATTTTGGATTGTATTTTAGTATGAATTCTTAAGTGATCTTGAGTAGGATTTGTTAATTGACTATGATTTTGCGTATTTCTTTCTTACTTCCAGCTGTTACGGTCAGAAAATAAATACCAGATTGTGGGCTAGGAATTTCGATTGTCTCTTCTAGTTTTAGTGTTTTTGGAAATGATTTAGATACGATGGAGCGGCCAGTTATGTCTGTGATTTGTGTATAAATTTCATTTGTATCATCGCTTTCCAAGTATAAAGTGAATTTACCCTGGTTTGGGTTCTTGTAAACTAAAAGATTTAGAATCCCAAAATGAGGTTGTCTTAATGTGTAGTTTTTTGTGCAAATCACTATAGAAGCGCTATTTAGAGTTCCTGTGTCAGTTGTGAAAGCATCCCTAATTCTAAAGGTCCATGTTCCTTCTGGGTTTTCATTGTTAAATGTAGCAAGGTTTCCTGCGGGTACTATTGTTTGAAGTGTAGTTTTTCCACATACTAGCTCACTTCCTGAGTCATCAAAGGTAAGGTCGAGTGTGCCATTGGAGTCACTGCACAATCTGTCAAATAAGCTAACTGTAGTACCATTTGGGCTTACGATATCCATTTGTAAATCTGAAATATAACTATGGGTAAAATTCACATTCACCTTGATGTTTGAGACGATATCCGTTGTAGCTGGATTTGTTATTGTACGAGTAGTGTAAGCTGCTTTTTCGGGTATGGCAAAAGGAGCAGAAAAAGTATAAGTGTTGCAAGTATAATCTACTGCATACCCAATTGCAAAAGTTTTGCTGTTTAAGGCATAATATATATTGTCTATGGGTTCAATGAGTATTCGACAATTTTTTTGGGTTATATTGGGTACCTCTATTCTTGCTGAGCCATTATTGGCTATGTTTGCTGCTAAAGTTGTGGTGAATGTTAATCCTCCATCTGTAGAAAGTTTAATGTTTACATTTGATGATCCAGGTAGTGTATTTGAGTTGTTTACGTCCCAAGTTATTGTTTCAAAGCTACCTTGTAACCAGCTGACGTCATCAGTATTTTGAGAGGTTAAGGTAAACGGTCCGGTGGTTGCGTTTACGGTTATAACTGTTTCGTCACTATTGGTCTGAGCAGTTCCTTGAATAGCATTGTCTCGGCCAGTAAGTACAAAATGAAGTGTTCGTGCTACTGTTGAAACAGATTCCCAGTTGCTTGTTAATTTATTTGATAGTACATTGTCATAATTAGGCATATATCGCATAGGACTGGTTGTTGGGTACACTGAACGAAATAGTGGTCCGCTTGTCTTTGTAGGTATTGCTAGGCTATTTGCTTCACTAGCTCCTGTGGTTGCGGAATCATTTTGTTCCCAATTATATGTTATAATATCTCCTTCTGGATCGGTTCCTGAGCCTTTTAATATAAAAGCCGTTCCTTTTGGAATTGTATAGTCGGGTCCAGCGTTTATAACGGGTGGATTATTTGCAATAGGAGTACTAATCGGACATGTTTTTGTGCTTAAATTAGTTTGAATTTGTAAAATACTTGCGAAAGAATAATAATCATCTGAGTTGGCTTGTACGTCATAGGACTCTGTTACTCCAGCGTATCCCATGATGGTAGATCCACTTCCAGGTTCTACATTTACACCCGTACCTTCAATATCGTAGGAGAACGTATGGTTTGCCCCGAGTTGGTGTCCAAATTCATGGGCTACAAAGTCAATGTCAAAAGCATCTCCTTCTGGTTTTGAGTTTCCTGGCGAGGTGTATGCACTACCTTTTCCATAAGAATCTAAATTCTTGGGGTTGTCACACACGCAGCCTATGCATCCTGCATTACCACCACCGCCACTTGCACCAAAAACATGACCTAAATCATATGCGCTGTTACCAATAGTGTTGGTTAAAGTTTTTTGTAATTCAAGTCCCCAATTGTCTAGATCACTAGCGTTTGAATAGGGGTCGGTTTTTGGATTTGTGAAAATTAATTGTTCATTATTTGCTATAATGATTAGTTTGACGGCCAAATCGCGGTTAAATACTGCGTTTACTCTTGTCAATGTAGCATTCATTGCAGCCAATGCTCCTGCAACAGTACCACCATGGTAGATTGCATACTCTGCAGTACATGATAGAGCAAGTCGTAAGGTTTTGAATACTTTGGCGCTTGAAGTAGTTTTTGAGGTTTGGTTTAAAGTAGGTTTGTTTAATGACTTTTCTTCTGTTTTACAGGTTAAATGTGTAGCTCCTTCTTCTGTGGTTTTGCTATTAAAAACAATGTAAAGTGCAGGATTTTCTGGGTAAGCTTCTATAAATTCTGAGCTGCTGTCTGCTCTTAGGATAATGGTTTGGATACCTTTTGGGGAAATACTAATGTTCAAAGTAGCATTTTTATCGGTTATTCCTTTTCCTGCGTACGATCTTATATCTTTATATTTTTCTTGTAATTCGGGTTCTAAATTGGAGTTTTCCCAAACACTGAATTTTTCCAATGTGCCTTTGGTATTAGGTATTTCGATTATAGAATTACTAGCTTTGGCAGTTTTGCTATAAGTTAAAGGTAATAGTTGTTTAAAGGTAGTGAGATCAAGTTGGTATAATAATATCCTTTCCGGTTGTGTGATATTAGTAGGTTTATTAGTTATCGAGTTGGCCTCTTGGTTTATTTTTGTCCAAGAGTTGTGGTATTGAGCGAATGAGGAGAGGTGGTTTGCAAAAAGTAGAACAAGTAGGATGTATTTCTTCATAGTTGTAAGCGAATATAATGGTTCAAAAATAACGCATTTTAATGTGAAATATTCGTAAGGGATTTTTTTTTAGATAAATGATAACGATTAAGAAGGTATGTGGTTAGTTTTCTGTCACTAAAAAGATTCAATCCTTTATAAAAAAAGCATAAAATCAATTCTTGAAGTTGTTACATTTAAAATAGATACTATAAATTTGCAGCATCTTAAAACAATTACATTGAAGATTTTTCATTCTATAAAAGATTTTAGTTCTACTAAGAAAACCATTTTGACCCTTGGCACCTTTGATGGGGTACATATCGGACATAAGAAGATACTCGATAAACTAATTCAAAGTACTCTAAGTAATGAATTTGAAAGTTTAGTTTTGACCTTTTTTCCTCATCCACGCATGGTATTACAGGAGAAATCAGAAATTAAATTACTAAATACTATTCCAGAGAAAGTAAAGCTTTTGGAGGCTATTGGAATTGAGAATTTAGTTATTCATCCTTTCGACGAAAGTTTTTCGAGATTAACCGCGGAGGAATTTGTTTCAACTATTCTTGTAGATCAATTTCGAATTCAAAAAATTATTATTGGACATGATCATCGATTTGGTAGAAATAGAACTGCTGATATAAATGATCTTATTGGGTTTGGAGAAAAATATGGTTTTGAAGTGGAACAAATTTCAGTGCAAGAGCTAGATAGTATTTCGGTGAGTTCAACCAAAGTTAGAAAAGCAATTGTGGAAGGAGATATGTGTTTGGCAAATAATTTCTTAGGATATGACTATTTCTTTACGGGAACAGTAGTAAATGGTAGGCAGTTAGGGCGAACAATTGGTTTTCCTACTGCGAATATTAATATCAAAGAGGATTATAAATTAATCCCACTGAATGGAGTTTATGTAATTAAAAGTTTATTGGATAATAAAATCGTTTATGGGATCATGAATGTTGGTTTCAAGCCTACAGTTGGAGGTGAGGAATTATCTATAGAAGTACATTATTTAGAGTATCAGGGTGATTTATATGGACAAGAAGTAGTTGTTTCTATTTTGAATTATATTCGTCCGGAGCAAAAATTTGATTCTATAGACTTATTGAAAAATCAAATAGAGTTAGATAAAGCGCAAGCCTTATCTTACATACAAAAAATTAAATAAGTTGAGCTTGTAATTGTATGTTTTTACAATGACTATCTAATTGGTATAGGTATTTTTACAAGTAGTTTTTTTTATAATTTTACAACTAAGAAAATACATAAATTGTAGATGCTACAAATTATTGCTTTTAGTTAATTTCATTGCTTCATTCGAACAATTTGACTACTTTTGGAGCTTTAAAAAACCGTATTGATGAGTATCACAAAACACAACTGGACAAAAGACGAGATAATTGCTATATATAATAAGCCATTAATGGATTTGCTTTACGAAGCAGCTTCAATTCATAGAGAACACCATGATCCAAATGTTGTTCAAGTTTCAACATTATTATCAATAAAAACAGGAGGATGCCCAGAAGATTGTGGATACTGTCCACAAGCGGCACGCTATCATACTGACATTGAAGGGAATGATTTAATGACAGTAAGCCAGGTAAAAGCGCAAGCTCTACGCGCAAAATCAGGTGGTTCTTCACGAGTGTGCATGGGAGCTGCTTGGAGAAATGTTAAGGATGGTCCAGAATTTGACCAAGTTTTAGAAATGGTCCGTACAATCAATAAGTTGGATATGGAAGTATGTTGTACTCTAGGTATGATTACTGAAAACCAAGCACATCGTTTGGCAGAAGCAGGTTTGTATGCCTACAACCACAATCTAGATACATCTGAAGAATATTATAAAGAAGTAATTTCTACACGTGGATACGAAGACCGTCTTCAAACAATCGAAAATGTTCGTAAGACAAACGTAACTGTATGTAGTGGTGGAATTATAGGAATGGGAGAGAGTATTGATGACCGTGCCGGTATGTTAGTAGCGCTTTCGACATTAAACCCTCAGCCAGAATCAGTGCCAATCAATGCACTTGTTGCTGTTGAAGGAACTCCGATGGAAGAAGAAAAACCAGTTGAAATTTGGGAAATGATTCGTATGGTGGCTACTACACGTATCATCATGCCTGAGACACAAGTTCGTCTTTCTGCTGGAAGAATGAATATGAGTAGAGAGGGACAAGCTATGTGTTTCTTTGCTGGTGCAAATTCTATTTTTGCTGGAGATAAGTTACTAACAACCCCTAATCCGGATGTCGATGATGACATGAAGATGTTTGATTTGTTAGGTTTGAATCCTCAAAAGCCTTTTACTAAAGTATCACAACCACAGACTGTAGAGGCTGCTGAATCACAATTTACAACCTTGGGAGAAAAACCAAAATGGTCCAGACCAGGTCATGAAATTGAAAGAAACCTTGAAGCTTCGCAAAAAGGTAAATAATAAATAAAAACCGTTTCAAATTTGAAACGGTTTTTTTATGCTCTTTTATATCTCAAAAAAATTAATTGACTAATACTTTTTTAGTAACTAATTTTCCGCTTTTGAGCTTGACTTTAATAAGTAGTACTTGTGTCTTCTTAGGCGTTACAGTAACTTGAAGTTCTTTATTGTTGACTTTTGTACTTGATAGGACTTCTCTACCTGTAAGATCATATAAATGCACTTCATTAATTTGTTCAGTGTTTGAATGAATAGTAATTATATTCTCCTTTTGAGAGATTATTACATTGTTTTCTTCTATATCATGAACCGTTACTCCCAAGGTTGTTTTGGCTTGGTAGGACAATTGGAAACGGTCATCAAAAGTGCCAGCATCTGTAGAGAAGGTATAAGGACCAGAATTTAGATTATGCATGATTGTGTTTTTCTTGTGTGTCAAATAGATATCTTTTTCAGCCAAGTTACCATCAACGTTGTCTATTGCGATTTGAAAATCTCCTTTTATAGAACTGCTATATCCAAGCGGTACGCTGTCGTCAAATTGTGTTTCAATAGCTCGTCCTTGGATGCTAAAATTTTGATCATCATTAATGCTATAAAAGTTTATGTATGGATTGGCGTTGTAATTCCATCCGTCATAACTAGCGTCATATCCATTGGTTGCACCTGTTAAATAACCAATGAGTATTTGTTTGAAAGCACCTTGTTCATTTGTTACATTAAGCCAAAGGCGATTTTCACTTTGTACGGAAGTTTTCTTGGTAGATTTTGAACCGGTTGCAGGTCGAAAGAATTTGCTATTGTCAATGGTGGTTCCGCCAATCATACGCATACTGTTGTTAAACGTTGCCGAACCTGTTGTCATGCTAAAAGCAATAAAACCTTGGCCAGCTGCTATCTCCCTAGTTGGTGCTGCTCCACCAGTTGTGGCAGCAGTGCCTCCTATTGCTGTGGCAGTACCTCCAGTTAAATTATATGATGCGTAATCATCAGCAGTATAGGCATATTGACCGGAGCCTGGATTGTTAACACTACCTGAAGCTGCTATTGCGCTTTTATGAGTCCAGAAATATAAGGTTCCATAAATCACACTGCTGTTGGCATTGATAAAAGCATCAGCATCAATAGCAGATGGGTAAGGATTTCCTATAAGATTTGATTTGTCTTCTCCCCCAAGTGGTACGGTTACTACACCATTGTTGGGTACACCCATAAATGGTCCTTCATAAAGACTAGGTACAGCTGGTGCTTGATATGTTTGTGGTCCTCTTATGATATACCCTTGACCTACAGTCATTGTATTACTACTGTTTTCTGGTGTCCAAAAATTAGCTGCGGCATTGAATGAAAAAAACTTATCATAAAGTGTACCCGGAGATAAATTGTATAAAGTTTGACCCTCTACAGGGGAGGACCAATACGTATAATCAAAATTTGTAATTTGGGTAGTTTGTCTTTTGTAGTTGATGTTTCCTGTGTTAGGTGTAACGGGGTTGTCGTTTACTTGAACTAAACTTGCATTATTTTTGAAAGTTAATGATCCGTTCACTTTGACTTCATTTTGTATAATCAAACTGTTTCCTGAAGCTACATTTACTGTAAATGGAGTATTTACTGTTAATCTACAAGCTGTGATATTGCCAAAAGTAGCAGTATCATAATTAGAATTGATTATAGCGTGTACAGTACTAGTAGGTGTTCCGTTTGACCAATTTGTTCCATTCCAAGTAGTCGCAATTGTTCCGCAAATTGGTGTTCCTGTTAAAACTATATCATCGATTCTGAAATATTCACTTCCAGTTGGAGTAAATCTAAAACGTATTCTAAGATTTGAAGTTGTAGGTATTGTGCCAGAAGGTCTTAATAATATCCATCCTGTAGTTCCTGTTCCTGTGGGTCTAGTGTATGTTAATGAGGTGTAATTTATCCCGTCAGAACTAACCTCAATAATTAATTCATTACTAAAAGCATTCTGATTTTTATAATGACCCAGCGATAATATTAAGTTTGTGAAATTGGAAGTGTCTATTCCTGAAATTTCAAAACACCTTGGATTTGAAGGGGTGAAAAAAACATTTCCTGCTCCTGAAGCTCCTATTTGGTCTGAAGAATCGGTTATCCTGACTTGAGCAGTTCCAGAAAATAGTATGGGTGCTGTGTTTTGAAAAATATTTGAAGCAATAGGAGTGTCGCCAGATGGTGTACCCATGTTTTCACTAAAAATAATAGTTTGAGACCATCCTATAAATGAAAAAAATAGAAGTAGATATAGTAATTTTGATTTCATTAATTCTATAAGTTGATTACTTAATTTGCAAATAATTTATTTTTAAAAGTCAGATACTTGTAAATGAGTTGTTTATAAATATAAAATTATTTTTTGAGGCAAACAATATACTAGCTAATTATGTGTTGTAATTCCGATGTAGTGATAATTTGTATCGTTTAACGGAATCTTGATTACGCAAAAAAGCCTCTTACATATTATTTGTAAGAGGCTTTTGTTGAATAGGGAAAGGATTAGTTGAACTGTTGCAAGACCTTTTTCAGAATAATTTGATCGTTTTCTAATTTTATTTTGAATAATAATACTTGAGCTGAATTAGAAACCTTAGGAAATGTAATCTCTTTACTATCGATATTTATTCTTCTCGAAATCAATTTTCCCGAGATGTCATATAAGAACACTTCACCTATTGACTCTATAGAAGAAGTGATAGTAATAGTGTTGCCTTTTTGAGAAACAATAACTCCATTACTTAAAGTTTTAATATTATCAATTCCGAGTGTCTTTTCTGTCTTGTATGAAATAGTGAAACGATCGTCAAAGATACCAGTACTAGTTGTAAATTTGTATGGACTTTGCTTTAAGTTATGAGTTGTAAGGGTTAGTTTGTCTTCTAAAAAAACATCCTGATTACTCATAATGCCATCAGTATTGTCAATGGCGATGGTGAATTCACCTGCAATGGTAGAACGATATCCTAAGGGAATTTTGTCAGTGTCTTGAAATGGCAATGCTCTTCCTTGAATAGTTAATGGGTTATTCTCATTTATACTATAGAAATCAATAAACATATTTCCGTCATAGCTTAAGGCATCATAGCCGCTGTCATAACTATTACTAGCACCCGAGATATATCCAATTAATGTTTGTTTGAATGCACCTTGAGTGTTGGTTAGGTTAAGCCAGAGTCTGTTTTTTACAATAGTTGTTGTAGTTGTTTTTGCTGTTTTAATACTAGATCCAGGTCTGAAAAATTTCGAGTTTACTAGGTCACTACCTCCTGACCCTAAACGCATACTATTGTTAAAAATAACGCTACCTGCTGCACCTTTTCCATCTGCAAAAAAGGCAACACCTGAAGCGATACTTCCATTAGGGATATTTGATGACCCTGAAGCTGATGCGCCACCCGCACCTGTACCTACGCCACCGGTCAGTGTATACGTAGCATAATCATCTGATGTATAGGCGTATTTCCCTGTTCCTTCGGATCCATTTGTAATGCCACTAGCTAATTGAATTGCGGTGTTATGTGTCCAAAAATACAAAGCGCCATCCAGTACAGCACTGTTAGCAATGATAAATGCATCTGCATCAATTGCTGAAGGGTATGGGTTTCCTGTAAGAGTTGTTTTTCCAGCACCTCCAGAAGTTGCTGAAACAAGTCCATTATGTGGTTCGCCTTTAAAGGCAGCTGATACGCTAGTTGAGCCAGTATCAAACCAAGTTCCTCCACCTCTAACAATGTATCCAACACCAGCTCCCATTATAGTGCTTTCGGATTCCCCTGACCAAAAATTGGTGCTAGCATTGTAGGAGTAGTATAAAGTTCCGGGTACTATTGCACCCAATGTAAAACCACTTACAGGTGCTGACCAATACACATAATCTGTTTTTAGTATCGGTGTGCTTGCCCTGTTATAAGTAATGATTCCTGAATTTGAAGGCGAAGGAGAATCATTGATTTGTACCAAACTAGCATTGTTTTGAAAAGTTAAGTTGGCTGTATTTTCTACTATTAATTGATGATTTATTTTTAAAGTATTACCCGAATTAAACGTTACTGTTCTTCCTGATTTTACTAGACACGAACAAGCATCAACATTTGAAGTTGAATTGTAATTCCCATTAAAGATAACGGCTTGTGTAAGTGTTGGTGTATTTCCTCCATTAGACCAAGCACTTCCATTCCAAGTATTAGTAATTACTGGATTAATTACAACATCAGCCGAAATAGGGGAGGTACATCCTACATTATTTTTTACGGTAAAAGTATAGGTTGCTCCTGTTAAGCCAGTCACAGTATACGTTGTTCCGCTTCCGCCTGTAACTATAGGTGATGTAGTTCCAGTTTGATATAAATCCCAAGTGCCTGATGATGGAAGTCCATTCAGTACGACGGTTCCAGTTGTTATCTTACAATCAGGATGAGTTCTTGTTCCTACCGCTGGGGCAATAGGTGTTGCTGGTTGAGTATTTATAGTAAAAGTAACAGATGGTGAAACACAGCTCGTTAAGTTGCTTTTAGCTGTCATGGTATAAGTTCCTGCTGTTCCTGTTATAGCCCCTGCATTATTTATAGCTCCCGTAGGTGTTATTGTATATACATTTTCAGTACTGTAATTGGTAATGCTTAGATTACCATTGGCGCTAGCACAAGTAGGATGGGTTATTGCACTTAGAGTAGGTTTGACCGTTCCGTTAGCTACCCCTGTTTTAGTAATAGAGTATGGGCTAGTGCCACAAGGTCCGGAAGCTCTTATTCTTGTATAATAAGTTCCTGGTTCTAGTCCTGTTACTACATATTCACGAATACTTGAACTTAAAATTTCAATATTAGATTTTCCAGCCACCATCTCGCTAGGTAAGAAAGTATTTGTGGTGGCGATATCAATGTAGTAAGAAGTAGCTCTTTGTGCAAGTGACCAATTTAAAGTAAAACCATCACAAGTTGTAGCACCTGTGTTACCTTGTACTGGTGCTAACGTAGTAGGGAAAGTGCTTTTTGGCTCTACTAAAGAATTAGCACTAGTGCAGTTAGGAGAGTTGGAAACAGCTCTTACTCTAAAATAATAAGTAGTATTGGGTTGTAATCCTGTTACTGTATGATTGCTTGTATATCCAAGATTAGTATTATTATAACCCGGTGCAAAAGTACCTGCAGTAAATGTTGATGTGGTAGCAATATCAATATAATAATCAGGACTTAATGATGCAGAGGCGATATTCCATCTTGCAATAAAACCATCACATGTTGGATTTGTATCTGTTCTTACATTAAGCGGGATTGGATTTCTTACAGTGATAATTATTTCATTTGAATAATCCGAATAACAGGTAATTCCACCACTTGTTGCAAGTGTTCTTCTTCTGTATTTTGTTGTAGCTGTCAATGCGGGTGGGGTATAAGTAGCATTCGTAGCGCCAGTAACAGTTGTGAAACTTCCACTAGTGTCCGTTTGCCATTCGTAACTTATTGTCCCCGATCCAGTACCTGGTGCTGTTGATGTTATAGCGGCAGGAGCAGTACCACTACATATCGTTTGTGTATTACCTATACTACCGGGTGAATTTACTGTTACTATGAGCGTAAACGTATTTCCGGTGCAACCTGATACATATGGAACTACTGTATAAGTTGCTGTTTGTGCAGTAGTTGTTGGGTTTGTCAAAGTTCCAGTAATGCTAGTAGGTGATCCTGAGCTTGCTAGTCCTCCTGTTAAACCTCCAGTAACTACTGGGGCAGACCACGAAAAGGTGGTGCCAGCGGGGACATAACCGTTTGTGCCATTTACTGGTGTACTCGTGAAATCAACAGTGTTGCATATTGTAGCTGTCATATTGGTTATTGCAGGAACAACTGTGGAAGATTCGACTAGGAATGATTTTGTTTCAGTACAGATTCCTCCAGTAGAAACAGTAACGGAGTAGTTTCCAGCTACTAATGATGATATGTTTTTTGTTACTGCAGTAAATCCAGAAGGGCCGGTCCATGCATAGTTGTATGGGTTAGACCATACTGGCGAATTTTCAAGCGTACCGTTAGTACCCGTTGGTAGTTTAGTCAAAGTTAGTCCAGAACCATCAAAAAAGTTGTAAGCTGCAATAAGTCCTGTTTCAGAACCAGTGTAAGTTTTCGGGCAATTAGCCAATTTAGTAATCTCTGTAGCAGATAACGCGGTGCTATATAAACCAACTTTCATAATACTTCCAGGAAAGGAGCCTCCAGTTGCATCTATAACTCCACCTCCAATTTTGGAATTGTAGGTGGTATCGCTTCCGTAATTACTACTGACAGCAGTTGTTGTGCTCAACAGTATACCATTAAAGTAAATTTTTATATTGCTTCCATCCCCAACTGCGGCAATATGATGCCATTTAGATTCATTCAGCCCAGTAGGGATTGTTGCTGTAGCTGCACCTGTAACGGGCGAATATAGCTCAATAGTTGTTGCGTTAGAAAAACCAAATTCTAAAGTATTATTTTGACCAAATAAACTCATCCTAGTTTTTCCGCTTAAATCTGCATATTTGAATCGTATCCAACCTTCCAAAGTGAATTTGCCTTTATTACTAAGTAATGAACTTCCTAAATTAACATAATTATTACTTGCATTTGAAAAAGTAAGTGCATTTGCGGTAGTCATATTTGTAATAGAAATTGAACCAGTTGCAGTATTGGAACAAGTAGAATTTGTGACTGTTCCTGTTGGCGTAGCTAATTGGGCATAAGAAATAACGGGAAATATAGAGCTAAACAATACTATTAAAAATGTATAAAATGTATTTGATGATTGTATAATAAATAATATATTTATCTTTTTTTGAAGTGCTTTCATATTCGATATTATAGTAATTATATAAAAATATTTTTTAAATAATTAAGTATAGTTATTGTTTTGTAGAATTTAATAGAGGTAAAATAGGCCAATATTAAAAACTATTCAAATTTTTGTAGAACTAATGATGAGGTGTTTGCCGTTCTAAAAGTTTGGACAGTTGTGCTTCGATTATTTGAAAATGTGAACCGAATATAAATACAAGAAAATCGGTTTGTAGTAAATAGGTGTTTCATAATAAGTGAATTTGATTTTGGGGCTAATCAAGTTTCTTAATTTGCAAAGAAAAGCTTTTAAAAGTATATACGAATAAAATTCGATGATAGTTTTTATTTATCGATTAAATACATGCTTTAAGTTTTTTTAAGAATAATATTTGATAATAAATGTTTTGTAATAGAAATTTAAAATGATAATCTCCCCTTAATTTTGTATTTTTCGCTTTCAAAAAATACTACATATTAGCAATGTACATTCTCCAAGAAGTAAAACGAAAAATAGAACATTACTGCGCCTACCAGGACCGTTGTCATCAAGAAGTGATTTCTAAATTATGGGAAATGAAAATGGAGTCTGATGAAATAGATGTTGTTGTAAGTCAGCTTATCGCTGATAACTTTCTAAACGAAGAACGTTTTGCATGTAGTTTCGCCAGAGGAAAACACCGCATTAAGCATTGGGGGAAAGTCCGAATTACAAACGAACTCAAATTTCGAAAAATCAATCAAACTTTAATTAAGATTGCTTTTAAGGAAATAGAGGGGGAGTATCATACTAATTTCGAGATTTGGTCTCAGAAATATTGGGATACTATAGCTGAAAGAAATGCATTAAAAAAACGAAAAAAATTCTGTGATTATTTTCTTCGAAGAGGTTTTGAGTCTTTTTTGGTATACGATAAAGTCAAAGGGTTAGAACTGATCGAATAGTAAATAATCGATGTGCTAATAAAATGGATTTTTTAAATAATACAGTAGCATTTTTTTGAAAAAGAGATTTAAATATTTTGAGGTAAGCAGTTAAATTCATATCTTTAAAGTATTGAAAAACATAGAAATAATGGAAATTTTTAAAGGTCAAAATCTCATAGAGTTCTCTG
>NZ_JAOQMX010000067.1 GCF_025960985.1 Flavobacterium psychraerolatum | reverse complement strand
GAGATTTAACTCCTAACAAAATTCCTAATCCATCTAATTCCATCCCCCAAAATTACATGGTTTTTTTAATTTCCACTAATTTAGGCGAAGAACCTTTATTGTTTTTGATTTCAAAATAATAAAGTATTTTAAGGGTATTTTCTCCTTAATCAGGTATTTTTAGTACATTTGAACATCGGAAAATCTTTTTTCATGGGTATTGAAAATTGGAAGGCATTACAGCATAAGAAGTAAAAGCAATAAAATTATTTTTATGAGTCAAACGAAAGTATACATAAACATAAGGAAAATAAGAGAATTAAAAAATCTAACTCGAGAACATGTGGCGGCAGATTTAAACATGAGCATGAGCGGCTATGGTAAGATCGAAAGGGGTGACGTTGATTTAACGGTATCCAAACTGATTGAAATTGCAAAAGTTTTGGGTGTTTCGCCAGAATTCATTCTGAAGTTTGATATTTCTATGTTTTTTAAAGAAGTAAAATAAGGCGCTTTAAGGTGGTACTACTATTCAAGAGCATTTATTAACTTTTGATTTTAGGTGGTTGTAAATACTTATTTAAAGTAATGTTCTAAGTCGGGTAAGAACTTGTGAAATCTAATGTTTTTAGCCTCCGTTGGAAGGTATTTGTAGGCAATAGCCCCCATATATTGTGCCTCTACTTCAAAACCTTTAATTGTCCAATTGTTGTTAGTTTGATCTACTTTTAGAACTCCTTCATGCTGACCATCAAGTGTAGGAATAGATTGGAAGCAATCATCAATACCTTGCCCTGTTGCTTTTACCAATGCTTCTTTTCGTGTCCAAGAAGTATAAAAATCTCGCTTTTTGTTTGCACTTTTTTCCAGTAGTCTTCCTTCGGCTGTATTAATAATTTCAGGAATTAAGGGCTCAAAGTCAAAATTTTTATCAATATATTCAATGTCAACGCCTACTTCAGTTTGTGCTATTGCAATAACTGCATAGTCTTCTGCGTGTGAAATATTGAAATGAAGCAAAGGTGCATCTATTAGATAAGGCTTCTTATTTGCTTTTGTGTCAAACCTTAGATTATGAATTTCTTTCTGAGTAAAATAGGCTAAAATTATTTTTAAAATCGATCGGTAAATTATAAATCGATTTTGGTCTACAATTTTGTAAAAGCGGTAGGCTTTGTTCTGTTCCTCCACTGTGAGGTAGTTTTTCAACTGCTCTTTTAATTCGAAAAAATCAGGTAAAAAAATTGTAAATATAAATAGGTCCTCTTGCTCTAAAATGGATTGTAATGGCAGAGATAAATAATCTTCTAGCAAGGGAATTGTCGATATGTTAATTTTTACTTTCCCCATGCTTTTGGTCTAGTTAGCCATCTAGTTATTTGGACTATTGTCTTGTTGTTTGGAAGCGCAAAGATGCTAAGGTGATTGATGAATTGTAATCATCTTTGAATCTTGAATTTTCTATTGTTACAATTTAAAGTTTAAACTAATTTTCAAAATAAGACTTCTAATTCGATAATTTAAATTAACAATCAAAAATTAGAATTATAATGATGCATTTCTTAGATCAAGTACATCTTGAATGATACGTGCTGATATTTTATCGTGTGGTGGTGCAAACAATTCAAAATGACTTCCTGGGATATCATGTACTTCTACACCCTTTAAAGCAACTCTTTTCCAGCCTAGAGTACGTCTATTATGTCGATAAATATATTTAGCATTAACACGAAATAAATCAAGTTTATAAGCTCTAGGAACTAAGTGGTATTTATTACTAGCTATAGCGTTTGCATCATCTAGTTTTTGTTGATTATTTTGACTTTCATTTGATTGTGAAAAAATTTTATTCTTTATGTTTTTGAATTCATTTAATTTTGTGTCGAACCGCTCTTTCATTTGTTCCCAATTCGTTAACATCGTTCCTAATACCCAAACATGATTTTTAAATTTATTTATTAATTTAGCCATTTTTTTTTCAAATGGGTCGCTGTAATAATATTGTGGATTTACATTGGTATCTAATAATCCTACCATTGTAATTTTTTTCCCTTTTAAACTAAATTGATGTGCCATTTCATAGGCTATTATACCTCCAAATGAGTAACCAGCAAGTGCATAAGGGCCATTGGGATTATTTTTCATGATGCAATCAATGTAATACGCAGCGATTTCTTCAATAGTATCATAAGGTTCATCAATTCCGTTCAATCCTTTTGCTTGTAAAGCAAAAACAGGCTGATCATTGTCTAGATTTTTTGCTAATGCATTAAAAATTAAAACGTTTAATCCTGCCCCATGTACAATATACAGGGGAGTTTTAGTTCCATTTGGCTTAATGGGTACAAGAGAGTCCCAACTTATTGCACTTTTATCTTTTGTTAGTAAAAGAGCTAATTTTTCTATGGTTGAATACTCAAATAATGCAGATAGTGGTAATCGTTCTTTTGTTGTTTTTTCGAGTTTACTCATTACTTTCACAGCGACAAGTGAATGTCCTCCTATTTCAAAAAAGTTACTGTGAATGTCAATTTGGTCCAACTGTAAGCATTCTTTCCAAACATCAGCAACAAGTATCTCCATCGTACTTGTTGGTGCAGTGAATTGCTTTGAACTGTTTTGTTCCTCCTTGAATTGTAGTAATGCCGTACGATCGATCTTACCATTAAGTGTAGTCGGAAATTCAGTAAGTAAGATAAAAGCATGAGGTACTAAATGAGAGGGTAATTGAGAAGAAAGTTGCTTATGCCATGAGGGTATTTTCTCCTTCGCAATCGCAAGGGATGTATCTGGTACAATATGCGCATTCAAAAAGTTTTCGTTTGCTAAAACAACAACATATTTGATGCCTTCCAATGCAAGTAATGCTTGTTCAATTTCACCAGGGTCAATTCTGTGACCTCTAATTTTAACTTGTTGGTCATTACGCCCCAAACAGATTATCTCATTATTTGGAAGCATTTTACCTAAATCCCCAGTGAGGTATAGCAAACTACCTGTGTTGTTTGAAAATGGATTAACTACAAATTTTTCAGCAGTTAATTCAGGTCGGTTCCAATATCCTTGTGCAACACCATCACCAGCAATAGCAATTTCTCCAATTTTACCAGGAGCTGCAAGTTGACCTCGTTCATCGATAATATAAATTTGCGTATTCGCTACAGGTGTACCAATAGTGATATCCTCATCTGCATTTTTTATTTGTTTTAAGCTAGACCAAATTGTGGTTTCTGTTGGTCCGTAGACATTCCACACACTGTCACACTTTTGAACTAGTTTTCGGGCTAGTTCATTACTTAATGGTTCTCCACCACATAATGCTTTTATGGGTAATGGTTTTTCCCAGCCAGCCTCCATTAGCATTTGCCAAGTGGTAGGAGTTGCTTGTAAAATCGTTATATTTTTGTCTTCTAACAGTGGTAATAAAAGGCGACCATCTCTAGCTTGATTATGATCTGCTAGTACCAAAGTAGCTCCGTTTATCAGCGGCAAATACAATTCCAATCCTGCAATATCAAAAGAGATAGTTGTGATCGAAAGTAGTCTGTCATTTTCAGTTATACCAGGCTTTTTAGACATGCTGAACAGAAAATTGACTAGATTTTTATGTGTTACACAAACTCCTTTTGGTTTTCCTGTAGATCCAGAGGTATATAAAACATAGGCAATATCATTTGGAATAACCTGATTATTAAGCGCAGTATCAGGGTAATTAGGTAAAACAGTTAAAGCATCTTCAATTAAGATGGTTACAGCTAGTTGTGGTAACTTAGTAGCTAAATCAGAAGTAGTCACTAAAAACTTAGCTTGGGAATCCTCCATCATAAACTGAAGTCTAGCCAAAGGATATTCGTGATCAAGCGGAATATAAGCTGCTCCACATTGTGTAATAGCAAGTAAAGTTATAATCAAATCAGGAGATCGAGGCATTGACACCGCAACAAAATTACCATGTGCGACTCCTAGCTCCCTAAAATAATGAGACATTTGATTAATTTCTTTGTTCAGTCGAGCATAGGTAATGTTTATATTAGAAAATGCTATTGCAACGTTAGTTGGCGTTTGGTTTGCTTGAACTTTAATTAAATCAAAAAGTGTTATATCAGGATAGTTGCTGGCCGTGTTGTTTAAAGCTAGATATGCTGTCGAAAAATCTTGAAAAATAATTTCACCAATTGTTTCTGTAGGATTTTCAACTATTTTCCGTATGATTTTCTCAAACGAAAGCATCATTTTTTCTATGGTTTCTGACTCGAAAAGTGACGCATTGTAAGACCATTCAACTATCAAGTTTTTATCATCGCCACTCGCATTGACAAACAACTCAAAAGCTTCATACGCTCTTGGATTACTAATTAAATTATAAGTTAGATTAGAAAAATGGACACCTCTGGTCATTCCCATGTCTATATTGAAAACGACCGGCACTAATGGAATTTGCGAAGGATCACGTGCAACATTTAATTTTTGTAATAAATGACCGAAGGTTAGTTGAGAATGATCATAAGCATCAAGGAGTTCCGATTTTCGACCCTTTAAATAATCGGTAAAAGAAATATTAGCGTTTATTTTAGATCGTAAGGGTAATAAGTTTACACAATGTCCCATTAAATGGTTCATACCAACAACGGGCTGTCCGGCAGATGGTAAGCCTATAACTAAATCCTCTTGGTTTGTTAATTGGTACATAAAGATCTCAAAACTAGCTAGTAGGGTAGTGACAAAGCTAGCGCCATTGGAACGAGCTGTTTGCTGCAGTTTTAGTAATAACGACGGGTCCAAAGCAAAATCTAAGCGCTTGCTCTTGTAGGTTCTCAGTGAAGGTCTAGGATGATCTGTAGGAAGGTCAACTACTGGAATTGTATCTTTGTAAACAGCATGCCAAAATGCTTCGGTTTCTTTGTTTTCATTACTCACTTCAAACAGCAATTCTTCATCGGCATAGGTACTAAACGGAATTGCATCTGGTAAGTTCGGCGTTATATGTTCACTGTAAGCAGAGTACAGTAGCCCCAAATCTTGCAGCATAATTCCAATAGACCAACCATCACATATGATATGATGTGCTGTGATTACCAAATTATGTTTTGTACCTGATAGTTTTACTATTCCTATTTTAATTAATGGCCCGTTAACAAGATCAAAAATAAAGTGAGCATCAGATGAGGTATAATCTTCTACAGCTTGTCTTTTCTCTTCTTCACTTAAATTTGATAAATCATTTGTACTAATTTCAATCGGGGCGTAGCTGTAAATGGTCATGTATACGCCGTCTGTACTAAAACTAGCTCTTAATGCTTCATGACGTTTAATCAAATTTTGTATAGCTAACTCCATCGCTGGCAAATCCAACGAACCCTGCAATTCAATTGTGATAGATTCATTATAAGCCCTTGCTGCATCTTGGCCACCAAAATAGCACGCACTCCAAATTTCAGACTGTGCCTTTGTAGTGTAAAGAACTCGCTCTATTTCAGGACCTGCAAACGGATCAAATTTAGTAATTGTATCTATCATATTTGGGGGCTATGTACTATTTAAGATAGTAGGTTGGGGGTATTTAACCAGTATTGTAATTGCTGCTTACTATAAATTAATTTTAATGTATTCACCATTTTTGGTACCATCAAGAACGAACCAAGCAGGATTGCCTTCTGCGTCACGGCCCAATTTCGCACCTTGTACGGGTGGTTGATTGATACGACTATTTTTATTCAGGTTCTCCTCAGTTCTAATAGTTTCGATTTTATGATTATTCGCAAAGAAACCCGAATCCAACATAATCTCTACTGATTTTTTTATTGTGCTAATTATAAAATCGATATCCTGATCGGTATACGGTTCAGTCAAAAAGCACGGAAAACCATCCATGATATGAATTCCTTTTTCTCGCAATACCGTAAAAAGGAGATCAGTGTATTGAACGTCATCATTAAATTTCATGCGCCATAGCGAGCTGAAGTGATTGATTACCATCGGCAAACCATTCGAACTAAAATAAGCATTTAGTTCCGCAGCCAATCGATCGGTCATGGCGTTCAATCGATTTTGCAAAGCAGGACCTTGTTTTTTCAAGTGAAGTAGGGAGGCTTTACAACTTGCAAGTGCCAACGGATGGCGTACAAACGTTCCTGCAAAATAAGTTACCCCAATTTCCGGAATCGAATCATCTCCAAAACTCCATTGACCACCGTCCAAGGTATCTAGGTATTTTCGTTTTCCCAAAATAGCTCCGATAGATATTCCACCGCCAATTACTTTACCATAGGTTGCAATATCGGCTTCGATGCCAAACAACGCTTGTGCACCGCCGAGATTCGATCTAAAGCCTGTGATCACTTCATCAAATACAAGGGCAATGTCATTTTGTTCTGTCATCGCACGCAATTGTTTCAAAAATGCAATCGGTTGAAATTCTGGTCGTCTACTCTGTACCGGTTCTACCAGTACAGCGGCTATTTCATCGGCTCTTTCTGCGATAATGCGCAAACTTTCATCTGTTCCATAATCCAGTAGGAGCATGTTTTGAACAGATTCCGACATAATTCCTGCTGCAGCCGGAAAGCTCGTTCCTTTTTTCGAACCACGTACCAATGCTTCATCATTGATTCCATGGTAGGAACCTGTAAAAGCTACAATCAAAGAGCGTCCTGTATAGGTACGCGCAATGCGCATCGCACCCAATACCGCCTCTGATCCTGTGTTACATAAGGCTGCACGATCTTGGTTGGTGAACGAAAGTAAAAGTTCGCACACTTCTGCGGCAAGGGGATGTTGAGGTCCTACTTCAAAACCACTTTCAATTTGTTGGTGAAGCGCTTCTTTTATAAAATCAGGTTGATGACCAAAAAAACAAGATCCAAAACCATTCAATGCATCTAAATATTGATTGCCATCAAGATCCCACAATTGGTTACCACTTGATTTTTCAATAACAAGAGGATAAACCATCTCTTTGGTTAGGGGTTTGAAGCCAGTAACCACCCTTGGATCGGCCATGATACTTCGATTCTTTTGTGCATAGGTTTTACTAGCGGCTGTTTTTTTAGTGTAGCTTGCTACAAGTTGGGCCAAAAAGGCAGCTTGCGAGGGCGCTAATTCGGTTGCTAATTTTTCAATTTTTGGCGATGCACCAAAAGGTTTTGAATGCTCAACAATTTCGTTGGCTGTTCTACTATCTGCGTTTGTATTTTGTGCAAGTATCAGCTGAGGCATTTGTTGTGCTGCCTCTTGATGATTAGTGGTTGGTAATTGAATCGGTGCGCCTTGAAGCAATTCTATTTGCTTGCCTAGTAGCTGAATTTGTTGTGCAATCAATCCCAACGCTGTATTGTTTTGTTCAGAACTAATAGGGTGAGTATAGCTAGCAGCTGGCGCAGCCATAGGAGTAACTTGCGCTATAGGAGCAGCTGCTGGAGCCATCGCTACAGGTTCAGGAGGAAGTTGCGCATCCAAAAAGTCGGCTAACAAATCGGGTGAACTTAGTCCTTCATTAAGTTGACGAAACGTAATGGGGAGTTTGAATTCTTTTTTTAATCGAATAGCCAATTGGGTTAGGGTCAAGGAATCCAACCCCAATTCAAGAAACGAATAGCTAGTAGCATCTTCCGGATATTCTACACCACTAGTTTGATTGATAACAGCTGCAATTTGATTTAAAATAGTAATTTTTCTCATAGGTAATAGGTCATTTGTCGGCTCAGTAACTAGTGGAGCTTCGATAGATAGTTGTTCATTTTGTGTTGCCAATGCTGCTATTGGTGCCGCTTTGGGAGGATCAATCCAACAAGGTTTTCGATCAAAAACATAACTAGGCAACGCAATAAGCTGTCGTTGTTGCTCTTGATAGAAAGCCTCCCAATCGGGTTCAAATCCTCTCAACCATAATTCGCCCATGGTGGTCAAAATCGATTGGTAATCGTTCCCGTTTTCTTTTGGCAAGGGTAGACTTGTATAAGCAGCGATCAAATTTCCCGCTCCTTGTTGCTTGGTTAAAGCCGTTAATGTTTGCCCAGGACCTACTTCTAAAAATGTTGGATCATCCAACGTTAGTAACGTTTTTGCCGCGGGACTATAGCGTACGGCTTCGCGCATATGGTTGGACCAATAGGTTGGATCGGTTGCTTGTTCATTTGTAAGCCATGTTCCCGTTACCGATGAGGTAATAGGAAGGGTAGGCGTTCCTAATTTTATTTTTCGAACAGCAGTTTCAAATGGCCCCACAGCAGCATCCATCATGTGTGAATGAAAAGCGTGACTCGTAAATAGCTGTTTGTTGGCAATTTCTGCCTGTTGTACTATTTTCGAAAAAGATAAAATCTCATTTTCTTCACCTGCTACCACACACAATATAGGCGAGTTTACTGCTGCAAGTGAGAGTGTGTTGGGTAAAATGGCGAGTAGTTCCTCTTCGCTCATTCGAACAGAAAGCATAGTTCCAGTTGGCAGTTCACTCACCATTTGACCTCGTAAGGCAATCAAATGTAAAGCATCTTCCAAACTGAAAATTCCAGCCAGCACACCACCTACAAATTCCCCAATACTATGACCACAAATGGCGGTGGGATGTATTCCCCAACTTTTCCAGAGTTGTGCCAACGCATATTCGGTAACAAATAAAGCCGGTTGGGTAAAACGCGTGTCTTTCAACTGCGCTTCTGCTTCCGGACTGGGGTGTTCTGGATATAAAACCGTTCGGATATCAATAAGAAGGTCTTTTTTCAAAAGTTCTGCACAATGATCAATCGTCTCTTGGTACACTTTTTCATGCTGGTACAAGGCCGTTCCCATTTGAGGGTATTGTGATCCTTGGCCAGGGAATAGAAAAACCAATTCGGACGGTACCGATTTTAGCTCAGCCGATTTAATACTAGTTTTTTGTATCGAAAGCAATTGGTTTGCCGATTCAACATTTGTGTTCCCCACCAAAAAAGAGCGGTGCGCAAAACGCTGACGGGTCTTTTGTAAAGAGTAGGCAACATCTGCTAATGAAATTTCAGTTTCCGTAGTTAAGAATTGCCCCAATTCCATTTGAAAGCCTTGTGCGCTAAACGCTGTTTTGGCTGACCATAACAGCAATTGCTCTGGACGACTAGGGCCGGATATTTTACTTTGTTGCGGATATTCTTCGACTACCAAATGGACATTGGTTCCGCCCACACCAAACGAACTTACTCCTGCACGTAAAGGCAAATCGGTAGTTGATTTCCAATCTCTCAATTGGGTAGTAACAAAAAACGGACTGTTTTTAAAATCAATAATTGGATTCGGATTTTCAAACCCCAAAGACGGAGGCAGCTGTTGATGGTACATCGCCAAAACGGTTTTGATCAATCCAGCAACCCCTGCCGCAGCAGTAAGGTGCCCCATATTACTTTTGATAGAACCAATAGCACAAGATTCCTTTTCGGGCACAGGGCCAAAAGCCATTTTTAAACCTTCAATTTCAATAGGATCCCCCAATGGAGTAGCGGTACCATGCGTTTCTACATAGCTAATGGTTTCGGGTGCAATGTTGGCATCCTGCATCGCTTGCGCAATAGCATCGGCTTGCCCTTCGGTGCTAGGAGCTGTAAAACTCCCTTTGTTTCCACCATCATTATTGATTCCAACTCCTTTAATAATACCATAAATTGTATCACCATCTTTTTGAGCGGCTTCTAGACTTTTTAAAAGTACTACACCAGCACCATCGCTAAAAACGGTTCCTTTTGCGGCAGCATCAAACGATCGGCAGTGCCCATCATTACTCAACATCGAACCTTCTTGGTACAAATGACCACTATTGATGGGTGCTGTGATATTGGAGCCTCCTGCGAGGGCAAGATCACAATGGCCGTTTCGAATCGCTTCTACCGCCTGCGCAATGGCTAGGAGCGAAGTAGAGCAAGCCGATTGAATACTCACGGCAGGCCCTTTCAAGTCCAATTGATAAGCGGTTCTAGAGGCAATATAATCTTTTTCGTTAACCGTCTCTGCTTGCAAGTAACCAATTTGGTCTAAAATGGCAGCATTCGGAAGTATGTTTTTCTTATAATAGGTATTGGTTCCCACACCTGCATAAACGCCGGTTTTACCTTTGTAATGCGCTGGTAAATAACCCGTTTGTTCTAGTGCTTCCCATGCAATTTCTAAAAATAAACGAAACTGTGGATCCATCACTTCGGCCAATTTTGGATTAATACCAAAAAAGGACGCATCAAAACGATTCGCTGACGGAATGATTCCGCGCGCCGCTACATACAAAGGATCGTTGCGCAGGCTATCAGGCACAGCCGCATCCAATTCTTCGCGTTTGAAAAAAGTGATCGTTTCTTTTCCGTTTTTCAAGACCTCCCAAAGTTGAGGAATGGTTTTGGCACCAGGAAAGCGACCCGCCATGCCAATGATGGCAACAGCATCGGTTCGGATATTTTTTTTAGTTTTCGAAAAATCAAATTTTGCTTCTTTCTTTATTGTTGGTTCCAAAAACGAGCTCAAACTACCTACCGTTGGATATTGGTAGATGTTGGTAACAGAAATAGTGAAAGCATGTTTTTTTCTAAGAAAACTCGCGGTTCGCTGGGTTAATAGAGAGGTTCCGCCCATCTCAAAGAAGTTATCATCCATTCCAATACTAGGAATCTGTAACACTTCAGACCAAACTTTAACAATGGCTTGCTCTGTTTTGGTAATTGCTTTTCTAAAGAGAGGTGCCGATGTTGGTCGAACATATTCAGGAAGCGGTAAATTACTTTTATCAATTTTACCATTAGTGGTTATAGGAAATGCTGTGACCCACATGAAATAGGTAGGTATCATATAATCCGGAAGCAAAGCTGATAATTGAGCACGAATAGCTCCTGTATCTTGATTAGCATCAGTCGACTGTAAATAGGCTACCAAATTTTCTACTCCACCAATAGCAGAAGTAACGACAACAGTAGCTCTTTTTATTTCGATCAGCTCATTAAGCACCGCTTCAATTTCACCCAATTCAATACGGTAACCACGAACCTTTACTTGCTGGTCGATTCTGCCAAGACATTGAATTTCGCCATTTGGCAAAATTTTTCCTAAATCTCCAGAAAGATACATCTTAGCAGTGGCATCAGATTGAAAATGATTCGTAATAAAGCGATCATTGGTTAATTCTGGTCTGTTTAAATACCCCAATGATACCCCATGACCAGCTATGGCTATCTCTCCAATCTCTCCGCTTTCGACCCTGTTTCTTTCATCATCTAATAAATATATCTGAGTATTAGCAACGGGTTTCCCCACAGTAATTGGATCGTCTTCTTTTGTAATTTGAGTCGATAAACAACAAACGGTAGTTTCGGTAGGGCCATAAATATTCCATAACGAACTACATTTTGTAATTAATTCATTTGCTAAAGCTAATGGAACAGGTTCACCACCAATCAAAGCTTTTATAGGTAAAGGGTTTTCCCAGCCCGAATCCAACAGGATTTGCCAAATACTTGGAGTTCCCCACATTAAAGTTATTTTGTCTTCTGCTGCTTTCTTTAATAAAAGTTGGCCGTCCCTTCTTGTTTCTTCGTCAACAAGTACTACGCAAGCACCAAAAAGCAGCGGTAAATAAATTTCCATTACCATTGCATCAAAAGAAATGGTAGTAATGGCAAATATTTTATCATTGGAATCTATTCCTGGAACAGACGCCATAGAATAAACTAGATTTATAACATTATTATGTGCTACTACAACTCCCTTTGGTTTCCCCGTAGAACCAGAAGTATAAATAATATAAGCTGGAGCAGCTGTGGAAACATTTGTATTTAATGGTGCAGTTGATCCATTTCGTATTGCTTTCGAAATTTCATCAATTGTAATTGCTACAAGTCTAGGCGTAGCTTTTACAAATGTGTTTGCACCAACATAAAAAGAAGCAGTAGCATCTTCAATAATCATTTGAATTCTTGCTTCAGGGTAACTGCTATCAATAGGCACGTAAGAAGCACCACATTGCAAAATTCCAAAAAGAGCAGCAATTAATTCAGGTGAGCGATCCAATGAAATAGCAACAATTTGCCCTGGTCGCAATCCCTGCGTCCAAAGGTAGTTGGCCATTTTATTGGCTGTTTCATGCAAAGCAGCATAAGTAACTTTTTCATTGTGATACTCAAGTGCTATGGCATGTGGAGCAAACGCAGCTCTTTTAGCAAAAAGTTCATGTAAAGTACTTTCTGGATAAGTTACGGTAGGTCCGGCTATGGTATAATTTGCTTTATCCATAATTAATTGATACTAGTTATTGAGCTGTCTCCGTTAACAGAATTATAAGCAAAAGTATAATTCACTAGTTGATTGAACAATACATCCAATTCCAAATAGGTAAGTGTTTTATCTTCAAAAACTACAGCAACATTCGATGGATGTTCGGCTACTTGTTTCTGAAATAAATCCAGAACAGTCCAATCCTTTACAGAAAAGCGGCCTTTGTAATGATAGAGTAATGTTTGCTTCATAGTGGTACTGTTGATTCGTTTTTTTTTAATCTGAAATAAATTACAACAAAAATTTGTGTTTGATATTAACACTTTTTGGCTAATAAGTAATAAACAAAGCTCAAAAGAGTTACCGTAAAAAAAAACTAGAAAAGCGGTGCTCTGATCCAAAAGATTATGGTATTTATTTCATATTTGTCTTGTTTTTTATAAAAATAGGCAAATACTACCGCAAATTAAAGAAAAACTATTAGGTATCAATTATAATTTCCGTATAAGACTATATATTGTCGATGAATGGCATAATTATGAGGCAGAAGCATTATCGATTTCGTATTTAGTCTCAATTTTAATATTGAGTTTTTTTTGTAGTCTATTTTGTTGTCTTTAACATATAAAAGTCTTCGACAAGCTCAGACGGACAAGTTGAGTGCTTAAGTCTTACTTTGATGTCTTCGCTACATAAAATATCGATGTACAATAAACAAATATGATTTTGTCTCATCGAGCGTAGTCGAGATGTATAAGTTGTTTATCAACTGCGCTCGAATTGAGAGTAGAAATATTTAAATTTTTTATTGGATTTGTTTTTAGGTCTTCGACAAGCTCAGACTGACAAGTTGAATGATCAAGTTTTGCAATTAGATTTTCATTTGGTTGTCATTATTATGTAAAAGTCTTCGACAAGCTCAGACGGACAAGTTAAGTGCTCAAGTTTTGCAATTAGGTTTTCATTTGGCTGTCATTATTATGTAAAAGTCTTTGATAAGCTCAGACGGACAAGTTGAGTGATCAAGTCTTATGGTTAAGTTTTACTTAGATGTCTTCGCTACATTAAATACCTATGTACTACTATAAACTAATATGAATTTTGTCTCATCGAGCGTAGTCGAGATGTATAAGTTGTTTCTCGACTACGCTCGAATTGAGAGTAAGAGTATTTAAATTTTTTATTGGTTTTGTTTGTAGGTCTTCGACAAGCTCAGACGGACAAGTTGAGTGCTCAAGTTTTGCAGTATTTTTTTATTTTGTTGTCTTTAATATATAAAAGTCTTCGACAAGCTCCGACGGACAAGTTGAGTGCTTAGGTCTTATGGTTATGTTTTACTTTGATGTCTTCGCTACATAAAATATCGATGTACTATAAACAAATATGATTTTAGTCTTATCGAGCGTAGTCGAGATGTATAAGTTGTTTCTCGACTGCGCTCGAATTGAGAGTAGAAGTATTTAAATTTTTTATTGGATTTTTTTGTAGGTCT
>NZ_JAOQMX010000066.1 GCF_025960985.1 Flavobacterium psychraerolatum | reverse complement strand
CCTAGGAAAAGATTTGGGTACAAAACCCCAAACGAAGTTTTTATACATTCATTAAATAATAATGGTCAAGTTGCATTTATGACTTGAATCCGCCAAGTATTTAGAAGGTAAGGTAAGATTACTTGCGTATTGTTTAATGGATAATCATTTTCATTTCGTAATTCAGGTAAGCTGTTTAGAAAAGGAGGTGACACAAAGTTTTTCTAATTTTTTTAATTCTTATGCTAAGTCTTTTAATAAAGAACAAGATAGAACGGGGAGTTTGTTCGATAAACATTTTAAAAGAATAAGGTTGGATGACGAAAAGCACCTTAAATCTTTAGTTATGTATGTACATCTGAATCCGAAACATCATTTCGATTTAGATTTTCAACATTATAGATTTTCGTCTTATCAAGCTTTGATTTGCAATAAAGAAACTAAAGTAGAGCGGGAAGAAGTTTTAAAAATGTTTGCGGGTAAAGAAAATTTTATATTTTGCCACCTTCAAAGAAATGATTTACTGACTGAAAAGCACACTTTAGAATAAAATAGATATATGTTCGTCCAAGGTCTTTTTTGACCTTTTAGATGTGTTTTTAAATTCTTTATGATTAGGGGTGTATTTAGCGACTTTAACCTAAAACCTAAATACTAGATTATTTTAATAAACATTGCATGATGATAAAAAATTATAATGAATGCTGAATAAAAGTTTACGAGACGAAGAGAAAGTAAAGATCGACAATATGTTGACAACTTTAATTTCTTTGATTTTTATACCAAAATTTCGGAATGTTGAGGATACAAGTTTAATTGACAATCAGTTAATTAAATTAAAATTGTCCACTACAATTTTAAAAGAAATATCCGAAGAAGACTTGATTACTTTACTCAGTGGCTACGGTTTGGATTGGGAGGATAAGGAACGATTTGCTGATTTTTTAGTTGATTATACTAAAGAAAATCCATTCGATTTTAAGGGGAAAGCATTATCTATTTATCAGCATATTCAATCAGAGAGTAAGGCTTTTTCGTTTGGGATATTCAATAAGATCGCTGGTGTCAAATTAAAAGTGTAAAATAAATGATGTTCTCTCCAAATTTCGTTATCGATCAATTAAAAGCAACAGATGCGACTACATTGCATCTTTTTTTATTAGATAATACAGCGCGACTTAGTCGGTTTTTTCCTGTTACGATGTCTAGTAATGAAACTTTTGAAAAGTCAGTAGCTTATATTGAGGAAAAGAATAATGAAATTGATGCAAAAGTAAATTTTACTTTCGCAATTAGAGAATTGGATACGCAGAAAATTGCGGGTTTGATTATCATTAAAAAAATAGATTGGACAGATAAAGTAGGTGAACTTGCTTATTGCATCGGGAATGATTTTGAAGGTAAAGGTTTGGTAACCAAGGCCGTTAAAGCCATTTCGGTTTTTGCGTATAATGATTTAGAGTTAAGAGTTTTACAGATAATCGCTCATAAAACGAATTTAGGAAGTGTACAAGTTGCTTTAAACAATGGCTTTGCTTGGAAAAAGACATTATTAAATGAATTTACTCCTGTTGGAGAACTTCCATTGGATATGGAATTATATGAACATACAAATGAAAAATAAATTTTTCGCATACATACAAAACTTACAAGACCAAATCGTAGCAGGACTAGAAGCTGTTGATGGACAAGCCAAATTCAAAGAAGATCTTTGGGAACGCCCAGAAGGCGGAGGAGGACGCACACGTGTGATAGAGAACGGAAAAGTTTTTGAAAAAGGGGGTGTCAATATCTCAGCTGTTCATGGGAAATTGCCAGAAGCGATGCAAAAAATGTTTGGTGTAGGAGAAGCAGATTTCTTTGCTTGCGGACTAAGCTTGGTGTTGCACCCAAGAAACCCAATGGTGCCTACAGTACACGCGAACTGGCGTTATTTCGAAATGTACGATACTTCGACAGAGCTCAGTACAGGTCCAAGAAAAGTGATTCAGCAATGGTTTGGTGGTGGACAAGATTTAACGCCTTACTATTTATTCGAAGAAGATGCAAAACATTTTCATGAAACGTGTAAGACGGCTTGTGATAAACACAATCCAGATTTTTATCCAAAATATAAAAAACAGTGTGATGCCTATTTCTGGAATGCCCATCGTCATGAAGCGCGCGGAATTGGAGGATTGTTCTTTGATTATTGCAAATCAACCGATGATATGAAGATGGAAGATTGGTTCAGCTTTGTGTCTGAAGTTGGAAATAGTTTCTTGCAAGCTTATGTTCCAATTGTTGAAAAAAGAAAAGATTTGGAGTATTCTGCAGCCCAAAAAACTTGGCAAGAAATTCGTCGTGGTCGTTATGTGGAGTTCAATTTGGTTCACGATAAAGGCACATTATTCGGTTTAAAAACCAATGGAAGAATTGAATCAATTTTGATGAGTTTGCCACCGCAGGTGCAATGGGTGTACGACCATCATCCAGAAGAAGGCAGTGAGGAAGAAAAACTAATCAAAGTGTTAGAATATCCGAAAGAATGGGTTTAAATTAGCGTGTAACTATTTATTATACCTAAACATTATTAAGATGGATAGAAAAGAGAAATATTCAGCAGAGTTAGAGAGAATGAAATCTGGTAAAGGATTTATTGCCGCATTAGATCAAAGCGGCGGTAGTACGCCAAAAGCACTTGCTCAATATGGCGTTGAAGAAAGTAGTTTTGCCAATGACGAGGAAATGTATTTACTCGTTCATGAAATGAGAACCCGTATTATTAAAAGTCCAAAGTTTAATAGTTCATTCATAATTGGTGCAATATTGTTTGAAAATACAATGGACCGTAAAATTGACGGGGAATGGACCGCAGATTATCTTTGGAATAAAAAAGGAATTGTACCATTTTTAAAAGTTGATAAAGGCCTATCCGAACTAAAGGACGGTGTTCAAATAATGAAACCCATCACAAATCTAGACGCTTTACTAAGTCGTGCTGTGGAAAGAAATATTTTTGGGACCAAGATGCGCTCTTTAATTAAGGAGGCAAACAGTGAAGGAATTCGCAATGTTGTAAAGCAGCAATTTCTAATCGCCCATCAAATTTTTGAACAAGGTTTGGTACCTATTATTGAACCAGAAATTGATATTAATAGTAGTGAGAAAGCAAAGTCTGAAGAAATATTAAAATCGGAATTAATACAGCATCTTGACGCGCTTGATGAGGCAGTAAAAGTAATTCTGAAATTGACTCTTCCTGAGACTGATAACTTTTATGCCGACTTACAATCTCATCCAAATGTTGTTCGTGTAGTTGCATTGTCAGGAGGCTATTCGAAAGATGAAGCAAATAGAAAGCTATCTGCTAATAGCGGGTTAATCGCAAGTTTTTCCAGAGCATTAGTTGAGGGTGTATCTTTTAATCAATCTGATGATGATTTCAATCTGGTAATCGATAAAAGTATCAATGAAATTTATAAAGCATCAATTACATAATACAAGCTTTGAATAGTTTTTAGGACTAGTAGAATTTTATAAAAGATTTAAAGCCGAAACCATAAGTAGAATATGTGTTTCCATTAAAAAGAGACAGAAGCTTAAATACAAATGAATCTAATCGTCATTAGTTTGCGAGACGACTGTGAGTCCGTCAAATTGTTCAAAAACGCAATTTATTTTTGCAGTAGCTCAATAGGATCGATAATTTTATAAATCTATAAAATCATTTTACATAGACGATTGAATTTATTTTTGATGATGTTTAAAATAATATGCCACCCCTCTGGGGTTTTGTTTGTGTAAATTCACTCAATGCTATAATTATACCGCTCCTATGGAGCTAAATAAGATTCCGTAGCAGAGTCATAATTATATGAATCATTTAACGTGATTAGATTAAATCCCATAGGGAAGACATATTTATAGCAAGAGATATTAATATGAATCATTTAACGTGATTAGATTAAATCCCATAGGGATGACATATTTATAGAATGAAATATTTGGAAACAACATTCAACGTAATTTTTAATAAATCCCATAGGGATGACATATTTATAGAACGAAATATTTGGAAACAACATTCGACGTAATTTTTTAGTAAATCCCATAGGGATGATACATTTTAAATAATATCAATTTCAAATGGCAAATACCTATACACAATTATATATCCAAATTGTCTTTGCGGTTAAAGGAAGGCAAAATTTAGTTTCCTCAATTTGGAAGGATGAATTATATAAATACATCACGGGTATAGCCACTAACGAAGGTCAAAAATTAATAGCAATTAACGGAATGCCGGACCATATTCATATCTTAATTGGATTAAAACCTGACAAATCATTGTCTGATTTGGTTAGAGCAATCAAAGCTAATTCCTCTCGCTTTATAAATGAGAAAGGATGGATTAACGGTAAATTTGAATGGCAAACGGGATTTGGTGCTTTTTCGTATAGCCATTCTCAACTAACCAATGTTATTAATTACATCCAAAAACAAGAAGAACATCATAAAAAGAAAACCTTCAAAGAAGAATATATTGATTTTTTGCAAGCATTCAATGTAGATTTTAAAAATGAATTTATCTTTGATGATATTTAAAATAATACACCAACCATCTAGGGGTTTGGTTAACGAAAATTTGCACACATTTCTATAATTATACCGCTCCTAAGGAGCTAAAATAAATAAATTATGTTCCCATTACAAAGAGGTAGAAGATTAAGAACCAATGAGTCTATTCGTTCATTAGTTCGTGAGACGACATTAAGTCCGTCAGATTTTATGTTTCCCATGTTTATTGCAGAGGGAGAAAATGTACAAGTAGAAATTGCTTCTATGCCTGGAATCTTTCGTCGTTCGATAGATTTAACCGTAAAAGAAGTTATAGAATTATATGAATTGGGTATTCGCGCTGTAAACATTTATGTAAAGGTCAGCGAAGATTTAAAAGACAATACAGGAAAAGAAGCGTGGAATGAAAACGGATTGATGCAAGACGCCATTCGTGCTATTAAAACTGCTTGCCCAGAGATGGTCGTGATGCCTGATGTAGCCTTAGACCCTTATTCTATTTATGGTCATGACGGAATCATAGCAAACGGTAATGTCGATAACGAATCGACAAACGAAGCCTTAGTAAAAATGGCAGTTTCACATGCACAAGCAGGAGCTGATTTTGTAGCGCCAAGTGATATGATGGACGGACGCGTATTGCGTTTGCGCCAAGGTCTTGATGTTGCAGGTTTTCATAATGTGGGAATCATGAGTTATTCAGCGAAGTACGCTTCTGCATTTTACGGGCCTTTTCGTGATGCATTAGATAGTGCACCAAAAGACACTACGACTAATACTGAGCCTGTCCAAGTACCAAAAGATAAGAAAACGTATCAAATGGATTATGCCAACCGCATTGAAGCTATTAAAGAAGCACTTTGGGATGTGGAAGAAGGTGCCGATATGGTAATGGTAAAACCGGGAATTGCTTATTTAGACATCGTTCGCGAAGTTAAAAATGCAGTAAATGTTCCCGTTACGGTTTACCATGTTTCAGGTGAATATGCTATGATAAAAGCGGCAGCCGAAAAAGGGTGGCTAGATCATGACAAAATCATGATGGAGCAATTAATGTGCATTAAGAGAGCAGGTGCTAGTTTGATTTCGACTTATTTTGCAAAAGAGGCAGCGATACTTTTAAGAAAATAAGGAGCGAATTATCATCTTTTATAAGATGATAAATATCATTCTTTCTCCAGTTTTTAAATACTAACTTTGATAGTATAAATACATAAATATGAAAAAAATAATAATTTTAGGATTGGTTTTTTTAGCTATGTCCTGTAAAAAACAAGAAGAGGAATCATTTGGCAAACAAGAACCAGCTGCAACTACAGAAGCTTCTTCTGAAGGTATGGCGGCAGAAATTCAGACTCCTGAACAGTTGGGAGAAGACCTTTTTAATGGAAAAGGAACGTGTACAGCTTGCCATAAAGTAGATACAAAATTGATTGGACCTAGTCTAAAAGATATCGCAGCGGTTTATAAAGAAAAAGGGGGAAGTATTATCGCTTTCTTAAAAGAGGATGCAAAACCATTGGTAGACCCAAGTCAATATGAAGTGATGAAAGCCAATTTTGCTATAACCAAAGCGATGAGCGATGAAGAATTAAAAGGTCTAGAAGCTTATATTTATAGTAAGTAATTTAAAATTAAGAATATAAAAAGGAGTGTAATTTTACTATTGCACTCCTTTTTTTACGCACTTATTTAGCTATAAGTATAGCAATTATTAGTAAAACACACCATATTGACTACTTTCTGGGAGTCTATATTTTGATTACTTAACTATTTTACCATTTTATTAACAAGTATATTGTTTTTTACATACATTAGTGCTTAGTTGTAAATACCTCTTACTTACCTAAGTAGCAACTCATTTTAAAAACAAATTTAATTAAACTTTGTATACCTTCTCGGTTATGCCAACGATTATTTATTGAATTTTATATTACTTTTTTAAATGTGATTTGCTTATGAAAATACCATTACTTGCCTTAATTGTAGGGTTTCCCTATATTTTACTTTTTGCTCAGAATAAAGCTCAAGTCTCAGGAATGGTTTTAGATGCCAAATCAGGGCAACCTTTATCATCTGTTGTGGTGACTTTGCAAAATACCATTTGGATGCAATTAACAGATTCCAAAGGTGTGTTTGTAGTGGAGGTTGATGATGCAGGAGAATATTTGCTACTGGCTCACAGTCAAGGCTACAAAGATATTTTATTGTCGGTAGTTATTAGCCAAGGTCAAAACTTAAAGCTAGGCACCATAGCTTTGGAAGAGGATATTGTGACCGAACAACAAAGTAATACGATCCGGCTTCTGGACGAAGAAGTACAGGATGATAATGGAAGTTCTGAGAGTACCTCTGTTTTATTACAATCCACAAAAGATGCTTTTCAGCAAGCTGCTGCGTTCAACTGGGGTGCAGCTCGTTTCAAGATGCGCGGTTTGGATAGTGAACAAGCAACAACACTAATCAATGGAGTAAAGATGAATAAACTTTATGATGGAAGGCCACAGTGGGGAAATTGGGGCGGACTCAATGATGTGACACGCAATCAAGAGCTAACTATTGGTACAACAGCTTCCGATTATAGTTTTGGAGGAGTCTTAGGAACGCAAGAAATCAATACTCGGGCTTCGATATTTAGAAAAGGAACCCGTTTTACTTTTTCGGGAACGAATACCAATTACAATTGGCGAACCATCGTTACACATGCATCTGGTTTGATGTCAAACGGTTGGGCATATGTAATTTCGGGAGGAAAACGTTGGGCCAATGAAGGCTATTTTGACGGAACAACTTATGATGGAAATTCTATATTTGTAGGTCTCGAAAAGAAGATAAATGACAAACATTCTTTAAGTTTTTCGGGTTTCTACACTCCCAATTCTAGAGGGAGAAATTCTCCTAAAACAGAGGAAGTAATCCAGCTGGCTCCAAAAAACTATAATTCTTATTGGGGTTTCCAAGATGGAAAACAACGAAATGCACGTATCAAGACGGTTGAAGAACCAATTTTTATGTTGAATCATTATTTTACAATTAACAATCATACTAACCTGAATACGAGTATGGTCTATCAGACTGGCAAGGTGAGCAATAGCAATATTGATTATCAAAATGCAAATAGTCCAGACCCAACTTATTATCGAAAGTTACCAAGCTATTACCTTTCGCTTTATGCAGCAGACCAAGGTGAATATTCGGGTGCTTTTACG
Source organism: Flavobacterium psychraerolatum (assembly GCF_025960985.1). Classification (GTDB taxonomy): domain Bacteria; phylum Bacteroidota; class Bacteroidia; order Flavobacteriales; family Flavobacteriaceae; genus Flavobacterium. Next base: position 7,703 of record NZ_JAOQMX010000066.1, on the reverse strand, counting down.
CCAGATGAAGGGAATGCAGAGAAGAGCCGTTTGCAATTTTTGACCAACCCTCAAATCGATTGGAATAGTTTGTATCGTGCCAATCAAAATCCGATTTTGGATGGAAACGGAAAAGTTATTAGTTATGCACCTACTCAAAGTCATTATGTATTGTACGAAGATCGTACTGATGACATTTCAATTACGGGTAATACACTTTTTGATACTCAAATTAATAACAACGTGATGATGAATACTGGGGCTTCGTTCTCTAGTTTACAATCTCATAATTATCAAAAATTAATTGATTTATTGGGAGGTGCTTATTTTGAAGATTTCGATCCATACTACAAAGGTACTCTGTCACAGGCAGATTTGAATAACCCCAATAGAAAAGTAGTAAAAGGTGAAGCATATGGATATAATTACAACTATTTAGCTCAAACTTTTGATGCTTTTACTCAGTTCAAATTTAACTATAAAACAATAGATTTTTACCTCGCTCAATCATTTAGTTCTACAAATTATCAAAGGGAAGGATTATATAAAAATGGAATTTACGCATCCAATTCTTTTGGTAAAAGTGAAAAACTGAAATTTGAAAATTTTGGTTTTAAAGGAGGTATGGTATTTAAAATTTCGGGGAAGCAATCGGTAACGGTTAACGGAGCACATCTAACTAAAGCTCCAAATTTGAAAAGTAGTTTCCCCAATGCTAGGCTCAACAATTCGGTTGTGACCAATTTGCAAAGTGAAACCATTAATAGTCTTGATATAAGTTATTTTTATCGTACTCCAAAATTTAAAACCCGTTTAACAGTCTATACTATTGCGCAACAAGATGCTACACAAACTTCTTTTTTCTATGCCGAAGGGATCTTTGATAACGGGGCGGGTTATACTAGTACCAATGCTTTTGTAGAACAGACTTTGACCCATTTGAATAAAAGCAATCAAGGTCTTGAATGGAGTTTTGAGTACAGCATTAATTCGACTATAAAAACTACAATGGCCTTGGCCTACGGGAAGTATATTTATGCTAATAATCCCAATGTGAGCATTACAAATGATGCATTGGCTACGATTGATAATCCTAATCCTAGTTTTGATTTTGGAACAGCATTACTCAAAAACTACAAACAAGCAGGAATGCCTCAGCAAGCTGCTAGTTTTGGGTTGGAATATAGAGATCCTAAATATTGGTGGATAGCATCCAATATTAATTATTTAGACGGTCGCTTTGTAGATGTTTCTCCCATTGCGAGAACGAATCGATTTTACATCAATCCAGCGAGTAACTTTCCTTTTCCAGAGGCAACAGAGGAAAGAGCTAAGATTCTTTTGCAGCAGGAAAAATTACAGCCAGTTGCATTACTCAATGTTATAGGTGGTAAGTCATGGCACATTCAAAAAAAATATTTGGGGTTGTTTTTCAGTATTAATAATGTGCTTGATACCTTCTATAAAACAGGAGGATATGAACAAGCTCGCAACTCTAATTTTCGGCAACGAAATCAAGATGTTGCTAGTAATTCGCCCGCATTTGCAAACAAATATTTTCAGGGGTACGGTCGCACGTATTACGTCAATCTTAATTTTAGTCTTTAAAAAAAAATGATTATGAAATCACTACTTTACTTTTCAGTTGTTTGTCTTTTTATGTTGTGGGCTTGTGTTCCTGGAGAAATTGAAATTCCTCAATTGGTTTGTAATCAACCAGATTTTGAAACCAATAGATCAGTTGTTGAGGTGGTTAAAAATGCGAATTCTGTTGTGAAACAATATACTTATGATGATATTATTGAAGCTTATGTTATTTCTACAGATGAGTACGGAAACTTTTTTAAGACAATATCTTTTCAAACATTGGCAACCACCACTACTCCTTCCATTGGTTTTAGCGTGCCAATTGATGCCAGTAACTTATATGTGGATTATCGATTAGGAAATAAAGTGTATTTGAAGTTAAAAAATCAATACACAGATATTTATTATGGTGGTTTACGGGTCGGCGGTATTTATGCAAATGCTTATAACGAATCGTCTGTAGGACGTCTGTCGCAAAATGATTATAAAAATATACTTTATCCATCTTGTACCACCTTGGCAGACGGACAATTGATTAAATCGGTGACAATTCCGGAATTGCTAAAAGATAGTAATCTGAATACGTTGGTAGAGCTGAGTGATGTTCAATTTGCATCTACTGCACTTGGTCGTCATTATTTTGAAGAGTCTAATAATGTGGGAGGTGGAACCAATTGGTATTTGTTAGATAAAAATGGTAATCAAATTTATCTAAGAACCAGTAGTTATGCTCGTTTTGCATCTAATTTAGTTCCTATAACCAAAGTTAAAATCCGTGGGGTGTTAACCAAATTTGGAGTTGATTACCAATTAGTTGTACGCTCAGAGGCAGACATTGAGCCAACCACTGCACGTGGAACTCCATTTTTTGCAGAAGATTTTCAAACAGCTGTGGACAAAAGTAACTTGAGTTTGTCTGGTTGGGCTAATCTTGTTCAAGCAGGTTCTCTGTTCTGGAAAGGTGCTGTGTACAATGGAAATGGTTGTGCTGAATTTTTGATTAGCGGTACAAAGGTCAACTCGAATATCGCTTGGTTGATTTCTCCAAAAATAGATATGGATATTTATAAAAATGAGGTCTTAACCTTCAGGAGTGCACAACACCACCTCGATGTAGATTCGCCTTTGAATACACTAGAACTTTATGTGTCTAAAAATTTTGATGGTTTGGATATTTCCAAAGCGACTTGGATAAAACTAAATTTTAATGTCCCACAGCAAACTACACCTTGGTACCAATTTATTGGTTCGGGTGGTGTGGATTTATCGAGTTATACGGGTAAAATTAATATCGCTTTCAAATACATAGGGTCGGGTAAAAATACGGCTTTGGACGGTGCTTTTCAGGTGGATGATGTGCAGATTTTTGGAGAAAAGTAGATGCGAAAAATCTAGAATAATTTATGATTTCTTTAGAATTTTAAAGTTGATTAAATGACTTACATTTGCAAAAAATTAAGGCGATGAAAAGTTATCTAATCAAAGGACTGAAAATTACAGGTATTACGCTGTTTGCTCTACTAGCATTAATGTTTTTACTACCCAAAATATTTCCTGAATTCATCACCAATCAAATCAAAATTTTCGCCAATGAAAATATAGAAGGGGAGTTAGGTTTCAAAGAATCTAATTTGTCATTTTTTGATCATTTCCCTTCTTTGACATTGACCTTAAATGATTTTAATTTAAAAGGTGCAGCACCGTATAAAAATGAAACTTTAATTTCTGCCCAAGAAATGGCTTTTGGAATTAATATTTCGCGATTGATTTTTAATAAAGAAGTGAAAATTGACCAAATATTTGTTTCGAATGCAATTTTTAATATCAAAGTAAACGAGCAAGGTCAAGCCAATTACAGTGTGTATAAATCCAAAGAAGAAAGTTCTACTGAAACCGAAAGTTCGAGTACCTCAATCAAACTAGAGAAAATTGACATCAAGAATACTAAGGTTGTTTACAATGATGAATCAACCAAAATAATAATGGAAGCTCGGGGATTTAATTATATTGGAAAGGGAGACCTAGAAAAATCGGTTTTTGATTTGGTTACCGAGGCCAAGATAAACTCTTTTGATTTCAGCTTTGGAGGAGAACAATATTTGAAGAACAAGCAAGTCAACGCAGCCTTGATTACCAAAATCAACACTACATCCTTGGCATTTGAGTTCAAACAAAACGATTTGAAAATTAATAATTTACCAGTAGACTTTAAAGGGACTTTTAATTTTATCAAAGACGGATATGCTATGAATTTTGTAGTCAAATCGACAGATAGTAATTTGTATGACTTTTTTACAGCTCTTCCGCCACAATTTACCCAATGGTTGTCTAAAACTAAAATCGAAGGTAAAACCGATGTTCTATTGACTTTAAAAGGGGATTATATCCAAAATAAAAATAAGAAACCCGATTTAGGTTTCAATATGAAAATCCGAAAAGGTATGATTGCCTATGATAAAGTGCCGGTGGCTGCTTCTAATCTTTTTCTGAATTTCGATACCAAACTACCTTCGCTTGATACCAAACTACTCAACGTAAAGATTGATTCTATTTACTTCAATTTAGGGAAAGAATACCTGAACGGAATTTTAGATATTAAAGGATTAAAGAAACCAATAATTGCTGCACGTTTACGTGCCAATATGGATTTAGAGAAAATGAATCGTGCCTTTGGTATCTCAAAAATTGATCTTAGAGGAGTTTTGTATACAGATATCTCGGCAAATGGAGTGTATGACATGGCTGGTAAAATCTTACCCAAAACTAAGGGGTTTATCCATTTAAATAAAGGTATGATCAAAACGCCATACTATCCCAATCCAATTACTGACATTAATTTGGATTTAAAAATGGATAACCCAGTTGGTACTACCAAAGCTCTTTCAATACAAATGAATCCAGCTTCTTTTATTTTTGAAGGCAAACCAGTGAAAGTAGAAGGATCTTTTGGTAATCTAGACGATATTCATTATGATTTGAAAGTTAACGGCGAAATGGATTTGGGTAAAATCTATAAAGTGTTTTCACAAAAAGGATTGGATGTCAAAGGATATATTAAAGCCAATCTAGCGTTGAAGGGTTCGCAAAGTGACGCAAGCAACGGACGCTATTCAAAATTAAAGAATAGTGGTACTTTGTTGTTACGCAACATCACGACACATTCTCAATATTTACCGAAAGCTTTTGTAATAAATGAAGGTCTTTTTACCTTTAAACAGGACCAATTGCATTTCAAAAATTTCACGGCATCCTACGGAAAGTCTGATTTTGTGATGAATGGAATGATGAATAATGTTATAAATTTTGTCCTGTCAGATAAAGCGGTTTTAAAAGGAAGTTTTGCCATAAAAAGCAAAAATTTCTATGTTGATGAATTCCTATTTGCAAGTCCAGATCCAATACCGGTTGATGTACAAGTAACCAGTTCAGCTGTTGGCTCGGGAGTTATTGTGATCCCGCCCAATTTGAATTTGAATTTAGCAGCAACAGCCACCAAAGTTTATTGGCAGGGACTTACCCTATTAGATTTGGTTGGAAACCTGAATATGAACAAGGCAAAGGTAACTTTGAAAGATTCTGGTTTTAAGATTATAGGCAGTCCAGTCAAAATGGATATTGTTTATAATAATGAAACAATGCAAAGAGCTTTTTTTGACTTTAAAATTAAAGCAGAAGACTTTGATATTAAACGGGCTTATGATGAGATCGAAATGTTTCGCAACATGGCATCTGCAGCCAAAAGTGCTCAAGGAATTGTATCTTTGGATTATGCTGTAAGAGGAAAGTTGGATCAAGACATGAAACCAATTTATTCTTCATTGTCTGGTGGAGGTATATTGTCTGTGAAAGACGTGAAGATGAAAGGGTTCAAAATGTTTAATAACGTGAGTAAATCAACTAGTTTTGAAGGTATCAAGGATCCAAATGTAACTAAAGTAGATATCAATACGACAATCAAAAATAATATTATCACTATTGACCAATTTAAGTTTAAATTTGCAGGCTTTAGACCTCGTATTGAAGGAACGTCTAGTTTTGATGGGCGTTTGAATATAAAGATGCGCTTGGGGTTACCACCACTAGGAATTATTGGAATTCCTTTGACAGTAACTGGAACACAAGAAGATCCAAAAGTAAAACTCGGTAAAAAATCCGAAGAAATAGAAGAACAAGAATATATTGAAAACCCTATTAAATAAAGTTTATTATGAAGTATTACGCAGTTTTAGCAATTACAATGGCAATCTCATTAAGTTCTTGTAAAAATAAGGATGAAGTACAAAATCAACAACCCGTTGAAGTAACGGATAATAGTACGAAAAACGATCAAGAAATTAAGGCCTATTTAGATAAAAATAATCTTAAAGCCGAAAAAACAGATTCTGGTTTGTACTATATAATTACCGAGGAAGGAACCGGAGCATCTGCAACAGCAGAGTCGAATGTTACCGTAGCTTATAAAGGATATTTTACCAATGGAAATACTTTTGATCAAAGTGGTCCAGAGGGAATATCTTTTGGATTGAATCAAGTGATTCCAGGTTGGACGGAAGGTATTCAAAAATTTAAGGAAGGTGGAAAAGGAGTTTTATTAATTCCATCAAGTATTGGTTATGGTAATGATACTAAGGGACCAATTCCTGGTGGATCTGTTCTTTTGTTTGATATTAATTTAATATCTGTTCAATAACCATGGTTGTACTTGTTATTAAATTTTAGGTCCACCAAATCCTATTTCTAGTTTGCAAATCATTAAATTTGTAACTTATTCAATATTATGATAGAAAAAGAAGAAATCAATTTTGAAAAAACGGTTATCGTTGGTATCATCACTCAAAATCAACCTGAGGATAAACTAAACGAATATCTTGACGAACTAGAGTTTTTAACTTTTACCGCAGGCGGTCAAGTTGTCAAGCGTTTTTATCAAAAAATGGACAAACCCAATCCCAAAACATTTGTTGGAACGGGAAAAATAGAAGAAATCTTGTTGTATGTCAAAGAGAACAAAATTACAACCTTAATTTTTGATGATGAACTAACACCCTCGCAGCAAAAAAATATATCCAAAGTAATCGAAGATTGTAAAGTCCTTGATAGAACCCACCTTATCCTAGATATTTTTGCACAACGTGCAGAAACTTCTTACGCACGTACACAGGTAGAACTGGCACAATGTCAATATTTACTACCGAGACTGTCTGGTATGTGGACGCATCTTGAGCGTCAAAAAGGGGGAATTGGAATGCGTGGACCAGGAGAAACAGAGATTGAAACCGATAGACGTATTGTACGCGATCGTATCGCTCTGTTGAAAGATAAAATCAAAGCCATTGATAAGCAAATGGGAACCCAACGCGGAAATCGTGGAGCTATGGTGCGTGTTGCCTTGGTAGGCTATACCAATGTAGGGAAATCGACTTTGATGAATGCTGTTGGTAAAAGTGATGTTTTTGTCGAAAATAAACTTTTTGCAACTCTAGATACCACGGTTAGAAAAGTAGTGATCAAAAACTTACCTTTCTTACTTTCAGATACTGTAGGATTCATTCGTAAATTGCCTACGCAATTGGTAGATTCTTTCAAAAGTACACTTGATGAAGTACGTGAGGCTGATTTATTATTACATGTAGTAGATATTTCGCATCCTGAATTTGAGGATCATATTGCCTCTGTTAATCAAACTTTATTGGACATCAAGGCAAATGACAAACCTGTAATTATGGTTTTCAATAAGATTGATGCTTACAATCATTTGACTATTGATGATGATGACCTAATTACCGAAAAAACGGCTAAACATTATACGCTACAAGAGTGGAAATCTACTTGGATGGGTCGTGTAGGTGAATCGAATGCTTTATTTATTTCGGCAACTAATAAAGAGAATTTTGAAGAATTTAGAGAACGTGTTTACGAAGCCGTTCGACACATTCATATAACACGTTTTCCCTACAATAAGTTTTTATATCCAGATTATAAAGATGCTATTGAGAAAGACGAAGAAGAGTAATAGATACAAAAAAGACCTTTAGAAGATATCGAGGGCACTGAAAAACATCGCATATTTTGATTATCATTGTTTTTTAGACAATAAAAAAACGCTTGTAACAGGATTTATATAATCCGTTGCAAGC
>NZ_JAOQMX010000065.1 GCF_025960985.1 Flavobacterium psychraerolatum | reverse complement strand
AGATTTAACTCCTAACAAAATTCCTAATCCATCTAATTCCATCCCCCAAAATTACATGGTTTTTTTAATTTCCACTAATTTAGGCGAAGAACCATTTTCTTTTATGTATAAAGTTGTTATGAAGTTTAGAATTTGATTAGAATAGAGATGTTTTTTGCATGAAGGATGGAAGTGGAAATCCTTTTATGAAGCGTAGCGGGATAAAAGATTGGAACGTACAGCCTGACGCTACTGTAACGTAGTGAAAGTAGGGACATGCCCAAATAATTAGATGCTGAATGGTAGTTTTTATTTGTTTAGCATGAAGTCATTTCTTTTGAAAGCTAAAAAAAACCTACTCTGATTGGAGTAGGTTAGATGGACTATTTATTATGGTTTTTTACTTCTCTGATGTAGGATATGAGCTGTTTGCCGTAAAATGATTTTGCCACTTTGGGAGACATTGTACTTTGTATTGTATCTAGATATTTGATGTTAATATCTGGGATTTCAGTTAAAACAATATAAGGAGTTACCTCTGCATCCTTATGGTTTACCGCAAAATTGGCAGTATATAGATATTTTCTTTTTGTATTTTGGGCTACTTTGTTGTTAATGCTATCAAGTTTTGCTGTTTGCTGAAATTTGGCAGCATAAAATTTAGCTTCTATTAAACTTAAATTTTCATCATTCATTTTTGAGGCCAAGCTTTTGTATTCTTGATATATGTCCTGGTTTTTTGATCCTGTTATTTTTGCATCAGCTAAATAATGTTCAAGATTGGTCTTGATGGAAATAGTACCTGGCTCGGCAAAGAATAAAATTTTGTTATCGAGTGAATTTGTTGTTCCTCTGTCCAAATGTAAATACAACATTTCGGGTGAGTCGATTGTTAAATTGGATTCAAAAGTTGATTGTCCATCAATATTGATGGTGTCCATTGAAATGTAATTATTATTATCAAATCGTTGAATGTATAATGTTCCTTTTTTTAGACCTTTAATATCTCCGGTAATGTGTAAGTTACCGCTGGCTTCTTTTTTGTCACATGCGGCTAGTAGTAAAAAAGAAGAAAGTGCAATTATTGAGTTTTTCATGTAAGTTAAATTTGATCAGCTGCTGAAAATTTATAAATTCAGTAGTGCTATGGTCTTTTTTTTTACTGTATTTATCCTTTTAACCAAGCATTTTTAAGGCTTTCCTTGATGTTGTCTGTTGCTTTCAAAGTTGCAGCTGCTTCGTAAGGTAATTTTACTTTTCCTATAATAGTTTGTTCTTTACCAGCTCTTTTGATCTTGATCGTAATTGGATCATTTTCTTTCCATTTATCACTTTTATTAATCAAATCGTAGATGTTATCTAAGTTGTAATTTACATTATTGATGCTGATGATTTGATCTTCGGGTTTTAATTGTAAAGATGTAAAGAAAACATTTGGCTCCATGTAGGGTGAAACAATGATATCTTTAGTGTTTGGCATCACAACGATATAAGGTGTTTGTCCTTTAATAAATATGGGTGCAGCTTTTTGTTCTTCTACTTCAGATACTCCAACTTTCGATAAATACTCTTGGTATGGAATTGGTGTAGGTCCTGCAACATACTTTTCTAGAAATGCACCTACTTCTGGGTAGGTTAATTCAGTTATTTTGGCAAATAATTCATCATCATTAAATGGTTTTTCTATTCCGTATTCGTGGGATAGTTTTTTCATTAGATCTAATATCCCGTGTTTGCCTTCGCTTTTTTCTCTAATAATAATGTCCAAACACATAGCAATCAATGTCCCTTTTTCATATACATTGAGGTATTGTTCCTTGTATGGGCTTACCAACACATTCGCACTCATAGTTGTAAATGGCATGGTATCATCTAATGTATTTGCTCTGTTTATTTTATCTTGAATACGTGTATAAAATTCGTCTTCAGTAATTAACCCTTGGTTGATTTGAAATAGGTTGGCAAAGTATTCTGTGATTCCTTCGTACATCCATAAATGTTTAGACATTTTTGGATTATTGTAATTAAAATATTGAATTTCTTTTGAATGTATCGTTAGTGGAGTTACAATATGAAAAAATTCGTGTGACACTACATCTTTCATTTGCTTGGTTAATTCCTCTTGTGGAATTAATTCTGGAAAAACTACAGTAGTTGCTGTTGGATGTTCCAGAGCTCCAAAACCTTTAGCATCTTTGGCCGCCATGTCTGACAAATAAAGGAGTACAGTGTACTTTTTGGTAGAATTGATGTTACCCAAGAATCTTTTTTGTGCAGTCATCATGGTTTTCATACTATCAGTAATGCTTTCTGCAGTTATTTTTCCGGTTGGAGAATAGACCGCAATTTCTATATCCATATCATCGATTTTAAAAAAAGTCGAATTTGGTTTACTATACATTATTGGATTTTCGACCAATTCCGAATATTTTGAAGAGATAAAAGTATCATTTGTTTTACTTGTATCCTTATCTATCATTGAAGTTGCTCCTGATAGTTGAACTGGGTGACTGATGTTAACTTTATAAGGTGTATCCATTAAATTATCAAAGTATCCAACGAAGCAATGAGCGTTTAATACAATATTTTTGTTGGCAAGGATGTTTGATCCTGCTGGTGAAAAAATATCACCACTACCAAACTCAGTTCCTTTTTCAGTATCAAATGTATCATTTACCAAATAGGTGATTTTGTTTAAGGTAGTTGCATTTTGTATTACCCAAGTATTTTCATCTGTTTTTGCTATTGTCAAAGGATTACCTTTTTTGTCGAAAGCCTTAAGGTTATCAATATATTTTCCATAATTGTCGACTGAGTATGTTCCAGGAACAATTTTGGGTAAGCTGAAGTGTACTTCGTTTTGTGTGATTTTTGGAGGTGTAACGGTTACCATAACTTTGTCATCTTTGATATCGACTAAGTTAATGTCTACTTGTACTTCATTTTGACTTATAGTGTTTACCATAGTTGACTTACAACTCCAAAGTAAAGTGGTAAGTGTAAGGGTAATTAGTATTTTTTTCATTGTATGTGTATTGATTTACAACTCATGAGTTGTTTGGTATAGAAGTTTTTTTAGATTAAAAAAGCACTCCAATTGGAGTGCTTTGGCAAAGTTTAATCAAACTTATTCTTTATATAATATTTTCCATCCAAATCTTCATCAAAATCATCAATTTTGATTGGTTTTGGTTTTGGTTTATTGGCGGTTGCCTTTTTTTTCCACATTTCAAATTTCTCAAGAGGCATCTTTTTCTTCATGATCTCTAAAACCTCTTTTTCTTCTAGACCAAATTCCTTTTTGATGATTTCAAATGGATTTTTCTCTTCTAGAGCTAATGTAACAAGTTTTTCTGTTTGTTCCCAGTTCAGTTCTTTTCGGCTACTCTTTTTCATCACGTGAAAATTAATTCAAATTGGTTTTAATGTTATGATAGATAATTCTATTTATCTACCAATATTAATAAAAAATATTGTTGGTTTCATTGAAACGAACGTTTTTTTTATAAAATTTAGTGTTTTTTTTTATTTTAGGTATCTTTTAGGCATGTTTTGGTAGTAAATGGAATTCGATTATGCTTTTTTGGAGATATTCATAATTACGATGGCAAATAATATGAGGGTAATTCCCAACCATTGAGTCCAATTAATTTGTTCATTTAAAAGGAAATAAGCCATCATAACCGAGGTTGGTAATTCTATTGCAGATATAATGCTGCCTAAGCCAATTCCTGTTATTGGAAAACCAGCATTCATTAAAATAGGAGGAATTATGGTTCCAAATAATGATAATATGAGGCCCCATTTAACAAAAACATCAAAATGAAAGCTAGTTGTTTGAGTAAAGGTGGCAAAAGAAAATACGATAATTGCACCACCTGCAAGCATGTATAAACTGCGCTGCGCTGATGATATTGACGTTGCAATGCTGTTGGCTGTAAACATGGTTGTTGTAAAAGAGGCAGCTGCGAGAAGTCCAAAACCAACCCCAATCCAATTAATGTTTAAAGTTGTCGTTAACAAGTTGGTGGCCAATAGAGTTCCAAACAATACAATCAAAACCGAAATTATTTTCTTGGAAGAAGGAATTTTTTTGGTTAATATCGCTTCGAGAATGACACTCATCCATACGGTCTGCATTAAAAGGACTATTCCAATAGAAACAGGAACATATTTGACCGATAAATAATAAAAAATCGTAGTGAACCCCATAGAAGTTCCCGCCAACATTAGTTGAGAAATATCTTTCCTGGAAGCCTTTAATCCTTTGTTTTTATTTTTTATTTTTTGAAACCCATTAATAATCAGTAAGCCTATCATGCCTAAAATAAATTGAGATGTGGTTACCTCTGCAGTACTATATCCTTCTTGGTAGGCCATTTTGACAAAAGTGGCCAGGACACCATAACTAATAGAACCTAGACCCACTAAGAAAACCCCTTTGATTAAACTGTTTTTTAACATTTTATTATTTTAATGACAGGTAAAGATAGCGGTTTTTTTATGCTTTTTGCTATGTTATTCTTTAGAATAAACCCGTTAAGGGTTGGTTTTTGATGCCTATTTTAGTGTAATCAAAATTTAGTTTTTGTTGTAAAATGGAGGCATAAACACTTCTAAAGTCAATTTCGTATTTCAAATCACCGTTGTCTAAATCGGTTAGATTTGGATTGTTCCCCACTATCTTCCCTTTGTTATTCCCTCCAATGATAAACATGGGGGCTGCTTTTCCATGGTCTGTTCCATTTTTATTGTCTTTTACACGACGACCAAATTCAGAAAAAACTACTACAGTTACATTTTGCAATAAGTTGGCTTTCTTCAAATCTTCATAAAAACTATAAACGGAATCATTTAGCTCCGTTAATTTGCTTTTATGAGAAGGTAATTGATTATCATGTGTGTCAAAACCGTTTAGCGAAGTATAATATACTTTAGAATTTAAATTACCTTTTACCAAACGCGCAATCCATTCTAGATTTTTCCCCAACCCAGTTTTTGGATAATTTGCTTCGGATGTTGATTTAGCCAAGGCTTTTTGAATTTCATCAGAACCTTCTACTACCGAATCGGCAATTTTTCGAACAAAATCCAAAGAAGGGTTTTTTGATAATTGAGTATTCTCACTTTTATTTTTTTTGATTTTAAAGTTATTAGGGTCTTTAACAGTAATCGAATTGGGTTCTTGACCTTTTAATGATAAATTGTCTGTACTATCTATATTTATTCCCGCAATAGGGTTGTGTTCTTTGCATTGTAAGTCTAAATAACGACCTAGCCAACCATCATTTAAGTATTGATTGGAGGCAGAAGCTGTTTGCCATATTTCTTGGGATCGAAAATGGGAACGGTTTGGTTCTGGATAGCCTACATTTTGTAAGACGGAGAGATCTCCATTTTGTTGTATTTGTGCAAATCCTTTCAAAGCAGGATGAAATGCCATTCCATTATTTGAGCCAATAACTTCTTCTTTTGAAAGAGCAATTTTTGGACGCAAAAAATAATAGTTAGGATCTTCAAACGGAATGTAAGTATTCAATCCATCATTCCCTCCGTTGAGTTGTACAAAAACAACACATTGATCACCGATTATAAGGTTATTTTGCGTGCCAAAAGCATGTAAAAAATCAGGGAGCAACAAGGAACCACCAGTGAAAGTTCCGGTCAAGGCTAAAAAATTTCTTCTGTTCATGATACTTCCTTTTTAGATTAATTGAAATTCGGGTAATTTGATCATAGTGTTGAATAATCGCAAAACTGCTTGATCTGCATTTTGAGCATTTTCATCAAAGTCATATTTTAAAACGGACTCAAAATCTTTTTGTGCATTTTCATCGACATCAAATAAGAGTCGGTCAGACAATTGACTTATGATTTGTTTGTTATCACCTTTATCCCAATTTAAATGTACCTTTTGTTCTTTACCTTTTGGACTATTCATTTTAGAATTGTCTTTTAGTATTTTTTGATTCAATACTTTTCCATTAGTTAACATGTAGGAAAGATTGTTGCGTTGTAGGTACACCTGTGAGGTAAGCCAAGACCGTCCACCATCCCACCCTTTAACGTTTGGTTGATTGAATAAGTCCATATTTTGTTGCTTTAGAAAAAAAGCCAAGAAATTGGTGTTTTGTACATCGATGTTTAATTCGGTAATCAGTTGTAAGCTATATTCTATAGGATTTTTTATTTTCGATCCAGCGGTGTTTTTATCGAATTCTTCGGTAAAAATTTTGACTAGCAAAGGTTTGATTTCATAATCCACTTTTCGAAAATAGTCACCATAGTAGGTTACTAGTTTTTCGTCAGGATCGTCGTAAATAAACCATTTAAGAATTTTTCTGGTAATATAGTAGGGTGTATTTTTTTGTTCGAAAATAATATCCACTATTTCATCTACCTTGAAAATGCCTTTTTTACCAAAATAAGTGATGGAATCGTTGTCTTCAAAGGCTTTTCTATACATCGCTTTTGAATCTCCTAAGCCTAATCCTGCGAGTCCTTTTGCTCCGTTTTGAACGTCTTGTTCGGAGTAATTGCCAATGCCAATGGTAAAAAGTTCGAGTAGTTCACGGCTCAAATTTTCGTTTATTTTTCCTTTTCGATTATCGGTATTATCAAGGTAGCGCACGACTGCATTGGATTGTACGATATCTTTTGTAAGTTCGCGAAAATTTCCAAAAGCATGCGTTCTGCAAATTTGATTGTGCTGATACACCCAATAATTGACTTTGACTTTTTGGTAGGTTGCGACATAATGATTTTGCCAAAAGCAGGTCATTTTTTCGCGTAACGGAAATTCATCATCCCGCATTTTGTCAATCCACCACGATTTCATGGCGAGATTAGTTTGGATACCTTCTCTTTGAATTTTTTTCTTTACCTCAGGATCGGCATCTTTAGTTGCTTTTCGTAATTCTTTGAGGTCCTCACTGCTTTTTGGACTATCATCCAAAAAACTAGGGACTTTTTTATCGAATGAGCTCTTGAACGAGTCCTCTAGAAATTTTTTAATTCCTAAATTTTCTATTGCGGCTGCTTGTTTGTTCGAAAATCCCAAACGAAGCGACCAAAGTGAATTACGGTTCATAATTTTTAGGTATCAAATTAGTTACAGGTAGCGTAGGTATATTTCACTGTCAACGCGAAGGTACTTATGCAAAGGTCTGTACTATTGGATACTCAAAAATAAAAAAGGTTTAAACTTTAAGAATTATTTTTGATTATACCGCTCAAATGGACGCGTAACGCATCAATTGAAATATTAATTTCCCAGAAAGAAAGTCCTAATGAAACTAATAGTCCAAGCAGACTAGCACCAAAAAAATAAAGTGCAGCTTCTTGTTGATTGATAAATAAGAGGAGCATGGTAAAAACGGATAAAAACAAACTACAAACACCAAAAAGTTGCATGGATCGAATGAGGTCTAAGCGAAGATTCAGGTTTTTTATTTCTAATAATATAGTGTGATTTTCTTCCTTTTCGTAAGTGTCCTTCAAACTACGGATAATAGTTGCGACTGTTAAAAACCGATTGGTATAGGCCAACAAAATCAATGATGTAGCGGAAAATAATAAGGCCGGAGTTTCAAGGTTTAAATTCATGGTAGATTGTGTCGTTTCTCAAAGGTACTTTATTCTTCGAAATATCGCAAAACTTCAAACGTCATTGCAGACGTCTGATTGTATAATAAGAATGTTGCATTAATTAAGGTTACAAAAAAATAGCGTCACCAAACTATTGCAGTTTAACTGACGCTACTTTTTTTATATTCGAAAAATTAATTATTGTTTTTAAACCAATTTTTTAAGGGCTTCAATAATTTCTTCTGGTTCAGAGCGGGTTCTATAATCGACATTGACATAGTTCCAAACTACGATTCCATCTTTGTTTATGATGAAAGTGGCTGGAATAGGGAGTACCGTTCCGTTTCCATTATTTATTTGTTGCAAATCTAAGTTTCTATCCTTACGCATGTGCTCGAGCAAAAACTCTGGAACCTCCCAAGCAACACCATATTGTGAAGCTACTTTTGCATTTTGATCGGATAAAACGGTAAAGTTCATTTCGCTAATTTCAGATTTAGTCAAAGAACCATCAGGAACTTGCGGACTAATGGCAACGAGTGTCGCACCTAGTGCTTGGATTTCATCCAATCTGGCTTGCAACGCTCTTAATTGCAAATTACAATACGGACACCAATCGCCACGGTAAAAAGTAACAACAACAGGCCCTTTTTCCAATAAATCGCTTAGTGAGATTAGATTTCCTTGTTGATTAGGTAGTTCAAAGTTTACTGCTACATCTCCTATTTTTAAAGCATTTGCACCTTGCTCAAATTCTTTTGCTTTGGCAATTTCAGTATCGATGCCTTTCATGAATTCAGGATTTGCTTGACGTCCTGCTTCCATTTTTGCGTCGGTTTGTTCTTTTAATGTTTTCATAGGTATATTGTAATTGTCTGCGGTCGTATTTATTTTATTAATTTGAGTTCTTCTCTTTTTGCCTCGTCTGAGGTCTTTTTTTGTTCCCAATAGGGTTCGTTTATGCTCTTTTTCAAAGTTGCTTTTGTGATCAGTCCGTCACCGTCATCTTCTGTCCAAGATGCAATTTTGTACGGAAAAGTTTTTTGAACATCAATCGTCACCTTTCGATCATAATTAGCATATTGAATAGTATAAGTAAATAGCGTATCAGATTCAGTTTTACTAATTACAGCTTTTGTAGTCTCTAATTTTTTATAAAAAAAGCGACTGTAAACCGTTGAAAAAATCATGTCCACTTCGCCTACAGGAAGCTGTGCTTTTTTAATTCGTAAACGGGTCATTAGCTCTTCTTCAAGTAGCGCAATAGGCAGGTCTTTCTCTGTGTCACCATCGGCTTCAAAATAAGAGAATTGCTTCATATGGTACTTATTTTTACCCAGATTGAACTGTGTAAAAGTATGACCACACCATTCTTGAATGCTTGTATTTGATTTTAAGGTGTGTGGATATTGGCCTAGATCAACAGGTGTAAAGGTAGAGCTCACAATAGAATAATCATAAATACCAGTTGTTAATTTTCTAATTTGATTTAGTTTCATCACTGATATATTGTCTTTTCCTGCTTTTTCGGGATCGTCTAATTTGACTTGTTTTTTTATCGAAAAGGGTTCTGTTACAAACACGAGTACTACTTCGCCCTTGCGTATTTCGCCATAGCGAGATTGTTCTAGTTCATAACTGCTTAATTCTGCTTTACCAGAATACCAATACTCATTAAATTCCTTGGTTAAAGGGGGTACTGCTTTTTATGCTGTCTTGATCTTTAGGTACTTTTTGATCTGATTGACAACTGATTAATGCGACAATACTAATGCAGCACAAAGTTTTTAGAAAAGTATTCATATGATTGTTTTTTATTGCGATAATTTTGATGATAAAAGCAGCGCTTATTAAAGAAATTACAAGCTACGCAAACTAAATTAAAACAGTTGTGGTAGCAGAGAAGAGTAGTCCATTTCGAAATGTACTATTTTATGTTGTTCTTATCTAAAAATTCTAAGATATATTGGGCTATTTCTCGCGTCTTTTCTTCGGCAGCAAAATGTCCAGCATCAAGCAAATGTAATTCAGCTTTTGGTAAGTCTCTTAGATAGGCTTCGGCTCCTTTATAGTTGAATTTTAGATCTTTTTTACCCCAAACTATTAAGGTTTTTGGTTGGTTTTCTTTGAGCATTTTTTGCCATTCTGGATACCGAATTAAGTTGGTATTGTAATCTTGAAACAGTTGTACTTGGATTTCTCTATCATTTTTAAAAGCTAAAAAAGCCAAATCATGAGTCCAAGCATCTGGACTTTGAATATTTAGATTGGTACTGTCTAAATCAAATAAATATTGCTTGTTGATGATCGCGTCTTTACTGGTTAAACTATAAAGAAAATCATGTTTTTCTTGCGAAGTATCTGTTTGAGCTGTCCTAAAAAATGCTTGTCTTTGGGGTGTTAATCCATCTAGGTAAGTATTGGCATTTTGAACAATCAAAGCATCAATTCTTTTGGGATCTTGCATCATCATGCGGTAGCCCACAGGAGCTCCGAAATCTTGCATGTACATCACATAATTTTTGATTTGAAGCGTGTCGATTAATTTTTGAGTATAATCTGCTAGTAAATCAAAGGTATATTTAGTTTTGCTTGGGTCTAAATGTGTGCTGTATCCTGAACCCAAATTATCTGTCGCAATGACGTGATAGCGCGTTGCCAACATGGGGATCAAATTTCTATAGGAGTGTGAAGAGGAGGGGTAGCCGTGTAATAAAACAATGGTTGGCTTGGATTTATCTCCTGCCTCTCGGTAAAACAATTTCACGCTATCAATCGCAACGGAATTATATGTCGTTGCAGGCGGTAAATAAAATTTGTTTTCGGTAAGTTGTGATTTCGAACCACAACCAGCTACCGTTACGATCAATAGCAGAAATAAAATTGTTTTATTTATCATTATTTTTTAAGGTTATTCATGAAGTTTCTAATCTTTTCAATAATAAGGGAACCATCTTCTTCAAGAGCAAAATGACCTGTATCATAAATGTTGTAATCTACATTTTTTACATCTTTTTTGAAAGCTTGCGCACCACTTTCGGGAAAAAAAGCATCATTCTTACCCCATACAATCAATAAAGGTGGCTGATTGTCTCTTAGGTATTGTTGCCATTTTGGGTATAGTTTGATGTTGTTTTGGTAGTCATAAAATAAATCCAAATTCAGAGTATGTGCGTTTGGTTTTGACACTCTTAAATAATCTAATGTGTAGGTATCGGGATCTACGGTTTCGATATTCCTTACGCCGTGTGTGTATTGCCATTTTAATCCTTCAAGAGAGAAAGCGGGGAGTAGTGCAGCCTCTGTTTGCTTGTTACGATTCAACCATAATGCTTTAATATCCTTCCATGCATCTCCTAGACCTTCTTCATAGGCATTTCCATTTTGGGTAATAATAGCCGTTATTCTTTCTGGATGCGCAGTAGCTAGTCTAAAACCAATAGGCGCGCCGTAATCTTGAATCATAATGGCATACGATACGATTTTTTTCTGTTCTAAAAAAGTATTTATGGTAGTAGCGATGTTGTCAAAAGTATAGTTGTATTCTTTAGGATCTGGTACATCACTATTTCCAAAGCCTGGGTAATCAGGTGCAATCAAATGGTAGTCATTTGCTAATTGTGCAAGTACTTTTCTATATTGAAAAGAGGATGCTGGATAACCATGTAATAAAACAATCGTCGGATTATCGGGGTTCCCTGCTTCTCTGTAGGCAATATTTATCCCGTTTACGTTTGCTTTTCGATATGCAATTGCATTGTTGCCGTTGGCTTGCGTAGTAAGTGGGTTTTTGTTGTTTTTTATTACAGTTAGATTCTCTTTGCATGAACTTAATAATATAAGAAGACTGAGTGCAAGGATTGATTTTTTCATAGTGTAAATTTTATGTTTGATTTTTAACAAAATAAAAAAGCCATAACAAGCATTGAACTCGTTACGGCTTTTGTTGTTCTGAATTAATTTCTTCCTGCCATCACACCACCATCAGTATCCCAAATGGCTCCGGTTACCCAGGAAGCTTTGTCTGAAAGTAAGAACAAGATGCTCTCTGCAATTTCGCTTGCTTCTCCAACTCTTCCGATGGGATGAAAGGCGTTGAAACCAACAAGAGCTTCTTCGGCTGCAGCTTTACTACCAAAAACGCCATGGTAGACTGGAGTGTTTACAAGTGCGGGAGAAACTGCGTTTACACGAATATTAAAATCAGCTAATTCCATAGCTAAATGTTGTGTTAGCGAGTGTAATCCTGCTTTTTGCATCGAGTAAGCAGAAGAAGGAGTTGCCTTGATCGCTTGTTTTGCCCACATAGAACCTACGTTTACAATAGATCCTCCTTGAGTTGCTTTCATTTTTTTTGCTACACTTTGAGTAATGAAAAAGAAACCTCTGTTTAAATCTTGGTATGAATTATAATCTTCTAAGGTGTGGTCTAAAAAAGGTTTTGGTCCAAAAATACCGGATGCATTTACCAAGTAATCTAAATTGTCTAGGGCATTAATTTTAGTGATTAGCGCCGCCACATCATCAGTGTTAGAGATATTTGCTGTGTGTTTGAACAGGTTAGGGGCATCTGCTACTTTATCTACATTTCGTCCTACGATGTGTACAGTTGCTCCTGCTTGTAATAAAGCTGCTGTAGTTGCTGCACCAATTCCGCTTGTTCCGCCTATTACTAAAGCTACTTTGTTTTTGAAATTTTCCATTTTTTTTATTTATTATTAATTGTGTTTGTAATTAAAGACAGACAAGTCTGTCTTTGTTTTATTAAATTTTTTTATTTTAGAATTAATTCACACAAGCTTTTACCCTCTTGGATAGGCCAGTCTTTTTGATGCAAATGACTTTCTCCAACAGCACTTTCGTAAATTAAATATATTTTTCGAGAAAGAGAATTGATCTCTTCCTTAGTCATGTTTTTCAAATTACTAGTTACAAGTTGCGAAATAAGGGTGATAAAATCGTTTTTTTGAGTTTGGATTTCACTACGGATAAGTTCGTTGTCTTTTGGGATTTCTGCAACTGTTTTAATACACCAACAACCGTTAAAGTCTTTGTCCTGATAAAATAATTGTAGAAAGTCAAAAATTGCTAAAATTTGTTCTTTTCTTTTTGGTTTTGCAGCAGTGAATTTTTCTATATCGCTTAAAAAATTGACATTTTTGTGCTTTAAATACGCCAAGCAAATTTCTTCCTTAGATTTAAAATGGTTGTAAAGTGTGGCTTTTGCAATACCAGCTTCGGCTATGATTTCATTTATTCCCGTAGCATTATACCCATTCTTGTAAAATAAGAAAGAGGCTGTTTCAATGATTGAATTTTTTACTTCGGAATGTTTCATAGGGCAAATGTATAAAAATATTTTACAAAAACAGACAAGTCTGTCTTTTTTTTATTTAAATATCTAAATTGACAAGCATGCTTTTGCTTTACTAAGACTGAATTTCTTTTGCCTAAGTGCGGACTATTTACTTGACCTTCAAATTTCGAGCTTTCATTTCTTCTTCCAGCGGTTTGTCTTTTTTGGCATTGGTTACCAATTTATAAATAAAAAATAATGGAATCAAAGTAAAAATTCCCCAGCTATTTTTTACAATACTGTAAAAAATAACTCCAAGTAAAAAACCAATGAATATACTATTGGTTATTTTACTTGTTTTCATTTTTTTAGCCTCGATCATTAATTCTTGATCGGTTAGCTGCGAAAGTTCGTTTTGAGTCATGTGTTTAAATAATTATGCAGTCCCTTCGTATAAGTGTTTTTGAAATCCTACAAAAGCATCTCGTATTGTTTTTATTTCGCCTAATTCTTTTTTTGCATCTGCAATTGCCTTGTATTTCAATATTAATAAAGGAGACAGTTTTAAATCATCTAATTCATCAACACCTTCTTTTACGTATTGTTCCAATACAAAGTTCAAAAACTCTTGCTGTTTAGGGTTGTAATCTTTGATTTGAATTCTGGCGCTACTCGCTCTTTCTAATCGTGGAACAAGGGTTTTGTGGTAAGCAACATAATTTAAAACATCAAATAAGTCACTGTCTTCTCCATGAATTAGCAATCGTAAATCCTCTAATTGGGCACTAGTATAACCTTTTTCGTTTAATTCAGATAGTAATTTTTTTCTTGTACTTGGCAAACTCCATAGTTTACGTAACTCCTCTTCATTTGCAAAGAAACTTGGCAAATCGCCAAACAATTGTTGTATAAATTCTACTGAGGAAATAGGCGCTCCACTTGGACTCCAAAAGGACGTTTTTACATTCGAATCTATTTCTCTCTCTTTATTGTCGGATAGTTTAACTCTTATGATTTTGCTTGGTAATTTGTCACATACACATGGATAATTATTGCAAACCTTACAATCTTCCGGGTCTGTTTTTTCGCAAACGCACGGTTTTACTTGACACAGTTTACAAACTCTTGGCGTTCCTCCGCCTGGTGGTGGCGTAGGCTCTAAAGGCTCTCCATCCCATTCTGGGTCTTTAAAGTGTTTGTGGGCTTGCACAAAATCAAACAAGGTAAAATAATCTTTACCATCAAATAATCGGGTTCCTCGACCTACAATCTGTTTGAATTCGACCATTGAATCCACAGGACGTAATAAAACGATGTTTCTAATTTCGGGAGCGTCAACTCCTGTGCTTAACTTTTGGGATGTAGTTAATATCGTTGGAATACTTTTTTCATTATCCTGAAAATCACGTAAATATTGCTCGCCCATTGCTCCGTCATCCGCAGTCACACGATGACAATAGTTGATGCTTTTGCTTGTAGAAAATTGATTGACTAAATCCCGAATCAATGCAGCATGTTTTTGAGTAGAACAGAAAACCAAAGTCTTTTGATTTTGATTGATCAGTTCCAAGAATTTTTTAACGCGATATTCTTCTACTTGTTGAATGATGATTTTTCTACCATAATCACGATAGGTGAACATATCACCAACCTCTGCTTCGCCATCTATAATTACATCATCAGCCGTTA
This sequence comes from Flavobacterium psychraerolatum, assembly GCF_025960985.1. Taxonomy (GTDB): domain Bacteria; phylum Bacteroidota; class Bacteroidia; order Flavobacteriales; family Flavobacteriaceae; genus Flavobacterium. The sequence continues at coordinate 1,474 of NZ_JAOQMX010000065.1, read as the reverse complement.
CCGTATATTCATCATAATTGGTTTGTATTTCTTTTACTTTAAAAGGAGTAAGGAACCCATCATTAATACCCTCTTTTAAAGCATAGGTATAAACTGGGTCACCAAAATATTTGTAAGTATCTCCATTGACATCCCGTTTTGGAGTTGCAGTTAAACCCAATTGCACAGCAGGAGCAAAGTAGTCCATAATGGCTCTCCATGAACCTTCATCATTGGCTCCACCTCGGTGACATTCGTCAATAATAATCAAATCAAAAAAATCTGGTGGATATTGTCCAAAGTTAAAATCAGAACTGCTATATACTTCTCTTGGTTCGGCTACTGCTTGATAATCGATTTCCTCTTCGACTTCCTCTTCCTTTTGTTTGCTGGTCATAAAGGTTTGAAATATGGTAAAGAAGATACTTCCATTTGTAGGCACATGCCCTTTCTTTTTTATTTCTTTTGGACTAATGCGTACTTTGATGTTTTCGTCTATAACATCAAAAGCACCAAACGAATTAAAGGCTTGGTCGGCTAATATGTTTCTATCGGCTAAAAATAATATTCTCGGACTTCTAGTTGCATCACGCTTTAAATTCCATTTAGCATGAAATAGTTTCCAAGCAATCTGAAAAGCGATGGCTGTTTTTCCTGTTCCTGTGGCTAAGGTGAGCAACATTCGGTCTTTCTTTTCAGCAATGCCTTCTAATACTTTACCAATGGCATTTTGCTGATAATATCTCGGTTGCCATGTTCCACCACGGTCTTCAAAAGGAATTTCGAACAAACGTTCTTTCCAATTGGCAATTTCTATTTTGTAATTTTCTTTTGGAGTGGGATAGGTCATTTCCCAAAGCTCGTCTGGAGTTGGATATTTTGGAATTTCGCCTTCTGCGGCTTCGTCCATGTCTATCTCGTAGATTTGTAAACCATTGGTAGCATAGCTGTAGCGAATATTCAATCGCTCGGCATAATCTTTGGCTTGACCAACGCCAGAGGTATAATAGTCGTCTCTTTTTTTGGCTTCAACAATACCAATTCTTCTGTTTTTGTATTCTAAAACGTAGTCTGCATAAAGCGGTGTGGCTCTTCTGCCTTGGCCAATTAAACGGCCTTTGGTTATGGGAAACTCCAAACGTAATCGACTGCCTTCAACAATGCCCCAACCTGCAGCTTGCAAAGCAGGTGTTATTAAATCGTGTTTGGTTTGTGCTTCGTTCATATATATCACCCTTTCAGGGTTTTTATAAGTTATCTTTAGTACAGAAGGACTACGTCCATCTTTAGTATATAGCGTCCCGTTGGGACTTTTATGTTAATCCCGATGGGATGTTATCGGTTATGGTAGGACGAAGTCCTGCTTACTCCCAAACATAAGCCTCATCAAATGCAATATTATATTTTTTGAGGTAAGCAGTTAGTTACATATGATCTCCTTTTGACAAATATTATCTGCTTTTACCATTCTTTTGATTAAATTATTGAATATTGT
>NZ_JAOQMX010000064.1 GCF_025960985.1 Flavobacterium psychraerolatum | reverse complement strand
AACTTCTCTTCTAAACTCCATTTCTTGTATTTCATATCTCAAATGTACTATTTGAAATTTAGAATATCACTCTGAACTTATAAGGGGCTAAAATACGGTAGTGGGGCTTTATGAATTGTAAATTTGAGATTTATTGTTGATATTCCACACTATTAGATTCTTATTTACTAAGAGTATTGCGTGATAACTGGAATGGAGACTATATTTATTTTGTCATAAAACCAATAATAGCAAGTACTGATGCAACGATTGCTAAGAACTGGATTGAACCAATAATATATATAGATTTAGATATTTTAGTCTCTACTTCGTATAAGTCTTTTTTGCTTACAAAATAATCTTTCTGTGAGTCAAATTTTGCATCAATAGTTTGCTCTATCCTAGAAACAAACTCACGTGCTTTGGATTTGTCTTTTATGAACTCTTGGGTTATTTCGAATAATTTTAAAATAATTTGTGATTTCATAACCTAGTTGTTTTATATAAAATTACAATTTTTTTCAATTGGTCACTACTACAATTTTATTTTGTGTGTTCAGTTAGATTTATTTGAAATTTATAATAGTGTCTCAGTTTAAAAAAGCTTTTAATTATAGTAGGTTGTAGTATTGGTATTAATTAATTCTTGGTTAAAATTAATTTTAGCGTTTGTCTTGTTTCTTTTGAGATTTTTCAATGGTTTGACCACTTAAATTAATCTTTAATTCGTTTTCATAATTAGCTCTATTTGCTATTCCTTTTTTGTCAATGAATTTATCTACTACTTCATTTAAACTGTATATTTTCATTCTCTTATTGTTTTTTGTTAAAATGTTGTTGTGGGCACGGAAAAAATTTCCGCGCTATCTGTATCGATAGTATTTGTGTATATCAGAGCGATCTGGTGTTTTTCCACAGCCTGACGGCGCACGGCTTGCAGATTTGGCGAACTTCGTAACCGATTATTTTTCGGCTAAGATAAAATTTATGCGAAAGATAAATGTGAATTTACCACATATGTCGCCCCTTTCTATTTTAGAGTCAATTCTGTTAATATTTGTTTAATGGGTAAATGTTTTGCATCTTGAATTTTCTTTGAGTGTTCTGTTACCAAGTCCATCCAATCAAACAATTTTGTTTTTTCTGTGGTTTTGGTTTCCCAATATTCTGAAAGTTCAAAAGCAGATGTTTGCATAATTGTTTCAACTATATTTGGAATATTATCAAACAAGTTTAAAAGTATTCTTGGCACTTTTTCATAAACCTTTTTGCCAATTATATAATCATTTTTACCACCTGCCGTAAATAAATCTCTAACATTTGGACAAACAACTGCTTCACGCGTTACTAACCAAATTGCAATTCTACCAAATTTATCACTTCTGTTTCCAAAGAGTTCAGGAAAATAAACCATAGATTTGTTTTTTAGTTCTTGTTTTTCTTTTAATGATAAATTGCTCCAAATTTGGATAACAATGTTACTCGGTTTACTATTGTTTTCAGCATCCATCCACCAAAGCTCTTCGCCTGGTTTTAGTTTGCTTTTGTAATAATCAACAATTGGTCTAATTGGATTTTCATTTTTTCGGAATGTGTCATAAGGTGTTTTGATTTTATCAAAAATTGTCTTGCCCTGTTCCAAATTCATATCTATCAAATAACGTGGAGAATGCGTTACTACAACTTCGGAAAGTACTTCTTCATAAGGACGACAACGAAATTCTATTGGACTTGCCAACTTTGCGAACAGCATAAAAATACGCTCAACGCTGTCAACTCTTGTTCCTTCAAAGACACTATTTCCTGTAGTCTTCCAATGGTTTTGAGTTGTGGTTTTAACCTCAATTCCATAATATTTTTTTGCTATAATATCAGGGAATTTTTGTCCGCCAATTAACTCAATTGAGTTTTCAAAAACAGTTCCTACGGCTAAATCTGTCATTACATCTCTAACATAGGGTTCAAGATTTCTGCCTAAAAGTGTTTCTATTTTTTTTGATGATTTTTTTGCGTGAATATTCAACTCGCTAATTGTAGAGCTGAGTAACATATCAAATTCACTTCTGTTGGGGTCTGAATTTACTGAAACTATCATTCTTACTGTTTAAAATATAAATCCCAAATATCTTCAATTCTTTTAGCTAAATTATATGCTAAAAGTGGTGGAACGGCGTTACCAATAATTTTATATGCTTGTGATGGACTAACCAAAAACGAACCTTTTCTACCGTTTTTGTTTTCAATAACAAAATCGTAATCAGGTGGAAAAGTTTGAATTAAAGCACATTCTCTTACTGTTAGTCGTCTTTCTTTCAATCCTTTGTTTAATTCACTTTCTATTTGACCGCCATTTTCTTTTGAAAGTCTTCTAAATTCAATGTTACCGTGATGTTCAGAACGAATTGTAGGTGATATACTTGGAAGTTTTATTTCAGTTTGTCCTTGGCAATGTTTACCCATGAATTTTGCTTTTGAGTAAAACCTTTGGGATAAATCCTCTGAATTTTCAGGTTCATCTAAATGTTTGAAAACATCTTTTAGCTGAACGAAATGTTTTAAATTTTCTCTTTCAATTGTGTAAGAATGAGTAGGTTTTGGATAAGGGTTATATTGTTCTGAAATAATTTCTTTTTCTAATTCGGCTAAAACCAATTTATTAAGTGCCGATTTTTTTATGCCGATAAATATCACTCTTTCTCTGGATTGTGGAACACCAAAATTTGCAGAGTGTAAAACTTGTGGGTCAAGAACAATATAGCCATTTCCGTTTGCTGATGAAAAATCTTTTTGAATAATTGATTTTACATCTCCAAGATTTACCAATCCTTTTACATTTTCTGCAATGAAAATTTTTGGTTGAGTAATTTCAATAACTTCTTTCATCCACATATAAAGTTGCCCACGAGTTTCAGCCGAAGCTGTCTCATTTTCTATGAGTTCTCCTTTGTGATTTTTGTGTGAAGTGAAACCATTTCGTTTTCCTGCAACACTAAAGTCCTGACAAGGAAAACCGCCCGTTACAACATCAACATCTTCAGGGAAAACATTTACACCATTTCGATACATTTTGACAAGGTCAACTATGCTATCTTTATAAAAATATTCTGCATTATGTCCTTTTTTTGAAAAATGATTTATCCAAGCATTTCTTGCATCTATTAATATATCGTTAGCAAAAACAGTTTTAAACTTTGTTTTTTTTAGTTTTATAAAACCGTTCTTTTCTTTTTTATCAATAAAATGTGGTGTTAGAATTTCATTGATTGATTGTTGTAAAACTGAAAAACCACCTTCAAAACCTAAATCCATTCCACCGCAACCTGAAAAAAGTGAAAGAACATTCAATGTTTCTTTATTTTCTTCTTTGGTTGTCCTTAATGTTGTTTTTGGATAATATAAAAAATCCAATTGCGGTTCTTCAACTACGCTTAATTCTCTTTCCATTATTTCTGTTCGCATAGTTTAGTTTTTTACAAGATTAGACTTTAAATATTTCACCTTTTGTTCAGCAACTTTTAAAACTTTGTTTGCAAAATCTTCTTCTGCGATTTCATAAGCAATTTTGTCGCTGATAAATTGAACTAATAAATCTTCTTTATCAAGTTTTAGAATTTCTGCAAGTTTTATTATATTATCTTTACTTGGTTTACGTTCGCTACGCTCAATTTTGCTTAAAATAGCTTGGTCAATGTCTAGATATGCTGCTACTTGTCGAAGTAGTAAACCTAAACTTTCTCTTTTTGCTCTGATTATTTGTCCGACTTTTTCCATATGAATAATTTTACTTGACAACATTTGTCAAATATAAGTTGTCATTTTGAATTGTGCAAATTTTGATTGTTAGATTTCATGTCGGATTTCTGCGATGTGGTTTTGGGGTGTCGCATAACTAATGTATAGGCGAAACAAATCTTCTTAATATACACCCATCTTATGGTAGATTGGCGAGGGTTAGTTTCGCTTTATTTTCCACTTTCAAATATATAAAACAAAACTTATAAATCACTTAAAGTCTTTTTGAAAAGATATCCAAAATCACCAATCTACATCCAACTCGTTTTCGCCCCAGCTAGTAGCGTCAGCCCCGACTGAAAAATGCTATTTTTTACGGGAGTTACAGAGTGAATACCAATTCTTTGTTTTTTTTCTACAAATAAAAGCGATTATTTAAAGGAGAAGCGTAGTCTTTGATTAGGATGACAATGGTGCTTTATTTATCGTTTAGTAATTTCTCGACTTCGATTTGTAAAACGGGTAAGTTTTTAATAACAATTCCCCAAATTACAGCATCGGAAACAGAATCATAACCGTGGATTATTCTGTTTCTTACGTCAACAATTTTCCGTGAGTTAGAAATTTCAATTTTAGGATCTTGCTTTAATATTCTGCTCATTGCTTCTCCAATAATTTCAATATTACGTTCAACTGCTCGTTTGGTTCTTAAATCATTTTGATAAATTTCAAACATTTTAGGGGTTTCAACATAATAACTTTCGATTTCATTTATGGAGCTTAAAATATCATAAAGCCAAGTCTTTAAATCGTTATCCATAAATAAGTTTTTTGTTTTGATTTAAGGTCTTTATGAAATATGGATTTCGCAGTGCTTTTTCCTCTAGTAAGTCAACATTTCTTTTGAAAATGTCTTCTAAAGAAAATTTTAAATTGTAATAATTGTCGCCATAATCAAGAACATCGATTGGTTGGAAATCAACAACTAAATCAACATCACTTTCAGAATTGAATTTGTCTGTAAGTACTGAACCAAAAGCATACAGAGATTTAACTTTATGTATTTTACATAAGTTAATTATCTCTTTGCTGTAATTCTGTATCAAATTCATGGTGTAAATATCTAACTTCAAAAATACGCAAAATATATTAGATTTTTTTATGTTCTGTTTTACTAAGGTGTTTGTAGCTTTTTGTTTTTGCAGGATTTTAAATTGCTTACTATTTTTTGTATTTAATTGGAATAGATAAACATCAATCAACATCCAACTCGCCCACGCCCCAGGTAGTAGCGGCAGCCCCGACTGAAAAAGGCTATTTTTTACGGGAGTTACAGAGCGACCGGAGGAAGCTCCTGTAACGATCTAGTAAAAAAAGCATTATGAAAGAGGGCTATAGCGAATAACTGGATTAGGCGCCTGAAAAACAAATTAATACGCTGTCTAATCCTAAAATATTTTCTCCAAGATTTTAAGTTAGATGCATATCCGTTCCTCTTAAATGTTCTTCAATTTCTTAAATGGTTTAAGGAAAATCTATGTTTCCTCTGAGAGTGAAACGCCTTCTTTTAGGTTCAATCAAAATTCTATGATTCTATGTGTTTCAAAAAAACCTCCAAATTTAATTTCCGTTTTTATAAACAGATTTCTATTAAAAATAAGATATTTGCAGAGATTTTAAATTTCGGTTTTGGAATATTCGTTTTTCGAAATCTAAATACCAAAATCCAACATCTTAAACTATTATAATGGCATCAAAACCAAGTATTCCTAAAGGAACCAGAGATTTTTCACCTGCTGAGGTGGCAAAAAGACAATACATCATACAAACAATAAAAACCAATTTTGAGAAATTTGGTTTTCAACCGATTGAAACGCCTTCATTCGAAAATTCGGAAACCCTGATGGGGAAATACGGAGAGGAAGGCGACCGCTTAATCTTTAAAATCCTGAATTCGGGAGATTATTTGGCGAAGGCCAATGCGGGACATTTAGAGGCAAAAGACAGTACAAAATTAACAGCAAGCATTTCTGAAAAAGCCTTGCGTTATGACTTAACCGTGCCTTTCGCTCGTTACGTGGTACAGCATCAAAACGAAATTGAATTCCCATTTAAAAGATACCAAATTCAGCCCGTTTGGCGTGCTGACCGTCCTCAAAAAGGTCGTTTTAGAGAATTTTTTCAATGTGATGCCGATGTTGTAGGTTCCAAATCGCTTTGGCAAGAAGTGGAATTGGTACAATTGTATGACGCTGTTTTTACCGATTTGGGATTGGCAGGTGCAACCGTAAAGATTAACAACCGCAAAATATTGTCTGGAATCGCTGAGGTAATTGGAGCTTCGGATAAGTTAATTGATTTTACTGTTGCCTTGGATAAGTTGGACAAAATAGGCGAAGACGGCGTAAAGAAAGAAATGATCGAAAAAGGTATTTCTGAAGACGCAATCTCCAAAGTGCAACCTTTGTTTACTTTCACCGGAACGATTACTGAGAAATTAGAGCAACTGGCACAATTATTAGCCGATTCGCAAGAAGGAATGAAAGGTGTTGAAGAACTGCGTTTTATTTGTGAAAACGTAATTCAGTTAGGGTTGTCAACGGCGGAATTGGACTTAGATGTAACCTTGGCTCGTGGACTGAATTATTATACAGGTGCTATTTTTGAAGTTTCGGCTCCCAAAGGTGTAGCCATGGGATCTATTGGTGGTGGTGGTCGATACGACGATTTAACTGGAATCTTTGGTTTGAAAAACATGAGCGGTGTCGGAATCTCGTTTGGACTAGACCGTATCTATTTGGTGGTGGAAGAACTGAATTTATTTCCACAAACGGTAACGGTTTCGACTAAAGCGTTGTTTATTAATTACGGCGAAAAAGAGTCTTTTTATGCGATGAACGCGATCAAACAATTGAGAGCAGCGGGAATTAAAGTGGAATTGTATCCAGATAACGCAAAAGTTGGGAAGCAATTTCAACATGCTGATAAACGTTTTATTCCTTATGCCGTAATCGCAGGCGAGGATGAAATGAGCCAAGGAAAGTATGCTCTCAAAAATTTGACAACAGGAGAACAGACTATGTTAGACCTAGAGGAATTGAAAGCGGCACTTATATAGAACGCTAATTTAAATAGATTTTTTCTTTTGTAGGGAAGTAGGTAACGTGGAAGATGGAACGCTGATAAAGCGGATTGGCTATCGCCAAAACGCTGATGAAAACGGATTTTTTCTTTTTTAGAGTAGTTGCTAATATTGGAGATTGAACGCTGATAAAACGGATTCGCTATCGCGAATAATATGATAAAAACGGATTTTTCAGTTGTAGATTAATGACTAACGTGGAAAATGGAACGCTGATAAAAATAGATTTTTAGATTTTGATAATCTGTTAGTTGGTCTAAATTAGAAATGGCACGCAGAATTTGCTGATTTCTGCAGATTACACCTAACTGATCTACTAAAATCAGCAAAATCTGCGTGATGTGTTTTTTTAGTACATACAGGGGAAGTCATATTTTGATTTATGCATTTGTATTAAATATGCAGGAATAGAGAAATTTAGTGTAATTGATTTTATAGACGAACAGCATTAGTGCGAATTCTTGAAATGGCTTCGCCTGTTCGCTGTCGCTCGGGTTGTGTCCAGAAAAATTGGTTCGTCCTCAAATAAATTCGTGTAATTCACTTTGCAGACAACAGCATTTGTGCAAATTCGTGAAATTTGTGTCCAAAATAATGGGTACATTGGCCAGTCATTAGTGTAATTCATTTTACAGCCAACAGCATTTGTACAAATTCGTGAAATTCGTGTCCAAAAATAATCGTAACATTCGTATCCATAAAAGATAGAATCAAAAACTATAACGCATAAAAAAAGCTTTGTTCTAGAAGACAAAGCTTTTTTTGATATTAAGTATGGTGAATTAATAATGTAAATACAAGATTGGAGATTCTTTGTTAAAAGAATATATTACAAACTTAAATAAAACAATTGATATAATTCTTAAAATTGTAATAAAATTTTAATTAATAATGAAAAAATAACAGTTCTTTTTGTGTTTATCAAAAATGTAACTGACAATTTGACGTTTAGAACGTTTTGGCAGTACTTTTGCTTTCCAAAAGAAAGTTCAAAATATGTTTAAGAATATTTTTAAAAATAAAGGTAATATGACTACTGAAAATACAGAAATCGATCAAAAAATAGAGGATGTGACATTGGATAACAATGCTACCGAGGAGCAAGTTCTTGCAGAAGAATTAACTGTTGAAGAACAATTAACAAGAGACTTAGCAAATGAAAAAGATAAATTTTTGAGATTATTTGCTGAATTTGAAAATTACAAGAGAAGAACAACAAAAGAGCGTATTGAATTGTTTAAAACAGCCAATGCTGATGTTGTTGGAGCTTTGTTACCCGTTTTGGATGATTTTGATAGAGCGATTATCGAAATTGCAAAAGCAGAAAATGAAGCCGTTTCTAAAGGGGTTGAATTAATTCATGAAAAATTAAAAAACACGCTAAACTCCAAAGGTTTAGAAGTAGTTGATGTAAAAGCAGGAGATGAATTCAATGCAGATTTTGCAGAGGCAATCACACAAATACCAGCACCTTCAGACGATTTGAAAGGTAAGATTGTGGATGTTCTTGAAAAAGGATACAAACTTGGAGATAGAATTATTCGTTTTCCTAAAGTTGTAATTGGGCAATAATTTAGGCGTATAGACGCTCTGCTTTAATTTTCAACAAAAAAGAATACAATGAAAAAAGATTTTTACGACATATTAGGAATTGCTAAAGGTGCAGATGCTGCAGCTATTAAGAAGGCCTACCGAAAAAAAGCCATTGAGTTTCATCCTGACAAAAACCCAGGAGACAAAACGGCAGAAGAAAAGTTCAAAGAAGCAGCAGAAGCTTACGAAGTATTAAGCGATCCTGCCAAAAAAGGTAAATACGATCAATATGGTCATCAAGCCTTTGATGGTTCTGGAGGTTTTGGCGGCGGTGGCGGTCATGGTGGTATGAACATGGACGATATTTTCAGTCAGTTTGGAGATATCTTTGGTGGTGGATTTGGCGGATTTGGTGGTGGCGGTTCTCGTGGCCCACAAAGAGTTAAAGGAAGTAATCTTCGTATCAAAGTCAAATTGACATTGGAAGAAATTGCCAATGGTGTGGAGAAAAAAGTAAAAGTAAAACGCAAGGTGCAAGCGCCAGGTGTAAGCTATAAAACATGTTCTACTTGTAACGGTCAAGGGCAGGTAATGCGTGTAACCAATACTATTTTGGGTCGCATGCAATCGGCTACTACTTGTCCTACTTGTGGAGGAGCTGGTCAGCAATTGGACAAAAAACCTTCTGAGGCTGATGGTCAAGGAATGATTTTGGAAGATGAAACCGTTTCTATCAAAATTCCAGCTGGTGTCGTTGATGGAATGCAATTAAAGGTATCTAGTAAAGGTAACGATGCGCCAGGGAATAGTGTGCCAGGAGATTTAATTGTTGCTATTGAAGAATTGGAACATGAATTTTTGAAACGAGAAGGTGAAAATTTACATTACGATCTATATATCAGTTTTCCAGAAGCAGTTTTGGGAGTTTCAAAAGATATTGAAGCTATAAATGGTAAAGTTCGTATCAAACTAGAAGACGGAATCCAATCGGGTAAAATTCTTCGTTTGAAAGGGAAAGGTATTCCAAATATCAATGGTTATGGTAGTGGAGATTTGTTGGTACATGTAAATGTTTGGACTCCAAAAGAGTTGAGCAAAGACCAAAAACAATTTTTCGAGAAAAATCTAACAGACGATCATTTTATTCCGAATCCTGAAAAATCAGATAAATCATTTTTTGAAAAAGTAAAAGATATGTTTTCGTAATTAGAAACGGAATCTATTTTCTTTAAAATATAAAACCCATCCTTTTTTTTAGTAAAGAGGATGGGTTTTTTAGGTTGTAAAACGAAGGATTTCGCTTCGATTTCTTTACTTTTACACAAATTCAAAAGAGAGAATGAGTAACTTACTTGAAGTCAACAAAGTTGTCAAGCAATACGGAGATTATACTGCTTTGAACGAAGTTTCGTTAAGCGTACCAAAAGGTAGTATTTATGGGCTTTTAGGGCCTAATGGTGCCGGAAAAACATCCTTAATTCGAATCATCAACCAAATTACATTGCCAGATAGTGGCGAGATTATACTTGATGGCGAAAAGCTACAGCCAAAACACATTCAGCACATTGGTTATTTACCCGAAGAAAGAGGTTTGTATCAAAGCATGAAAGTAGGTGAACAATGCTTGTACTTGGCACAAATGAAGGGATTGTCCAAAGCTGAAGCCAAAAAGCAATTGGACTATTGGTTTGATCGCCTCGAAATTCAAGGTTGGTGGAACAAAAAAATTCAAGAATTATCCAAAGGGATGGCGCAGAAAATTCAGTTTGTGGTTTGCGTCTTGCACCAGCCAAAATTGTTGATCTTGGATGAACCTTTCTCTGGATTTGACCCTGTAAATGCTAACATCATCAAAGACGAAATATTAGCATTGAAACAAAAAGGAACTACCATTTTGTTTTCGACCCATCGCATGGAGAGCGTCGAAGAGCTTTGTGATGAAATTGCCCTAATTCACGAATCCAATAAATTAATAGAAGGGAAATTGAACGATGTTAAACGACAATTTCGTACCAACAGTTACGAAGTGGGAATTTTAAGTTCTGATGTTGAGGGTTTAATGTTTGCCATCACTCAAAAATTTACGGTTGGTCCTGCACATTTCAAATCTTTGAACAACGAGTTAAAGTTGGAGATACATATTGGGGATGCAACACCAAACGAGTTGCTGAATATCTTGGTCCAAAAAGGGCAAGTCACCCATTTTGTAGAAAAAATTCCGTCTGTTAATGATATTTTTATTCAAACAGTTAGTTAGTATTCATACAAAATTCGATTTTAGGTTATGGAACTAAAAAAACCTTAATCCTCAATCCTTAATTATAAATCATAATGAGCATCATTTCATTAATTATTAAAAGAGAATTTATTTCCAAAGTACGCAATAAGTCTTTTGTTGTAATGACTTTTTTAAGCCCGTTGTTGTTTGTAGCTATCACGGTTTTTATCAGCTATTTAAGCTCGATGAAATCAGATACCAAACGCATCGCCATTCACGACCCTTCAGGTATTTTTGTAAAAGAATTAATAGTGCAAAATAAAAAGGAAGCCGAATACAAGTATGTCGATTTATCGCCCATAGAGGTTCAATATCTCAAAGACAGCATTACCAATCAAAGTTACGAAGGATTATTATTGATCCCCAATACAACAGACCCTACTGCCTTAGAAAACAAAATTCAGTTAATAGCCAATACGAGTCCTAGTATTTCTTTTATCGAAAACATTCAAGACGTGATTGGCAAAAAAATCACTCAACTGAACCTAGAAAAAGCCCACATAGATACACTGGCAATCAAGAAAGCCGAATCGCATGTGGTGCTTAATTTGGCCAAAACATCTGGAGAAGAAACCATACAAGGTCTTAACGAAATTAAGATTTTTATAGGAGGAGCTTTTGGATATTTAATCATGATGTTTATTATCATGTACGGGAACATGGTCATGCGCTCGGTGATTGAAGAAAAAACGAATCGCATTATCGAAATTATTATTTCATCAGTAAAGCCATTTCAATTGATGATTGGCAAAATCATCGGGACATCCTTGGCTGGTATTTTGCAATTTTTAATCTGGGCTATCCTAGGATTGTCAATTATGACTTTTGCCTCCTATTTTTTAGGCGTTAATGTAGGGCCAACCGCTAGATTAACCCCAGAAATAATGACAGTAGAACAAACCCAAATGATGAGCACTGTTCAAATGTACATCAAAGAATTATGGAACTTACCCATAGCATCAATCTTACTTGGATTTATTGTGTATTTTATTGGAGGATACTTTTTGTACAGTTCCTTTTATGCCGCCATTGGAGCAGCAGTAGACAATCAAACTGACTCACAACAGTTTCTTCTGCCAATCATCATGCCGCTAATGTTGAGCGTCTATATTGGCTTTTTTAGCGTAGTACATGATCCACACGGAACCATAGCAGTGGTTTTTTCAATGATTCCACTCACATCGCCCATTGTCATGCTCATGCGAATTCCGTTTGGCGTACCTTTGTGGCAAATCATTATATCAGTGACGATTTTATTTGGAACTTTTTTTGGTGTAGTTTGGTTTGCTGCCAAGATTTATAGAGTAGGAATTTTGATGTACGGAAAAAAACCAAGCTGGAAAGAATTGTACCGCTGGTTGAAGTATGCGGGTTAAGGAAGTTAACGGTTATCAGTTTGGAGTTATAGGTTATGAGTTTGTAGTAAACAACGTTAAGCCAAAAGCCAACACCCAACAGCTAAAAATAATGTTCAGTAGCGAATGGCTTGGTTATTGTCAGTAATTAAAGTTCCTGCTTTCGCCTTTATCTCTCCGCTACGCTACGAGGATATCGGCTCAATCAGGGCTAAAGAGTGAATTTTAAGGTTTTTTTGCCTATACAGTCATTTTTAAACACAAAAATAGAAACCCAGGAGAAAAGCCAACAGCCAACAACTAAGTGCCAACAGCCTTTTAAAAATAAACAGATGCCAAAAATATTAATTATTGAAGACGAAGCTGCTATTCGAAGAGTATTAACCAAAATACTTTCAGAAGAAAACGACACCTACGAAGTGGAAGAAGCGGAGGATGGATCTATTGGTTTCGAAAAAATAAAAAACAACGATTACGACTTAGTGCTATGTGATATCAAAATGCCAAAAATGGATGGTGTTGAGGTTCTTGAAGCAGTCAAAAAAATTAAACCAGAAATTCCGATGGTCATGATATCAGGTCATGGCGATATGGAAACCGCTATCAATACGATGCGTTTGGGCGCTTTTGATTATATTTCAAAACCACCCGATTTGAATCGTTTGCTTAATACGGTAAGAAATGCATTAGACAGAAAACAACTGGTTGTCGAAAATAAAATTCTAAAGAAAAAAGTTTCCAAAAATTACCAAATGATTGGCGAAAGCCAAGCCATCGATTTAATCAAAATAATGATTGATAAAGTGGCACCTACAGAAGCCAGAGTGCTGATTACAGGATCAAATGGTACAGGAAAAGAATTGGTTGCACATCAATTACACGAGAAAAGTGATCGTGCTAATTTTCCATTAATCGAAGTGAATTGTGCCGCCATCCCATCAGAATTAATAGAAAGTGAATTATTTGGTCACGTAAAAGGAGCCTTTACCTCTGCCGTAAAAGACCGTGCGGGAAAATTTGAAGCCGCAGACAAAGGAACCATTTTCTTGGATGAAATTGGTGACATGAGTCTATCGGCTCAAGCCAAAGTCTTACGTGCTTTGCAAGAAAATATGATTACGCGAGTAGGTGCAGACAAGGATATCAAAGTAGATGTTCGAGTAGTTGCAGCTACCAACAAAGATCTAAAAGTAGAAATTGCCGAAGGCCGCTTTAGAGAGGATTTGTACCACCGATTGGCTGTTATTTTAATTAAAGTACCATCTTTAAATGACAGACGTGAAGATATTCCACTTTTGATTACGCACTTTGCCAATAAAATAGCATCTGAACAAGGAACAGCAGTAAAGAAATTTTCGGTCAAAGCAGTGAATTTATTACAAGCTTATGATTGGACTGGAAATATTAGAGAATTGCGAAACGTAATCGAGCGATTGATTATACTTGGTGGAATAGAAATATCAGAAGAAGATGTGAAGCTTTTTGCTTCAAAGTAGGTTTTGAAATATAAATAAGTTCTAATTTTAGTACCTTTTATGTTTTGCGTGAGGGATTATAGTGG
Organism: Flavobacterium psychraerolatum; assembly: GCF_025960985.1. Lineage (GTDB taxonomy): Bacteria > Bacteroidota > Bacteroidia > Flavobacteriales > Flavobacteriaceae > Flavobacterium. Next base: position 3,872 of record NZ_JAOQMX010000064.1, on the reverse strand, counting down.
AGCTCTTTTTTTATCCCGTTTTTTTTACGGGATAAAAAAAAGCGGGAACGGAAAGCCCGACCCGACCTTGCGAGGAGTTTCGACGAAGCAATTTGGAGGGTCACGCCCAAATGTATAAGTAGCTATTTATAGAATTAAGATTGAGTATTGAGTATAGAATTGATTTAGATAAAAGTGGTAGGTGGAATTATAAAAGAGGTGGATGTGAAAACAACTAGTCTTTTTTAGTAAAATCCTTAGTCCTAATTCTAAAATCCTAAATAAAAAGATGAAATTAAAAAAATTAAACGAAGGACTTCAGCAATCACTTATTGATTGTGGATTGACTCAAGCAAATGATTTGCAAAAAGAAACATTTTCAACCATTAAAAGTGGGGCAGATTGTTTGATTTTGGCACCAGCTGGTTCAGGTAAAACAACAACTATTGTTTTAAATGTGATTCAGCAACTGGTCAAAGAAGGAGAACAATCTCCAAGAGCTTTGATTGTGGTACAAGACAAAGAAAAGGTAGTCGAAATGCTAGGAATATTTGAAAAACTAGGAGCACATACCGATTTGACAGTTTATGGTACACACGACAAAGGGGATACCGATTATGACAAAAATTATATCTCGGGTGGAGTGGATGTTTTGGTAGGTACACCGCATAAATTAAGCGAAATGTTGAGTACTGCAGGATATAATGTGAACCGTTTGAAAATGTTTATCGTAGATGATGCAGATCCAATGTTGAAATTACGTCACGAAACAAAAATCGCACGTATTTCAAGTAGTATTGCCAAAACTCAAAGAATCATCTTTGCAACCGAAATGACGGAACGTATAGAATCATTAGCAGATAAAATATTGGTTGAGCCTGTTGAATTTGAATTTGACGAGTATGAAGAAGAGAGTGAAGAAGAGAGTGAAGAAGAAGAGAACATAGAAGAAGAGAAATAATTGATTTTTTATTTGAGGGTATTTTAAAAACTCTTAAATTTTAACTATTGTATTTTTGGTATATTTTGTTTTTTTTAGTTTACAGTGATAGCGTACGAATGATTCAATAAAATTATAATTATATTTTCATGCTAAAGAAGATTAATTGATTCCTGATGAAAATTCAGTTAGGTTAAGTACTTTTCGTAATTGGGGTGTTTTTGTATTTGGTTTATAAACCAAAGTTAGGTGGAGAAGAATGAGAATGAAAGTTTTCATGAAGAGGTGATAATAATATTGCAGTAAATAATATAATTTAAAATATAGAAATTATGGGATTAATGAAAGTGTTTTCGGGAAGTGAAATATTAGCTTTGGCTTTAAAAGAAAAAATTGAGGCAATAGGTATTGATGTTGTGATGAAAGACAATATTCAGTCGGCTCGATTGGCTGGTTTTGGAAGTTACGGTCAAGCAGTTGAATTGTTTGTTCAAGAAACAGAATATGGTAAAGTACATCCAGTAATTGAGGAATTTCGATTGAGTATTTAACAGTTTGTCGTATCAGCACAGTCGAGATACCTTTGATACAATGAAGTTACTCTAATGAAAGAGGCTCGGCTGCACTCGATTTGACAGCTGCTTTAGTTGGACTATTCAAAATTAGTTTTCAGATTTAGCGCTATCGCGAGGTGAAAAATAAATTAATCCTATTATAATAAAATATGAAATACAAAATGCTGGTTTTAGACATGGATGATACCTTGTTGAATGATGACCATATTATTTCAAAAGAGAATAAAGAGATGATTACCAAAGCGCAAGAATTGGGTGTATATGTGATTCTTGCATCTGGGCGTCCAACTCCTGCAATGCTTGATTATGCTAAGGATTTGAATATGGAGAATTCTTTTATGATTTCGTATAACGGAGCAGTGATTACTGATTTAAAAACGAACGAAATTGTATTTGAACAAAGTCTTACACAGGAGCAAATACATACGTTATATGATTACAGTCAAAAAAGTAAAACACATATAATTACTTATTTGGATGGGCAGGTAGTGAGCGAAACAAATTCTGAATATATTGATGTGGAGCTGAACATTACGGGATTGAAACACAATGTTGTTCCTGATTTTAAAAAGGCGGTATACAAGTCGGCTATAAAATGTATTTTGCTCGAAGAGCCTTCGTACTTAAAAAAGGTCGAAAAAGACTTGAAAGCAACCATGCCTCATTTGAGTATTTGCATGTCGAAACCTTTTTTCCTAGAAGTTGCCCAAACCGGAATCGATAAGGCGTACAGCATTAAAATTTTGGCAGAAAAATTAAATATTCAACAAAGTGAAATCATAGCCGTAGGGAATGCAGGAAATGATTTAACGATGGTAGAATATGCAGGGTTAGGTGTTTGGGTTGATAATGTAGAGCCTGAATTAAGAGATAGAGCCAATGTGGTTGTGGCATCAAATAATAATCACGGAGTTGCTGAGGTTATCGAGAAGTATATTTTGGGGTAGATTTTAGATGTTATGAAGGAATCCATAGTAGTTTTAAGGAAGCTAGGCTTTGAACTTATTCTGTAGACTCCATCGCTCTTTCAGGATGTTAATATCCTACAAAATTAACTATAAAAGGTCATTAAAGTTGATAGAGTTTTTTGATTTTGGTAATATGAGAAGATATTTTTTTGATAAGTATGAAAATGGTAGACTATCGAGGATTTGTTACTCTAGTAATTGCTTTTGATATTTCTAAGAAATTCGTTGGTTTAATTATGATATGATATATATCTGATTTTATATTTCGAGATTTTAATGCATCCTCAATTTTATTATTACCTGTAAGAATTATGATTTTTTTATTAATTAAGTTACTAATTTCATCTAACTTTTTTATAAGACCAAAACCATCTAGTTCACTTTTAGTAGATAAGTCAATATCAATAAAAATCACACTAAACTGATCAATAAGTAGCAAATTTGCTAATTGTGAGGATGGGTAAACATGAACATCTAGTTCGTTATTGAAATCTACTAAATTTGCGGTTTCAAATGATCCTTTTACAGATTCATATTCATTCTCAAATACTGCTATTTTCATTCTTAAAGGTTTTTAATATTAGAGTTAATGTTAATAATTTATCTAATTTGTTGTGAGTCATTGTAATAGGAATATTCATATCTTCTAACGTGGATTTTAAAATAAATAATCCATGTGTCGTCCTCTTCATTATTTCATTTCGATCAGTTGAGGTTAAATCAGATATTAAATTTTCTATATTATTATTGTCTAATTTATGATTATTTATGAATTTTATATTTAAATGTTCGTTATCAATTATAAAATGAATATCAACAAAATCATTTTTATATTTATAAATATTATTAAGCCAATCAGATAATACTAGTTCAAAACCTTCTTCATTAATTTTTACAAATAATTTTTTATCTAAATTTTTTATGGATGTGCTAACTATCAGTTGTGGAAAAAAGCAGGATACGTTTTGTTTTAAAATCGTGAACATTCTTGCTATAGATATATCTGATAGGGTATTATAAACGAAAGGGTTTTTACTCTTTTCCAACATGTCATCAGCTCTGATTGAAATGTTTTTCAATTCTATTTTTGCTCTCTCATTTTCCTTTAGTATTAGTCTTCTGAAATCTTCAGATTTTTCTTCAGGAACTTTATCTAAGAATTCGATCTGTTTTACTAAGTTAGATATTGGCCCAAGTCTATTTCTTACAAAATGCATGGTCTTATTAGCTCGATTTACATATTGACTTCTATCTGATAATTTTGAAACTTCTTCAGTTTTTAATTCTTGTAATTTTTTTTCATTCAACAAAATTCTGGCTCTTCGCTTAAAATAGTGGAATTGCATTTTTAGGCATTTCCTAAATAATACACCATTTTTATGAAATTTCCTGAATTTCTATAACCTCTTG
>NZ_JAOQMX010000063.1 GCF_025960985.1 Flavobacterium psychraerolatum | reverse complement strand
CCTAGGAAAAGATTTGGGTACAAAACCCCAAACGAAGTTTTTATACATTCATTAAATAATAATGGTCAAGTTGCATTTATGACTTGAATCCGCCCTTTATTTGCGATAATTAAATACTAAAATAAATAATTTAGATATTATCAATTTACTTAACCTCAATGATTTTTTCTTTGATAAATTATTTATCAATACTACTAAGGCAAATTTTTAATATATTACTAATTTGTATCACCACTTTGGATACCTTATAATCCACTTTTTTACTTAAATTTTATGGTAGATACTTACTCTAAATGGCTAATTAAATACTCCTGACAATATGATAATAAAAGCAGTATGAAAGCAGTTAACATGAATATAGAGCGAAATATAAGTGCAAACATCTAATTAATATATCTTTTGGATAGTTGAGCTCAATATTGTCATAAGAATTGTCAAGATAGATAAAAGAAAGATTGGGTTTATCTAATTACGATATGAAATTCTAAGATCTATTGATTAGTAAATTGAAACTTTATCTCAAATACCTTTAAAAGTATAAATACTACTTCTTTGGTGCCAAAGTTTTTAATTTTAATTAATAAGTTGAAAAATTACTTTGTATCCATTAGATTTTTATTGTCTATTTCTGACTTTTCATTTTCAATATTCTTCGTTTTTTATTTAGGTTTTTTTTTTTTTAATTTACGAGTAGTGCTATATTTTAGAATTTAATTATTTTATAGGTGGAACGTTGTAAGTAATAATTGATTAATAGTATTCATTTCTTAGATTGTGTTAGTTTAATGTTAAATGCTTTTTGTCTTTCTGCTTTCTACTAAATGAATGTAAGGAGTTCAACCTTTAATTTGTATTTTTGTTTTATTAAATTTTTAAAATGAAAAAAATAATTCTGCTATTGACTGTTGCGGTCATATCAAATCTTCAAGCACAAAAAAGACCCAAATTGGTTGTTGGTATTGTTGTCGATCAAATGAAAATGGAATACTTATATCGTTTCTCTAATGATTTTTCGAAAAATGGATTCAAGAGGTTAATGGATAATGGATATACTTTTCAAAACATGCATTACAATTATATGCCGACGTATACTGCTCCAGGTCATGCCTCTATCTACACTGGTACAAGTCCAGCTATTCATGGTATTGTTGGTAACGAATGGTTTAGTCGTAAATTGGGTAATCAAATGTACTGTACTGATGATGCTAGTGTTAGTACGATTGGTGATGGAACAAAAGAAGAAGGTGAAATGTCTCCTAAAAATTTATTAACCACTACCATTACAGATGAAGTTAGAATGGCTACCAATTTTAAAGGTAAAGTGATTGGTATGAGTTTAAAGGATCGTGGAGCAATATTACCAGCAGGTCATTTTGCAAATTGGGCATTTTGGTATAGTAAAACTGGATCTTTTATCTCTAGTTCCTTTTACGGTGAAAAATTACCATCATGGGTACAACAATTTAATGATGAAAAACATTATCTACCTTATATCAATAAAGGGTGGGGTTTATTGAAGCCAATAAGTACTTATAATGAAAGTTTGGAAGATAACAATCCTTATGAAGGTAAGTTATATAACAGTACAACTCCAGTTTTTCCTTATGACTTGAAGGATATGTACGCTAAAAATGATGCAGGTGTAATTCGTTCTACTCCTTATGGCAATGATTTATTAGCCGAATTTGCTATGAAGGCTATTGAAAAAGAAGAATTAGGAAAAGATAATATAACTGATTTTTTGACAGTTAGTTTCTCTTCTACGGATTATGTAGGACATTTGCTAGGACCAAGATCAATGGAGTTACAAGATACGTACTTACGTTTGGATCAAACTATAGCTGAATTTTTAAACTATTTAGATAAAACAGTTGGAAAAGATAATTACTTATTATTTTTAACTGCTGATCATGCTGGAGCTGAGAATGTAAACTACCTGAAAGATCATAAGTATAATGTAAATAGTATTAGTCCTAAAGATATTCGAAATAACTTAAAAGCATTCTCTTTAAAAACTTTTGGAGCTGATCTTGTTTTGAATTATTCTAGTTTTAATTTGTTCTTCAATAAAGAAGTTATTAAGTCTAAAAATTTAGAACTAAAAGATGTTAAAGAAGCTTTTAAGGAGTATTTGATGACGCAAAACTATGTGAAAAGAGTATATACAGAGGAAGAAATTTTGCATTCTACAGGAAATGATTACTTCTTGAATTTTATTAGTAAAGGGTATGATGTAACGCAGAATGGAGATTTAGTTATTTTGGATAAACCAGGTTATATTGAGTATCAAGGAACAGGAACTTCTCATGGGACTACATATACTTATGATACGCATGTTCCTGCGATTTTCTACGGTTGGCATATCAAAAAAGGAGAGTCATTCAATAAAAAAGAAATGACTCAAATAGCCCCAACTATTGCTCAAAAGATTAAAGTTTCTTTTCCAAATGGAACAGAAGCTCATGTTTTGGAAGAAATTTTAAAGGATTAAGATTATTTTTTTGTACAAAAAAAGGTGTATTTTAATTAAAATACACCTTTTTTTTATAGTTATTCAGGACTATACTTTTTCTTGTACAGGTAATGGAATTTGATTTTTTAATAAATCTTCAAATGTTTCATGTGCACGTATTAAGTGACCTTTTCCATTCATCCATAATACTTCTGCTGGTCTGTATCTTGAGTTGTAGTTTGAAGCCATTGAATAACAGTAAGCTCCAGCATTTTTAAAACTAAGGATGTCACCTTCTTTAAGTTCAGAGATTCGTCTGTTATTTGCAAAGGTATCAGTTTCACAGATGTAACCGACTACAGAGTAGAAACGCTCTTTTCCTTTTGGATTAGAAATGTTTTCGATATGGTGTGATGAACCGTAAAACATTGGACGAATCAAATGATTAAAACCACTATCAATACCTGCAAATACAGTTGACGTTGTTTGTTTAATCACGTTTACTTTTGCCAGAAACTGTCCTGCTTCACTTACTAAGAATTTACCTGGTTCAAAAATTAAGGTTAAATTTTTACCGTACTCGACACAGAAATCATTAAATCGTTTTGATAGTTTTTTACCTAATTCTTCAATGTCTGTTTCGATATCATCTTTTTTGTAAGGAACTTTAAATCCACTTCCGAAGTCTAAGAATTCAAGATCTTTGAAATGTCTTGCAGCATCAAATAAGATTTCGGCAGCATATAAAAATACTTCAATATCCAATATGTCAGATCCAGTATGCATGTGGATCCCTACGATATTCATTTTTGTATTTTCAACAATTCGTACTAAATGTGGTAATTGGTGAACAGAAATTCCAAATTTACTATCAATGTGACCTACTGAAATATTTGCATTTCCACCCGCCATCACGTGTGGGTTGATACGAATGCATACGGGAACATTAGGGTGTTTTGCTCCAAATTGTTCCAAGATAGAAAGGTTATCAATATTAATTTGTACTCCAAGTGCGTAAACCTCTTCAATTTCTTCAAGAGACACTCCGTTTGGAGTATAAAAAATACGCTCAGGTGCATATCCTGCATGAAGTCCTAATTGTACTTCTTGTATAGACACTGTGTCTAGACCAGAACCCATTCCTTCTAATAGTTGAAGGATTGCTACATTTGACAATGCTTTCATTGCATAGTTAATACGCAATTTCTCTACCTTTGAGAATGCTTTGGTTAGACGGTTGTATTGTGATTTTATTTTATCGGCATCATAAACATATAGTGGTGAGCCAAATTGTTCAGATAATTGAAGTAAGTCTTTTGGTTGCATTTTAATATTTTTAAGCAAATTTATTACTCTTTATTGGTTTTACAATGAAAAAAAGTATTTCTAACAAAATATAACAAAATGTTTGTTTTGTAAAAAAAGAAGAAGATAATGTACTATTTCACTAGATAATAATTTGACTCAAGCTAGTACTTGTTTAATTTTAAACAATTTTAATATCATATTTTTCTAATAAACCAGTTATTCCTTGGGTAGAGAAACGCGCTTTTTTCATTGGGTTATATTCTGGATCAATATTGTAATTGTAAGCTGTAAGTAAGTTGGCTCCTTTTAATTCAGTTTCGTTAAATATGGCTCCTATTAAATTACAATTATCAAATATGGATTGTGTTAAATCACATCCCATAAAAGCGACTTCCTTTAATGATGAATTAATAAATTTAGTTTTATTCATTTTTTTATTTGCAAATGAAGCATAATCTAATACACAATCTTGAAACGAAACATTAAATAAGAAATCATTGCAAGTATGAAACTGTAAGCCTATCATTTTGCAGTTACTAAATTGAATTGTTTTGAGATTTGTGCCAATGAGTTGCATCATTGCAAGGTTACAATCAATGAATTCACAGTCCATAAAGGTATTGTTGGAGAAATCACTGTTTGCAAAATCACAGTTTTTGAAGGTACAGTCTTCGAATTCGCGATTACTTACTTTTTTTCCTGTAAATATTACTTTTTCAAACGTTTTTTGAATGTGAATTAAGTCTTCCATTAGTCGTTGAATAAGCTTTTCATTATAAATTGTAATCCTTTGTACATTAAAAATACGGCAGTAATGCAGAGTGCAATTCCAATTCCTAAAACAAGGTAATGCCAATTGTTTTTCTGGTTCATAAAAGCGTTATAAATTACGCTTGGTCCTATGAATAATAAGGGTAAAGCCCCTGAAAGATATTTAATACCACGTGATAATACGTCTTTATTGGTTGCCATAATTGGATTAATTTATTTTTTACTTGTTCCAGTTTTCTACTGCTTTTCGTACGCTGCCGTGTTTGTTTAACAAATTACTAGCAATTTCATATGTTACTGGAATCTCGTCCATTATCATTTTTATACCTCTGTCAACCAATTTGCTATTGCTCAGTTGCATATCGACCATCTTGTTTCCTTTTACTTTTCCTAGCTGAATCATAGTAGCAGTCGAAATCATATTTAGGACCAATTTTTGTGCCGTTCCTGCTTTCATTCTGGAGCTACCGGTTACAAATTCGGGTCCTACAACCACATCTATTGGATATTGTGCCGTGAGAGAAATGGGACTTGCCGCATTGCAAGAAATACTTCCAGTAATAATATTGTTTTCGTTACAAGTTTTTAAACCACCTATAACATAGGGTGTTGTACCAGAAGCAGCAATTCCGACTACGACATCATTTTCATTGATGTTAAATTCTTGTAAGTCATTCCAGGCTTGTGTTGCATTGTCTTCAGCATTTTCAACCGCTTTACGTATGGCTTTGTCTCCTCCGGCGATGATTCCTACGACCCTATCAAAAGGTACTCCAAAAGTAGGAGGACATTCTGATGCATCGACTACGCCTAATCGTCCAGATGTACCTGCGCCAATATAAAATAAACGACCTCCAAGTTTCATTTTTGCTACGATTTGAGTAACTAGAGTCTCGATTTGTGGTAAAGCTTTTTCGACTGCCATTGGCACCGTTTGGTCTTCATTGTTAATGTTGGTGAGTAACTCGGTTACAGACATTTTATCTAGATGTTCGTATTTTGAGGATTGCTCGGTAGTTTTGGTAAATGTCATTGTATGTTTTTTTTTGCTGTGAAAGCAGTAGGATTCAAGTACGTATTTATTCTTGCTGCAAATTTACGGATTTAAAGAAAGGCAATGGAGTGCTTAGACAAAAAATTGCTTTGTATTCTAATACAATTTTGGAACATGGCAATTGGAGTTTTATTTCTCAATAACTATTTCTATTCTTTTTAATTAATTGTTTAGTGAAGAAAGAGTACTATTTAATTATAGTTCTGATGATTTGGGAAAATTTTCGAACTGTTTGTAAATGCTATTAAGTACTAAAAGAATAGGTTTTTGTGACGTTTTATGATTTATAAATACTCATTGAGATTGTAATTGCTATTTTTTTAATTACCTAATCTCAATTTTTGGTATCGAAACGGCATTTATTAAGCTGGTAATTTTTGTGTTATTGCTTTTTACATATTCCAAGAACTTCACAATTTCTTCTTTGTTGGTGAAATAATTGCGATAGGAGTAGGCATATAGCACTAGAAAATTTTCGTTGTTGGTAGTTTGTTTTTGATAGCGATAAAGATTCCATTCTAGAATGTTGTGACCGCCGCTTATCATAAATGATATTACTTTTTCATCGTCTTTGGCTCCTTTTTCTGTTTTAAATTGAACAAGAGGGTTTGATTTCTTTAAGTTCGTTAACTCTGTTAATTTCATATTGCTGGCTTGTTCTACAGTGATGTTTGATTTTACAGCTTCAACGATGAGCATTTTTTGATAGGTTTCAAATTTATTATCAGATGCTCTTAAATATTCTTGTTTGTAGTAGGTGTCATTTGGATGGGAACTCCAGGCTAAATTGAAGTTTTGGTCTTCAAACTTAAGAACTGAACCAGTGGATAAAAAGTCGGTTACTGGGTTGATTTGAAAAGAGAATAATGAGAAAGTGCAAATTGCAACGGATAAAAGAATGATTTTTTTCATTGAAAAGAAATTAATTTTAGCTGAAATATACTATCCAAATATATCATTAATTTGAACAAATTAATCTTATTATAAAAAAAAATCATTTCGTACAAAAATATTTTTATGATCCAAATTTGTTTTCAACTCTTTCCAAGTCGAAGTAGTTAAGCTTCCTGCTATATACGTTTTTGTGCTAAAATCATTAAATAGTATGCGAAGCGTATTTGGTCTTTTATAAGGTCTAATAAGGTGAACTTGTCGGATATCAGCTATTCTGATGATCTTTTTTTTCCAAAAGAAATAGTGGTTTTTAATTATTATAAAGTTTTCAGAAATTTCAAAGTAATTCATCATTCGAGCATGAAAAATAAACCAAAAAATAGTTAAAGGATTAAAAATAAGTAAAGGCTTTACATAAATGGAGTTTTTTTTTAACATAACTAGTAAAGGAATAAATAGTAATAAACTCCACATGCTAAATCCTGTAAAGCATAGAATGGGATTTCCTTTGTAGATGGTAAATATTTCTAAATCAATGTCTATTTCGGCTAGTTGTGCTGGAATTTTTTTTTGATTGTTGGAATGTATTTCTTCAATTAAGATTTTCATTTCCTTTGCATTAGTATAAAAATCATCATAAATTTCTATAAATGTTTCATCTTTAAAAATCAAAATGGTGCATTCACCCGAATTAAATACAGTACCTGATTTTGCAGTCAGTTGATAACTTGAAATTTCGTTCCAATTATAGAATTTATTTTTGATCGAAATCCCTTTTTTGTTCAATACTATTGCTGGTGCATATTTTATGTAGGCTATGTTGATAGAGATGATAATGCCTAAGCCAAATAAAGTAACTAGAATGAGTTTTGGTATTATTGTAGTAAGTAGTAAATGGATCATAAATACACCCATAGATAGAAATATTAAATTCCATAAAATCAAAGGGATATAGAATTTGTAAATATTTCGTTTTGCAATAATTTCCATAACTATTATAAAAAATATGCCAATAGAATTCCGAAGACAATCATAGATACTTTGGCAATATTGAATTTGTGTCCTTCACTACTTTCAAAGATGATAGTTGACGAAATATGGAATAGAATTCCGATTACTACGGCCGTGATTTCGATGTGGTAGTTGCTTAAAAGGGGAACGTAATCAGAGACAAATGTTCCTAGTGGTGTCATTAGAGCAAAGGTTAACATAAAAACAAAAATTGCTTTTTGATTGAGCTGTGAATTAATGAAAAAAGTGGTCAAAATGATGGCAATAGGAAGGTGGTGAATTGCAATTCCGATGGCGAGATTGTCGTGGTGGTGCCCAACAGGAAAACCTTCTAGGAAAGCATGAATGCACAGGCTGATGAATAATAACCAAGGAATGTGGGTCATATTGGGCTTTCCATGTACGTGACCATGTTCGGCTCCTTTGGAAAAAAACTCTAATATGATTTGAAATAATATTCCCATCATGATAAAAAAACCAATATTGCTATTATGGCTTTCGTACACATCTGGCAGGAGGTGCATTACAGTTAAGGCAAGTAAAAAGGAACCGCTAAAGGCGAGTAATAATTTGAGATTGGTTTTGTTTTTTGGTCTGATTACTAAGGCTATAATGTAGCCTAGGAGTACCGAAAGGAATGGTAAAATATAATTCATGGCGAATTGTAAAACGGTAATACTATCGTAAAGTCCTTTTTGATGGACTGGTATTTAATGGTAAAAGTACAGTTTTTTCACAAAGTAATTTTTGAAAGTGTATCGAAATAAACAGTACTACTTTGTGAAAATTTATATTTTGAGCTATTTGAAAATCATAATTAGACGTTCACTTTCAGTCTTGTGGAATTTTTTGAGTTTATAGTCTCCAAAAATATCCAAAAGATAGATTCCTGCTTCATCCATCATGGTTTGAAAGTCTTGCAAGGTTAATGCTCTTACTTTTTCGGTATAATGAAACTTTTGTCCCTTATCTTCAAAGTCTATTTCTTTATGAATGTGTCCATCGGCAAGGTATCGTTTGAGATGAAAATCGATTCCGTCTACTGTTTTAACTTCTTGAGGAACCAAGTTGTTGATGACTTGGTTGACGTTCATGAAGTCTATAACGGCAAAACCATATTCAGACAAACTGTCTTTGATCGCGATTAGAGTGGTTAAATTGTCGTCATCATTTTCGAAATAACCAAAACTAGTGAATAAATTAAAAATTGCATCGTATTTTTCTTCGAAGGGTTCTCGCATGTCGTGTACCTTAAAATGCAAACTGTCGTTGCAGTTTGTAGAAGCTTGTAGAATGCTGTTCTCAGATAAATCGGCACCTAATACATTAAAACCTAGCTGGTTTAAATATATTGAGTGGCGGCCTTTTCCACATGCTAAGTCCAAAACCTTTGCTTTTTCAGGTAGATTGAGGTAGTGCGTAATGTTATCCATGAAAAGTTGTGCTTCACGGTAATTGCGCTCTTTATATAGGATGTGATAATATGGAGTATCGAACCAAGAGCTAAACCAAGTTGGTGCTAGTTGTTCTGGATTTGAGTTGGCTGGTTGTTGTTCTTCGGACATTTATTCTTTTCTATTTATTCTATCCCGCAAATTTAGTGTATTTTTGCTGAAAAATAACGCATTTTAGTCTTGAAAAGGATTAAAAGCGAATTGATAATTTGACTACAGTGGGCAGGATATTTTGCGAAAGCTGTTTGATACAAAGCATGATGATAGAAAATAATTTTAAAATGATTGCCAAGACCTTTTTTGGTTTTGAAGAAATATTAGCCAAAGAATTGACACAGTTGGGTGCTCAAGAAGTGGAACAAGGCGTGAGAATGGTGAGTTTTGTAGGAGATAAAGGGTTTATGTATAAGGCAAATTTGTCTTTACGTACGGCTTTGAAAATATTGAAACCTATTTATTTTTTTAGAGCGAAAGACGAACAAGCACTATATAAAGGTGTGGCTAGTATTAACTGGTCAAAATATATTAATGCCAATCAGACTTTTGTGATTGATGCTACGGTACACTCACCAAATTTTAATCATACAGAATTTGTTTCACAAAAATGTAAAGACGCGATTGTAGACCAGTTTAGAGAACGTACTGGCCAACGTCCAAGTATTGACAAAGCTTTTCCAGATTTGAGAGTTAATATTCATATTGATAGAGACCAAGTTTCGGTTGCTATAGATACTTCTGGAAATTCATTGCACCAACGTGGCTACAGAACGGCGACGAATATAGCTCCTATAAACGAAGTCTTGGCAGCGGGAGTACTATTACTTTCTGGTTGGGACGGACAAACAGATTTTCTGGATCCAATGTGTGGTTCGGGAACTTTCTTGGCCGAAGCAGCTATGATTGCGTGCAATATTCCAGCAAACATTAACCGTAAAGAATTTGCTTTCGAAAAATGGAAAGATTGGGATAATGACTTGTTTGATAAGATTACTGATAGTTTATTGAGTAAAGTGCGTGAATTTCATCATACTATCAAAGGATATGATAAAGCACCATCAGCAGTATCGAAAGCTAAGGATAATATTAAGAATGCAAATCTAGAAGAGTACATCACGATTCAAGAAGAGAACTTTTTTGATACCGAAAAAACTACCCAAGGAAAGTTGCATATGGTTTTCAATCCGCCTTATGATGAGCGTTTGGATATTCACATGGAGGAATTTTACAAAAGTATTGGTGATACCTTGAAAAAGAATTATCCTGGAACTAATGCTTGGTTTATCACAGGGAATCTAGAGGCGCTAAAGTATGTTGGTTTGAAACCTTCACGAAAAATTAAATTATTCAATGCGAGTATCGAATCTCGTTTGGTGAAATACGAAATGTATGAAGGAAGTAAACGTACAAAATTTCAAGAGGTTAAAGAATAAATATATTAAAAATATAAGTAACTAAGCTGCTGAGTTTATAGGTTGATGTGTTAACTCTTAAGTACTTCAGAAACTTAACTACTTAAAATTGTGAAAAAATGACAAAATTACAAATAAGAGCTTTTTTATACCAATTGGGTTGCTTTGCAATCTTGTTTTTATCGGTACGATATTTAGTAGCTCAATATACAAGTTTAATGGGTTTTTGGATACCGATGACGGCTTTTGTGGTAGGTACTTTGTTGTCTCCAAAATTTAAAGCATTGAGAACTAAAGACGGTGAGAAACTATTTATGAAATGGATTTTTTTGAAAGAAGTTCGTGAGATAGAGTAAAATTTTTTAGCTTTGAATTGAGATTTAAGTTCATTTGGAGTCTCCGTTTGTGGCTAGCATTTATTATATAAAAAAAGGTCATAAAAAAAACGTTGGTTGAAGTAATTCTACTAACGTTTTTTTTATGTTTAAAATAGTCTAAATGTTTTGATTGTAATCGGTCCTTATGTTTTCTTTACATATTGTGTGATGATGACAATTGTTTGTCCATCAACTTTTCCTTCTATGTATTCGGCGTTTTCATGGTCTAAACGGATATTTCTAACCGCTGTTCCTTGTTTTGCAACCATGCTAGATCCTTTTACTTTTAAATCTTTGATAAGCACTACAGAGTCTCCGTGCTCTAGGATAACTCCATTACTGTCACGGTGAATGATTTTGTTTTCGTCCTCTTCTCCTTCGCCAGTGGCTTGTGCCCATGCTAGGGTATCTTCATCCAAATACATTTGCTCCAACAATTCTTGTGGCCATCCTGATGCGTGCAAACGGCTTAACATTCTCCAAGCAACAACTTGAACAGCCGTATGTTCGCTCCACATGCTATCATTCAGACATCTCCAGTGGTTTAAATCTTCATTACCAGATGTTTCAATTTGATCGATACAGGTTGTACAGGCAAAAATACTTTCGTCTAGTCCTCCTTTTTGAGTAGGTAATACGGTATATACTTTTAGATTTTCTGTCGCGGCGCAAATTTCACATTTTGAACCACTGCGTTTGTTTAATTCTCTATCGATGCTCATTTTTTTATTTTTAGTGGCTAAATTACTTATAATTTGCCTAATTTATTATGGAATATAGTTTTATTTTGTAGCTACGCTAACTGCTTTAGGTACCAATTTTTGATATTCACCTTTATTACGGATAACATCACGTACAATGCTTGAACTGATAAAGGATGTGCTGGCGGCAGTTAGTAAAAAGATGGTTTCTATTTTTGATAAATGTCTGTTGGTGTGAGCAATTGCTTTTTCGAATTCAAAATCTGCAGGATTACGCAAACCTCTTAAGATAAAATCTGCATTGATTTTTTGACAGAGTTCTATGGTTAGCCCTTCGTAGGTGATTACAGAAATTTTGGGTTCATTTTTGAAGGTTTCTTCTATAAATCGTTTTCTGTCTTCAAGAGAGAACATGTATTTTTTTTCGGCATTAATACCAATGGCAATTACAATTTCGTCAAAGAGCGGAATTGCTCTTTTTATGATGTCTTCATGGCCAAGTGTAATGGGGTCAAAGGAGCCTGGAAATATAGCTTTTCTCATTGTTTAGTATTGATGTGAGTTATTACAAAGGTAAAACGTTTATTTGGGAATTGTAGCACTATGAGATTCTAATCGTTTTTATCGCTCGTACCCATTCCTTTTTATTACAATTTTCGCAAATTCCACCATTAGTCGTGACTTCTTGAATATTTCCACAGAAGGAGCAAGCGTAAATTCCTTTCTCAGTAATAATTTCTGATTTTTCATCAAATAACTGAGGTAGAATAGGTAAGCCATATTTAACTTGATCATCAGGATAGTAAAAGGTACTAATTTCTCCGTTAGTTTCGATGTATGCATTTTTAATTTGTCCCAAATGTTCAATAGATTTTATTCTTAATTCTAGAAAAAACTCATCTTGAGCTAAACTTTCTTTCTTAATGCTTTCTAACGAAAATTCTCCTTCATCAATTATGCATTGAATTTTACCTTCCATAAATTGCTCAAACTTGGGACTAAAGCCTGTAAGCCAAGTAATTCCTTTGTAAAATAAAATAATTGTCAAAACGACTGTTATCGCTGGCAATAAACCAACATCATCATATAACATTGGGTCTCCCGCCGCAGATCCTAAACTTATGATAATTACAGTTTCGAAAACAGATAATTGTTTGACACCTCTTTTCCCAGCAATTTTTAATGCCAAAAGTAAAACGGTAAACATTATTATAGAGCGAAATAATACTTCAAGTAAAAAATTGGGAGGTAAATCATTTAATAATAATCTCTTCCAGTCAAATATTTCCATTTTAGTGTCTTTTATAGCAAAGCCAATTCAATTGCATTACCAAACAAATCTTGCAAGGATATACCCGCTACAGTTGCTTGTTGTGGTAGTAAACTTTCGTTGGTCATTCCGGGTATAGTATTCATCTCGAGCATGTATGGTTCATCATCTACAATAATGAATTCTGAACGGGAGAATCCTTTCATTTTTAAAACTTCGTAGGCACGTTTGGCGATAGCTCCCACTTTTGTTGTCATTGCGTCTGAAATTCTTGCGGGAGTGATTTCTTGTGATTTTCCTAAATATTTGGCTTCGTAATCAAAGAAGTCATTTTCGGATACAATTTCGGTCATTGGTAATACGGTTACGGTTCCTTTGTAGTTAATGACTCCTACAGAAACTTCGGTTCCGTCAAGAAAGCTCTCGATGATAATTTCGTTATCTTCTTTGTAGGCAGTTTCGATTGCTATTGGCAAATCTTCAGCTGTGTGTACTTTTGAGATTCCGAAGCTAGAACCAGCTTTATTTGGTTTTACAAAACAAGGTAGTCCTACTTTATTGATAATTTCGTCGGTATTGATTTCGTCGCCCAAATTTAGGTAATACGAAATTGCAGTTTTGATACCGTAAGGTTTCAAGACCGATAATAAATCTCTTTTGTTAAATGTTAAAGCGGCTTGGTAGTAATCGCAGGCAGTTTGTGGCATATTGATTAATTCAAAATATGCTTGCATTAAACCGTCTTCTCCTGGTGTACCATGAATGGCATTGAAAACACAATCAAATGTAATTTTGGTACCATCTACTGTTGTTGAGAAATCGTTTTTGTCAATGGGATATTCTCTATTATCTGCATCGACATAGACCCATTTTTCTTTGAATATATGAACACAAAAAGGGTTGTATTGAGTATAGTCTAGGTTCTGATAAACTACGTTTCCGCTAATCAAGGAGATTTTATATTCGCTTGAATAACCTCCCATGATGATGGCAATGTTTTTCATTTATTGATGTTTTAACTTTTATTTACTTTTTGATGCTGTTTTGGTTTAAAAAATGAAATTGTTTGATAATGGGAATTTCTAGCCCCGATAGTAGCGAAAATCCTTGTGGGGGTGGGCTTTATGCCCCCACAAGATTGAAGCGGATAGCGGGAAATAGCTCCTAAATAAAGCCTTCATCTTTTGTTAAACAAAATTATCATTTTTTTTGGAACGAAATAGCTATATCTTTGCTGTATTATAAAAATTAATTTATGAGTTTACCTAAATACCTTACTAGTCGAGTATTTTTTGTACAAGCTTTTTTGGCGCTTTTGATTATTGCGGTTCTGGGCTATTTGTTGATGCATTGGTTGACTTTTACCACAGATCATGGAAATGAGATTACGGTTCCCAATTTGAGCAAATTGACAGAGGAGCAAGTGGAAGAGAAATTGGATGAATTGGATTTGGACTATGTGATTTTGGATAGTCTTGATTTTAGAAGTGGGTATCCAAAATATAGTGTGGTACAGCAAGACCCATTGCCAGGTGCAAAGGTGAAGGTGGGAAGAAAAGTGTATCTTAAAATAAATTCTTCGGGATTTTCATCAGTTAAGATTCCAGATTTAATTGAGAAAACCTATAGAGAAGCAGTGCCGACTTTGAGAGCATTGGGTCTTGAAGAAGGAACGATTACTTATATACCTAATTTAGGAAAAGATATGGTGCTAGAGATGCGTAGTAAAGGACGCAATATCAGCCCAGGAGATAAAGTTTTGAAGGGATCTAAAATTGATTTGGTTTTAGGAGACGGAAAAGCGAGTTACGAAGAGAGTTTACCAACGGACACAATTGCGAGTCCAACAGATGAAATGCCAAATGAACAATAATATAGAGTCGGTTGACTTAGAGGAAGAATTATATGAACACCATCGATTTGAGGTGACTAAAGGTCAGACACCGTTGAGAATTGATAAATACCTTATGGGGTTAATCCAAAATGCAACTCGAAATAAAATTCAGATTGCAGCCACGGAAGGAAATATTTTTGCGAACGATATTCCGGTGAAATCCAATTATAAGGTGAAGCCGTTTGATATTGTGACGGTGATGTTGACGCATCCTCCGTATGAGAATCATGTTTTGCCAGAGAATATACCATTGGATATAGTTTATGAAGATGATGTTTTGTTGCTTGTAAACAAAGAACCAGGCTTGGTTGTACATCCAGGTCATGGAAATTATACAGGAACTTTGGTGAATGCCTTGGCTTTTCATTTTGAGAATTTGCCAATGAACAGCAGTGAACGTCCAGGATTGGTACACCGTATTGATAAGGATACTTCTGGTTTACTTGTTATTGCTAAAACTGAAGCATCGATGACGCACTTGGCAAAGCAATTTGAAGCCAAGACTACCGAAAGAGAATATGTTGCCTTGGTTTGGGGAAATATTGATGAAGAAGGAGGAACGATTGAAGGAAACTTGGCTCGTCACTTGAAAGACCGCATGCAAATGGCTGTTTTTGCAGATCCTGAAGTAGGTAAGCCTGCGATTACACATTACAAAGTGTTGGAGCGTTTTGGTTATGTAACTTTGGTTTCTTGTGTGTTAGAGACCGGACGTACGCATCAAATACGGGCACATATGAAGCACATTGGTCACCCTATATTTAATGATGAGCGTTATGGCGGTCACTTAATTTTGAAAGGAACAACATTTACCAAATACAAACAATTTATTGATAATTGTTTCAAAGTATTGCCAAGACAAGCTTTGCATGCTAAAACACTTGGATTTGTGCATCCGACAACTAAAGAACATATGCGTTTTGATACCGATTTACCAAATGATTTTCAAGAGTGTATTGATAAATGGAGAGGCTATTCAAAATCACATACTGCTGAAGATGAATAATTTGACTCTATGTATAATGATTTTTGATTGATTGTATTTTAGTAAATCTATTTCGGGAATTATTAAGTATGAGATTTTAAATATGGAAAAGGTTAATTGTTTATTACGATAAATGATTAACCTTTTTTTTAGCGTTTGAGACTAAAATGACCTTTAGCTTCTCTACCATCTTCTAGTTGTATAGTGTACCAATAATCGGTTGCTGGAAGTTGTTTTCCTGTATAGGTTCCGTCCCAACCTAGGTCAAGCGGACTAATTTTTTTCAAAAATTTTCCGTAACGATCATAAATAGTAATAATAGCGTTTGGCAGCAAGGTATTGTCTAGCCCTTTGATATTCCAATAATCATTATACCCATCTCCGTTTGGAGTAAAAAATTGTGGTGCACCAACTACATATATAACTTGTGAGTCATAATTACACTCATTAATGTCTTTAACATAGATTTCGTATTTCCCTGGAGCTACAGGACTGAAGTAGTTACTTTCCTGAAATGGACCTGTACTACCGTTGATACTGTATACGTTTTTACCCAAATTATTTTCTAATTCTACGGTTACAGAATTTATTGTGGATAGGTCTTTGATTTCTACCGATTTGATTTTGATTGTAGGTACTACAATGAACGGAATTGTAGTTGTGATGAAACAGCTAGGTGTGGCTGTGTTGGCTACTTTTACCGTTATTGTTTGTGTGCTACTAGTAAAAGAATCTGGTAGCAGACTCGACAATGTGTTACCAGCCGCGTCTTGATAAGACACAGTGACATCAGTTTGACTGCCAATAAGTGTGCTCTCAAATGTACTAGTATCAAAAACAGCAGTTTCTTTTAAAGTTGTAGCATCTGTTCCTGTAGCGCACAATGTCGTTAATTGAGCAGAAATAGGGTAGACTTTTGGTTCGATTTTTGAAATTTCATAGGGTAGCGATAAGACTGTGCCGTTTAATATCAGGTCCAATCTGAATTTTTCTACACCCGACTTGGTCACTACACTCAACTCTGCTTTGGTCTGCCCTGGCATACTCTCAAAACTATTTGTTGTAGTATTTAATTGGTACCATTGCAATTCTGTTGAAACTGTAAATTCGAAAATTGGATAGGAGTTTCTGTCGGTAGAACTGTTTGGAGCATCATTCCATTTTATACCTCGATTTTGAAATTCAAACTGTCCGTAATCTTCATCGTTAATGAAGCCGCCACCATCATATAATACATAGTTTGTACCTGCAAGCTGGTGGTAATCGTTAGGCTCATTGGTGCTCCAGTTATTATATGTTAAAGGTGATCCATCAATCCAGTACCAGCCTCCTTGAGTTCTAGTATCAGTAAAATCAATGGCATTTGCATATTGTTTTAATCCTAGCCAATAAGCGATTCCGTCATCAAAACTTCCTTTTGCTAAACCTTTGGATAATAGTCCGTCGTAAACTACTTTTTCTTCTACTTTACTATTTATGATGTACATTGAGGCACCTGGGATGTTATTAATCAGAGTATTTGCTTCTTCCCAAGTCATTGATGTAGGTTGTATTTTTACGTAGTAATTTGAATTACCATATTCTATTACTTTGGTAAGTTTAAGGCCTTGATCATTGGTGTTTTCAACTTCAAATTGTTCGTTAGAGAGGATTCCAGTTGCCGTGATCTTTACTGTTTCGCCATTGCAAATATTGGTGGTTTTATCTGCGGTTAAAATTGGTTTAAATTCATAGACAATCGTTTCTAGACGTGTGCCAATGGCTGCTTTTGGTGATGTTTCAAGATAATAAATGGTACCACTCACTAATCGAGTATTGTTTGGCAAAGCAGTACCTCCTGTAAGTACATCATACCAGGTATACGTCGCTCCCGTGGGAAGTTCAATTACTCGTAAATCAGCAACGGTGTAGGTTTTTAAAGTAGAATTTAAAAATGTAAACGTAGGTTCAACTTTTACATTCTGCGAATAAACACTTAGAAAAGTTAAAATTAAAAGTGCAGTAAAAATATTTATTTTCGAATAAAATAGAAACATTTGGATGATGTTGGTGTCTGGAATAATTAGTTTAAAAGTAAGCAATAAAATGACGTAATTATCTTAAGGTAAAAAACAAAATAATATTGTGTTTGATCTACTTATTTTTTAATGATTAGATTAAATTTAACTTAAAACACCTTCATAATGTAATGATTTTGATTGTGTTTGGTAAAAATAATCAATAAAAACTAAGTTGAAGAATGAATTGAAACTATTTTTTTGGGGTAAAATAGGCCCTAAAGTGACGATTGAAGTATTTATTTTCTGTTAAACGATTTTAATTTTCTACGATTTGATTTAGTACTAGTTTTGTATTAAATTAATTAAGAAACTAACACTACAACGGCATGGGGGATATATTTGACCCGGTTTATAGACAAGGTTACATGGAAGGATATTCAAAAGGATTTGAACCTTTGTGTCCATTAAATGTTTACGATCTTAACTGTGATGCCTTTCAATCTGGTTTTGAATGTGGAAGGTCTGATTATGAAAGATTAAATGGAAAGATTAAGGAAGGAATTCCGAATCGCATTGTTACTAAAAAAGTCTTGGATGAATTTCAGTTAGCAGGAATGTTAGGAATGTCAATTGATTCGGAGGATTTTACCCATTTTCAACTAAATATAATTGAAGAGTGGTACAAGAGTGGAATTGAAAATTATGATGTTACTGAAAGTAGATCGCTTCTGACTTTATTGGAAGGAGAAGGAATTCAAATATTGTAGCATTTTACTGGACATAAAAAAAACCTATAACTATTTAAATGATAGGGATAGGTTTTTTTATATCTGATTATGTCCCGTCCTGAAATAGCGATACACAAAAAGTATCCTTATGGAAAAACATGAAGAAACACGCTATGTTAAGCGTACGCAAAAAGATTACTCAA
>NZ_JAOQMX010000062.1 GCF_025960985.1 Flavobacterium psychraerolatum | reverse complement strand
AGGTTATAGAAATTCAGGAAATTTCATAAAAATGGTGTATTATTTAGGAAATGCCTAAAAATGCAATTCCACTATTTTAAGCGAAGAGCCATAAAGTTCAATCTTATTAATTTTAATTAATAAAAATTTCATGAAGTGAAAAATTGAATTGCATTGGGCTTCAACCCAATGATTATAGTTTCAATTGCAAAATGACTTTAACCAAAATGCGTTTCGTCTCAAGCCCTATACTCTCATTCGAGCAATCTAAAATCTGATACTATTGATTTTAATTAATAAAAATTTAATGAAGTGAAAAATTGAATTGCATTGGGCTTCAACCCAATGATCACAGTTTCAATTGCAAAAGGCTTTAGCCAAAATGCATTTCGACTCAAGCCCTATACTCTCATTCGAGCAATCTAAAATCTGATACTATTGATTTTAATTAATAAAAATTTCATGAAGTAAAAAATTGAATTGTATTGGGCTTCAACCCAATGATCACATTTCCAATTGCAAAAGGCTTTAGCCAAAAATGCGTTTCAACTCAAGCCGTATCTCTCATTCGAGCAATCTAAAATCTGATACTATTGATTTTAATTAATAAAAATTTCATGAAGTGAAAAATTGAATTGTGTTGGGCTTCAACCCAATGATCACAGTTTCAATTGCAAAAGGCTTTAGCCAAAATGCATTTCGACTCAAGCCGTATACTCTCATTCAAGCAATCTAAATCCTGATACTATTGATTTTAATTAATAAAAATTTCATGAAGTAAAAAATTGAATTGCGTTGGGCTTCAGCCCAATGATTACAGTTTCAATTGCAAAAGGCTTTAGCCAAAAATGCGTTTCGACTCAAGCCCTATACTCTCATTCGAGCAATCTAAAATCTGATACTATTGATTTTAATTAATAAAAATTTCATGAAGTAAAAAATTGAATTGCGTTGGGCTTCAGCCCAATGGGCACAGTTTCAATTGCAAAAGGCTTTAGCCAAAAATGCTTTTCAACTAAAGCCTTATACTCTCAATCGAGCAATCTAAAATCTGATTCTATTAATCCTGATTGGCGAAGAATGTATAAAGTTGTATAAAATTTAATTGTATCGGGCATCTACTCATTGTTCAATTTAATAACAAAAAAATCTGTTCTTATGCCACTTTCGTTTCCGTATTATTACGCAAAACTACTTGTAATATCATAGATAAAACAATGGTTAACATGGCTCCAATAAAATTCAGCCACAAGTATCCAAGTGTTTCCTTACCGCTTGGATAGATGATATTGGTAAAATAGTAAATCACAAAAATTGTCAACTGACTTGTCACGGCACTATAAAAAATGGCTTTGGATTTTACAAATTTAATATAAAAACCAACTAAGAAAATTCCTAATACCGTACCGTAAAAGATAGAACCGATAATATTCACGAGCTGAATCAAATTCTCGAATAATGTTCCCACACATGCAAAAAGGATCGCTATAATTCCCCAAAGCAAAGTGAACAATTTAGTGGCGTTTAAATAATGTTTTTCGGTTTTCTCTTCCTTTAAATTCCGTTTATAAATGTCAATTGCTGTGGTCGATGCCAAAGCATTCAGTCCTGAAGCAGTAGATGACATGGCGGCAGAAATAATCACGGCCAATAGTAATCCCACTAATCCTGTGGGTAGATAATGCAAGATAAAGTGGAAAAATACATAATCCTTATCGTTGGTCTCACTATTACTATCTGCTTTTGTAATGATTTCTTTCGCTCGGTCTCTTAGGTCTTTTTCTTTTAAAGACAATGCAACCAGTTCTTTCCTTAAAATTGGGTTGTCAAAATCTTGGTTTAGCTGGTCAATATATAGCAAGTTGACAACTTTTTTATCCTCAGAAAGAGCCACCAAATCCTTTTCTAAAACATGGTATTCGTCTTTAAATTTTGATTTTTCGATCGCAATTTTATTGTTTGGATTAAAGTTCAATGGCACTGGATTAAATTGGAAAAATACAAAAACCATTACCCCGGTTAACAAGATAAAAAACTGCATCGGAACCTTTAAGAATCCATTCATAATCAACCCCATCTGACTTTCACGTACCGATTTTCCAGACAAATAACGGCCTACTTGCGATTGATCGGTTCCAAAATAAGCCAAGGCCAAGAAAAAACCACCGGTAATTCCACTCCAAAAAGTGTACTTATCTTCTGGGTCTGTAGAGAAACTTACAATATTCATTTTCGAATTAGCGCCAGCAATATGAAGTGCATTACTAAAGGTCATTTCATTAGGTAGGTAATTTAGAATCAAGAAAAAAGTAATCATCATTCCCGACATAATTACAAACATTTGCTGTTTCTGTGTTACATTGACAGCTTTGGTTCCACCAGAGAACGTATATATAATTACTAAACATCCAATAATAATGTTCATGTATGTTAAGTTCCATCCTAATAATGCCGACAGAATAATGGCAGGGGCATAGATGGTTAATCCTGTACCCAAACCTCTTTGGAATAAAAATAGAATTGCAGCAAGAGAACGAGTTTTTAAATCAAAACGTTTTTCTAAATATTCATAAGCTGTAAATACTTTGTACTTATGATAAATGGGAATAAAGGTTAACGAAATAACAATCATCGCTAATGGTAATCCAAAATAGAATTGTAAAAAACCCATACCATCGTGATAAGCTTGCCCCGGCGTAGACAAAAATGTGATTGCACTTGCTTGCGTGGCCATTACAGACAAGCCTACGGTATGCCATGGTGTTTCGTTACCTCCAAGGATAAATTCTTGAACGTTCTTGCTACCTTTTGTTTTCCATGCCCCATATATTACAATGAATAATAAGGTGACAACTAGGATAATCCAATCAAATAACTGCATCTGTTTAGGAGTATAATTTCATTATTAAATAAAAAATCGAGATATAAATGGCATTAGCAATAAGCACCCAAGTATATTTTTTCTCCCATTTTTTGGTCTTTTTTGGTTCCATAGGGTATTATTTATTTTTTGGGTTAGAAACGGTTTCTGAATTTCTATTTTGTAACGAAATTATATTTGCCATTAATCGATAAGCTCCTGATACACCTTGTGGTAATTCTCTAAAAAAGCTTAAACCAGTATACACATAATATCCTTTTCCGTAGGGAGCTATCAATAGCGCGCCATCGAGATCTTGCTCTCCTGTATCATGCGAGGATAATATTGGAGTGAAGGCAGCATCGTATGCACTTGGATAATACAGTCCTTGCTCTTGTGTCCATCCTATGAAATCCTTTTTAGTTATTTTGTTAGGATAATTAAGTACTGCATGATCTGGTGCTAGAAATACAACATCGGCATTTTCTTCGGTCACTCTGTTCGTTGATAATGTCAAAGGGTAAGGAGCCAATTGGACACCTTTTAATAGGCTAGGAGTATTGTATTGTACAATCATAGTTTTGCCTTTTTTGACAAAATCAAATAGTAATTGCTGTTTGTTGACTAATGATTCAATAGTATTATAGGCTCGAATTCCAGTAATGATAACATCAAAAGAAGCGATACTTTCGGCCGTAATTTCTTCAGGATCCAAAAAGATGAGATCATAACCCATTTGTAGTAAACTTGCAGGAACAGCATCTCCGGCTCCCATAATGTATCCTATTTTTTGTGGGCCTATATTGATATCTAATTTTATAAATTTTGATACTGCAGGTTGTAAAATTTGTTGCTTCGTAATATGAGGGTATTCTATATTGACTTGCTCAGAACTGTATTTTTTACCGTTAACGATAAGTGCGCTTTTGGCAAAAATTTCACCTGCTTCTTTAGGAGGTGTTACTTGAAAATGAAATACTTTTTCAGTTCCTTTTTTCGATAATGCTACAGCAAATTTATCAGGTGTAACAATCCAGTTTTTGGGTAGTTCAAGTTGTAATTCTCCTTTTAAATTGTCTTTTCCAGATTTTACTACTACGGCTATTTCTTTTGATTTATCTGTGTTAAAAAGAATAACTTTTTCTTCAAAGCTAGTCGAAACTTCTGGAACAATATCTAGGTATTGATACATTTCTCCTTTTGCTGGATGATTGTATTTGTACACAATCGGTCGCTTGAGGGGCAATTCTAGGCCATCAATTTTTAGGTTAAAACAAACATAATTATTTCGAATAATATCAGGAATTCCAATGTTTTCTTGATCTTTTACTACATACATTCCTAGAGTCCCAGTTTCTTTTAACCAATAAGGTTCAGTAAAATCAGCAGAAGAAGGTATGCTCACAACTGCACTAAATTTTGTATCAATATTATTTCCCAAGGATTTATTTTGAGAAAGGGTAACTTGATCAGGAAAAGTAGTAATGCTTTCTAATAATATCTTAGCATCGGTGCGGTTAATGGCTTCTATTGTAAGCTGCACGGTTTCCCCAGGACTAGCTTCAGGCTGAGATGCGACAGCTTCCAAGTACAATCCTGCGCAGTTGGCAATGCAGTTTTTAATTTCCTCCGATTTAATTATTTTCCAATTGGATTTCTCCAATAACTGAATCATTTCGTAGGCTTTGACCAGACTTGGGATACTTTTGGATGGGTTGGTGAAATCATATTTTGCAATGATTTTGGTAATTAGATCGCCAATAGGTTTTCCTCCGTCAATGCGGTTCCATGTCGTATCTATTCCGGCGAATAAATCAGATTTAGTATTAGACGGCAACCCTTTAATTGGCTCTAAATATTCTAAGTCTACTCCACGGGTACCAGTACTTCCAAAACCTTGGGATTGATGACTACTTCTACTCAATGCAGAAATTTCGGCATTGGATTTTCCTAAATTAGTGTAATAAACACCCGTGTCAAACGAGAGAAAAGTAGATTTGTCGGCAGCATCAAATTTTTCTTGACTACCATAAAACCAGTAGGATGGATTAAAAAATAATTTTTTTACCTGCCAAGGTTTTACATACGCCAATTGCTCAGGGTAAGCCTTTGTGTTATTGGTTAAATCAAAACTTTCGACACTCAAAAGTGCAGAAGCAGAATGATGTCCATGTGTGTTTCCAGAAGTACGATGGTCAAATCGGTTGATGATAATGTCGGGTTGAAATTTTCGAATGGCCCAAACCACATCAGCCAAAACTTGTTTTTTATTCCAAATTTGTAATGTCTCCTCTGGATTTTTTGAAAAACCGAAATCATTTGCACGAGAAAAAAATTGTTGACCACCATCAATTTTTCGGGCTTCCAAGAGTTCTTGTGTTCGAATAACACCCAATTGTTCACGCAACTCTGGACCAATTAAATTTTGTCCTCCGTCTCCTCTTGTCAAGGATAGATAAGCGGTTTGTGCTTTTTTCTCATTCGATAAATAAGAAATTAATTTGGTGTTTTCATCATCCGGATGAGCTGCGATATATAATACCGATCCCAGAAAATTCAACTTCTGAATCTGATTGTAAATTTCAGCGGAATTTGGTTTTTGTGGCTTTTGTGCACACATTATTTGGATCGATAAAAAAAAAAGTAAAAAGTGGGTCGTACGGTAGGAGTGCATTTTCATGAAATTAATTTGCAAAAGTTTCAAATGTAGTAATTAAAATTTTTTAAGTTCATTTTTTCAAATTTTCTTAACAAAAAAAGAGCATCATAGATGCTCTTTTAGTCAACCAAACCAAGTATTCTATTACTCTATTAGTGTCTTTTATTGTGTTTTTTATCATGATTTTTTTTGTACTCATGTTTGTCGTAATAATCGTGATGGTTATCATAGTGGTCATATCTATTGTTGTCTCTTTCTACATATACTACACGTTGGGGAGCTCTATGATAGCTGTAATACTCGTAAGGACGGCTTCCTCTGTAGCCGTTTAAGGCAACGGTATGACAATTGTTTAAGTTTACATTTCGGTATTGGGTTGGTACATTTCTAGAGCGTACCCAATTGTTACCATTTTGATATACATATAATGAGGCATGGGTATCATAATAAGCATGGACTTCCGGTACATAGTAAAAATCTACATTGGAGTATCCTTGTACTGGGGCCCAAACTGGGCGGCTACCGATATTTAGATTTACAGATATTTGTGCTTGAACTGAACTAGATACGATCAATACTATTCCAACGGCTAATAATTTTAATGTTCTCATAATTTCTATACTTTAAATTGTTTTGTTTCTTTCAGTGTTATTGTTGAAAGGATATTTTCAACAACTGTGCCAAAGCAATGGAGTTGTATTTGTTGAGATTATGTTGAAGTCGGTTTTAATAGGTGTATTTTATTGTTATGCAGTACTTTGTGAGTAAAAAAAAAACTCGAATTAAAATTTTTAATTCGAGTTTTCACCGTTTGTATATAATTTTAAAAATGAATTTAGTATCAAATAATAGGCTCAAATAGCTGTTATGCATTAACATCCAATCCAAAAGTGTTGCGTAGCATTTCGATATTAGGGTTAAGTTCTAGCAAACGGTTGTATCGGTCTTGATCGTTTAAGTTCCGTTTGTTTTGCATGGTTTCGTTTACGATCACTTCAATGGTAATGTCATGATTGTGTAAATGTCCTCTTAAATGTCCTAAAAGTCCAATTTTTTCACTTTCAAAATCAAGTTTAGAACCTTCATTCGGAAGTTCAATTGTAATTTCACAAGTACCAATTAACTTAGGGTCGTTAATCATTAATAAGGATTCCATAATACGATACCCTTTATCACCTAGTTTCTTAGCGTAGTTATTCCACTGAATTAACATGTCTGTTTCCGAGAAAGCTTCTGTTGGTAGAACGGTATAATTGACTGGTTTTACAAAGTTTTTACTGCTTTCTACTAATGCTTTTTTGGCACGGATACTCGCGAGAGAAAAAGCCGAAACGTTAGGTCCGTCAAAATTGGGAGTTTCTTTTTTTACCGCAACGATAGGAGCTACGGCAATTTCAGTAGGAGCTGGGACCGTTTTTGGAACTTCAGTTGTAGCTTCACTTGATATAGATACCGTCGTTTGATCTGCTATTGAGTAATCTCGTTTTCTAAAATAGGTTGGTGGAATTATGAAAGACTCAACTTTTTTTTTTCTCCATCGAAAGTGATAGAGGCCAGCTGCATCAAGCAAAGTTCAACGAGTAATCGTTGGTTTTGGCTCAGTTTGTACTTCAAGTCACAATCATTGGCAATAGCGATCCCTTTTAATAAAAAGTCAGCTTCGCATTTTTGCGCTTGTAGGCCATATAGTTTCTGCGCTTGTTCTCCTGCTTCCAACAAAGTAAGTGTTGCAGGTGTTTTGCTCACCAATAAATCTCTAAAGTGGCTTGCTAATCCTGAAACAAAATGATGGGCATCAAATCCTTTTGACAAAATAGTGTCAAAAGCGATCAATAAATCTGGAATTTTATTTTCGATAATCAAATCGGTGATGTTGATATAGGTTTCGTAATCCAGTACATTTAAGTTTTCGGTTACGGCTTGACGTGTCAAGTTAGACCCACAATAAGAGACTACACGGTCAAAAATAGATAATGCATCACGCATGGCACCATCTGCTTTTTGAGCAATAATGTGCAAAGCATCATCTTCAAAAGTGATTCCTTGACTTGTTGCTACTTCCGCCAAATGTTCTTTAGCATCTTTTACAGTGATTCGTTTGAAATCAAATATCTGACAACGAGAAAGTATCGTTGGAATAATTTTGTGTTTTTCAGTAGTAGCCAAGATAAAAATGGCGTGTTTAGGCGGTTCTTCCAATGTTTTCAAGAAAGCATTAAAAGCCGCAGAGGATAGCATGTGCACCTCATCAATAATATATACCTTGTATTTTCCCGTTTGTGGTGGGATGCGTACTTGGTCAATTAGGTTTCGAATATCATCCACAGAGTTGTTAGAAGCTGCATCCAATTCGAATACATTAAAAGAGAAATCTTCGTTCAAATCATCATAACCAGGTTGGTTAATTTTTCGAGCCAAAATCCTCGCACAAGTTGTTTTTCCAACTCCTCTAGGGCCAGTAAACAATAGTGCCGAAGCCAAGTGATTGTTTTCTATAGCATTCAATAAAGTATTGGTAATAGCCTTTTGTCCTACCACATCTTTAAATGTTTGAGGACGGTATTTTCTAGCCGATACGATAAATTGTTCCATAGTTTTGTGTATTCGAAAGCAAATATAAGACTTGAAAAGTCATTAACAAAATTTATATTTGAAGGTGTTTTAATTTTAAAACAATAAAGGATTTTTTTGGGAAGATAAAGAGAGTCAGGAATATTTAATAAAAGGTTTTACAGCAACTATAAAACACGATTTATAGTAGTTGTTACTGCATTAATTGTGTGTTTTTTGAAAAATTGGATAAAACTGTATAGGAGGTTAGTACTCCATCTCAAGACATTTGCAACAAGTAAAAGTAGATTTCAGTTGAAAAGCTGAAGCCTAAAATATTTTGACTTATAATTAAATAAAACAACTCTTTATTTATAAGCTTCCTTTCTTCCAAGTAGGTGTAGATTTACGACCAATTTTAGTTGTGATTGTGGATTTTTTATCAATTTTACTTTTCGAGTATTTCTACTTTTCTTTTTTAAAAATTACTTCTTTTTAATCTAGGGTGATTTTACTATAATAATAATTTCAATTGGTTTTAGCTTTAACTGAAGTAAAGGAAAAGAATTTAGTATAATTGGCTTTAGCTACAGAGGTGTGCTTTTTGGCTAAAGCCCTTTCTGTTGTTGCTAATTATTGTTCCTCCAGCTAAGGCAGGAGGCAATTCAACTTATTGAAATTAGTCTCTGCAGCAAAAGTATTGGTATCACTATTTTGTGCTATAGAAGTTTCAAATGGCTCCAGCTTTAGCTAAATTGAAAAATCAATGTTTCATAGAAGGCTTAATTAAAATTGTACTTTTTTAGGATTAAGCATTTTATCTATTAATATGATAAAAATAGTTTTCTTTATTTTAGGTATTTCACAATTGAAGATTTAAAGGTTGAATAGGTCTTTGCTAATATAAAGGGTTGGAACCAGTTGGTGTGGTGAAAAGTAGAAAGGAGTGATTTATTTTGAATCTTGATTTCGCTCGCAGTATATAATGTGTAAATTTGTGAGCTTAATGCTAAGTAATACTACATACCTTATATTATGATTACAATTAACCAAGATGTTGCTTTTTCGATAAACGATGTTCTATTTGTATTTGCCCTTGAAATGGAGGCAGGAAAAGTATTTAAGAACGTGAATACCTTGTTTACAGGTATAGGGAAAGTGAATGCGAGTTACGAATTGACCAAAGCAATTCATCAACAAAAACCAGCATTAATCATTAACTTAGGTTCGGCGGGGAGCAATCATTTTACCAAAGGTGATGTTGTTTGTTGTACGCAATTTGTACAACGCGATATGGACGTTAGAGGATTAGGATATGCGTTGTATGAGACTCCTTTTGCGGGAATTCCAGTAGTGCTTCCTTATGGTATCCAAAAAGAGGACTTGCCAGAAGGAATTTGCGGAACGGGTGATAATTTTGAAATGGGGCATGCCGTGACCAATTATAATGTAGTCGATATGGAGGCTTATGCCTTAGCGATGATCGCACAAAAAGAAGGAATTCCATTTTTGTGTCTAAAATACATATCAGATGGTGCCGATGACAATGCTGCCGATGATTGGTCAGTTTTGGTACACAAAGCGGCAGTGGCTTTTGGTGAGGTTTTTCAGATTAAGTAATTGTATTTCAGTATTTTTCGGTGCTTATTAATCTGGATTTTTTTAGGAAATGGAGTAGGGCATTATTGAGATTTTAGAAGTATAATAGTTTTAAGGTCTTTCTCGCCTTTAAAGTACTTGTTCAATACTTCTTGAAATAAGGCATTGGTGTTTGGTATATGACCAAACAAGGTCATGCAGGATTTTAATTTTTTATCATCGGGAGTACCCATAATTTCGAAGGCAGATTTATTTTCAATTTTCAAGAGTTCTTGAGTAATTTGGATTAACCGTGGGCCTAAAATAGGATGATTGAAAAATTCTTGTGCTTCGTCAAGGTTATTAATTCCGTAAAAAACAGCATTTTCTGTACTACCAAGACCTTTAATTTGGGGGAAAATATACCACATCCAATGAGTTTGTTTTTTGCCATGTTGAATTTCGTTTAGTGCAACCTGATATTTAGTTTCTTGCACTTCAAGGAATCTGTTTAAAAGTTGCTGTGTTATCATAGTGTTTTTTAGGTGTTCAAGGTTGCTCCTAAATTTGGGTGGAGGTTAATAATTTAAGGAGTATATTGTTATGAATCAATTTCTATTAATTTCAGCTTATTTGGAGCTTTTTTTGCAAAAGTAGTAATCACTTGCATAAAGTAGTGATTAGAGCTATAGCGTGTTAAGTACTCTTTTATTTCCAAAAATGCTGTAATACTGGCATCAGCAGGTACATATCCCATTCCATAAAAGTGACCTTTTTCTATCCAAACACAACTTTTTTCATCAGAAGTTCTTCCTTTGTCCATGATAATATAACTGGGCTGATTAGCGCGATAGTAATCCAAAGCTATTTGGATTTTATCATTATGTTGCATTAAGTCAGGCAAAGAATCTGCCTTTATTTCTGAAGAAGATTCTCCTTGGTTTGTATGGCCGTAAATGCAAAATCGTTGATCTATTTCAAATCTTGAGGATACTTCTTGTAACATCAAAATTCCCTCGTAAAGAGAACTGAAAGATTCTATGCAATTTTGATTTTTAGCCATCTTTGCAATGGCCAAATAGCGATAACCGTTTCTGGCTTCGTACTCAAAAAGTCCAAATTTAGGTTCAAAACGTTTCAGAGCTTTGTTGTAGACAGGCCATAGTTTTTTTATTTCAGATCCTTCGAGTAATAGCGCCATTAGTTCGGTAGCACAAACTTCAAAAGAAATGGCATGTATATCTCTCAAAAAATTTTGTCTTTGTGGGGTAATTTTATGGCCTGAAAAGTGCGAAGCAACTCTTTTTTTTAGATCAACCGCCTTTCCAATATAGATTACTTTTTTTTGCTCATTGTAAAAGTAATATACACCTGGTTTTTCTGGTAATTGTTCAAAATCTTCGGGAGGAAGGTTAGGAGGTAATCTTTGATCTGGAGCTGTTTTTTTTATCATTTTGGGAATTTCGCCTTCAGTATCCCATTCGAGTAATCTTGAAAAGAGTATAGCTGTAGCCGCTGCATCACCACCTGCTCGATGGCGATTGTCTAGCGGAATGTTTAAGGAATCACAAAGTCTCCCTAAGCTATAAGATGTTATTCCTGGTTTTATCTTTCGTGCTGCTCGTACCGTACACAGTTTTTTTGCAGTCCATTTTAATCCCGATTGTTCCAATTCGTGACGTACAAAAGAATAATCAAAGTTGACATTGTGTGCTACAAAGATACGATCTGTGAGTAGTCCCAAAACAGTGTCGGATATCATGTCAAAAACGGGAGCATTACCAATCAATTCATTTGTAATTCCTGTTAATGCAACAATAGTTGGTGGAATTTCTTTTTGCGGATTAACTAGTGATTCCCATTGGTCAATTATTTTTTCCCCATCATGTATAATGATAGCAATTTCGGTAATACTACTGTGAGTTGCATTTCCGCCAGTGGTTTCGATATCTACAATAGCGTATTCTTGCTTTTTCATTTTGGATTGAATATAAGGATGTTTCGTAATGGATTTAGGTTGATAAACCCATACTTTTCTTTACTTCTGATAGGTCTTTTTTTAATTCAAAAAACATGTTTTTGACAGAAGTACTTTCTAGTTCATTGGTTTTTTTATCAGAACGGGCAATACTACATTGGTATTCCCAAATCTCTAGAATATCAGATGCTTTGACTTCATACGGTGGATAAAAATAATTATCTGATGAAACCATCAATGTATTTTGCTTGTTTGTATTCAGTCGCTTGTACACCATACCTTCAGTGCGAGTGATGATGATATAGGTTTTACCTCCAGAGACTTCACCCAATTGTTCTATATAACGACCTACAATAATATCGCCATCTTGGTGCGGTGGCATAGAGTCGCCTTCTACCGGAAAACCTCGGTATTTACCGACACCCAAAAACGGTAAGGATATTTGCTGTAATTGTTCGATATATTCTGGATCGCCATAACCGTTTAGATAGCCTGCTTTTACTTTTTGAGTAACAACTTCAATTCGATTTTCGCCCATTTGATCTACTTGAATAGGTAAAATCAATCGGTTGTTTTCGAGCTTTAACAAGTTGGCTACGTCAATTTTCCGAATATCCACCGACAATAATAAGTCGATACTAATATGGTAATGCTGAGCGATTTTCTTCAAAATATCATAAGGAGCCTCAGAGGTTCCATCTTCATATTTTACGTAGCGACCCCTAGTAATCATTAGGCTTGTAGCTACTTTTTCTTGTGAGATATTGTGTTTTGTTCGCAGGGCTCGGATATTATCTGAAAATAAGGACATAGCGACTTTGTTATAATTTGTAACAACAAATATATTAAAAAATGTTAGTATCTGTGCTAATTTTGTAAATGAAAAAATAGTTTTGTCATAAAGAAGGAAAGACATACAATTTCTTTGTTACCAGCAAGCAATAATGGTATTCTTGATTTTTTGATAGGATGGTTTATGATATTTTTTTTTTAAATGGTAATAAGTATTTTTATTTATCCATGAGCTTGAATGTTTTGCTAATAGGACTGGAATAAACTTTCGTTAGATTTATATACAAACTACCGTATAACATAAGCTTTTTTTTTAAATTGACTAGATAGTTTACTTTCAAAATCTTTCGTATTTTGATTTAAATGTTATTCAATTGACGTTGATTTTTTTGATTTTTTGGCTGTAATTACTACTATTTAAAGGGGTTTCATGGAACTAAATGTTTTTTTAACCATATGTGGTAACCTAAAAACCATTTGTTTCGTGTTGAATACTGACTTTTTTGAATCTTTGTAATTGTTAAAAAGGAAATTTAATTATGAAAAAATGGGGATATATAATTTGCTTATCAAAGGAGACTCATTCGAAAATAATTTTGTGTAGTTATTGACTTTAATTTAAATGAGTTTGTAATTTTAAAGTAAAATATAAGTATTACAATACGCTAAAGTTACAAAATTGAATATAAAACATTGTTCGTATCCAAATCAATATCAATTACATTTTAAAAAGTAATCACTCCATAAAAGATATTAATATCTTAATAATTCAAAATTTGGAGCATGAAATTCATTCGATTATAAATAGATAAACTAGTTTTTTTTATATTTATAAACCCAATAAATTAATAAAAGACTTCTTTATTTTATAAACTAAAAAACAGAAAAAACCACTACATATTGATGTAGTGGTTTTTTCTGTTTTGATTAGTCCTGTCCTGAAATGGTGATGTAATGTTTTAATTTATTTTCCAAAAATAGGTTATTGTGAAACCTTAAATATTCTTCTATACTCATGTTTGTTTTAAAGTTTTTCAACTTTAATCAAATCGAAATTACTCAGTGCTTATTCATTTTTTTTTTAATTTTTTAATTCTAATACTAGACAAGGTCGATTACAGTGTTTTTTTTATTATAAGTAGCTGTAAGTTAGGTTGTTTGGGTGTATTTGATAGCAATTACTGTCTTCATACGTTTTTAAATGATACTATTTGAATTTAATAAACTAGACCATAACTAGACAGACAGTGTAAAATACTAGATAACAACTAGATAATGAATGTTTTTTCGAGTGTATAAGAATTAACTTATAGTTAGCTATTGTATAAAATTTAATATTTGTATTAACTAATCATTAACAATTTATACAATGAAATTCAATTTAAAAACAAATTGGAAACTCAAAACTAAATTAATAGCAGTATTGTTATTATCAAGCTTTGGAGTTATCCAAGCACAAAAACTCCAAACAATAGAAGGAAAGATTACTGGAGATGGAGGTCCGTTACCTGGTGTAAGTGTTATTGTCAAAGATTCAAAAGGTAAAAGTACGATAACAGATATTGATGGAAATTATCAAATCCAGGCAAAAGATAATGATATTTTATCATTTAGTTACATCGGTTTTATTTCCCAAAATGCAAAAGTGAACGGAAGGACAACAATTAGTATTAACCTAAAGGAAAGTGTAAATGAGTTAGACAACATTGTTGTTGTTGGATATGGTACACAAAGGAAAAAAGAAGTTACGGGTGCAGTTAGTCGAGTAAAACAAGAAGATGTTGCAAAATCTGCCACTGCAGATTTAGGTTCTGCATTACAAGGGTTAATTGCTGGTGTAAATGTTACTTCAAGCTCAGGAGATCCAGGAGCAGAGGCCAACATACAAATACGTGGATTATCATCAGTATTAGGGAGTAATAGACCTTTGTATGTGGTAGATGGTATTCCATATGATATCAACCCAAACATCAGTATGAATGAGATCGAAACTATTGATGTCTTAAAAGATGCTGCCTCAGCTGCTATTTATGGAACCAGAGGTTCTGCTGGGGTTATCTTGATTACTACAAAACAACCAAAGATAGGAGTCATGAAGGTGAAATTGGATAGTTACTATGGTGTTCAGAGTAATTACAGACATATACCTGTTCCAACAGTTGAAGAAAAATTATACATGGAATTCATTAATAAAAATAATCAAAGTGGAACTGTTTTTGGAAATTCTTGGACTACGATTGAGCAAAATCCAACACAGTTAACCAACAATAGTAACTTTTATGATGTGATTGAAAATAATTTAGCGCCTATTCAAAGTCATAACCTTAGTATCTCTGGTGGTAAAGATGGTTTGTCTTATACCATTAACGGAGGGTATTTTGGGCAACAAGGTTCACTCATCAATTCGAATTATGAACGTTATAATGTAAGAGCCAATACACAATTTAATAAAGGGAATTGGAAAATAACTACAGGTTTATCTGCAAGAAATGAGTATACACAATATTCGCCATGGGGATTGATTTTGGATGCAGAACGTTATAACCCTTATGGAGTACAGGTAACTGCAGATCAAACACAAATTAGTAATTCGGCTGGAGATGCCAATGAGACAACACGTTTATCTTATATTGGAGCAAAGTTGCAGACCTCAGACAAAAACTTCAGAGATTATTTTGATGGTAATGTTAGTGCTGAATACAGCTTTAATAAAAATTTAAAATACACAGTAAGGGGTGCTGTTAGTTATGATAATTCTTCACGATTTACAATAAACCCTTCTTTTATTGCATATGATAACAAAGGAGTTTTGGTGCCAAGCCAACAATCAGCAATTAAAAATTTGAGTTCAAGAGCGACCAAACAAACGCTTGAACATATTTTGAATTATAATAAAAAGTTCGGAAATCATAACTTGGGTGTTACGGCCGTATACTCTTCTGAGCAATATACTTATGGTGAATTCTATGCACAAAAATTTGATATTGTTGATAACGATATTACCGTTCTAAATGGTGCCAACGGACTAGCTAATGCTGGATCGGGTAACAATCAATGGACACAAAACAGAATGACCAAGTTTATTGGTACTTTGGGTAGAGCACAGTACAACTACAAAGGGAAATACCTATTGAGCGTGAGTGCACGTCGTGATGGATCGTCAAAATTTAATCAACAGCATTTTCAATGGTTTCCATCGGCATCGATTGGATGGAATGCTTCCGATGAAGAATGGTGGAAACCAATTAAAGGAATTGTTTCTAATTTCAAAGTTAGAGCGAGTAAAGGAAGTACAGGTAATTCAGGTGTTTCTGACTATTCTTACAGTGCGGGTATTGATTTGAATAATGATTATGTACTGGGGACTGGTGGCGATCAAAATTATATTCAAGGTGGAATTCAAACCTCATTTGCAAATAAGAATGTGAAATGGGAAACTTCGGTTTCGACCAATTTAGGATTTGATTTTGGTTTTTTAAATAATCAATTAACCTTGACTTCTGACTTCTATCTAACGCAGAAAAAAGATATGCTGTTTCCTGTTTTATTGCCTCCAACTGCTGGTGGTGGATCTGGATCTGATGTGGTTTTGAATGTTGGGGATATGAAAAACACCGGTATTGAATTGGCTATGAATTATAGAACAGGGAAAAAAATTAAACATAACCTAGGAATTAACTTTACTAAAAATACCAACATCGTTACCAAAATGAGTGGTACCAATAAACTGTTGTATTTTGATGGAAGTACTATTTCTGGACAAGATAATGATCAAGATAAAGTGTCGGCATTGGCAGAAGGTTATGTTGCAGGTGCCTTTTTCTTGATGAAAACGGATGGTGTAATTCAGAATCAAGCTGAATTAATCGAATATCAAAAACTTGATCCTACGGCTAAACTTGGAGATCTACGTTATGTAGATTCTGATGGCGATGGGAAAATTACAAACGATGACCGTCGATTTGCAGGAAGTGGAACTCCAAACTTTGAAATAGGACTAAACTATTCTGCTAATTTCAAGAATTTTGATTTTTCTATGCAATGGTATGGTTCATTTGGATCAGAGATTATTAATGGAGGTAAAGCATTAGGATATAAATCATCAAATAATAAAGATTTAATTTACCAATGGACGGCTCAAAACCCAACATCAGAGATTCCAGCTGATAGAGGTGCATTGCATAACAATTATAGAGGTTGGTCAGATTATTGGTTGGAAGACGGATCCTTTGTGCGACTTCGTAATGTTTCTTTGGGATATACTGTACCCACTTCACTGGTAAACAAATTAAGTTTGTCCAAGTTGCGCTTCTTTGTATCGGCTCAAAACCCTTTGCGAATTACAAAGTATAAAGGATATGATCCTGAAGTAGGGAATAACGGTTTAAGCACTCGTGGTATTGATAAAGGAACTGTACCGCAAAGTTCAAAAGTAACTGCTGGTTTGCAACTCGAATTTTAAATTAACCCAACTTAAAAAACTGAAAAATGAAAAAACATATATACAAAAAACTATTTGTAGCAGTAGTTTTAACGCTAAGCATAAGTGGTTGTCAGAAAGACTGGTTGGATGAAACCAACCCAAACATTATCTCTACCGATAATTTCTGGAAAAATACCAAAGATTTACAAACTGGATTAACGGCCGTATACAAAGGTTTTGCAAATCCAAATAATCATGCTCTTATTCAAGAACTAGCACGTACAGATTTGGCTTGGGCAAATGGTTACCAAAGACCCGCAAATAGTAATCCTTACTATTTACAAATATTCACCAATGCAGAGCAACCGATCAATGCCAAATGGGCGGCAAACTATACTACTATTTTTAGAGCCAATCAGGTGATTTTGGCTGCTGAAAGAATTATTCCCACCTTAAAATCTGCAACTGATATTGATTTTGCTACAAAGATTTTGGCGCAAGCACGATTCTTTAGAGGATTTCATTATTTCAATCTGTACCATTCATTTAATGGTGGTGTGCTTCCAATTTTTGAAGATGTGCCTGTAAATGAAGCAGATTTTTACAGACCATTGCAGACGGCAGAAACTATTAAGAAATTTTTCCTAGCTGATTTGGAATATGCAGTTAAAAATTTACCAGCTACATGGACAGGTAGAGAGAAGGGAAGAGCAACTGCTGGAGCTGCAGAAGCATTGATCGGACAAACTTATTTGTATGAGAATAACTTTACCGAAGCAGCACCATACTTTAAGCGTGTTATTGATAATTATGGATACAAATTGATGCCAAACATTGGTAGTAACTTTACCACAATGGACGAGTTGAATGATGAGTCTATTCTTGAAATATCATATGCTACAGGGTATACCGATAATTACAACAATTATGACAGTAGAGATGTGGCAAGTACAGCAGGTTTACAATTGCAATTTACAGGAGCAGCGGGAACTTATTTTGGTGCAGTTGTAGCCAACTGGTTGATCAAAGAATATAGAAACGATCCAATGGATACCCAAGACGAACGTAACTATGTAACGGATAAAACTACTGGAAACAAACGTTTAAGAAAATTTAGTTTAAGAACTTCTTGGTCTGTAGCTGTAGCTGATGACGTAGATATGCCTTACTATTTAAGAGCTGAGACAGGGCAAGCTGCACTTTTTAATGTGAATATGACTTGTTTTTGGAGAAAGCATACCAACTGGGATTTGACTAGAGGTGAAAACATATTGTCTCCTGGTAAAGTTAGATCTGGTGTTAACGAAAGATTGATTCGTCTAGGTGGTATTCACTTGCAATACGCAGAATGTTTACTAGAGTTGGGAGATGTTGATGGGGCATTAATACAAATCAATAAAATTAGAAAACGTTCTGGATTACAACTTTTGGGAGCAATTGGCTCCGGTGAGTTTCCTAGTAGCGACCATGATAATGTAGTGTATACAAAAGAATTATTAACAAATCATTTGAGATACAAAGAATATCCATTAGAACTTTCTGCAGAAGGTTATGGATGTGAGAGAAATGTAGACTTAAGAAGATGGGGTGTAAAATTGGATCGTTTCAAAGAATTGGCAGCGAGAAGATATTATGCAACGGACTTTGCAACCAAAGATGAGTTGGGTGTTAGTGTAACTCTATGGGGATCAATTGTTACTGAAGTTCCTGCAGGAGATCCTTTGGCAAAATCTTCTTGGAATGAGTTTCAAGAAGCGGCTAAAAATTATAACGAAGCAGTTCATGCTTATTTCCCATTACCAAATGGTGAAATAATTACCAATCCTAAATTATATGAAATTGTTGGAAATTAATTCGAACATAATTGCATCACTACTAACAACTTGATTAAAAAATAAATAAGATGAAAAAAAAATTATTAATAATAGGAATAGTATTATCTGGGATCTTTTTTGGATGTCAGACTGAATACGAAGCGCCAAATTCACTGAGTGATATTGGCTTTTATAATAGTTCGGGAACCATAGCACCACTTAATGTAGCTCTAAATAAATATATGAGCTTTACAGATCTATCTCAAGGGGCAATTGATCATAAATGGACTATTGAGCAGGGTGTTAATTTTCTTCAAGGTCCAATAAAAACTAAAGATTCTATTTTTAAAGTTATCAAAAAAGGGGATACAATCACCAAAGATTTGACCGTGATTTTACAATTTACAAAGCCTGGAATAAGCAAAGTACGTTTGTACAATGTTTTTAAAGACTCTGTGACTTTTAGAGGAAACACTAATAATATCAATTATTTTAAAGGATCTGTCAAAATAGCTGAAAACAGATGGGTAATCGACACCACCTTCATGGTAAAAGTATATGATACTCTAGTACCAAAATTTGTAATAAAACAAAATGATGTTGCCTTAGATCTAAGTATAAAAGACACTGTATATGTGGAGGCTGGCGACAAACTTCATTTTTCAGACCTTACTACACAAGGTGAGCCTACGGCAAGAACTTGGTCCATACGTAAAGTTTTAGCCGCAGGGGTTGCTGCTTCACCATCAGATGTAG
Organism: Flavobacterium psychraerolatum; assembly: GCF_025960985.1. Taxonomy (GTDB): domain Bacteria; phylum Bacteroidota; class Bacteroidia; order Flavobacteriales; family Flavobacteriaceae; genus Flavobacterium. The sequence continues at coordinate 1,119 of NZ_JAOQMX010000062.1, read as the reverse complement.
TTGGTTCATCAGGAACTGCGGAAGCCGATATTATTTTTAAAAAATTAGGTGTTTTTAAAGCTACATTAAATGTTACTCGTTCAGGATTGAATATTCCGGGTGCTGGTAAGACGGTAGTAATTAATCGCCCTATAAAGGTGATAGCGTCTAGTAAACCATTTGTTTTGTCTGGAACAATAAAAGAGCAAAAAGATGAAACCATTCAGATCCCTTTTGCAGGTGAATTTGCAGCTTTTACAGATGTAGAATCAAAATTCACGGTAAAAGTAAACGGAATCGTATTTTCGATCGCTTCTGTAACAATGAATGCATTGGACCAAACGATATTGGATTTGAAACTTACGGATAAAATTTATCGCCCAGATGTTATTACGGTTTCTTATAATGGAACTATATTAAAATCAACAGATGAGAGAATTTTGGTACCATTTACAGATGTAGCAGTTGCTATGGATGATGTAAATTTATTAAGTCCTTTTTTAAGCAGTTTCGAAGATGGTGGTGGGTTTTGGACTAAATATTATTCAAGTGATGGAACAGCAGCAGTAACTTCAGAAAAAGCATTTTCGGGAACTTATAGTGCAAAGCTTTCTTTGAAACCAGGTTTTACAGAATCTTCTATTGCTACACTTCCTCCAGGAGGTGCCAATTTTCCTGATATAGTCAATCAGACAGGAAAACCATATGTAGTAACTTGGAAGATGTTTATCACGCCAGAATCAAATACAGTGGGTAAAAGTATTAGTTTATTTTATATTCCTGCTTGGGCTAGTTTATGGGTAAATTTGGCAGACAAACCAAAAGGGGAATGGATTACAATTACAGGTGAGCTACCAGCAGTAACTATCCGAGGACTTTATTTACGCTTGATTGATGCTACCAAAACTACAGATGTAACTGTATATGTGGATGATTTCAAAATGGTCGAAAAAGAAGTTAGACCATAAATACATTTCTTTAATTAGATATAATATTAAAGAGCTCGATCATCAATCGAGCTCTTTTTTTTGTTTATTATTTATTTAGGTTCTTCGCCTAAATTAGTGGAAATTAAAAAAACCATGTAATTTTGGGGGATGGAATTAGATGGATTAGGAATTTTGTTAGGAGTTAAATCTC
>NZ_JAOQMX010000061.1 GCF_025960985.1 Flavobacterium psychraerolatum | reverse complement strand
ACATGAACGTGTTCTAGTAAGGAAGTGGAAAGCGAAATCCCTTTGAAATCCGCTTTTACGGGGTATTTTTTATGATTTCTATCTACAAGTACCGCAGTTTTGAATTTGGATAATGGTACATCTAGAAAATGTCTTACCGCATATATCAAAGTAGTACCCGAGTTTAAAACGTCATCAACTAGTATGAGACCCTTGTTACTGTACTCTTCTTTTGATAAAGAAGTGCGCACTACCGACTCTGGTTTTTGTTTGTCAATATGTACCTCACAAAGGCTAATCTTCAAAGTAGAGATGTTTTGTAGTTCCTTGGCTATTTTTTTAGCAAAAATATAGCCATTGCTGGCAATTCCTGCCAAAACTACTTCGTCGTTATCTATAAAGGTTTCGTAAATTTGGTAAGCAATACGTTTTATTTTGTGGTTGATTTCTTGATGGGTAAGAATGATATTTTTGCTCATTTTTCGATTTGAGATTATAAAGTTTAAATTAGGTACGGCAGAGGAGTATTTTATTCTTCTTCTTTTTCGGGAATGTCGTTTCCGAATTCGTCAATATCACGACGGTCTTTTTTTGTTGGTCGTCCAGTTCCTGTTTTTCTGTAATGATCTTTGGATAGCTTCAAGAGTTCGAGGTGTTGGTAAACCTCAGGAGGAGTGTCGTTACGCCTGTATATGTCAACCAATTTGGCTCCCACACGACTATCCGGGATGTCTAGCACTGTGATGATCTGTGTAATTTGGTCTTTTCTAAAGGTTACTTTATCGGTAGGAAATACTTCTTTGGATGCTTTGGCAACCTGACCATTTACGGTAATATGGTTCTTCTTACAAGCTTCTGTAACCATGTTTCTAGTCTTGTAATAGCGTACGCACCATAAATATTTGTCAATTCGCATAATAGTGTATAAAATCAGAGTTAAATAGTTTACAAAAATAAATCAATATTGTATCTTGCGCACTTAAAAATTAGTTATAATGAACAAATTTAAGTTTTATTTTATTCTATCACTTACAACAGTACTTTTATTTTCCTGTTCAAAAAACGATAATTCAATAATAGTAGCACCATTAAGGGATTATCAAGAGGAGTTTACAGCAGAGAATGTAATGATTGAAGAGTATTTGAAAACCAATTATATTACTGTCACGCAAGATCCTGGCGATCAAACCGATCAAGATGTGGTTTTTGCAAAGATTGATGCAGATCAATCTTCTATCTATTCTTATTTGGGCAATTCAGGATATCCTAAATTATTGACAAGAGAGGTACAGTTACATGGTATTACCTATTCTATGTACTACTTGGTATTGAGAGAAGGTATAGGTGAGTCTCCTTCTAATGTAGATAATGTATTGGTTTCATATAGTGGAAGGTATTTATCTGAGTCAACACCTTCAGACCTTACAACATTATCTGCGACATTTTTTGAAGAGATTAAATATCCGCAATCTATGAGTAATTTGTACAGTGGTGTGATTAGAGGACGGGGGGAGTTAATGCCGAAATTTAAAGTAGGAACAGCAACCGAAGGAATGAACGGAGAAGTTCAGTATAATGATTTTGGTTCGGGTATTCTTTTTATACCATCTGGACTTGCTTACTATAGTGCAGGAGCTGATATAATTCCATCTTATGCGCCGGTAATTTTCAGTATTAAACTATATGCTTTACAAAGGTTAGATCAAGATGGCGATAGTGTTTTGTCTTATAAAGAGGATTTGAACAATGATGGTTATGCTTATAGTTATTTAAATAAAACTACTTACCCAATAACGCCTACTAACTTTGATGATACAGATGGTGATGGTATTCCTAATTTTTTAGATACCGATGATGATGGAGACGGCTTTAGTACCCTAGTAGAGATCGCAGCAGGAAGTGATTATCTAGATAAAAATAGTGTACCAAAAAAATAATTTCATACTAAATAAAAAAATCCCATTTCAATTGAAATGGGATTTTTTTGTTCGTAAATTTTGATTTAGACCTGTCATCAATTAATGACTTAGATCAATACTTTTATTAGCCTTACTTGCTATAAGGATATTGCTTCTGCCACAGAAGATTTTTTATATTACTCACGCAAAACGGGCTAGTAATAAAATAGATTTTTTACGTAATAAAAAAATATAAAATACTTTTTGAGAGTAAAATTCTGTTTCTTAGTATATCCTTATAAGCTTGTAGAAGACTATGTTCAGTTTTCGTTTTATAAGTAATCATTCTCTTTGTTAAGCTCAGCGCGATATTGTTTTACAGGAGGAGAAATTCCTCAATAAAAAAGCCACTACTTTCGGTAAGTAGCGGCTTTTATGCTATGAAATCAAACTTTTATTTTCTTGCAATTACTTTTTCAGCAGCGGCAAAAATAGCTTGATTGTTCAATTTGTATTTTTCCATTAATTGCTCAGGAGTTCCAGACTCACCAAAACTATCTTGAACTGCTACAAACTCTTGTGGTTTAGGATTGTTTAATGCTAGAACTCTAGCAATACTTTCTCCAAGACCTCCAAGAATGTTATGTTCTTCGGCAGTAACCATACATCCAGTTTTAGCAACAGATTTCAAAATTGCTTCATCATCTAATGGTTTGATTGTGTGAATGTTGATAACTTCAGCAGAAATACCTTTAGCTTCTAGCGCTTCAGCAGCGATCAAAGCTTCCCAAACTAGGTGACCAGTAGCAACGATAGTTACATCAGTTCCTTCGCTTAGTACAATTGCTTTTCCAATTACGAATTCTTCGTCAGCAGGTGTAAAGTTAGCAACAACAGGGCGACCAAAACGCAAATAAGCTGGTCCTTCAAGTTTAGCTAGTGCAATAGTAGCTGCTTTTGTTTGATTGTAGTCACAAGTATTGATAACTGTCATACCTGGTAACATTTTCATCAAACCAATGTCTTCAAGGATTTGATGTGTTGCACCATCTTCACCCAATGTTAATCCTGCGTGAGATGCACAAATTTTTACATTCTTCTCAGAGTAAGCTACTGATTGACGAATTTGGTCATAAACTCTTCCTGTAGAAAAGTTAGCAAAAGTTCCAGTAAACGGAATTTTACCACCAATTGTTAATCCAGCTGCAATTCCAATCATGTTTGCTTCTGCAATTCCGATTTGGAAAAAACGCTCTGGGTGATTTTTTTTGAATTCATCAAATTTTAATGAACCAATTAAATCAGCACAAAGTGCTACTACATTTTCGTTTGTTTGACCTAATTCAGTCATTCCCGCTCCAAATCCTGAACGAGTATCTTTACTTCCTGTATTTGTATATTTTTTCATTTTTTATTTTAAAAAAGGTGAATGCATTCATTCCTGAATACTAAAATCGGATTACGAATTTAAATTAGTAATCTCCTAAAGTTTCTGGATTTTGAGCCAAAGCATTTTCTAATTGAGCATCATTTGGTGCTTTACCATGCCAAGCATGACTGTACATCATATAATCTACTCCGTTACCCATTTCAGTATAAAGCAATACACAAACTGGTTTTCCTTTTCCTGTTCTTGATTTTGCTTCATTCATTCCTGCAATAATTGCTTCGATGTTGTTTCCTTCTTTAATTTCAAGTACGTCCCAATCAAAAGCTTCAAATTTTGCACGAATGCTTCCCATTGCCAATACATCATCAGTTGCACCATCAATTTGTTTTCCGTTTAAATCGACAGTTGCGATTAAATTATCTACTTTTTTAGCAGAGGCATACATGATTGCTTCCCAGTTTTGACCTTCTTGCAATTCACCATCACCTGTTAATGCATAAACGATATGATTGTCGTTATTCAATTTTTTTGCTTGAGCAGCACCAATAGCAACAGATAAACCTTGTCCTAGTGATCCAGCAGCCATACGTATACCAGGTAAGTGGTCATGTGTAGTTGGGTGTCCTTGTAATCTTGAGTTGATCAAACGAAAAGTAGCTAATTCAGAAACTGGAAAATATCCACTTCTCGCTAATACGCTATAAAAAACTGGAGAAATATGTCCGTTTGAAAGGAAGAAAAGGTCTTCACCAATTCCATCCATATCAAATCCTTCTTTACGTTCCATTAGGTTTTGATAAAGAACTACTAGAAATTCAGTACATCCAAGTGAACCTCCTGGATGTCCAGAGTTTACCGCATGTACCATTCGAAGAATATCTCTTCTTACTTGGATTGTTAAATCACTTAATTGTTGTGTGTTAGGCTTCATTGTGTGTGTAAAAGTTAAACTACTGCAAATGTAAATTTTATTTTGTGTTAAGACAAATGATTTGTGGTTTTGTTTATTTTTATATATAAAGCAAAAAAAGTCCCATAAAAAGAACTTTTTTTTGTGAATAATCATCACCTATTGAATAATAGCTATTTTTGGTTTGTTATAATTTATGCGCCCAATTCAATAGAACCAATTATTACTTTTGTTTTGATTGAATTCAGAATTAAGCAAATTGCTTCTGAAATTTCTATTTAAATAGTACTCTTGGCAAGTGCGCAGTTCATTTTTATTCTATTCTAAAAAAACACTAAATTTATTCCTATTTTTCGAAAATAAATGGATTGCTTTTACTTCTGCATTTTTTAGGGTTTATATATCTTATTCTGAAGATTTAACCAGCCACCACCATTGTAAACCGCAGTGAAATTATTTGATTTCAAAATACCTTTGGCTGAAGCACTTCTCATACCTGAAGCACAGCAAGTAATAATAGGAGTGTCTTTTTTTATTTTTGAAATATGGTTGGTTAGTTCGTTCAAAGGAATATTTTTAGAACCTTTAATATGATCCTGTTTGTATTCTGATGGACTACGAACATCAATTATTAAAGCGCCATCTTTAATCAAGGTTGCAAAATCTACAGAGGATCCTATTCCAAATAATTTTTTAAGTAAGTTGATCATTTTTAATTTTTAGTTTGGTAATAATTGACATCCATCCATGAACCACCATTGTAGCATTCAAAGGCATGTTGAGAAAGAAAATGTTGTGCTTGACCGCTACGGTTTCCAGATGCACAACATAGGATTAGAGGCATTTTTAGTTTTTTGATTTCTTCGATTTTTTGAGGAAGTTCGTTTAGGGCAATATTAATTGAGCCTGCAACATGACCACCTGCAAATTCAGCAAAGGTGCGTACATCTACGATTGTTCCTTGATTTTCTTTTATTATGTTTTCTAAAATCATTTTCTTGAATTTTATAATTAATACACAATTCAGTATATTTTTTTTTTGATATAGCAAATGTACAATTCGTGTAAAGAAAGTTTTGTAACAATAGTTACATATTAAGATAAAAAGTAGTTTTTTGGAAGTGTATCAAAATAAAGTGCTTAATTTTAGAGTGTTTATGTAGTAGAAGTTGAAGTTCGTAATTCAGTTTTATATTTTCGGTAAAATACTTGTGTTTCTTCGACTTATTTTTCAGTATATTTTGTGATGTTTCTATGTTATTGTTTTGAAAAAATATACGGTAGTTGAGGTAACTCTACCAAATCTACCGATGTTTTACTAAGTTTCATTTTCCAAACAAAGTAATGTTTTCGGGAAGGATTCTATCTACTGAACATTAAATTGAGTTCTAGGTAACAAAGAATTCAATCCGATTATTTTTCCATTATATTATAAAAAATAGTTTTAACTAGTAAAGGTTAAGATAGTAATAAGTCGAGATTTTTCATGTCCTCAAATACGGGGATTTTCATATGAGCAAACTCAGTTTTATTATGAGAATTAAGGTAGCCATAAACTGCAAAACCTCCGGATAAAGCAGCTTGTGCACCTGCAGGACTATCTTCGATAACTACACAATCGGCTACTTTATATCCCATCGTTTTGGCAACATGAAGATAAAGTTCTGGATTGGGTTTCCAGCTATTAATATCATAAGCGCTGAAAATCTTCCCTTCAAATTTATCAATTAAGTTTGCAGTAGTCAAATTCAATCGTATTTTTTCTCTTGGACCATTCGAAGCTACGCAAAAATCAATTTTCAGTTTATCCAATAATTCATGAACACCAGCAATGGGTTGAAGGTGTGTTTTGAAAGCTTGAAAAGTACGTTCTCTAAATTCGGCTTCAAAATTAGTTGGAAGTTTTTGGGTAGTCTGGCTTTGAATGTAGTTAAAGCAAAATGCGAGCGATTTTCCTAAAAAGTGATTCATCACAAATTTTTCGGTCATAGTTACGCCAACTGTTTTTGCTAATTCAATTAAAGTCAAGTTCGTAATGCTTTCGCTATCGACAAGCACGCCGTCACAATCAAAGATGATGCATTTGTATTTCATGATATTATGTTATTCTTTTATTACTTTAAAAGTTTGAGAGTAAGGATTATTGTAAATTTTTAGAATATAAAAACCAGATGATAAACTACTTGTATCTATCCTATTATCAACGCTATGTCCATGTAAAACAGAGATGGATTGGTAGTTGAAAAATTCATAATCAAATGTTTTAAATTCATAATTCATTATAGTAAGATTATTTTGTATAGGATTTGGATAGATGTAAGGAAGTTCTATTATCTTTTTTTGGATGATTGAATGTATACCATCACAAGCATTCTTTGCTAAATCATCAAAATCTGTATCGTCATAAATTTTTACGTAATCAAGTGATTTGGCTTTTTGAAATAAAGTGCAAGCTTCTTGATATTTTTCTTGATCAAGGTAGATTATGCCTAAATTTCTCATGGCGTAGCTATTGTTTTTTGATCTGTTTAAAACTTCCTTTAGGTCTTTAATACCTTTTTCTGTTTCTCCTAATTTGTGGTAAGCCAATCCTCGTATAGCTTTTATGCTTATCCCTTCATCATAATTACCAGCTTCTCCTTTAATAATCTTGTCTTCGTTTACTAAAGCCAAATTTGCATGAAACAAAGCTTGGTCATAATTTTTTAATAAAAGGTATAAATAAGAGATTCCCCATCTCGCATGTGGGTGGGAAGGGTTCTTTTCTAATATTTTTTTTAAATAAGTTTCAGATAGACGATATGATTTTATCTTGGTTAAATAATTTGTGAAATTGTACAGCACTCGATAATCTTTTGGAGAAGACTTTACGGCTTTTGTGTAATAATGAAGTGCTGTGTTTTGTACTTCAAACATAGAGTAAATGTTTGCCAATGCATCATATACGATAGTTTGGTTTACGATTAGTTTAGCTTTTATCGAATCAGGGATTTTTCTTTTAGAATCATTTAAAGACTTATCTAATACTTTTTCAACTCTTTTAAAATCCACTATGGCCAGCGTATAATTATTTAGTTTCTTATAAAGGTGTGCTCTTATGTAAATATCTTTTAATGCAGTTGGGTTGTAATTTGTTCTTTTGTTTAATGAAACCAATGTTTCTAGTGCTTTCTTGCCTGGTGTTTTCAAAGGGTATCTTATAGTCAATTCTATTGCTTATTTTTCCGTGCAAAAATGTAGTAGTAACCATTTTTTCTCCCTCCTTATTGTATTGTTCTGCGGCACCATCAATTAATCCCATGGCGTCAAAGTAAAAAACTTCATTTTTTTTACCATTTGCATGATACGTTTTAAGACTGTCCATTTTTTTATCAAGTCCCATGAATAGTTGCATGGATACAATACTATCGCGATAGTAATGACTTATTACTTTTGCATTAGAAATTGCCTTTGGATCTTTATGTTGGGTGCTTGTTTGTCCCGTAGCAATAAACGAAAGTAGTAAGACGAACCAATATATTTTTATATTCATAAGATGAAGGTTTAAATAGTACTATTGTACAGATGAAATATACTCCTTATTTAAACATGTAAAATATCCCTTAGCTCCTTTTTTGAAAATTAAGAACTGCAAGACAGCATAGAACATCCTACTTTGTCACGTGCCCAGTCAGGACGTTTTGCAAACCATTTTTCATGTTCTGGTTGCTCTGCATATGGATTTTTTAAAAGTTGGAATAACTCGTCAATCAAGGTGTAGTCTTTTTTGTCTGCGGCATCAATGGCGAGTTGCGACATATAGTTGCGTAAAACATATTTAGGATTTACCGCATTCATTTTTTCTCTACGTTCTGAGTTTATTTCGTTTTCGAAAACCAATCGTTGGTTGTAATGTTCAAACCAAAGCGTCCATGTTTCTATCACTTCAGGATATTCTTCTATTGACTGATAAAAAGCATCTTGAATAATCGAAATTCCTTTTTCTGGGTTTCCTTTTTCGAATTGACTTAAATTTCGATAAAAAATAGTCATATCTGTTTCAATCAAATGCAAGTTTTCTTCAAGTACCTGAATAATTGTGTCATCGCCTTCTTGATCGGTATACAAACCAATTTTGGAACGCATCATTTTTAGGTATTTTTCGTCATACTGTGTCCTGTAACTTTCTAAAACAGCTTCGAGTCCAGCTGCTTCATCAATTAGCGGATAGAGCGCATTGGCAAGTTGGTAGAGATTCCATAATACCATTTCGGGTTGTTTGCCGTAACGATAGCGTTTGTTTTGAGCGTCGGTAGTATTGGGAGTCCAGCCATAGTCATAGCCTTCAAGCCAGCCATAAGGACCATAATCAATAGTTAACCCTAGGATTGACATATTATCGGTATTCATTACACCATGTACAAAACCGACGCGTTGCCAGTGTAAAACCATATCCAAACTTCTGTCTGCAACTTGTTGGAAAAAGGATAAATAAGTGGCTTTGGAGGGTGAGCCCAAGTCGGTATAAAAATGTTTTATGGTATAATCAACCAATATTTTTAAGGTGTCATGGTCTTGTCGAGAAGCAAGTATTTGATAATTTCCAAATCGTAAAAAGCTAGGAGCAATGCGACTTACAATAGCCCCTTTTTCATACGCAGGATTGCCGTTGTACAATACGTCGCGCAAGACTTCATCTCCCGATAACGAAAGAGATAATGCTCGAGTAGTTGGAATGCCTAAGTGGAACATGGCTTCACTGCATAAATATTCTCGAACCGAGGAACGCAAAACGGCGAGGCCATCTGCAGTTCTAGAGTAGGGTGTGAGTCCGGCACCTTTTAATTGAATTGCCCAGCGTTTGTTGTTGTGTATGACTTCGGTCAAATTGATAGCGCGGCCATCACCGAGTTGTCCTGCCCAATTACCAAATTGGTAGCCGCCGTAACACATGGCGTAAGGTTGGGTGTCAGGAAGGACTTCGTTTCCAGTTACAATGTTTTGAAAATAGTCAGTTTGTGTTTCTTCTATCGAAATGCCTAGATTCTCTGCCATTTCTGGTGAAATGTGAAGGACTTTTGGGTTGGCTGTTTTTTTTGGGGTAACAAATGAAAAACAAGCTTTTTCTACTTGTCTAATGCTGTTGATTATTATAGGATCAGCTGGAAGTTCTTTGTTGAAAGTATCTTGAATGTTGAGTTTCATGGCTTGTATCGTTTAACACAAAGATACAAATACTAATGTTGTGGATGCTTCTCTATTGCTTTTTTACATGAAATTTGATTTGTTTTTTTTAATCATGTAAATAAATTGCTAGGTGATGAAGTGTAGGGGGGAATAGTAGAAATTAAGAAAACAGATTTGAGGAATGATATATTTGTGCAGTTATTTAATTGATGTTGTCTGGTGGTAGATAATCATAGTTTGAAATTCGTATTCATTTTTTGCATGAGGTATAGCAATGAAAAAGCCCACAAACAAATGAAGTGATAGCGGAACTTGTTGAGGACTTGTAAAGTGTAGTCCGTTCCTGATGAAACGCAGTGGAAGCGGGTCAAGTCCAAATGATTTTAGAGAGCTATTTTTTTATAAAAGACTTTAGGATTTAAAATAAGTGTACTTTTTCTAAATTAAACTATCTTTGCCCGCCGAACAATCGGAACAAAAAACGTAGTATGAAGTTTGATTTATTAAAAAAAGATCCGCAGTCTAAGGCTAGAGCAGGAAGTATTACCACTGATCATGGTGTGATTGAAACCCCAATTTTCATGCCTGTTGGTACGGTTGCATCTGTTAAGGGTGTGCATCAGAGGGAATTAAGGGAAGATATTAATCCAGATATTATTTTGGGAAATACGTATCATTTGTACTTGCGACCAAAGACTGAAATTCTTGAAAAAGCAGGTGGATTGCATAAATTTATGAACTGGGATCGACCTATTTTGACCGATTCTGGTGGATATCAAGTGTATTCGCTTTCTTCAAACCGAAAGATTAAGGAAGAAGGAGTGAAGTTTAAATCGCATATAGATGGTTCCTACCACTTTTTTACACCAGAAAATGTTATGGAAATTCAGCGTACTATTGGAGCTGATATTATCATGGCTTTTGACGAATGTACACCTTATCCTTGTGATTATCACTATGCACGTCGCTCGATGAATATGACGCACCGTTGGTTGGATCGTTGTATCACACATTTGGATAAATTACCAATGAAATACGGGTACAATCAACATTTTTTTCCGATTATTCAAGGTAGTGTTTATAAAGATTTAAGAGAGAAATCGGCTGAATATATTGCGAATTCGAACCAAGTTGGTAATGCAATTGGTGGATTGTCTGTAGGGGAGCCTGCCGAGGAAATGTATGCCATGACCGAAGTGGTTACAGCTATTTTGCCAGAAGATAAACCACGTTACTTAATGGGAGTAGGAACACCTATTAATATTTTGGAAAATATTGCACTCGGAATTGATATGTTTGACTGTGTGATGCCGACTCGTAATGCGAGAAACGGAATGTTGTTTACGGCCAATGGGACCATTAATATCAAGAATAAAAAATGGGAAGCAGACTTTTCTCCTATTGATGACATGGCGATTACTTGGGTAGATACGGAGTATACAAAAGCCTATTTGCGCCATCTTTTTGCAGCCAATGAGTATCTAGGTAAGCAAATTGCTACGATCCATAATCTTGGTTTCTATATGTGGTTGGTACGTGAGGCTAGAAAACATATTATCACAGGAGACTTTAGAACCTGGAAGGATATGATGGTAAGAAATATGAGTCAGCGCTTGTAAATAAATGTTTATAGTTTTTATAGTTTAAAGTTTAAAGAGTGTCGTATGATTGTACTGCTTATTAATCCTTAAACTTTAAACTTTTAAACCTTAAACTTTTAAACTTTTTTATATGTTAACAATACTAGATAAGTACATTTTAAAAAGATATTTAGGTACATTTGTCTCTATGTTACTGATGTTTGTTCCTATTGGAATCATCGTCGATGTCTCGGAGAAAATTAATTTCATGATTGAAAATAAGGTTCCGTTTCTTAAAATTGCTGTGTATTATTACCATTTTACTATTTATTTTGCCAACAATTTATTTCCTATATTTTTGTTCTTGTCTATCATTTGGTTTACATCCAAGCTAGCCAATAACACAGAGATTATTGCCATTTTGAGTTCTGGTATTTCATTTACACGGTTTTTGCGTCCTTATCTTATAGGAGCAACAATGGTATCCGTTTTTGTTTTGATTATGGGTTTCTTTGTGGTACCTGTTTCAAGTGAGGGGTTTAATAACTTTCGCTACACTTATTTGAGAACCAACGGACAACAGGCCATGCGGGGCGATAATACCGATGTGTATCGCCAGATAAACGACAATGAATTTTTGTATGTTAATAGTTATAATCCGGGTACCAAAACAGCTTTTAATTTTTCTATCGAAAAGTTTAAAGGGGATAAAATGGTATCCAAAATTACCGCTAGTAGAATTCAGTGGAATGCTGCCGATAGTACATATACCATGTATGACTATAATAAACGAACGGTAGGTGAATTGGGGGATATTATTGAAAAGTTGTCTGAGAAGAAAACTAAATTTAGTTTTGAATTGGAAGATTTAACTCCAGTAGTTTATATTGCAGAAACCCTTACACTAGACAAATTAAATAATTTTATTGATAAAGAAAGAGCTAGAGGTTCATCGAATATTAATGTGTATATGGTTGTATTGTATAAAAAATACAGTGTACCAATCTCTGCTTTTATCCTTACAATTATAGCAGTTTCTGTATCTGCGATGAAACGTAGAGGAGGTATGGGGATGAATTTAACCATTGGTATTGCAATCGCTTTTGGATTTGTTTTCTTCGATAAGGTTTTTGGTGTTATTGCCGAAAAAACTACTTTTTCACCTTTTATTGCTGTGTGGTTTCCGAATTTTGTTTTTGGAATCTTAGCTATATTTTTATTACGAAATGCAAAACGATAATCTTAAAAGTTATTTTACACTCCATTTTATTGTTTTAATTTGGGGTTTTACCGCAGTATTAGGGGCGTTGTTAAGTATCGAGTCAAGCGCTATTGTTTGGTATCGAATGCTAATGGCTTCGTGCTTTTTGGGGATGTACATTATTTACAAAAAGAAGACTTTTAAGATTTCGATCAATCTATTCTTAAAATTAGTGTTGGTTGGATTTTTGATTGCGTTGCACTGGATTTTATTTTTTCATGCGATCCAAATATCTAATGTTTCGATAACGCTTTCTATATTTTCGTTGGGTGCTTTTTTGGCCTCTTTAATGGAACCTTTGTTTTATGGTAGAAAGATTATTGGTTACGAAGTTTTTTTTGGACTCATCACTATGTTAGGTTTGGGTTTGATTATGCAAGTTGAGGTTAATTATCTTCAAGGGATGATATATGCATTTATTTCGATAGTAATTGGGGTTTTGTTTACTATTTTTAATGGTAAGTTAATTCAGAATCAAGATGCTACTGTAATTACGTTTTATGAGTTTTTATCGGGAGTATTTTTTATTAGTATTTATTTTTTGACGCAGCAAAAATTCACATCCGATTTTTTTGTTTTAAGTGCAAATGATTGGTGGGTACTTTTGGCTCTATCCTCTGTTTGTACAGCATATGCTTTTACAGCAGGAGTAAAAGTAATGGAACAATTATCTCCCTATACTGTCATGTTAACAACCAATTTGGAGCCTGTTTATGGTATCTTGTTGGCTTACTTTATTTTGGGTGACAAAGAGAAGATGAGTATGTCATTTTACTTTGGTGCTTTGTTGATTTTTGTAATGGTTGTCCTCAACGGTGTGTACAAGCATCGCAAAACACGCAAGAAAAGGGTATTGATTTAGTCTTTTTTTAACTATTTGAAACAGATTTTTTATGATACCTTTGTTGTCTTTACTAAAAAAAATAAAGAATGCAACAAAACTTGCGCTTAAACGAATACAAAGTACTGTTTTATAGACTTATTCTAGCTTACCTTTTTTACTTTATTGCCCGCGTTTTATTCTATACTTACAATGCTGAATTGCTGAGAGTAGAGTCTGTTTCAGATTTTCTTATGCTTTGTTATTATGGGATGACCTTTGATACTACTTCGATCTTATATGTCAATTTACTTTTTATAGTATTTTCGATCTTACCTATTCTCAAAAATACTAATAAAGCCTATCAGAAGTTTTTATTCTACCTCTATTTCACAACCAATTTGTTGGCTTATGCGACTAATTTTGTAGATTTTATTTATTACAAATATACGTTTGCTAGAACTACTAGCGTGGTGTGGGAGGTTTTAAAACATGAAACTAACAAAAACACATTGCTTTTTAGTTTTATATTTGATTATTGGCATGTGCCATTGTTGTTTTTATTGTGTGCTACAGTTTGGGTATATTTGTATAAAAAAGTAAACGTAAAGACATTGAAGCCAACCAAGTTAATTCCATATTTTGGTTTTTCAGTTGTAGCTTTTTTATTTATTATACTAATGGTTATTGGAGGGATTCGTGGAGGTGATTTTAAAAAGTCAACACGACCAATTAACCTACTAGATGCAAGCCGCCATGTAAAGAACATCGTGCATTCAGACATTGTATTGAATACGCCTTTTGCGTTGATTCGTACATTGTTTACTAATGGATTTGCAAAACAAAATTATGCAGGGGTGACGGTCGAATTGATTGATAAAGAAATTCAACCAATCAAAGAATACCACAACAATCCAAAGACGAAGCCCAATGTGGTGGTTTTTATTCTAGAAAGTTATGGACGAGAATATATAGGTGCATTTAATAAAGATATGAAAATACCAAACTATAAAAGCCATGCTCCATTTTTGGATTCATTGGCTCAACACAGTTTGATTTTTAATAACGCTTTTGCAAATGGGCGCCAGTCTATTCATGGGATGTCATCTGTGCTTGCGGGGATTCCTTCGTTCAAAGATGCATTTACTTCATCACCTTATCCTAAACAAAAAATTGAATCTATCGTTTCAACTTTAAAAGGAGAAGGATATGATACCTCCTTTTTTCATGGTGCCGCCAATGGATCTATGGGTTTTTTAGGGTTTAGTAATATCTTAGGAATTGATCATTATTATGGTCGAACCGAATTTAATGATGATTCTCAATTTGATGGTTTCTGGGGAATTTGGGATGAACCATTTTTGCAATATATGAAAAAGACATTGGATATTAAGAAGTCTCCCTTTTTTGCATCCGTATTTACTGTTTCTTCACACGAACCCTATATTATTCCAGAAAAGTACAAGGATAAATTTCATGAAGGAGGAGTACCTATTCACAAATGTGCCGAATATACCGATTATGCTTTGAAACGTTTTTTTGACGAAGCGAAAAAAGAAGCCTGGTTTGCAAATACAATTTTTGTATTGGTAGCCGATCATTGTAATCAAATTTATTATGATGAGTATCATAAACCGATCAATCATTTTGCGGTGCCCATTTTAATTTACCAGCCCAATAGCAAATATGTGGGTGTTGATACCGATCTTGCTCAGCAAATTGATATCTACCCTACGATTTTGGATATGATTGGGTATGATAAACCTTTTAGAAGCTGGGGTAGAAGTTTAATAGATAAAAAAACAACAGCTCCTTTCGTTATCAATTCTACAGGATCAATCTATCAATTTTCTAAAGGGAATTATATTTGTACCTTTGACGGACAAAATGCCTTAGGATTTTATGATATAAACGATACAGCTCTGAAACATAATTTGATTAAAAACCGTAATGCCGAAATGAATGCGGTTGAGTTACAATGTAAAGCTTTCATTCAAGATTACATGAATAGAGTAGTAGATAAAAAAATGACTTCAGAGAAATAATAAAATAAAAATATGAAAAAGAGAACAAAAATAATAGGACTTTCCATTTTGGCACTTGTGCTTATTTTTGCAGCAAAATATGGTTACGATATGAATATCAATCATAACTTTGAAACCATTACCAAAGGAAAGGTTTATAAATCGGGTGTAATTCCACCAGATGAATTAGAAAGTTACATAAAAGAGAATAATATCAAGTCTGTTATTGATTTGCGTTTTCCAGGCACAGCCGATTTGGTAAACAACCCCGAAATCCCAGCTGAATTAATAGCAGAGAAGGAAGCTATTGCAAAAATAAAAGGAGTGAACTATTTTAATAATGGTTCAGATCAAATCCCTAATCAAAAAAATCTAGATGTTTTTTTTAAAATTATGGATAATAAAGATAACTATCCAGTTTTAATTCATTGCTATCACGGAGTAGGTAGAGCAGAAATGTATTCTGCTTTGTATCGAATAGAATATGAAAATTTCTCAAATGAAAAAGCACGTCAAGGTGTTCGTACTTTGGTTAAATTTAGCTCTTTTGATGATGGTAAGCCTAAAGGTGAATATTTGAAAGCATATAAAACAAGAGCAGCGTTAGCCAAAGAAAATAACAAGTAAAAAAGTCTGTAAAACGTTTATAACTTGTGTTTTATTGTTTTGTTTTTAAGAATAATTTCGGATGAGGAGTATTTTAGTTGCTTTAAATACCAATGATTTTTAGACTTAAACAAAAAATAAAAGTATTAAACGATATAAAATTTTATATTTGCAGTCCAATTAAAATGTAAACGCACAAATCCTATGGAATATTTAGATTTTGAGCTTCCAATAAAAGAATTAGAAGAGCAGTTAGAAAAATGTCAAGTTATTGGTCAGGAATCAGATGTTGATGTATCTGAGACATGTACACAGATTAACAAAAAACTGATTGAGACAAAGAAAAATATATATGAAAACCTTACGGCTTGGCAGAGAGTACAATTGTCAAGACATCCAAGCAGACCTTATACATTAGACCATATTAGAGCCATTTGCGGAGAAAGTTTCCTTGAACTTCATGGAGACAGAACCTTTAAGGATGATAAAGCGATGATTGGTGGTTTGGGTAAAATTGGCGGTCAATCCTTTATGATTGTCGGACAACAAAAAGGATTCAATACTAAAACACGCCAGTATAGAAATTTTGGGATGGCAAATCCTGAAGGGTATAGAAAAGCGTTACGATTGATGAAGATGGCAGAGAAATTTAATATTCCTGTATTAACATTAATTGACACACCTGGAGCATACCCAGGTTTGGAAGCAGAAGAAAGAGGACAAGGAGAAGCTATCGCAAGAAATATTTTTGAAATGGTTCGTTTAAAAGTGCCTATTATCACCGTAATTGTAGGTGAAGGTGCTTCTGGAGGAGCATTAGGTATAGGTGTTGGTGATAAAGTATATATGTTAGAGAACACTTGGTATTCTGTGATTTCACCGGAATCATGTTCTTCTATATTATGGAAAAGCTGGGAGTTTAAAGAACGTGCTGCTGATGCCTTAAAACTTACTTCAGCCGATATGAAGAAACAAAAATTAGTTGACGATATTATTCCAGAACCCCTTGGTGGAGCACATTATGATAGAGAGATTACTTTCAAAACTGTGTCAGAATATATATTGAAAGGTTTTAATGAGTTGAAAGACTTATCAACAGAAGACTTAATCGCTCAAAGAATGGCTAAATACTGTGCTATGGGTGAATTTCAAGAGTAATAACTTACTTTTATTATTATAATCCGAAGCCTTATCGTTTCGGATTTTTTTTTGGTTATAAACAAAAATAAGCAAGTTGTAAACAAATAATAGTAACAACTAAATCCGCTTATTTTTATAATTTACGTTACTTTCGTTACATGGAAAATTTCAAGAATGCAAATCCGGCCAAAGCGGATAAATCAACAGTTATTAGTCTGGAAAAGGGTAAGTTACCTCCACAGGTAATTGATTTGGAAGAGGCAGTTTTAGGTGCCATGATGATTGATAAAAAAGGAGTTGATGATGTAATTGATATTTTACAGCCTGATGCTTTTTACAAAGAAGCACACAGGCATATTTTTGAAGCAATTGTAGAATTGTTTACAGAGACGCAACCAATCGATTTATTGACCGTATCGGCTCAATTAAGAAAAAATGCAAAATTAGAACTAGCTGGTGGAGATTTTTATTTAATTCAGCTTACACAAAAAATTTCCTCTTCAGCTCATATCGAATTTCATTCGCGTATTATTCTGCAAAAGTTTATTCAACGTAGTCTAATTCGAATTTCAACAGAGATCATAGAAGCATCCTATGATGAAACTACAGATGTTTTCAACTTATTAGATCAAGCTGAATCTAAACTATATGAGGTAACACAAGGTAACATCAAACGTAGTTCTGAAACTGCTCAAAGTTTGGTACTACAAGCCAAAAAGAAAATCGAGGAAATTAGTAAACAAGAGGGGCTAAGTGGAGTAGAAACTGGTTTTACTCTCTTGGATAAATTAACTTCAGGATGGCAACCAAGTGATTTAATTATCATTGCTGCTAGACCTGCAATGGGAAAAACAGCCTTCGTACTTTCTATGGCTCGAAATATGGCTATTGATTATGGTCATCCCGTAGCGTTATTTTCATTAGAGATGGCATCAGTACAGCTGATTACTCGTTTAATTTCGTCTGAAACAGGATTACCATCCGAAAAATTGCGTACTGGTAAGTTAGAACCGCATGAATGGACGATGTTGAGTACTAAAGTTAAAAATCTTGAAAAAGCGCCACTTTATATTGATGATACACCGTCACTTTCGATCTTTGACCTTAGAGCAAAAGCAAGACGTTTGGTATCGCAACACGGAATCAAAATTATAATTATCGATTATTTGCAGTTGATGACTGCGGGTGGTAACGGAAAAGGAGGAGGAAATCGTGAACAAGAGATTTCTACTATTTCTCGTAACTTAAAAGCATTAGCAAAAGAACTAAATGTACCTGTTATTGCACTTTCTCAACTATCGCGTGCGGTAGAGACTCGTGGATCTAGCAAGCGACCTTTGCTTTCGGATCTTCGTGAATCTGGTGCGATTGAGCAAGATGCTGATATTGTATCGTTTCTATACCGTCCAGAATATTATAAAATTGAAGAATGGGATGATGATGAAGCTTCGCCAACTACTGGACAAGCCGAGATTATGATCGCTAAACACCGTAATGGAGGAATTGAAAACGTACGTTTGAAGTTTATTGGACATTTAGGTAAGTTTGATAACCTAGATGATTTTAGTGGTAATTACGATGATTTACCTTCGTCAATGAACCAAGATGATAATCCGTTTGCAACAAAAAGTTTACCATCTGCCAACGAAGCTTTTGGAAGTACTTTCAATGATGACGAAGACGATGATAGCGATATGCCATTTTAATATAAAAATTAGCTAAACTAATTTTATAGAATAAAACTAAAAAAAAAACTTTGCCTTTGTAATCCTTCAAAAGCAAAGTTTTTTTGTTTTACAACTATTAATGAAGTAAGAATATATGGAACCTATAAAAATCTCAGTTTATTTAGATTTCTTACCTAGTGATTAGTGCAGAGTTGCCTCTAATTTTTTAATTTTGCAGATAACCTTACTATAAAATCTAGTATCTTTGGGTAAAATGCTATATAATGGGTTTCAAAAATACAGTCCTTCTACTATTTATTTTATTTTCATTCACAGCTAAAGCCTCCTTTGTCTTGATCCCCATGGATGAAACCACACAACAAAATCACCTCAAAGCATACGGTATTACCTTTTGGTGTTTAGAAAAAAAATACAAAGCAAGCTGGTTACTCAACTATCGTGGTGGTTCTTTTTTATTGCCAGATGCAACTGATATTCGAAAGGAATGTCAAGTAAGAGGAGTAAGTTTCGAAATACTATCTGATACTGAAACAAATTCGATATTAAACGAAATTGCCAGCCCATCTCAAAATATGGAAACGGTTGTATTAGAAAAAGCACCAAAAATTGCTGTTTATACACCCAAAGGCAAACAACCATGGGATGATGCGGTAACGTTAGTGCTTACGTATGCCGAAATTCCGTTTACCCCTATATATGATGAAGAAGTTTTGAGTGATCAATTGATTATGTACGATTGGTTACACCTTCATCATGAAGATTTTTCAGGACAATACGGAAAGTTCTATGGTGCGTACAAAAGCACTCCTTGGTATATTGAGCAAAAAAAGAATGCCGAAGAATTAGCAGCTAAGTTAGGATATAACAAAGTTTCTCAAGAAAAAGGTGCAGTTGCCAAAAAAATTAGAGATTTTGTAATAGGCGGTGGATTTATGTTCGCGATGTGTTCTGCAACCGATAGTTTTGATATTGCTTTAACTGCTGATGGTGTAGATATATGTGAACCAATGTTTGATGGAGATCCTTCAGAGGCAAATTATCAAGCGAAGCTAAATTATGCAAAATCATTTGCTTTCAAGGATTTTACTTTAGAAAGAAGACCTGAGAAATATGAATTTTCAGATATTGATATGACTGAAAAAAGAAGAGTACCAATGGATAAAGATTATTTTACATTGATGCAATTTTCAGCAAAATGGGACGCTATTCCTAGTATGTTATGTCAGAATCACACACAGTTGGTCAAAGGATTCATGGGACAAACTACAGCTTTTGATGCTAGTTTGATTAAGTCTAACGTCCTTGTTATGGGAACTTGTGAGCTCAACGGTGAGGCACGCTACATTCATGGCGAGAAAGGAAAAGGAATGTTTACTTTTTTTAGCGGTCACGACCCCGAGGATTATCAGCATCAAGTTGGTGATGCCCCAACAGTTTTGGATTTGTACCCCAATTCCCCAGGTTATCGCTTAATTTTAAATAATGTTTTATTTCCTGCAGCTAGAAAAAAGAAGCAAAAAACATAATTACCACTTGTAGTTTTTGATATGCTTAATCCAGTTGTACATTGCAAGTCCACCTTCAATAAACTGTTTTTTCTATTGTCACAAAAGGTGTTTCCGTTGGTCGCTCTTTTGCAACAATAAAAAACAGTTTTTTTCAGTCCGGGCTTTCTATTACCATTTGGGCATGGACTAAGAATTTGTTTATGAAAATAAAATAATAACCTTTAAGGTTTATTTTATGTCCAAAAAGTATTGATTACCATCAATATCTATGGCTATAGCTTTCTTTTTTTCAAGAGCAGTTTCGACTACTACTTCGATGGTTCTTTTTTCATAAGAACTATAAATCTTTCCTTCTCCCAGTTTTCCATTGAGATTTAGTTTTCCAGTGACTTCGTTTCCTTTTTCGTCAGTACCTGTCGCGACATAGTCGTACGGGTATGTGTCTTTTCGGTACCCATAAGAGTTGTTCTGGATAGCATTAAGTCTTGTTCTAGCTTCTCTTTGTGTCACAGTCTTTTCCACTTTTACTACTTTATTACAAGATAATAAAGTGAAACAGAGAAGAGTGGTAGATAATAATTTCATGAGGGTGTCATTTTATTTTCTCAAAAATACAAATCATCGATGGTGTTTTTTTACGGGAAACCTCATTGCTTTCATTTTTGTTTTATTTTAATAAAATAATTTATTCCTTTAAGCATTGATAACGGTTCTGTTTTTTCGAGATTAATAGTTCACATAAGTACTAAGTCTTTTGTAGTAACGATTAGTGGTATAGTATTCGTTGCTTTTAAGAATGCCGTAGGTTTTAATTTATTGGTCCCAAAAATAGTTAAAACTATGTACTTTAGTGCATTTCGCTTTTAGCTTCTAAAAATGTACTTTTGAGATATGGATTTTCAAAGAGTAAATGGACATACAGTATCAAGATTGACGGTTCATATAGTTTGGGCTACAAAATATAGATATGCAGTTTTGCAGGGA
>NZ_JAOQMX010000060.1 GCF_025960985.1 Flavobacterium psychraerolatum | reverse complement strand
TGAAAATCCATATCTCAAAAGTACATTTTTAGAAGCTAAAAGCGAAATGCACTAAAGTACATAGTTTTAACTATTTTTGGGACCAATAAAAAAGATTAAACCTGAAAACACAACTTTATTCACTTTATATAACTTAAAAAAAGTAGCCACGGATTCTGTTAAAAAGAGATTCAAAAACTTGAAATAACAATGCATTGCAATTAATCTATTTTCTAAATTTGATAAAAACATCCGTATTATATACTGAAGACAACTTATTTTGGTATAACTTACCTTATTCAAGTTGTTTAGATCAAAACTTTTCGTTTTAACCTATTATAAAAATTCCGCCTTATAAGACCAACTATCTTTTCAAATATACTATTAATCCCTAAACACTACTTTTCAACCCTTTCTTCCTTTTAAAAAACAATAAAAACTCCACCTTATAAAATATTTTACAGAAAAAACACACGATAAAAAGAACGCGATTATTATATTCTGAATTTAAGTACCTATTTAACACAATAGGTAAAAATTAAGGGGGTAGCATTACAAAATAATCAAAAAATAAAACCAAACCCCTTATTTTTCATAGGTTAGACACTTGCTTAATTAATATTTTAATAACTTTGCAAAAAAAACTATAACTAATATCAACAATTGTATGAGAAAAATTATTCTTAGTGTGATTCTTATCGCGCTTTCAGTTCTAACGTTATTTTCTACCTTTATTTTAACTCCAACTGCATTACCAGCAGAAGCCGCTTCTTTTGATACAGGAGACACCGCTTGGATGATTGTTGCAACCGCATTAGTTCTTATCATGACTCCAGGACTTGGCTTCTTTTATGGTGGAATGGTCGGTAAAAAAAATGTTATCAGTACCATGTTACAAAGTTTCATGGCCATGTTGATCGTTACTATTCTATGGGTATTAGTTGGTTTTAGTTTATCCTTTGGAACCAGTATTGGTGGCTTCATAGGAAACCCAATGGATTACTTCATGTTTCAAGGTGTAGACATTCATACCGCTTGGGGTACAATTCCATTTTTATTATTTGCTTTATTTCAAGCCAAATTTGCCATCATCACACCTGCTTTGATTACAGGAGCTTTTGCAGAGAGGATTCGTTTTTGGGCTTATATGTTATTCATGGTATTTTTTACCTTATTTATTTACACACCATTATGCCACATGACTTGGCATGCAGATGGATTCTTTTTCAAAATGGGAGTATTAGACTTCGCTGGTGGTACGGTGGTACACATGAGCGCAGGGTGGGCTGCACTTGCTGGAGCTATGTTCCTAGGAAAAAGAAAAATACAAAAAGTAAATCCAGCTCGTATCACTTATGTTTTACTAGGAACAGCCTTATTATGGTTTGGTTGGTTTGGTTTCAATGCGGGATCTTCACTAGGAGCTAACGGATTGGCAGTACAAGCACTTGGAACCACAACTGTAGCTGCCGCTGCCGCAGGAATGGCCTGGATCTTTATGGATAAAATATTAGGCCACAAAGTATCTGCAATGGGTGCTTGTATTGGGACTGTAGTTGGATTGGTTGCGATCACTCCAGCAGCAGGATTCGTAAGTATTCCACACGCAATCTTCATCGGTATTTTCAGTAGTTTAGTTAGTAATTATATGGTTACCCTATTTTCTAAAGGAAAAATTGATGATGCTCTTGACGTTTTTGCTTGTCACGGTGTAGGTGGAATGGTTGGTATGTTACTAACAGGAGTTTTTGCATCCAATGCAATTAACCCTGCAGTAGGAGAAAACCAAGGGTTGATCTTTGGAGATTCCAAGCTATTCATCACACAATTAACAGCAATGATTATAGTATCTGTATTTGCTTTTGTAGGTTCATACGCTTTATTCTTTATCGTAAACAAAATTACACCACTACGTGTAACTGAAGACAAAGAAGAATTAGGATTAGACATCTCTCAACACGGAGAATACCTTTAATACCTAGTCTCATTATAACCAAACACTCTAAGGATTCGTCTTTAGAGTGTTTTTTTTTGCATTACTATTTGGGGGTGCCGCCATTATAAAAAGGAGCTTACCGTAGTTTGCGCCTACAAAGCTCCTTTCTATAATGCCGTCGGGTCATCCGCGCTACTTCGGTAGCTAGCTTCTACCCCTCACCCAATTCGGAGACATCGATCACAAAAGAGGAATAATACCAATACTATTTATAAAACAGTCCTATTGTCAGTTCGAGCGCAGTCGAGAACCACTAATGCATCTCGACTGCGCTTGATGAGACCAAAATTAGATTGCACTATATTGTACTTGTGTTTGTTATAAATCAAAAAACTAGTTGTTCTTTAAAATAAAAAACCTCGCTTTACATCCATAAAACGAGGTTTCTCTATATATTTTAATTTGTGCAATTCCTTAAAATCCAGCTATTCCAATGTTAAGCCAATTTTCATAAACATCAATCCCAACATAACTTATGGTTGGTTGCGCCGTATTCAAACTGTTTCCTTCTAAATCGGTCAAAACATATAAAGGTTGCGTATTGGTTTTGTAGCGCGAAATCATAAAATCGGTCCACTTCTCTCCTACTGTTTCTATTTCGTTACCAGTCGTTTTTGAAATGCTTTGCTCACTTTTTGGTAATTCTCTTTTATCATCCACGTAAAGCGAAATCAAAACTACTTTATCTTTCAAAATAGATAACACTTTGGGATCAGACCATACATTGTTTTCCATTTTTCTACAATTCACACAAGCATAGCCAGTGAAGTCAAGTAAAATTGGTTTGTTTACTGTTTTAGCATAAGCCACTCCTTTGTCATAATCTTCAAAAATTGTCAAGCCATGAACTCCAATTTTTGCACCATCAGGCGCTGCAATTCCACTGGCTGTTCCAGAACCTCCAACTCCATGTGGACTTTCACTGTATTCCAAGGGCGGAATAAAAGCACTGGTCAATTTTAAAGGTGCTCCCCATAATCCCGGAATTAAATAAATGGTAAAGGTCAGAATCAATATTCCCATCATAGCTCTTCCTACCGAAATATGAGTCATCGGACTATCGTGTGGCATTGAAATCTTACCAAATAGATAAAGTGCCAACACTCCAAAAATAGCGATCCAAATTGCTAGAAACACTTCTCTTTCCAATAAATGCAATTGTAAAACCAAATCAGCATTCGATAAAAATTTAAAGGCTAAGGCTAATTCTAAAAATCCTAAAAATACTTTCACAGTATTCAGCCAACCACCTGATTTTGGTAGCGATTGCAAGAACCCAGGAAACAAAGCAAAAAACATAAAAGGCAAAGCCATTGCTAACGAAAACCCAAACATACCAACTACAGGAGCGATTCCGCCCTTGGAAGCTGCTTCAACCAACAAGGTTCCCACGATCGGGCCCGTACAAGAGAACGAAACAATAGCCAAAGCCAAGGCCATGAATAAAATTCCGATAATTCCGCCACGATCAGCTTGCGAATCAACTTTGTTAGCCCATGCATTGGGTAAAACAATCTCAAAAGCACCCAAAAAGGACACTGCAAAGAAAACCAGTAGTACAAAGAAAATAATATTAAACCATACATTGGTTGACAAGGCATTCAACGCTCCTGCTCCAAAAATTGTCGTTACCACCAATCCCAAAACAACATAAATCACAATGATTGAGATTCCGTAAAAAATGGCATTTCGAATTCCGGCCGCTCTTGTTTTACTTTGTTTGGTAAAAAAACTAACTGTCATAGGAATCAACGGAAAAACACAAGGCGTTAACAAAGCAGCAAATCCAGATATAAAAGCGATGAAGAATATAGACCAAAGTCCTTTTTTCTCCTCTTTATCATTAATCGCAATGCTTTTGGTTACCGACTCTTGAATGTTCGTTTCCATTACATTAGCTTCACCTAAGCTTGGCGCAAGCGTATCTGCACTCACAGCGTCTAGCACTGGTTTTTCAATCGTACTGCTACCATTTAAAGTACTGGTAGGAATAGAAAAACTAAACTTTTTCTCCTGATTGATACATACGTCTTTACACACTTGATAGTTTAAAACAGCATCAATCGTAGCTAATTTTGCGTTTACGATTTTAATTTCTTGCTGTATTTGCGCCTTCCCCTCAAAAAACGTTTCATTGACTTCAAAAATATCGTTGAAAGCCGTACGTGTTTTACTTTCTTTCGCTTTACCAACTAAGGTATAATTGCCTTTTTGATTTTTAAATTCCAATTCCAAAGGTAGTGGTCCACCATCTGGTGTAAACTGCGAGTACAGGTGCCAGTCTTTTTCGATCACCGCGGTAAAAGTCAGAATATAACTGTCATCTAATTTCTTCTCGAGGGACGATTTCCATTTTGCAGGATCTAAAATTTGTGCATTTACATTGGCAAAAGCCAAAATAGTCAGTAATAAAAAGTATATCTTCTTCATTATACCAATTGAATATTTAATATTTTTAATGTTTGTTTGCGTACTTTAAAACGCTCATCTACCCTTTTACCCACAATCCAAACGACTGTATCTCCAGACCAAAGCACCCAAGTAGCTTCTTTTTCGAGTAAAGACATTTTTTCGTCTTTAAAAAATTTACTCAGCTTTTTTGACTTTCCGCCCATACCTAAGGGTTGAAAATCATCGCCTTCGATCCATTTTTTTAAAACCAACGGAAAAACCAACTTTTCAGCGTCCACAAATATACTCGTATTTGAAGGATCTGTGATCGAATCTACCTCTTGCAAGGTCAGTTTTAAGGGAAGATTAACGTCTTGCTCCTCTTTGTGTACCAAAAATGAAAGGTTAGCATCCTCCTCAACAATTGGACTCAAAATTAACTGCTCTCTATCTTTGATCAACCGAAAATCAGACGAATAAATTTGTTTTCCTGACAAACTATCAACCAATTCGTAAATATCGTCCCAAGAGGTAAAACCAAAATCTTTCAACCACTGATATAAGTATGCTTTGTAATTTGGTAATTTCAACAACTGCTTTAAATCGATATAAAACACTTCATCCTCCTGATGTACAACTTGTTGATACACCATCGTTGAAGCATCTTCCACCATTTCGGAGGCGTCTTGTAAATACGATTGTGTTTTTTGAAACGCTTCCATAAACTGCGGATTAAGCGATTTTAAAAGCGGTACCAAATGGTGGCGAATCTTATTTCGAACATATTTATCTGAGGCATTACTACTGTCTTCACGCCACTGCAAGCCTTCATTTTGCGCGTATTCCAAAATATCTTCACGAGTTAAAGACAACATAGGACGCACAATTTCGCCGTTTTGCTCAGGAATACCGGTAAACCCATCTAACCCGGTGCCTCTAGATAAATTAATAAGGAAAGTTTCGATATTATCATCTGCATGGTGCGCGGTAAGGATATAATCATAGCCTTCCTCTTGTAACACTTCATAAAACCAGTTGTAGCGCAACTCGCGCGCAGCCACTTGAGTCGAAAGTTTGTAATCATTTGCAAAAGCAGTTGTATCAAATTGTGTCAAAAAAAACGGAATCGCATGTGCCTCGGCATATTCTTGAACGAAATTTTGATCCCCAAAACTTTCCAGACCTCGCAGTTGAAAATTGCAATGCGCAATTGCAATATTAAATTTAGCCTTTCGAAATAAATCGACCATCACCATACTGTCCAGTCCGCCGCTTGTAGCCAACAATAGTTTTTTATTTTCTAAAAACGAAAACCTTGCTTGCAACTGCTTTTTAAAACGTTCTATCATTTTTATTTATTTTTTAACTACTAATTATTTAGCTTCGAAAATCTATTAATCTAGATTTGCCTTTTGATTGATCTGTTTCATATTATTTAGTCTTCGACAAGCTCAGACTGACAGACGATGAATTATAGATTAGCATCATCCCTACTCTACTTTCAATTTAAAACTTTGTCTCGCTGAGCTTGTCGAAGCGCTCGGCACATTGATCAACTATACAAAAAGTCTTCGACAAGCTCTGACTGACAGACGATAAAAATGAATAGAAATTCTTCCTATTCAAATTTCAATTTAAAACTTTGTCTCGCTGAGCTTGTCGAAGCGATCGGCACATTGATCAACTATACAAAAAGTCTTCGACAAGCTCTGACTGACAGACGATTAATATAGATTAACATTCTACCTACTCTAATTTCAATTTAAAACTTTGTCTCGCTGAGCTTGTCGAAGCGATCGGCACATTGATCAACTATACAAAAAGTCTTCGACAAGGTCAGACTGACAGACGATGAATATAGATTAACATTCTACCTACTTTAATTTCAATTTAAAATTTTGTCTCGCTGAGCTTGTCGAAGCGCTCGACACGTAAATCATCAATTCAAAAAGCCTTCGACAAGCTCAGACTGACAGACGATGAAAATAAAAAGACATTCTTCCTATTCAAATTTCAATTTAAAACTTTGTCTCACTGAGCTTGTCGAAGCGCTCGGCACGTTAATCAGCAATACAAAAAGTCTTCGACAGGCTCAGACAGACAGTGGACAAAAATAGATTAACGTCTTACCTACTCTAATTTCAATTTAAAACTTTGTCTCGCTGAGCTTGTCGAAGCGCTCGGTACGTTAATCAACAATACTAAAAAGTATTCTATTAGCTCAAACTGACATACATCAAAACAAACTAAAAAGGGTTAAATCAAGCTTCTTACTCCAAAACCTGTCGCATTGCTTTGGCTTTTAGCAAACATTCTTCGTATTCATTTTCGGCAATTGACATGGCCGTGATAGCACTCCCAACCGAAAAAGAAACATATTCCTTTTCTTGATTGTACAAGATGCTTCGGATTACAACATTAAAATCAAAATCACCTGTAGGACTAAAGTAGCCTACTGCACCACTGTACAAACCTCTTTTGGTTTCTTCCAGCTCTTCGATAATATTCATAGCAGATATTTTGGGCGCACCCGTCATACTACCCATAGGGAAACTTTTCTTAATCACATCTATAACAGAATATTGACCATCTAATCTTGACGTAATAGTTGAAACCATTTGATGCACTTGCAAAAAACTTTTAATCTCACATAAGGCCTTCACTTGCACAGAGCCACGTTGTGCAGTATGTGATAAATCATTCCGCACCAAGTCGGTGATCATGATATTTTCTGCTCGCTCTTTTGGGTTGGATGCCAATTCTAGTTTCGAACGTTCGTCTTCTTCAGGATCTTCAAAGCGTTTTGCTGTTCCTTTGATCGGTTG
This sequence comes from Flavobacterium psychraerolatum, assembly GCF_025960985.1. Classification (GTDB taxonomy): domain Bacteria; phylum Bacteroidota; class Bacteroidia; order Flavobacteriales; family Flavobacteriaceae; genus Flavobacterium. The sequence goes on along the minus strand of NZ_JAOQMX010000060.1, from coordinate 14,409 downwards.
TGAAATAATAACTTCACCTTCCTTTTTCAAATAGCGTTCCGGCGAAGCAGAAAGTAAATACTGTTTATGATTTTTGAAGAAAACGGAAAAAGGTGGTTTCGAAATTTCGTTTAACTTCAAATAGGTTTCCAATGGATTTATTTGAACATGCTCTGCATAAAATTCCATGCAGAAATTAGCCTCGTACACTTGTCCGTGATGAATTTTTCCGAGCAAAACCTTCGCCTTTTTTAGGTAGTCTTCTTTTGAAATTCGCTGTTTAATCTCCAACGACCGCTCATCAAGACTAGACCACAAAGGTGTATTTATAATTTCTAAAAAGTCATCTTCAAGTTCATCATCACAAAAGTGTAAGTACTGCATTTCGACTACATCTCCTTTAATCAAAAATAACTTTTTGGGTTGATAAAAAAATAAATCAGGAAAATCCAATCCATCAAAATTTTTAGATTTTAAATCCTCAGTATCATTTTTTAAATCATACGACAAATACCCAAACAACCAATCTTGTGTAGTTTGTTGGTATTGCTTTAAATCTTCAAAAGCATTATGGTAATCTGTTTTTAGTGAAGTAAAGGCGTCAACTGCCAATACACAGTCATAAGTAGCATATTCTTGTGGATAATCATTACTATCTAAAAAGGTGATTTCGCGATGTTGCTGCGACCAAGTCAATAGCTGTTTTTTAAACAATTTTATGTCGGCAACGGTCTTATTTACTATTAATCTCAATTGATTTTGCTTTAAAAATCAAAATTACAACAAAAAAAATCGCTTCTCAACTATGAAGCAACTTAAAAAGCCTTCGTACAAAAAAATACTATTTAAATACTATCACAAACATTAAAAATCAAAAATAAAGCATTGATTTTGAATTAGAAAAATCTGTAACTATTAAATTAAATCTCCATAAACAGAACTGTTAAAATCAGTTTACAAAGCCTTTCAAGTTCAGTATTTTGATTAGTAGTAATATCAACAAAAAAAATGTCACTATAAGCACAAACTCCAAAATCATGACTTCATCTGTATCATTAGAAAAAAAGGTTGCAACCATATAATCATTCTAATATAGCTAATGCTTCTTTGCAACAACTTTAAAACCAACAACCACAAAAAACAAGTTAAAAATTTGAGAGAAAACTAGAAAAAGTAAACAATATTGTCTATTGATTCACTTTTTATTTATGTGCCGTCAAATTCAAACAAATAAAAAACCCTTTAATATTGAGAAATTCATCTTAAAGGGTTTTTACAGTTTTATAAATCAAGTATTATAATTCAACGGTTGGTGTTTTGGGCGCTTTCTTATCGGGTCTTATGATCATTCTTAAGGAATTATCTTTAGAAAAATAGGCTACCATCCAGTTGTAGAAAGTTTTTATTTTATTTCTATAAGTAATCAATGAAATTAAATGGACAAACAACCAAATAAACCAAGCAAAGAAGCCTTTGAAATGCATTTTTGGTTTTGGCAAATCTACTACAGCTTTGTTCTTACCAATAATAGCCATCGCACCTTTATCATTATAAATAAATGGCACAGTGACCTTATTTTGAAGTTTTAATTTGAAATTTTTAGCCAAATTAATACCTTGTTGAATTGCTACTTGTGCTACTTGTGGATGACCATGCTCAAAACTTGGATCATTAAATTGAATACAAGTGTCCCCAATTGCATAAATATTTTCAGTTCCTTCAACTTTATTAAAAGCATCTGTCTTTAAACGTTTTCCACGACCGTAACAATCAGCAGGCAATCCTTTGAATTCTCTAGCTGTAACACCTGCAGCCCAAATTAAATTTTTGGTCTGAATGGTATCTCCATTGGCAAAATGTACAGTATCATCAACATAATCCACTACATTATTATTTAACTTCACAATAACCCCTAGCTCGGTAATTGCTTTATAGGTATCTTCTTGTGATTCTTTACTCATTGGTGTTAATAATGCAGAAGCACCATCAACTAAATAAATATTACTTGCTGTTGTACCCAACTCAGGATACTCTTTCAAGAAAATATTCTTGCGCATTTCAGCAAACATTCCTGAAATTTCGACACCTGTGGGGCCACCACCTGCTACAACAACTGTTAATAATTTACGACGTTTACGTATATCCTTAGTAATAGCTGCTTTTTCTAAGTTTTTCAATAAAGTGTTACGCATAACAATTGCATCATTCAATGTTTTCATAGGTATGGCGTTCTTTTTAACGTTTTCCATACCAAAATAACTAGTTTCTGCTCCAGTAGCAAAAATTAATTGATCATACAACAATTCACCATTGCTTAGAATAACTTTATTTTCATTAGGAATAACTTCATGAAATTCTCCTAATCGAAATTGAAGATTTTTTTTCCCTGCAAAAAATTTTCTAAAAGGATAACTAATACTGGAAGGCTCCAAATAAGCAGTTGCTACCTGATAGATTAAAGGCGGAAAAAAATTGTAGTTATTTTTGTCAACCAAAGTTACACGAACTCCATCTTGATTCAATAGTTCTTTTGCTAGATTCATCCCTGCAAAACCACCTCCGATAATTACGACTTCCATAAGATTTAATTATTGTGTTTTATTTTTTCTTTAATTTCTTAACAGGTTTCTCTGCTGGTGTATTTTTATTTTGAAGTAAATAATTTGCCAAAATTTTATCAACCAATTCATCTTTCGTAAGGTGATGAAAAACAGTTTTAATTTTAGCTTTTAACTGTTGATCTACTTCATGGTTCGGTTTGGTTTTGAAGATTTGTTTAGCCCATAAAAGAGTATTATTCTCTTCAATACTCGTTTCCGAAGGTTTTTGGAATAGATGAAATTTAATTCCTAATTCTTTTTCAAAATCAGCAATTTCAGTTACCTCTTCTGGTTGAAGAACTGTCAACGAAAGTCCTTTTGCCCCTGCCCTTGCTGTACGCCCACTTCTATGTACGTATGCTTCATAAACATCTGGCAAATGATAATTTATTACATAAGAAACTTCTTTTACATCAATTCCTCTCGCAGCCAAATCGGTTGCTACCAAAATATTGATATGACCTTCACGAAATTGATCCATAATTCTATCTCGTATTCCTTGGCTCAAACTACCGTGAATAGCTCCAGATGAAAAACGATTAATCGCTAGATTTTTGGCTAATTTGTTAACTGCTGCTTTGGTTTTACAAAAGATTATTCCTCTTTCTCCTTCTTTACTATTCAAAAAATGCATCAAAACATCCAGTTTTTCAATAGGATCAACCACAATATACTGGTGGTCTATCCCTTGATTACCTACAGTTTCCATACTTGCACTTATTTGCACAACATTTTTATGCAAATAATTCTGAATTAATTGCTTGATTGTTCCTGGCATAGTTGCAGAGAACAAAATTGTTTTGTGTGCTTTGGGTAGTGCAGCTACGATGGTATCCAAACTATCTTTAAGAATGGTAACCATTTCATCTGCTTCATCCAATACCAAAAAAGAAGCTGTTGAAAGATCAATTGCTTTTCTTTCGATCAAATCGATCAAACGTCCCGGAGTTGCTACTACAATATGCGTTGTAGATTGCAGGCGCTCCATTTGTGGCTTGATCGGAATTCCTCCACAAGTTGCAGCGATTGAGATTTCTGGCAAATATTTGGCAAATGACTCCAAATTATTAAAAATTTGATGCCCTAACTCTCTTGTGGGTGCCAAAATAATAGCTTGAACAGCAGTATTTGTGGTATCAATAAGCTGCAATAATGGCAATCCAAATGCGGCAGTTTTACCAGTACCTGTTTTAGCTATACCGACTAAGTCTGTAGCATTGCTTAAAAGTAACGGAATTGTTTTTTGTTGAATTTCTGTAGGCTCAACAATGTTCAATTCGGTAATTGCTTTTAGAATTGCTGCTGAAATTCCTAAATCTAAGAATTGTTTTGACATTTGAATGTTATTGTTTAATGTAAATTTATAAAAAAAGTAAACGATTAATCTTCGTCTTCTTCCTCATCTAATTCACGTAATATTTTTTCTCTAAATTTTTTACCTATCAAAAGTGTCAGTTTCAAAGTATAATCTTCAACCAACCACTCACGGTAATTTTTACTACACTGACTCAAACATTTTGAATACCGTTTTATACGACAATCAATGTCAGCAGCAAGTTCTTTCGACAACATTCTAGCATCTCTTAATTCATTGGTATTGTCTACACACATTCCTGCATGTTGATCCAGTGACTTTTCAAGAACTACTTTGGAACGTGAATTTTGGGCAATAGCCAGCTTGTGCTCTTCGTCTACATCAAAAGTAACATCTTCTGTTTTGCTAAACTTTTCACGCAATTCTGGAGGCATTGTATATTTAAAGTGCAATTCGATTTCCGAGTCGTCACGTAAATTTTCAAGATAAAATTCGGGGGATTTGAAGATATGTTGCCAGTTAACCGGTTCACTCCAAAGTCCAAAACGCGCAGCATTATTCCCTAAATCGATCACTGAGAATTCGTCCTTAAATGGTAATTTACGAGAACCACGACCAATCATTTGATAATATAATGTTAGTGATTTTGTTGCTCTATTTAGGATAATCGTTTCAACCGTAGGCTCATCAAATCCAGTTGTTAGAATTCCTACTGATGATAAAATAGCATCTGGTGTGTGCTTGAACCAGTGTAAAATTTCTTTTCGTTCCTCATTACTGCTTGTATTATCAAGGTGACGCACAGGGTACCCTGCTTCTCTAAAAGTTTCATATACATACAGTGATGTATTGATACCATTATTAAAAATTAAGGTTTTTTTTCCCAACGATCTTTCAGTATACGCATGCAGTAATTTTTCTTGCATGAGTGTATTGGTGTACAAATCATCGGATGATTTTACCGTATAATCTCCATTAATCCCTACTTTCAACGTAGTTAATCCTACGTCATAACTATATGTTACTGCTTTAGCCAAAAACCCTTGATCAATTAACGAAGCAATAGTATCTCCTACTATCAATTCATCATAACTTTGGTGCATAGGCAATTTAATATTAGAACTCAGCGGTGTTGCTGTTACTCCTAATATAAAAGCATTTTTAAAGGAACTTAATAATTTTCTAAAGGAATTGTAGTGTGCCTCATCAATAATTACCAAACCGATATTGTCTAGATGTAATTTCTCATCATTGATACGGTTTTTTAAAGTTTCGACCATGGCCACAAAACAAGAAAAATCGTTTTGATCTGGTAGATCTTTTACCTTACTATTGATTATTTTATTTTTTACTCCAAAACCTTTTAGCATTTTAGAAGTTTGTTTACATAACTCGATTCTATGAGTTAATACAACCACTTTCTTTTGGTGCTTAGAAATATATCTACGAACAATTTCAGAAAATATTACTGTTTTACCTCCACCCGTTGGTAGTTGATATAATAAGTGATGTTGCTTTGGTCCATTGTCTATACGCTCAAAAATAGCATCAATATCGCTTTTTTGATATGCATAAAGTTCTTTTTTATCTTCCTTTTCTACGTCTAAAATATGTTCGTGCATGCCTATATTGAGTTTTTGCAAAAATACGTCGAAAAAACAGGCAAACCATAATATTTAAACAAAAAGAAATAGAATCTTTCAATAAATAAGAAATTTAGTAGTATTAGTAATCAAAAGGCTCCAAAACTGTACCAAAAAGGGCATGATTCCTCCATTTTTGAGCCACAGTTTCTTGATGAATTGCCGTAATTCTACCTTTAAAATCGGTAATAATTCCGTTTGCAATCACATATTGCACTAGTTGCTGATAAGAATTCAACATACTTTTAAAAAATAGCTCTTGTTTGATGTGGTTTTCGGCAGAAAAAGTTTGTGCAATTTCGATATTGTACAACATCAAATCTGCAATAATAAAAGAATCAACTCCCAACGACAAAAAGTGTTTAATAAACTTTTGGGCCACCGATCGTCTCATTTTTGGTTTGGTTCTTCGACCCACTTTTACAGGAAAATATTCATTAGAAATTTTTAATTTACTTTCCTGAAGTAGACTATCTTCTTTCGGGTTGAATACAAAATTATAATATACCTTCACGGGAGGGAACTTATCGTACAACTCCAAAATTTGCGCTTCGAGTTGTTCTTTATTTAATTCTGATACATATTTTTTTAAATCTCTCTTACTCATAATTTAAAATTGCAAACCTAATTGTTAATTTAGTTACTTATATGGGTATCAAATCAATGATATTACTTATTTTTGCTCGAAATTAAAAAAATACAAATGTTCAAAATTTTTAAAATTGTCGCAATATTAGAAGGTATTTCATATTTAGTTTTGTTTTCCAACATGCTATTTATAAAACCAAATAACTTCGAATTGTACCATAGTTTATTATATCCAATTGGAATGAGTCATGGTATACTGTTCATTAGCTATGTTGGCTTGGCTATTTTATTAAAAAATGCTCAGAAATGGGATTGGAAAACATTTGGAATTATTCTTATTGCTTCTTTAATTCCGTTTGGAACCTTTTATATTGAGAAAAAATACCTAGAAACAGCTTAGTATTTTTCGACAAAAAAAACAAAGTTCTAATTTGTATACATTAAGTACAAATTAGAACTTTTTTAATTTTCAGCTATTCGATCTTTTACAAATTCAACTTCTGTTTTACCGTGTGCTTTAGGCTTACCATCAGTTCCTAAATTCACCATTGTAGTTGCATCAATAGTAATAATTGTTTCACGAGTCATCATATTACGTGCTTCACACTTTAAGGTGAGAGAGGTGTGACCAAACTTAACTACAGCAATACCAATCTCTATAACATCACCTTGCCTAGCAGAACTGCGAAAGTTAATTTCGGACATTGATTTTGTCACTACTCTAGAATTTTCTAATTGAATAATTGAATATAATGCCAACTCTTCGTCAATCCAGGCTAGCAATTGTCCTCCAAATAAAGTTCCGTTGGGATTTAAGTCTTGGGGCTTAACCCATTTTCTTGTATGAAATCTCATGATTTTAATTTTATAATGCTAAAATACAACTTGCTAAAGTATTTTTTGCTAATTTTAAATAAAAAAAATGAGCCAAAGAGATCTGTTTTTAAAGGAATTTAGAGGAGAATCAATAGGAACCATTACTTCCCAATCCTCATCGGATGAAAATTTTCAAAACCAAGTATTACGCCCCATTTTAAAGCTTCAGAATGATTTATTTGTTGCTTCGTTTCTAAATTACATTACCAAGTATAAAAAAGATTTTTACGCACAATCGGTTGAAAAAAAATTGGCAATGGTCGAAAATGCCATTCAAAAAGATATTAAATATCGAAATGCTCTCAAAGGAATGATTATCGCCTTATTCACAATAGATGAATATCAATTATACATTAAAAATTCCTCTAGTTTAAATAAAAGAATGATGACTATTTTAATCGAAAGACTCAAAAGTCAAGTACAATTATTTGAAAACAATGCGAATGAATAATCCAATTTTCAACTTATTTAAACATTAATTCACTTTAAACGTATTTTCTTAACTTTTTAATAATTTAATTTTTTTATCACTAAAAAATTATGAAAAAACTAGATTCCACAAGGAATTTATATTCCTTTTTTCATTATACTTGTTAAAACAAAAGAGATAAAAGTGAACTACTCCAAACGGAATAGTCACAATCTAAATCGAGAAATCAAAACATCCTTTTTTAGTCATTATGACCTTTTTACAGCTTATCATTAAGAGTGTTCTTCATAAGGAATAGAACATAGATTTAATTGTATCACTAAGACGGTACTAAAAGCATGGATGTAGTAGTACTTAAACAACCATTACAAACCAACAAACTAAACCAATTATAAATTTATATTTATTAATTTTTCCATAAATGAAAAAATTACCTGTGTTTACGCTTGGAATTGAAGAAGAGTATCAAATTATAGATCCAGAAACGAGAGATCTACGGTCCCATTTATCTAAAATTGTTGATGGAGCAAAGACATTATTAAAAGAACAAGTCAAAGCAGAAATGCACCAATCTGTTGTAGAAGTAGGTACTAATATATGCAATAATGTTCATGAAGCCGAAATTGAAATCAAATTTTTACGCTCCAAAATTGTAGAATTAGCAGACAACCAAAATTTAATTGTTGGAGGCGCGGGAACACATCCGTTTGCTAAATGGCAAGATCAATTAATTACAGATGACCCAAGGTATCATAGTATTATTAATGAAATGCAAGATGCAGCACGATCTAATTTGATTTTTGGAATGCACTGTCATGTTGGGATTGAAAATAGAGAAATTGGTCTGCAATTGATGAACCAAGCTTGCTATTTTTTACCTCATATTTTTGCATTGTCTACCAATTCCCCTTTTTGGGAAGGCAGACAAACAGGTTACAAATCGTATAGAACAAAAGTCTTTGACAAATTTCCAAGAACCGGATTACCTGAATATTTTGATTGTTTGGCTTCGTATGACAGTTTTATAAATACCTTATTAAAAACGAACTGCATTGATAATCCAAGGAAAATTTGGTGGGATTTACGATTACACCCTATTTATCATACTATAGAGTTTCGTATTTGTGATATGTGCCTAACTGTAGAAGAAACGATGTGTATTGTATCTATCATTCAAGCGCTTGTTGCAAAATTATATAAAATTAATCAAAGTAATATGAGTTTAAACAATTACAGATTGGCTTTGATTAAAGAAAACAAATTTAGAGCGGCACGCTATGGTATCGAAGGTTATTTGATTGATTTTGGATTAGAGAAAGAAGTTGAAACACGAATTTTAATTCATGAGTTATTAGACTTTATTGATGACGTTGTAGATGAATTAGGTAGTAGAGTACACATCAATTATGTTCATGAAATTCTTAAAAATGGTACAGGTGCAGCCAAACAATTAGCTGTATTTGAAGAAACGAATGACCTAAAAAAAGTGGTTGACTTCATCACTAATGAGTTCACAAAAGGCTTATAAATAAATACCTTATATTTGTATTTTATTTTAAATACCACAAAATGAACAAGAAAAAAACAATTAGGATGGCCATTTTAGACATGTATGATGGACAACCTAATCAAGGGATGCGGTGTATTATTGATATCATAACACGGTTTTCACCTATAATAAAATTTGATATTTTTGATGTACGTTCTAAATGTGAAATTCCAGATATTAAAAATTATGATATTTACATTTCGACTGGAGGCCCTGGAAATCCATTAGAGGGAAATGGAGAATGGGAAGTAAAGTATTATCAATTCATTGATAGTTTAACCAAATGGAATGTTGAAAATACAGAAAAAAAGCACGTACTATTTATCTGTCATTCATTTCAAATGGCTTGTAAACATTTTGGTTTGGCAGAGATTACAAAAAGAAAAGATACCTCTTTTGGAGTAATGACCATTCATAAAACTGCAGAAGGAGAAAAAGATTCAATATTTGAAGGTTTAAGTGACCCGTTTTATGCAATTGATTCAAGAGATTATCAAGTTATACAGCCTAAATTGACTGTTTTTAAAAGAAAAGGAGCTAAAATTCTTTCCTTAGAAAAAATAAGAGATAATGTTCAATATGAAAGAGCAATAATGGCTGTTCGTTTCACCGATTACTTTGTAGGTACACAATATCACCCAGAAGCAGACCCAATTAGTTTTATTGCGTACCTTAGAGATAAAGAAGCCAAAGATAAAATCCGAGAAATGAAAGGTAAGCGAAAATTTAGAAATATGCTCGAAGACTTATTAGATGATGATAAAATATATAAAACCAATGAAACTTTGATTCCTAATTTTCTTCGGATTGCAATAAATGACTTGATTGAGACTAAAAAAATAATGTCAAATTAAATAAGGTAACTATTTATGATTGCTAAATATAGGGAACAATTTAATACTGAATTCTCAGAAGAAAAATACCAAAATCTTAAGGACGCTATTGCATGCGATTTTGATTATAAACCCAAATTTAGAATTGCTGAAACTCCTTTTTTTATTTCGAATACATTAAAATACCAATTAATAGAAGGTTGTAATAATGTTATAGCTTTTATTAAGAAAGAAGAATTTAATGAATTGACTAACAAGTCATTAGGAAAAAACAACAAAGTCCCTAATGAAGATAGCCATACTAATTTTATGGCTATTGATTTTGGTATTTGCGAAGAAAACGGGCAAACCATTCCTAAGTTAATTGAAGTACAAGGATTTCCGTCTTTGTTTAATTTTCAAAATAATTTATTCGAAAAATTTAAAGAAGTTTATCCTTTTTTAGCATCTTTTACACCTTATGTCAATGGAGCTTCTCAGGAGGAGTATCTTGCTATTTTGAGAGATGTAATTTGCAATAATCATCCAAGAGAAAATGTAATTTTACTCGAAATAGCACCTGATAACCAACCCACAAAAATTGACTTTGATTATTGTAAACGAGATCTAGGCGTTACCCCTGTATGTGTTACGGAACTAATAAAAAAAGGAAATCAATTATTCTACAAAAACAAAAATGGGCAAGAAATTCTTGTGAAACGAATTTACAACCGCGTCATATTTGACGAACTTGATGCCCGTACCGATTTGAAATTGCACTTTAGCTTCTCTGATGATTTGGACGTAGAATGGGCAGGTCACCCAAATTGGTTTTTTAGGATTAGTAAATTTATACTTCCCTTATTAAAAGGTAAATACTTTATTGATACCATTTTACTTAGTGATTTAGAACAAATTCCTGAAGATTTAGAGAACTATGTTTTAAAGCCTCTTTTTTCGTTCTCAGGTGCAGGAGTTATTTTTCATGTCACAAAAGCTGATATTGAAGCAGTAGTTGACAAAGAAAACTATATTTTACAAAAAAAAGTGCATTACCTCCCTATTCTACAAGCTCCTGACCAAAAAATAAAGGTCGAAGTGAGAATGTTGTGTACTTGGAAGGATGATGACGAAAATCCAGTTATACTTACTAATTTGGTACGACTGAGCCGTGGCGAAATGATTGGTGTAAAATACAATCAAGACAAAGATTGGGTAGGTGGTACTATTGGGCTGTTTGCGATTTAAACCACTATTTTATTCAAAAAATCTTATTCTAAAAAGTAATTATAAACAAATGTTTTAGCCTATTTGATGAACTTCTTGAACAATATTGGGCAAACTTTCTCCATTGATTTTGGTTCATCTACGCTCCAATTGAAAGTAATTAATGGATAATGCTCATCATTAGTCACAAAGGTATCATAATCAATATAATCGTAAATTTCATGGTCGGTTTTATTCATAAACGCATTCATGGCAACAAACCAAAAACCTTCAAATTCATAAGATTCTTTGCCTTCTTGCACTAAATCGTCTAAACTGTCAGGATTTGCCACTGCTTTGTCAAAAACATCTTTTCCTTGAGCAATGATCCAGCATCTGAAATAATCAAATCCACCATCTGTACCGCTATTCATAATGTATGCAGCACACCACAAATTGGATTTATAGGTATCGAATAATAATTTATCTGTACGCAATCGGAAACCTATGATTTCTTTTGGAGTTAATTTTTCAAGCTCATTTGTTATGAAAATTTCTTGATACGCCTGAGTAAGGTTTGCTTCTTTTGACTTTTCGATAATAGCCCAATACTGATCCTCTGGAAGCATTTCTGCTGATTTTTCGAAAGTAATGGAATCAAATACTTGCAATGGTGCTGTTTCTTTAACGACAACAACCGTTTTTACTACCTCTTTGTCTTTTACATTATTTTGCGCAAAAACACCTAATACATTAAAAAGAGAAAGAAATAAAAAAGTAGCTGAATTTTTCATAATGATTGATCAAGTTAAGATTGCAATGCAGTGGTAAAATTAGTAAAATTAATTTCTAATTTGCTTTTACATTTATATAATAATTAGGATCCACTTTAATACTGTCAATTCCGCGACTTATTGTTAGTGTTTTCCACTCCAATGTAGGGTGAATACATTTTATTTTTCCATCTGCATTAATTTTGATTGGCATATCAAAGCCGTCCACACTATTTGACCAACGATATTGCAATTTATTTTGAATTATTTTATATTCTAAAGTTGGAACACGAATATCTCGCAAATATTGATTGAAAAAGGGAGTTAAATCTCGTTTTGCTGCTTTCGATAAATAATCTTCTATTTGCTGAGATGCAACAATTTGATGGTAAAAGGTACTATTTAATCCTCTAAGCATTTTACGCCACTTTTTGTCATTGTCCATTATTTGGCGCAGCGTATGCAACATATTTGCACCCTTAAAATACATATCACCAGAACCCTGATCATTGACATTATAAGATCCAATTATGGGCTTGTCATTAGAAATATTACGTCTCGTACCACGTACATACTCATCTGCAGCTAATTTTCCATAATAATATTCGAGAAAAAGAGTTTCAGAATAGCTAGTAAAACTCTCGTGTATCCACATATCAGCGCGATCTTTGTTTGTGATATTATTTCCAAACCACTCGTGACCCGATTCATGAATGATTATAAAATCAAATTTTAATCCCCAACCGGTACCACTTAAATCAGATCCACGATAGCCATTTTTAAAACCATTACCATAACTAATATCACTTTGATGCTCCATACCCAAGAATGGTGTTTCAACCAATTTATACCCATCTTCATAAAATGGATATGCTCCAAACCAATATTCTAAAGCTTTAAGCATTCGAGTGACATCCTTAAATTGGTTTTTTGCTTTTTCTAAATTCGATCTAAGAATGTAATAGGTACAGTCTAGATTTCCTTTCTCTCCTTTATAAATTTCTGAAAAAGAAACAAAATCACCTATATTAAAATTCACCCCATAATTATTAATAGGGTTAACAACCGACCATTTAAATGTAGTTGTTCCATCATTTAGTTCTTGCCTACTTTTCAACCTACCATTGGCAACTGCTATCAAATTGGATGGTACGTTGACACTAATGTCCATGCTTTCGACTTCGTCATACATATGATCTTTATTTGGCCACCAAACACTGGCACCAATTCCTTGACAAGATGAGGCTATAAATGGATGACCGTTTGCATCTTTTTTCCAAACAATACCACCATCCCAAGGTGCATTTATTGCTGATTTTGGTTTACCCTCGTAATAAATAGTAAGTTCATTTAACGCTCCTACTAGTTGCTTTTTATCTAAGGTTATAAAGTATGCGCTTCCATCTCTTTTGTATTTCAATGGTAAACCTTCTTGAATTATTTTTGTAATTTGGAGGGGTTCTTGCAAATCAATTTGCATCGTATCATACTCATTAATAACGGAGTAAATGACTTTATTCGAACCAACAATAGAACTGTCTTTAGGATTAATTTTTATTTGAAGTTCATATTTTTTTACGTCCCACCAAATTCTTTCTTTAGATATTCCACCACGTAAACTATCTTGATGTGTAAAATTGGTCGTAACCAAAGCAGTATTCTCTTGGGATGAAACTGTTTGAATACTCAAGAATAATAGGTAAAATAAAACAACTGTGTTTTTCATAAAAGGCATTATATTTTATTCTAAAAAATAGTTTTCATTGATTTAAAAGCAGCTATACAGTATTATAAAAAAGCTTTCTTATCCTATATAGCGTCTTGGCGCTTGCCGAGGTTGGGTACTTTTGAAACCGAGTATTTTCGTCTGAACGTAAATGTAGTAAAAAAACGCTAATTCCACTAAATCCCCAATCTTAGCAAACGGCTATTGTACGATCGCTTTTTTATTTATTTTCAATTATACGGTTTCGTAATTTCATAAATGGTTTTTCAATCAATAGATTTAACAAATATGCACCAATTAAGCAAGTTCCAATGCAGATAAGCAAGATTAAATTACTATCTATTTTTATGTTTTCAAATAAATTTTGTGTTATATGAATTATTCCTTTGTGAGTTAAATAAATTGCAAATGATAGCGTTGCCAATAATTTTGTTGTTTTTGATTTCCATTTGAATAGAAAACTATTTGGACTAATCGCACCAATTACTAAAAATCCATAACCAATAGAAACTAATGGGAAACCAAAAATAGAAGCATAATATGTTTGCTGTTCATGGCACAAGAAAAATGCACAAGTCATAATTATTAGACTTAAAACAATGTTCAGATTTCCAAGTTTTGAAATTTTGTTCCAAAAGTTTGGAAGAAACTGATAAATTCCGGCAATAGAAACTCCAATTAAAAGCCCATCAAGTCTGTTATAGGTTGGATAATAAATAAATTTATACCAATACAACCAAGAGTTTTCGCTATCTATTTTTGGTAAGTAAAGATTATTCCAACTGTAAATTCTGATCGTAAAACCGAATATAAATAGATTGAGGTAAGCAGTTAAATTCATATCTTTAAAGTATTGAAAAACATAGAAATAATGGAAATTTTTAAAGGTCAAAATCTCATAGAGTTCTCTGA
>NZ_JAOQMX010000059.1 GCF_025960985.1 Flavobacterium psychraerolatum | reverse complement strand
ATAAAACAAAAAACACTTGAAAAAACGTTCTTGCAAGTGTTTAATTAATTATTTTTATCCCAATAATCTGTATCGTTTATTTAGGACTAGACAAAAAAAAAGCAATAATTACATTTACTTTCTTCTTTAAAGCATTAGATCTTCTTAATTACATAAGTAACAATCCCCCAAATTATGAGTTCGTTTTCATCGGTAATTTTTATAGGAGGATACTCTTTGTTTTCAGGCATTAGATACAAACAGTCTTTCTCTAATTGAATTCGTTTGACTGTAAATTCGCCGTCAACAAAACAGACTGCAATTTTAGCGTTTGTAGGTTCCAAGCTCCTATCAACAACTAGTACGTCTTTATCTTCTATTCCTGCATCAATCATAGAATTACCTTTGACTTTAATGTAGAAGGTAGCCAGTGGATTCTCACTCAATTCTTTATTTAGATCAATGTTATTTTCTATAAAATCTGCTGCAGGTGAAGGAAAACCTGCAGAAACCCCATCAGGAATAAAAGGAATTCTCAAATCACTTTCATAATCAGGTTTATAGAAATTTAGTTTAGATTGTTTCTTAGCAGACATTTATTTCAAGAATAGTATTAAAATTAGTAGTGTATTTGGGTGATAAATGATTTTGTTTCATATCCCACGTTAAATTCAAATTTTGAGTGCCCAGCTTTACTTTCGAGTGCCCTATTTTCTTATTGAGCTTATCAATCGTTTTCATCAATACTAAGTGTTTTGGATTTTCATCGTCAAAGAGTTGAAATTGTTTTTTATCGTCGTCAATGAGTTCTCCTAATACAACACCTGCTTTTTTGAAACGAAGATTTTCATTTCCTTTGTGCAATTTTTTAAATAAATCTACTGCAGCATTGGCAATAGTCAAACTAGAATTGGTAGCAAACGGCAAGTGAATAGCAGCATTAAAATAATATTTAGTAGTATCTACACTATGCTTATCTATTAGTAACATCACTATAATGGTATGACAACAAGATTTTTGACGTCGTAATTTTTCGGCACAAACAACTGCAAAAGTGGTTATTCTTTCTCGTAGTAAATCATAATCGACAAGTTGCTTAGGAAAACTACGAGTCACTGTAATAGATTTTTGTTGTTCCACAATTGGTTCCAACTCCAACACCGAATTTCCTTCAAGTTCATATTTTAACCTCATTCCAATCACTCCCATTTCTTTCTTTATCCAAACCGCATGTTCCGTTTGAATAAAATCATAGGCCGTATGAATGTTTCGAGCTTTTACTTTTTTAATAGTACGATACCCAATTCCCCAAACATCTTCAATTTTTGTCCATTTTAAGGCTTTGATACGTTTTTCGTCAGTATCAATAACATAAACACCTCCTGTCCTATCTTGAAATTTCTTAGCAATTTTATTAGCGACCTTAGACAATGCTTTGGTATGAGCATACCCAATGCAAACGGGAATCCCAACCCATTTCTGCACTCTTTTTTTTATTTGAATTCCGTAATCATGATAATCTTCAATAGTGAGTCCATCAAAATTCAAAAATGCTTCATCAATACTATAAATTTCAAGATTAGGAGTAAATTGTTCTAATATCGCCATCACTCTTCGGCTCAAATCACCATAAAGTGCATAATTAGATGAAAAAATATGAACTTGATGTTGTTCAACGATTGATTTAATTTGAAATGCTGGCGCTCCCATAGGAATTCCAACTGCTTTAGCTTCGTTGCTACGCGCAATCACACAACCATCATTATTAGACAATATAGCAACAGGCTTTCCGTTCAATTCTGGACGAAAAACACGTTCACAGGAAGCATAAAAATTATTACAATCTACTAGTGCATACATAATACAAAACTACACAAACAACAGTCATTGCATGCAGGTTGAATTGTTAATTTTTGAAGTTGTTAATAACTCACTATGACGATCAAAATAAATTTCAGATACAAAAGGCATCAAAACAAAACCCCAAAAATCAAGCGATTTTTGGGGTTTTACATTTTATATAAAAACTTATTTTTTGTTTTATTAATTATTCACCAATGCATCTTTTTTCCAGCTTTTTACCGCTACTACTCTGTTGTTCGAATAATCTACTTCGTTCAACATTCCTTGAGACCAATGAAACCATTTTCCAACTTTTTCGCCATTATTATATTCTGCTATAGCTATTTTCTTTCCATTTTCATCATAAGAAACCCATTCTCCTTGTAATTTCCCGTCTTTGAACGCTCCTTTTTGTTGTACTTGACCATTATCATAATAGTAAGTTGCCAAAACCATATTATCTTTAATAACTTCCAATTTTGGTTTTCCTTCGTTTGCGAATAACATTCCTGAAATAAGCATTGCTCCTAATATGATATATTTTTTCATAGTCTAAATGGTTTAATTTATTTATTGATTCAAATATAAAAACAATTTTTACATTAAAAAAACAATTTGGTAACAATTTGATAACATTGATTAAAACTTAACATTGGAATTAAGTTTTAAAACAAAAAAGACTTCCGCACCTTTTTACGAAAGTCTTTTTCAATTTAAAACAAACTATTTGCTAATCTTCATTTACGATAGGATCTCGTTTCCAGTTTCTTACAGAGGTAACTTTGTTACTCGCATAATCAACTTCATTCAATGATTTACTATTCCAGTAAAACCATTTCCCAACCTTTTGACCTTTATCATAAGTAGCAGTAGCTGTTTTATTTCCATCTAAATCATATGAAATCCATTCTCCTTGAAGTTGTCCATTTTTAAAGAAGCCTTCTTGCATTACTTTTCCGTTATCATGATAATAGGTAGCCTTTACTTGTTTTCCAACAACTTCTAATTTTGGCTTTATACCTTGTGAGAATACCATTCCAGAAATCAACAATAGCGTTAATAATATATATTTTTTCATCTTTTAAAGCTTTAGTGGTTATATTAACAAATATACGGCCTTAGTTTACATTAAAAAAACAATTTGATAACAATTTGATAACATATATAAAAACTTAACATTGAAAATAATGACTATCATCGAAAAGGCTAACAAAAAAATCCAAAACACAATCCTATCTTCATAATTAGTCCTAAATTTGCACCCGTGTCCAAAAAGACAAATAATCTAAAATTTTGATATGTATAGAAGTCATAATTGCGGCGAACTCAACGCCTCACATATAAACACAGAAGTTACGCTTGCAGGTTGGGTACAAAAATCTAGAAACAAAGGTTTTATGAACTGGGTAGATCTGAGAGACCGTTACGGTATTACTCAACTGGTTTTTGATGAAGGTCGTACCGATAAAACGGTATTCGAATTAGCAAAAACCTTAGGACGTGAATTCGTTATTCAAATTAAAGGTAAAGTTATTGAGCGTGAAGCCAAAAACAAAAACATCCCTACAGGAGAAATCGAAATATTAGTTACTGAATTAAACATCCTTAATGCGGCACTAACCCCTCCTTTCACTATTGAAGACGAAACTGATGGTGGTGAAGACATCCGCATGAAATATCGTTACTTAGATATTAGAAGAAATCCAGTAAAAAACAGTTTATTATTCCGTCACAAAGTAGCAATGGAGGTACGAAAGTATCTTTCTGATTTGGATTTCTGTGAAGTAGAAACACCCTATTTAATTAAATCAACTCCTGAGGGAGCAAGAGACTTTGTTGTTCCATCACGAATGAATGAAGGTCAATTTTACGCTTTACCACAATCTCCACAAACTTTCAAACAATTATTGATGGTCGGCGGAATGGATAAGTATTTTCAGATTGTAAAATGTTTCCGTGACGAAGATTTACGTGCCGACAGACAACCCGAATTTACACAAATCGATTGCGAAATGGCTTTCGTAGAACAAGAAGATATTTTGAATATTTTCGAAGGACTAACTCGTCATTTATTAAAAGAAATTAAAGGTATTGAAGTAGATAAATTCCCAAGAATCACCTATGACTATGCCATAAAAACCTACGGAAATGACAAACCAGACATTCGTTTTGGGATGAAATTCGGGGAACTAAATGAAGTAGCACAACACAAAGAATTCCCCGTATTTAATGCTGCCGAATTGGTAGTTGGAATTGCGGTTCCAGGAGCAGGAAATTATACCCGAAAAGAGATCGACACCTTAATCGAATGGGTAAAACGTCCACAAGTAGGTGCATCCGGAATGGTATATGTAAAATGTAATGAAGATGGAACTTACAAATCATCTGTAGACAAATTCTATGATCAAGACGATTTGGCAAAATGGGCAACCATCACCGGCGCTGAAGCTGGAGATATGATTTTGGTATTATCTGGACCCGCCAATAAAACAAGAGCTCAACTATCTGCATTGAGAATGGAATTAGCAACACGCTTAGGATTAAGAAATCCGGCAGAATTTGCTCCACTATGGGTAGTAGACTTCCCTTTATTAGAATTCGACGAAGAAAGCGGACGCTATCACGCTATGCACCACCCATTTACATCACCTAAACCCGAAGACATGCATTTACTGGAAACTGATCCAGGAGTTGTTCGTGCCAATGCTTATGATATGGTACTGAATGGAAATGAAATCGGAGGAGGTTCTATTCGAATTCATGACAAAGAAACTCAAAAGTTAATGTTTAAGTACCTAGGATTTAGCGACGAAGATGCTAAAGCACAATTTGGATTCTTGATGGATGCTTTTCAATATGGAGCACCACCTCACGGAGGATTGGCTTTTGGATTAGATCGTTTAGTAGCAATTTTAGGCGGACAAGAAACCATAAGAGATTTTATTGCTTTTCCAAAAAACAACTCAGGAAGAGATGTCATGATTGATGCTCCATCAGCAATAGACAAAACACAGTTAAAAGAATTACACATTCAACTGGGTCTATAAAATTGAAAACACTATTTGAAAACAAATTTCAAAATAGCCCTCTTACATTTATAAAACAAAAACCGAATCTTAATTCAAACTGGAGTAAGATTCGGTTTTTATTTTTATAGAAAATACTACAGCCAATTATTTTTAGATAAATAACTAAACACACACCACTATCAAACACCCTGTCAAACAACTATAAACGACAAAAAGTTTCCTAATTCTAATAAACTTACTTAATAAATGTACTTGAAACAAAAAAACCTATAAAAACATAATTTTAAAAAAATCATATTAAAAAAGAAAAAAAGAAGATAAATAACACAACAAAAGACAAAATAAGCACCCAAAAAAATGTATTTAATAGATAACAAACAGTCTCCCCATAACAGAATACGCTGAAAATCAATTATTTTTGCAAAAAAACACACATTTGTAGTGTTCGTATTATATTAAATATTACATTTGCCACATTATAAATTATTATTACTATTACAATGCGTACAGGTACAGTTAAATTTTTCAATGAGTCTAAAGGTTACGGATTCATTACAGACGAAGAAACAGGAAAAGACATTTTCGTTCACGCTTCAGGAATCAACGCGGAAGAATTACGCGAAGGTGACAGAGTAAGTTACGAAGAAGAAGAAGGAAGAAAAGGTAAGGTTGCAGCTCAAGTAGCAGTTATCTAAGAATAAAATTAATTTTTTATTACCAAAGAATGCTTAAAAACGTTCCAACATATGTTGGGACGTTTTTTTTTACCTAATTTAAAATTAATACGAAAAAACCCTTAAGTAGAAAAATTATAAATAGCGTAAAAATTGGCAAAATTTTACAACTTAATCCATTTCTAATGTTGTGTTTTCGCTTACTGAGTCCTATCTTTGCGACTATATTAAATAAAAATATAACAAAAATATGCTTACCGATCAATCAAACTACATTCCAATCCTAATGCAATGCTTATTAGCAGTAGGTTTTGTTGCCGGAACCATAGTTGTTTCTGGAAAACTGGGACCAAAAAGAAGATCTGAGAAAAAGAATATCAACTTTGAGTGTGGTATAGAATCCGTAGGTAATGCACGTATTCCTTTCTCAGTAAAATATTTCTTGGTAGCTATATTATTTGTTTTGTTTGATGTAGAAGTTATCTTCTTATATCCTTGGGCAATTAATTTCAAAGAACTAGGAATAGAAGGATTAATAAAAATGATCATATTCATGCTTTTACTCTTGGTTGGATTTTTCTATATCATCAAGAAGAAAGCCTTGGAGTGGGAATAAAACTTGTATCTCAGTAGTGATGAGAATAAAATCAAGAATTACGATTTATAAATGATTCCGTTTTAGGTTTAATCCTAAATCTAAATCCTAAATCTAAAAAATAAAATGACTGAATCTAAAACAAATATGGTTGCGCCACCAGAAGGCGTGGTTGGAGAAGGTTTTTTTGCAACCAAGCTAAATGATGTGGTTGGATTGGCTAGAGCCAATTCTCTTTGGCCTTTACCCTTTGCAACTTCATGTTGTGGTATAGAGTTCATGGCAACTATGGCTTCACATTATGATTTAGCTCGATTTGGCTCTGAACGTGTAAGTTTCTCTCCACGACAAGCAGATATGTTGATGGTAATGGGAACTATTTCAAAAAAAATGGGGCCAATTTTACGTCAAGTATATGAGCAAATGGCAGAACCTCGTTGGGTAATTGCCGTTGGAGCATGTGCCTCCTCAGGGGGTGTTTTTGACACTTACTCTGTTTTGCAAGGTATTGACAAAGTGATTCCCGTAGATGTATATGTACCCGGATGCCCACCACGACCAGAACAAATTGTCGATGGAGTAATGAAATTACAAGAATTAGTAAAGTCAGAATCTGTACGACGCAGAAGTTCTCCAGAATACCAAGAATTATTAGCTTCATATAATATCAAATAATTACAATGGCATTAGAAACAGCTCAAATTCAAGACAAATTATCAGCTACTTTCAGCGATATCCCTTTTATATTCAGACAAGAAAGAGATATACTATCCGTGGAGGTTCCTGCTGAAAAAATAAGTGCTATAATTCTTTTTTTGAAAAATGATACCGAATTGCGTTTTCACTTTCTAACCGATTTATGTGGAGTACATTACCCAGATAATGAAGAAGAGAGACAAATGGCAATTGTTTACCATATGCACAACTGGTATGAAAATACTAGAATTAGAATT
The DNA here is from genome assembly GCF_025960985.1 of Flavobacterium psychraerolatum. Lineage (GTDB taxonomy): Bacteria > Bacteroidota > Bacteroidia > Flavobacteriales > Flavobacteriaceae > Flavobacterium. Next base: position 17,111 of record NZ_JAOQMX010000059.1, on the reverse strand, counting down.
AAAACCTTCATCAACGGACAAAACCCAGAAATTAAAACAATAAGCACTATTTTCCCTTCAGCCAATTGGATGGAAAGAGAAACTTATGATTTTTATGGTGTTGACTTTGTTGGACATCCACAGTTGAAAAGAATTTTAAACATGGATGAAATGGTATCTTTTCCAATGCGAAAAGAATTCCCATTAGAAGATGGCGGACGAACCGATAAAGATGACCGTTTCTTTGGAAGAACTGCTAGTAATAACTAGAAAACATAAAAAATATAATTTTTCACATACTATAAATGTCAGAACTATTATTACCACCAGAGCATCGCTATGCTAAAATAATGAAAGAGAAACTAAATGAGGATGGAAGTGAGCTTTCAATTCTGAATTTAGGGCCAACTCATCCAGCAACACACGGGATTTTTCAAAATATCTTGTTGATGGATGGAGAACGCATTATAGAAGCGGAACCAACAATTGGATATATTCATCGTGCGTTTGAAAAAATTGCTGAAAATCGTCCTTTTTACCAAATTACTCCACTTACTGACCGAATGAACTATTGCTCCTCTCCTATCAACAATATGGGATGGTGGATGACTTTAGAAAAACTTTTAGGAGTTGAAGTTCCGAAACGTGCGCAATACTTACGTGTTATCGTAATGGAATTAGCAAGGATTACAGACCATATTATTTGTAACTCTATTCTTGGTGTAGATACTGGAGCTTATACTGGTTTCTTATATGTTTTTCAATTTAGAGAAAAAGTATATGAAATCTACGAAGAAATTTGTGGTGCTCGTTTGACTACAAATATGGGTCGAATTGGTGGTTTCGAAAGAGATTGGACTCCAAAGGCATTCGAATTATTAAATACATTCCTTGAAGAATTCCCTCCAGCTTGGAAAGAATTCGAAAACCTATTCGAAAGAAACAGAATTTTTATTGATAGAACAGTAAATGTAGGACCAATTACTGCTGAAAAAGCAATGGCTTACGGATTTACAGGTCCAAACTTGCGTGCAGCTGGTGTCGATTATGATGTACGTGTTGCACAACCTTACAGCTCTTACGAAGATTTCGATTTTGAAATTCCAGTAGGGAAATCAGGTGATACTTACGACCGTTTTTGTGTTCGTAATGCCGAGGTTTGGGAAAGTTTAAGTATCATTCGTCAAGCTTTGGCTAAAATGCCAGCTGGAAACGAATATCATGCTGAAGTTCCTGATTATTACCTTCCTCCAAAAGAAGATGTTTATCACAATATGGAGTCTTTAATTTACCATTTCAAAATTGTTATGGGTGAAGTTCCTGTTCCAGTTGCAGAGATTTATCATCCTGTTGAAGGTGGTAATGGTGAATTAGGATTCTATCTAATTACTGACGGAAGTCGTACCCCTTACCGCTTGCACTTTAGAAGACCTTGTTTTATCTACTACCAAGCCTATCCGGATATGATAAAAGGTGCTTTGTTATCCGATGCAATTGTTATTCTTTCGAGTTTAAATGTAATTGCTGGAGAATTAGACGCATAAAAAATTTCAGATTGCAGATTAACGATTTTTGATCGCAGATTTAAAAGAAAATGGAAAAAACACATTACAAACAAGAAATAAACATTACTCCTGAATTAATGGCACGTATCAATGAATTGATAAGTCATTATCCAGCAGACAAACGTAAATCAGCCTTATTGCCTGTTTTGCATGAAGCACAAGATGCACATGAAAACTGGTTAAGCATTGAATTACAGGATAAAGTTGCCGAAATTTTACATATTAAACCAGTAGAAGTTTATGAGGTCGTTACATTTTATACAATGTACAACCGCAGACCTATTGGAAAATACATGTTTGAATTTTGCCAAACTTCTTCTTGTTGCTTGAGAGGAACAGAAGATTTAATGGATTATACTTGTGAAAAACTAGGTGTAAAAATAGGAGAACCAACTTCTGATGGACTTTTTGAAGTACGTGGTGTAGAGTGCTTAGGCGCTTGTGGTTACGCTCCAATGATGCAATTAGGTGATTTTTATAAAGAACATTTGACCAGAGATAAAATCGATCAAATTATTGACGATTGTAGAGATAATAAAATAATATTACACGATAAATAATATGTCAAAAAAAATATTATTAGAGAAAATCAACGTTCCAGGAATCAGAACTTACGAGGTTTATCGCAAAGAAGGTGGTTACGCCTCTGTTGAGAAAGCTTTGAAAGCCATGACTCCGGACGAAGTAGTTGAAGAAGTAAAAAAATCAGGACTTCGTGGTCGTGGTGGAGCGGGTTTTCCTGCTGGAATGAAATGGAGTTTTATTGACAAAAAATCAGGAAAACCAAGACATCTAGTATGTAACGCCGACGAATCTGAACCAGGAACTTTCAAAGATCGTTATTTGATGGAATTTCTTCCTCACTTATTGATTGAAGGAATGATTACTTCTAGTTTTGCTTTGGGAGCGAATCTATCCTATATATACATTCGTGGAGAATATATGTGGGTTTACAAAATATTAGAAAGAGCCATTGCTGAAGCGAAAGCAGCGGGGTGGTTAGGAAAAAACATCTTAGGATCTGGTTACGATTTAGAACTACACGTTCATTGTGGTGCCGGAGCTTATATTTGTGGTGAAGAAACGGCTTTGATCGAATCTTTGGAAGGAAAAAGAGGAAATCCACGTATCAAACCACCTTTTCCAGCAGTTTCTGGATTATGGGCCAACCCAACGGTTGTAAATAATGTGGAAACAATTGCTTCTGTGCCTTGGATTGTTAACAATTCAGGTGATGATTATGCAAAAATTGGAATAGGACGTTCTACTGGAACTAAATTAATTTCGGCTTCAGGACATGTAAAAAATCCTGGCGTTTACGAAATCGAATTAGGATTAACAGTAGATGAGTTTATGAACTCAGATGAATATTTGGGCGGAATGTATTCTGACAGACCATTAAAAGCTTTGATTCCTGGTGGATCATCGGTGCCAATTTTACCAGCTGATTTGATTTATAAAACAACTAACGGTGAAGATCGTTTGATGACTTACGAATCGTTAAGTGACGGTGGATTTGCAACAGGATCTATGTTGGGTTCGGGAGGTTTTATAGTTTATGACGACACTGCTTGTATCGTGCGAAATACTTGGAATTTTTCTCGTTTTTACCACCACGAAAGTTGTGGTCAATGTACGCCTTGCCGTGAGGGAACTGGATGGTTGGAGAAAGTTTTATGGAGAATTGAAAACGGTCAAGGACGTGAAGAAGATATCGAATTGCTATGGAGTATTCAATCTAAAATTGAAGGAAATACGATTTGTCCATTAGGTGACGCGGCTTCGTGGCCAGTAGCAGCAGCTATTCGTCATTTTAGAGAAGAATTTGAATATCACATTCGTTTCCCTGAAAAAATTAAAAATAGAAATCACTTTGTAGCAGAACCATTTTCGCAAGTAAAGCATTTGGTAACGAAACAAACGGTATAAAATAGTTTCAAGTTTCAAGTTTTTTTAGTTTCACGTCCCGCACCTGAAACTTTAAACCTTAAACTAAAAAAACAAAAATTACGATGAAAGTAACAATAGACGGTCAAGAGATTGAAGTTGAAGCAGGAACAACCATCTTGCAAGCAGCACGTAAGTTAGGTGGAGAATCTGTTCCGCCAGCGATGTGCTATTATTCAAAACTAAAAGGGAGCGGTGGAAAATGCCGTTGTTGTTTGGTTGAAGTTGCAAAAGGAAGTGATGCTGACCCAAGGCCGATGCCAAAATTAATGGCTTCGTGTGTTACAGGTTGCATGGACGGAATGGAAATCAATAGTAAAAACTCAGACAGAGTGCGTGAAGCAAGAGAATCTGTTACGGAGTTTTTGTTAATCAACCACCCGTTGGATTGTCCAGTTTGTGATCAAGCAGGAGAATGTGATTTGCAGAATCTAAGTTTTGAGCACGGGAAATCAAAAACTCGTTTTATCGAAGAAAAAAGAACATTTGAACCAGAAGATATTGGTCCGAATATTCAACTGCATATGAACCGTTGTATTTTATGTCAAAGATGTGTGCAAGTTGCCGATCAATTGACAGATAACAGAGTACACGGAGTAATGGACAGAGGAGATCACGCGAATATTTCGACTTGTATTTCTAAAGCCATTGACAATGAATTTTCAGGAAACATGATTGATGTGTGCCCAGTTGGTGCTTTGACAGATAAAACTTTCCGTTTCAAATCGAGAGTTTGGTTTGACAAACCTTATAATGCACACAGAGAATGTACGACTCCAGGATGTTGTGGAAAAACAACACTTTGGATGTTTGGTGAAGAAATTCAGCGTGTTACAGGTCGTAAAGATGAGTACCATGAAGTAGAAGAATTCATTTGTAACAGTTGTCGTTTTGACCACAAACAACCCTCTGACTGGGTTATTGAAGGACCAAGAAAATTCGAAAAAGATTCGGTTATCAATCAAAATAATTACACTCAAAAATTAGAAACGGTAACAATCAATACTGAAGAAGGAATTTTAAAAGGTAGAGAAGGCGACCGTAAAAAAATTAGTATGTCTGAGATTGGTTATGATGAAAAAATTGACGGTCAAAAATTAAATTCTGATAAATAATGGATAGTGCATTTATAATAGAAAAAAGCATCGTTATCCTAGTAGTATTTGCAATTACAATGGTAATGGCAATGTATTCTACTTTGGCAGAGCGTAAAGTTGCCGCTTGGTTACAAGACCGTATTGGTCCAAACAGAGCTGGTAAAGGTGGAATTCTTCAACCTCTTGCTGATGGTTTGAAATTGTTTGCAAAAGAAGAATTTGAACCAAATACTCCTAACTTGTTTTTGTTTTACGTAGGCCCAGCAATTGCCATGAGTACCGCATTAATGACAAGTGCTGTTATACCTTGGGGAGATAAAATTCATGTATTTGGTAGAGATGTTATCTTGCAAGCAACAGATATTGACGTTGCTTTATTATACGTTTTTGGAGTAATATCTTTAGGAGTTTACGGAATCATGATTGGTGGATGGGCATCAAACAACAAATTCTCTTTGATTGGAGCGGTTCGTGCAGCTTCACAAATGGTCTCTTATGAAGTAGCCATGGGATTATCAATCATCGCTCTGTTGATGATGACAGGAACATTGAGTTTGAGAGAAATTGCAGCACAACAATCTGGAATGAATTGGAATGTATTTTACCAACCGCTTTCATTCTTTATCTTTTTGATATGTGCTTTCGCAGAAACAAACAGAACACCATTTGACTTAGCAGAATGTGAAACTGAATTAATTGGAGGTTACCATACCGAATATTCATCGATGAAAATGGGTTTCTATCTTTTTGCTGAATATGCAAATATGTTTATCTCTTCTACAATTTTAGCTGTATTGTTCTTTGGAGCATATAACTATCCTGGAATGCAATGGGTTGTTGAAAACTGGGGGGTAAATATTGGAAACGTAATCGGAATTGGAGTATTATTTGCAAAAATATGTTTCTTCATCTTTTTCTATATGTGGGTAAGATGGACGATTCCAAGATTTAGATACGATCAATTGATGCATTTGGGATGGAGAATATTAATTCCATTATCAATATTTAATATCATTATTACTGGTATTGTGATATTAAGAGCAGAGATTGCAGTGTTTTTGGGATTTTAATAAATGATTGAAAAACATATAAGTTTTTTAAATCCTATAAGAGATATAAGAACATTTAAGTTGTGAAGATTTAAAAATAGATCTTGAAATTGAAATTTAAATATAATTAATAGCACAATGCCCTAGCCCTGATAGAAGCGACATCCTGTTGTGAAGCGATAGTGGAACAATAGATATAGCGGATAGCAGGAATAGCTACAAAAAAATAAATTAAACAAAAATGGCAATAGAAACCATATCCTTATCGGGAAGAAAAAAGCAAGTCTCGCACAAAGAGATGAGTTTTTTGGAACGGATGTACATCATTGCAATCTTTAAGGGATTGTGGATTACACTAAAGCATTTGTTCTCCAGAAAAGTTACGATTCAGTATCCTGAACAAGTACGTGAAATGAGCCCTGTGTATCGTGGACAACACCAGTTGAAACGCGATGAGCAAGGTAGAGAAAACTGTACTGCTTGTGGACTGTGTGCTTTGTCTTGTCCTGCAGAAGCTATTACTATGAAAGCGGCAGAACGTAAAGCGGATGAGAAACACTTGTACCGTGAGGAAAAGTATGCGGAAATATATGAAATCAATATGTTGCGTTGTATTTTTTGTGGTTTGTGTGAAGAGGCTTGTCCTAAGGATGCAGTTTATTTGACAACTTCAAAAGTATTGGTTCCTTCAAGCTATGAGAGAGAAGATTTCATCTTTGGAAAAGATAGATTGGTAATGCCACTTGATGTAGCAATGCAAAATACTCAACTTAAAAACGCTAATTAATGTCAACAGTACTTATTATATTTTGTGTTTTGTCTGCTATTACTTTGGCAACGGCTTTTTTGACCGTGTTTAGTAGAAGTCCGATTCACAGTGCGCTATACCTTGTAATTTGTTTTTTCTCGATTGCAGGTCATTACTTATTATTGAATTCCCAGTTTTTGGCAATTGTACACGTAATTGTCTATTCGGGAGCAATAATGATTTTGTTCTTGTTTACCATCATGTTAATGAATTTGAACGAAAAGAAAGAAGTGCATCGCCCAAGGATTACACGCTTGGGAGCTATTGTAGCTTTTAGTTTAATCTGTATTGTTTTGATACTAGTTTTCATTAACTCTAAGCCAATTGTTGGTGAATATACCTCTACAGGTGAAGATTACCAATCGATTAAAGTCCTTGGTAAAGTATTACTAAACGAATACATGGTTCCTTTTGAATTTGCTTCTGTATTACTTCTGGTAGCGATGATTGGTGCAGTATTATTGTCTAAGAAAGAAAAATCAGAAAACTAATATGAGTAATATTTTAAACGAAATAGGAATCGAGAATTATATTTTCCTTTCTGTAATACTTTTTAGTATTGGTGTATGTGGGGTTTTGTACAGACGAAATGCTATTATTGTATTTATGTCGATCGAAATTATGTTGAATGCGGTTAACTTGTTATTTGTAGCTTTTTCTACTTATCACCAAGATCCGCAAGGTCAAATTTTTGTATTCTTCTCGATGGCAGTTGCCGCTGCGGAAGTTGCTGTAGGACTAGCAATATTGGTTTCAATATTTAAGAACATGGGTACAATTAGTATCGATAAATTAAAAAATTTAAAAGGATAAACTATAATGGATACAAATTTAGCTTTACTCTTATTATTAGCTCCTTTTTTAGGGTTTTTATTTAATATTTTCTTCGGAAAAAGCATAGGCAAAACAGCTTCTGGAATACTAGGTACATTAACCGTAGCTCTATCATTTGCTGTTACTTTATGTTTCTTCACTCGCATTAACGCAAGTCAAGAAGCGATTCAGATTCAATTGTTTGATTGGATTCAGATTAGCAACTTCAAAGTAGAATTTGGTTTCTTATTGGACCAACTTTCAGTTCTATGGTTGTTGTTCGTTACCGGAATTGGTTCTTTGATTCACCTCTACTCTATCAGTTATATGCATGATGATGAGAATATGCACAAGTTCTTTGCGTATTTGAATCTGTTTATCTTCTTCATGATAACGTTGGTAATGGGTAGCAACCTATTGGTTTTGTTCATTGGTTGGGAAGGTGTTGGATTATGTTCTTATCTATTAATTGGATTTTGGCATAAAAACCAAGACTTCAACGATGCAGCTAAGAAAGCTTTTATCATGAACCGTATTGGAGATTTAGGATTGTTGATCGGGATATTCATCTTGGGATCGATGTTCTCAACTTTAGATTACAATAGTTTACAAGTTGCTATTTCAGGAGCGACAAACTTAGACGTAACTACTTTATCTATTGCTGCTTTTTGTCTATTTATTGGAGCTTGTGGAAAATCAGCACAAATTCCGTTATATACTTGGTTGCCGGATGCAATGGCTGGACCAACGCCTGTTTCGGCTTTGATTCACGCTGCAACCATGGTAACAGCAGGTATCTTTATGATTACGCGTTTGAATTATGTATTTGATTTGGCTCCAGATGTTCAAAACATCATCGCCATTGTTGGGGCAGTTACTTCATTGGTAGCGGCAACAATAGCATTGGTACAAACAGACATCAAAAAAGTATTAGCTTACTCTACCGTTTCTCAATTAGGTTTAATGTTTTTGGCATTAGGATTGGGCGCTTATGAAGTTGCAGTTTTCCACGTAATCACACATGCATTCTTCAAAGCTTGTTTGTTCTTGGGTTCTGGTTCTGTTATTCATGCTTTGCACGGAGAACAAGACATGCGCAAAATGGGTGGGTTGAAAAAATGGATGGGAGTTACTTTCTTCACCTTTTTAATTTCCTCATTGGCGATTTCAGGAATTCCTCCATTCTCAGGTTTCTTTTCGAAAGATGAAATTTTGATGGTGGCATTCGAGCATAATAAAATACTATGGTTTATTGCATCTTTGGCTTCGCTATTGACTGCTTTTTATATGTTCCGCTTGTTATACCTTACTTTCTTCAATGATTTTAGAGGTACTGAAAAACAAAAAAGTCATTTACATGAAAGTCCAGCTTTGATTACGTTTCCATTAATTATTTTGGCAATTTTAGCTGCAATAGGTGGATTGATTAGTTTACCTTCAAATAGTTGGCTGAACGGCTATCTGTCACCATTGTTTGCTAAAGAAGTACACGAAGCACATCACTTTGGGACACAAGAATACTCCTTAATGGCAATTGCTGTTATTGGTGGATTGGTTGGAATAGGAATTGCTTACTCTAAGTACTTGAAACAAAATCAAGTTCCAGAATCGGATGAAAGCATTACTGGTTTTGCCAAAACATTGTACAACAAATATTATGTAGACGAAGCGTATGATTTTATTTTTGTAAAATCTATCAATAGTTTATCTAACTTTTTCAGAGACCAAGTAGAAACTGGATTATCATCTGCCGTTTTGGGACTTGGTAAAATAACGAACGAATTAGGGTATCAAGGTAAAAAAATACAAAGCGGAAGTATTGGCTTGTATGTATTATTCTTTGTTTTGGGACTTTGTGCCATAGTAACCTACTTATTTTTAGCTCAATAATCATATATTATGAATGTATCTCTTCTATTAATAATTCTTTTAGTTGGTTCCTTTTTAACCTTTCTATCAGGCGATAAATTAGCATCAAAAGTAGCTTTACTTTTTAGCTTGGCAGCGCTAGGAATTAGCGTTGCATTACTTAACAGTTTTAACCTTGGTGAAAACATTAACTTTGTTGCACCATGGATTAATCAACCTAAAATCTCGTTTGCACTAGCAGCAGATGGTTTGTCTATAGCAATGTTGCTACTGACTACCGCTTTAACTCCAATTATTATTTTCTCTTCTTTTGGAACAGAATTTAAAAATGCCAAAAGTATTTACAGTTTGATTTTGTTTATGGCTTTTGCCATGGCTGGAACATTCTTGGCTGCTGACGGACTTTTATATTATATATTCTGGGAATTAGCGTTAATTCCAATTTACTTTATTGCTTTGATATGGGGGAATGGCGATGCTGAAGAACGCAAGAAAGCAGTCGTGAAATTCTTTATTTATACTCTAGCTGGTTCTTTATTCATGCTCGTTGCTTTTGTATATTTATACCAAAAAGCGGGAAGCTTCATGATTGAAGATCTATATGCACTTGATTTAACCAGTGAAGAACAAACATGGATTTTTGCCGCATTCTTTTTAGCGTATGCCATTAAAATACCATTAATTCCTTTTCATACATGGCAAGCGAAGGTGTACCAAAAAGCACCTACTGTTGGAACAATGTTACTTTCAGGTATCATGTTGAAAATGGGATTGTACAGTGTTATTCGTTGGCAATTGCCAATTGCACCAATTGCTGCAAAAGAGTATATGGATATCCTAATCGGAATAGGAATTGCAGGTGTTATCTACGGATCTATTGTAGCTTTACGTCAGAAAGACTTAAAAAAATTATTAGCTTACTCTTCTCTAGCACACGTTGGGTTGATTGCAGCAGGTGCTTATGCCTTGAATCTTGATGGTCTACGTGGTGCCGTTTTACAAATGATAGCACACGGTTTTGTAGTAGTTGGCTTGTTCTTTGTAGCTGAAATAATTTATAGAAGATATGAAACAAGAAATATTACCGAAATGGGTGGTATTCGTACTCAAACTCCCAAATTTGCTTCCTTGTTTTTAATTTTGGTTTTGGCATCGGTTGCCTTGCCAACGACCTTTAACTTTGTAGGTGAGTTTACTGTTTTATACAGTCTATCACAAATTAATGTTTGGTTTGCCGTTTTAGGTGGAACAACGATTATCCTTGGAGCATATTATATGTTGAAAATGTACCAACACGTAATGTTGGGTGAAACAAACGCTAAACCTTTTGCCGAAGTAAATTTCAACGAAGGATTAGCATTGGTTCTTATCGTTGCGGTATTGTTTGTTTTTGGATTGTTTCCAAAACCGATTAATGATTTGATAACACCGAGTTTAGAACATATCTTAACGGTGATTAATAGATAGATTTCAGATTGAAGAGTAACGATTTTTGATTTCAGATTAAGCGATTGAAAAAGAAAATACTCTTTTACAGAAGAATTAATATATAAAAATAAAAGATTTAGGTATTAAAACCAGAATCAAAAATTCAAACAATGAATACATTAATAGCTATAGTAGGACTAGGTATTTTATGCCTAATATTGGAGATTTTCGACTTTAGAAAAGCAATTATTCCAATTAGTATTATTGGATTGTTGGCTGTATTGGGATTGAATATCTCTGAATTCAATTCTCCAGCAGCTTATTACAATAATATGATTATCGTGAGCAAGTTTTCAACTTCGTTCTCTGCCTTGTTTATTGTTTTAACGATATTCTTGATTGCTTTGAGTCATAAATTCTATGAGCATCATCAAACGCAACTTTCTGACTTTATAGCTATCAAACTCTTTTTACTTTCTGGAGCAGTTGCCATGGTTTCTTTTGGAAATTTAGCGATGTTCTTTTTAGGAATCGAAGTATTGTCTATTTCCTTATATGTTTTAGCATCAAGCGATAGAAAAAATATTAAAAGTAATGAAGCGGGAATGAAATATTTCTTGATGGGATCATTTGCTTCTGGAATTATATTATTTGGAATCTGTTTGATCTACGGAGCAATGGGAACTTTTGATGTAACTGAAATAAGTGAATTATCTTACTCCGCAGAGTTACCTGTTTGGTTTCCTATCGGAATCATACTAGTGACTATTGGAATGTTCTTTAAAATTGCAGCAGTACCTTTCCACTTTTGGGCTCCAGATGTGTACGAAGGTTCTCCAGCATTGACAACTGCCTTAATGAGTACATTGGCCAAAGTGGTAGCCATTGCTACATTATTTAAACTATTAACAGCAATGAATGCAGAAATTTCGACTCAATTCCAATTGGTTATTGTAATTGTGTCAATGGCATCTATGACCGTTGGTAATATTATGGCGCTGCGTCAGGTAAATGTCAAACGTATGTTGGCCTTTTCAGGAATTTCACATGCAGGTTTCATGTTAATGACTTTATTGAATGTAACCAATGCAGCAGGAACTTTATTATATTATACCTCAGCTTATGCTTTGGCAGGTATCGCAGCCTTTAGTGTTATACTGTACGTTTGCTACAACAAGAATAATGAAGACATTAATAACTTCCATGGTTTAGGTAAAACAAACCCATTGTTGGCTGCTATATTAACAGCATCATTATTGTCTATGGCAGGTATTCCAATTTTTGCAGGTTTCTTTGCCAAATTGTTTTTATTCAATCAAACTATTCAGGCAGGATATATCTCGTTAGTAATTGTAGCAGTAATCAACTCCATCATCAGTGTAGGATATTATTTCAAACTAATCCTTGCGATGTACAACAAAGAACCCAACGAAACTAGAACAGCTACTCCGTTTGTTATCTATGCCGTTGCAGTAATTGCTATTGTGCTTAATATAGCATTAGGTTTCTTCCCATCATTAGTATTGGATTTATTAGCTTAAAACGTTTTATTCTGTTTTATAACAGGAACTCAATTATATTAAAGCAGCCGAAAATTATTTCGGCTGCTTTTTTTTATGAAATTTTAAAACGTTAAAATCAAAAATCCAATTTAAGAATTCGTCTTTCTCAATACCAGCTTTCGTATTTTTGCACCTTCAACAGCAAAACAACTATTTTGATTCGATTAAACTTCATAGGCAATTTTAGCGCACAAGGAAAGATTAAAAAAAGTTTTAGAAATGCCAAACATTCGTATTTGACTCGCATTCGTTGGGCAGTATCTTCTTTCTATTTTGGAATGGGACTATGTTTTGCTACTTGGGCAAGTAGAATTCCAGATATTAAAATAGCATTAGATTTGAGTCCAGCTGACCTTGGAAGCATCTTACTAGCGCTTCCATTAGGACAATTAACAATGATGCCTTTCTCGGGGAGGCTAGTCACTCGCTACGGTAGTCATCGACTGGTATTATTTTCCTTGATTATGTATGGTGCTTTTTTAACTTTTATGGGGTCTGCGACGACTTCTTGGCAATTGGCTTTTGGTTTGTACCTATTTGGAATGTGTGGTAATATGAACAGTATAGCTGCAAACACACAAGGTGTTTATACCGAAAAACTATTCAATAAAAACATTATGACCTCCTTTCATGGTGTCTGGAGTTTTGCAGGATTTACTGGGGCACTAATTGGTATCGCAATGTTGGCCTATAAGATGACACCTTTTCAACACTTTTCGATTGTAGCACTCCTAGTCTTAGTATTAGTGGGTTTCAATTACAAATACCTCATCAAAGCCAAAGAATATAAAAAGACAGACGAAAAGAAAAAATTGTTCACCAAACCAGACCCAGCATTACTTTCATTGGGGGTTATCGGTTTTGGTTGTATGGCTAGCGAAGGAATTATGTTCGACTGGAGTGGTGTCTATTTTGAAGAAATAGTAAAAGTCCCTGGGCCACTAATCGTTTTAGGTTACACGTCATTTATGATAATGATGGCCACCGGACGTTTCTTGGGAGATGGATTAATCACCAAATTTGGACGCAAAAAAGTAATTCAAATCAGCGGCTTACTGATTTCGACCGGATTGTTTACCGCTGTATTTTTCCCTTATTTAATTCCTGCCACAGCTGGTTTTATGTTAGTTGGACTAGGCGTTTCTACTATTGTCCCTACACTTTACAGTGTAGCTGGAAAAACTCCTCATATTCCTCCTGGCGAGGCCATTGCTATGGTCACTAGTGTAAGTTTTCTAGGTTTTTTGATAGGACCTCCTATTATTGGCTATACTGCTGAACTTTTTGGATTACGTTTTTCTTTTGCATTTATTGGCATATTCGGACTAATCATAGCGTTTTTGGTCTCTAGAGTTAAAGCTTTGCAATAGTCTAATCATCACCAAGTTTGAGAATTGTAATATCTATAGAATATCCGCTTTATGCCTCACAATTTTGACTAAAATAAATTCGGCTTGATTTATTTGGGCATTCCCTTCGGTCGGGCTATCCACACTCGCTTTATGGTTGCGCTATCGCTGCACCATAAGAGCTCAAACAATTGCTCCTATCCCTAATGCAAGAGTAGAAAAACTACACCATTCCATCACCTATACTTTATCTTTTAATGGGAAAAAGAAATTCAACGGAGCTCGTTTGAAATAATAAAAAATAGAAGTATTCAACAATCTTAATTCCGAAAAAGGAATATTTCTTGAACGCAGAGCCAAAAACATAGACAATGAAAAGCTAACAATAAAATTGATAAAACCAATCAAACCAATACCTACCAAAGACCAAAATAAAGACCAAAAATTTACTAAAAAATGATTACCATATAGCCCTAAAGCAAAGTTTCCGCTGGCAAAAGTAATGTGACGAATGTCTAAGGTAATTCCAAAAAACATTCCCACAGATGCCGTACTACCCAGAAAAACTCCAAACCACATATTGGAGATGACTCCTGCCCAATTGGCATCGACCCAATTGGAAATTTTTTTGGTTTTTTGAATCCCAAATGTTTGTTTCAAAAATGGATTTTCTTGAATTCGATAAGCAACCTGATAATGTTTATTTCTATTAGCTATATTTCCAGAAATAATTCCAGAAAAAAATAAATAAACTCCAGCAATAGCAGCATGAAAAATAGCGAATGAATGTATTGGATTTAAATCATTGATTAGTTTTCCGGCTCTCGCTTCGGCATAATTCACTCCCAAAACAACATCCAATATCCAAATTAAAAAAAGCGACACGGGAAAAGCAAAAAGAACATTACCTACAAATGCAATAAATTGCGTTCTAAAAATTCTAGCAAATAATTTGGCAAAAAGGGTATGTTTGTCTTTGGCTTGATTCTTTTTTTTCATGCCTTCATCCAAGGCTTGGGCAATAGTAGCAGCCGTCATTGCAGGTTGCTTAGTAGCTAATGTAAAACCCAATAAAAAAATAAGAATAAAACCCGAAGCATAATTCAAACTATAAAAAAAAGCATGTCCAAAAGCAGAGGTTTCTATTCGAGAAAATAGCAATTTAAACAAACATAAAAATCCCACTATAAATCCACCACCTATGGCTTTGTAGAACATAGAAAAATATTCTTTGTACCCATCTGTAATATACTTTTGACCTGATTTTGCTGTATGTTGCGTAATCTCGTATGATATTAATTGTGTACTTTCGAGAAAAAGCTTTCGGATATTATTTTTATAACAATTGTATCGAATGAGTTTTAGTAAAACCAGCGTACTATTTCTCTTTTTACCTTCTTCATTTTCCACCACTAAGAGCGGTAGTAATTCTCTAATACGAACTAACTGTTGCCTAATACGCAGTAGATTTTGGTTTACGGACAATGAAATTCCAAATTTCGAACTGTTTAAAAAAGCTTTGTCCACAAAATCATTGCATTGTTTATGAAGCAATAAAACTTGCTTATACACCAATTCGGTCGAAGGAATATAATGGCAATTATTGGCACGAACAATTACCTCCAACTGACTTAACTCTTTCTCAAAACCCAAAAATGGACTTTCGAAATTAGAATATTCCGGGACCATCTTGATCACGTCATTTTCAAGCGCTCTCCCACTCATTCTTTGAGCTAGAACTTGCATTGCAATTACAACTTCTGAAAAAGGGGTTTCTTGTTTTATATTTTCATAAATATCTGTAAAACCCAACAATTGATAAACGACAATTATTTGTTCATAAGGGATTTTATTAATCCAAATCGGATCGGTACTAAGATAAAAAACTTGATTTAATACAAATTGAAGTGTGCCTTTCTCAGGTTGGAAAGGCAAAAATTTCTCAAATAATCTTTTCTTTATTTCTTTGAAAAAATGGTTATCATTTAATATTCCCGAATCGGTCAACAATCTAGAGAATTTATTTTTGCTTATAACTGTTTTGAAATAATCTCTAAAAAGCGTGATGTAATTTGGATTACATTCCAAAAAATCTATGAATTCGGTCAAAAAAACCTGCTCCACTTGATTTGGTTTTTTGGGTCTAAAAACATGAATCAAATCGACAAGAAATAATAATTGTTCATCAGCATACATCCCCTTATCGAAATGATTCTCAAAGAGTTCCTTAATCGTTTTATCCTGTTGAAATTTGTGCCTTACATTCATATAGTGAAATGAATTAATTAGTATAAAAAATCAATTCTTTACTTGTTCGAAAGTATAAAATAAAACTATACAAACACTAGCATTTCAAACTAAATATTTATCATTAAATAACCCCATAAAAGACCTAATTCTCAATAAAAACAAGATTAAAATAAAAAAATAATAGCATTAAAAGAGGAAACAAAAGCCTTAGATAGGAATCGGAAACTACGTATACAACTTAACATTATTGTATTAAAAAATGGTAAAATTCTCGTCTAAAAAAGACGTCAATTTGATTAGTATAAAATAGATTATAGAAAGAGCTTCAATATCATAACCAAAATAGTTCCGATCATAAAATCATTTTCGGCTATTTTCTCATAAACATCTTTACTAAACATATACAATTTGGATGGTTTTTTGGAACCAGCCACCTTCCGTTTATCGTCAAGGGGCACAATGTAGGCTTTACTGATTGTTTTTTTTCTGAAATTTCTATTATCCAATTCAATGTTCAATACAATTTGAAAAGCAGTTTGCAATTCATTTAAAGTAAACTTGACCGGTACCAAATCAAACAAAATAGGTTCCGTAGTAATTTTAGATTTTAAATCTTCGTAACAATCGTTGATAATCAATTGGTGATCAAATCCAACCTCTGGTAAGGATTCTACTGGAAACCATCGGAAATTACTATTCTCGGCAAGTTCAATAGTGTTGATTGGCATGGTTAAGTAATATACTACGGTAATGGTTCGGGCTTCGCCACCACGACTACGTACCCATAATAAATCTTTATCCGATTTTACCCGTCTGTGACTTCCGTAGGTTCTAAATTGTTTTTTGTTGGCAAAATGATTGTTTGTGACTTCTATTAAAATTTTATCTGCCGATTGCCCTAAGCTGTTACTTTTAAATACGTGTTCGCCAGGCAAAACCCAATCATCAATTACGGGGTAATTTTCATTGTAGAGATTCAAGCTTCGTTTTTGAAGTAAAACGTTAAGATTCTCTGACCCTAGACCAAAAATGACACAATCAACCGATAAGTTATTTATTTTTCTAAAGTCCATATTTTGACATTCCTTTTGTCACACTTTTGTGCTGTACACAAATATAAAGATTTTTACTCTCTATAAAGAAAATTTAATGGTTTTTGACTAATGATTTTCGACCCAACTGCAAAGTGCAAAATGATGCAGACTAGAAACTTCATACGTACCCACTATTGTGCGTGAAGGATGGAAGCGACATCCTTTTTTGGGGCTTTTTCTGCCCCAAAAAAGATATAGTGTACAGCCGAGGGCACTGAAAAAGTCTTTCTAATAAATTGACACATAAAAAGGAGTAGATATCTATGGATTTCTACTCCTTTTTTCTTATATTTAAATCTAA
>NZ_JAOQMX010000058.1 GCF_025960985.1 Flavobacterium psychraerolatum | reverse complement strand
AATTTACGCATATTTCATTTGGTGTACAAATATTTAGGAAGAATATTTGGGTTAAAATTAATTTTGAAAAAAAGAGGTTTTTAGACAGTTTGACGGTTCGCAGCTTGTGGATGGTGGGGAGTTTTGAGCAGATTATTTTCGGCTTAACGTAAACGTAATTGACTACGGTAATTCCACTAAAACCCCACTATACACAAACTGTTGTTAGCGGTTCGGTTCTTTATTTATTCCAATTTTCGGTTACTTTTTGTACAGTTTATTCTTTTACAGTTAGTCCGCAATTAGAACAATTTTTATCAAATTTATGTAGTGGGTTTTGACATACAGGACAAACATTCCTATCAAATAACATTTTTGACGAATTAGGAATATTTGAATTTTGTTCTTCAACTGAAATACTCCTATTTGTATGAATGTTTTCTGAAATTTTTTTCAACAATTTAGTCTGTTCTTTTTGAATTTCAATTATCTCTTCAATTCTAAAAACCCAACGTGTGAAATAAACATTAAGAGCAAGAATTAAGACGCTAATTATTAGAATTATGAAAGGATTCATTTTTTATGGTTTTTACGGTTTCGTTTCTACACCTTTTAAGTTAGAAGCATTTTTTAAATTATTATTATTATGTCACAAGAAAAATCAAACACAGAACAACCAAACGAACATCAAGAATTGATGGAAGCTATTCTTTTGGTTTTAAAAGGTAAAAAAGCTTCGTTATGTAAATCAGTTTTGATAGGTTTAATTCGTCACGAAATTGACAAAAAATCAACCGTTAATTAAATCTAAAACTTCATTATAAGTCAAGTGTGTATAAATAAATAAATTTTTATCAGTCAGATAGATTATTGTATTTCCTTCGGCATATCCGTGTCCGTTTTCAATATTTCTAATAAATGATATGTGTTCAATAAAAACTGTAACATCTAAATTTTGGTTATCTTTTAGTTGAATAAATTTTTTCATTTAATTAATTGTTTAAAATTATTATTTCTTTTTTCTGCGTAGGTTCTGCCGAACTGACCGCTAACTTGTATATATGCGAAACAAACCTTCGCCTATCCACCCATATTTAGGTGCAAAAGCGAAGGTTTGTTTCGCTTTTTTTTATCAAATGTAGGTAAATAAACTTATAAATCATCAAAAGGGCTCTTTATTTGCTGTAGACTTTTCGTACTTACATGAGTATATATTTCAGTGGTTTTGCTACTATTATGCCCTAAGAGTTCTTGTATATATCTGAGGTCTGTACCACTTTCTAGCAGGTGCGTAGCATAACTGTGACGCAACCAGTGCAATGTGGCAGGTTTAGTTATGCTGCTTTTTGTAAGGGCTTGCTTTAGGATCAATTGGAGACTCCTAGCGTCGTATGCTTTTCCTGTTGTTTGTCCTTCAAATAAAAAATAGTGCGGCTTATAAGTCTTGTAATATTCTCGTAGCATTTCTAATATCTTTGGACTTAAGGGAACTATACGGTCTTTTTTGCCCTTAGAATTTTTTAATAAAACAATGTTCCGTTTTGAATCTATATCATGTGGTCTCAACGCAAGCAATTCACCACAACGTAGGCCGCAACTGTAAATTACCGAAAGCATTGTTCTGTGTTTTAGATTGCTATGTGCTTCCAAAATCAACTTTACTTCTTCTTTACTAAGTACATTTGGTAAAACTTTGGCACGTTTTGGACGGTGAATTTTGTCTACTAGCATTTTGGTTTCTCTGACGGTTTGAAAAAAGAGTTTGACCGCATTGACTATTTGATTTTGATAGGAAGACGAAAGATTATTTTTTAAAATATGGTCATTATTATAGTCTATAACATCAATATTTGTTATTTCGGCTATAGATTTATCGCGGTAATATACCAAGAACCATCTTAAAGCTTCGCTGTAGGTGGTAACCGTTCTTTCACTATAGCGTTGTGAACGCAAATGACGTTTGAATTTTTCAATTTGTTCAATCCCCTCTGCTGATGGTAGCAATTGTTGCCTAGGTACTATTTTGAACCGTATTCTATTTTCATCAGTATCGGGCAAATGCCAAACCATTTTTGAACTGCTCCATTTGGCACCCTGAATTTGTTTTATACGGTTGATTAATTCGGTATTTTTTTCAAAATAAACCGCTATTCTTTCCGTGCCTTTGTGCTGTATAGATTTGGCTGACCAGTTCATTACCATTAATTTATAAAATAAAGATAGCTATTTTGTCTAAAAAAAAATAATAAAAAACTTGTAATTTGTTTTTTAAATAATCATAAATTTTCTTATAAAGTTAACGTTGAGGCCAATTATGGTAAGTAGAAAACAATGCAGCTTATAAATTAATTGTAATTGTTGCACAAAAAAAACCGAACAAGAAATCGACTCCTGTTCGGTTATTTAAAAACACTAGATTTTAGAAAAAAAATTAATGTTCTAAGAAATTGATTAAATGTTCTCTATTTTTATAATAGGTTTCCTGTTCCAAAATAGCTTTACGATTACGGGGGCGGCTGTAGGTTATGTCAAGTATATCTCCAATTTGTGCACGTGGACCCGAGGTCATCATGATCACGCGATCGGCCAAGAAAATAGATTCGTCAACATCGTGTGTAATCATAATTCCAGTGGTTTTTTCTTTGTCCAAAACTTCAAGCAAAACATCTTGCAATTCTCCTCTTGTCAAGGAATCTAGCATTCCGAAGGGTTCGTCCAAAAGTAAAACTTGAGGTTTTAGTGCCAAGGCTCTTGCGATTCCGACACGTTGTTTCATTCCTTGCGAAAGGTCTTTGGCTTTTTTGTCGAATGCGCCGTCGAGACCTACTTTACTAAGGTAGTATTTGCAAATGTCTTGACGCTGTTTTTTAGTAGCATTGGCAAAAACTTTGTCAACACCCAATTGTACATTTTCTAGAGCACTCATCCAAGGCAACAAACTTGGAGACTGAAAGATCACGCCACGATCTGGTCCAGGACCTTTAATTGGGGTTCCGTCCAAGATGATTTCGCCACTTGTAATAGGGTTTAATCCTGCAATCATGGATAGTAAAGTTGTTTTTCCACAACCCGAATGTCCGATGATGGAAACGAATTCCCCTTCTTTGATTTTTAAATTCAAATTTTCGAGAACGACAAAATCACCCTTTGGAGTAGGGTAGACCTTGGTGAGATTGGATAGTTCCAGCATGTATTTTTCAAACCCTTGCTGGTCACGGGGTATATTTTGTGTATGCGTTGTAGTTTCTATCATAATTTTTAATTTTTAGCCACTGATTAAAAGGATTGATTCTGATTTTTTTAGTATCAGATTCTGTAATGGGTATTAATCTGTGAAAGCTTTGTTGCATAACTTTAATTTCTTTAATCTGTGTTGTAGAAGAATGTTTAATCGAATTTCATTGGAACCAAATCAGGCAATTCATATTGCGTAACTTCCAGTCCGGCAGTTCTTTCTTGCCCAATCTCCATCAAATACTCAATAATCTTGTTTCGTAGTTTTTTGAAATTGTCATTGTGGTTCAAAGCGATTTTGTTTCTTGGACGTTCAATAGCAATGTCAAATTCTGGTCCTAAAGTTGCTTTTGGTCCTGGTCGCAACGGAATCACTCTGTCGGCCATAAAAACGCCTTCGTCCACATCATTAGTAATCAACAAAGCGGTACGTTTGTCTTCGCTCCAAATCGAAAGGATTTCTTCTTGTAAGTTTCCTCTAGTCAAAGCATCCAAAGCGCCCAACGGTTCATCCATCAAGATTAGTTCGGGTTTCATGGCCAAAGCTCTTGCTACCGCCACACGTTGGCGCATTCCTCCAGAAAGTTCTCTTGGTTTTTTATGAGTAGCATGAGCAAGATTTACTTTTTCGATAAAAGAAATGACATGCGCTTCTACTTCTTTATTTGACCAGTCTTTGAAAACTGCTTTCACTGCCATGGCGATATTTTCATAAACACTCAACCAAGGAAGCAAAGAGTAGTTTTGAAAAATAATGCCACGTTCATGACTGGTTCCTGATATTGGTTGTCCTTTGAATAATATTTCACCCGAATCGGGTTCGATTAATCCAGCTAATAAATTGACCAAAGTAGTTTTTCCACTTCCTGTAAATCCTACGATAGCTACAAATTCGCCTTCTTCTATTTTTAAATTGATGTTTCTTAAAACTTCGGTTTTGTTCTTGCCTTCACCGTATGATTTACAAACATTTTTTAGTTCTAAATATGCCATGTTTTTCTTTTTTTAAGTGGCTTAGTTTCTGAGTGCCTAAGTTTCTAAGTTCTTTAGAGCAGGTGTATCATAATTGCTAAGCCCTTTAGTTTGTTTATACATTAAGTTGTTAGTTTCTAAGTGACTATTTTTCTTAGAAACTTAGCCTCTTAGCAACTTAGTAACTCTCTAATCCGTAAACGTTAGTAATTTTTGGAAAATCATCATCACTCTGTCTAGCATGAATCCGATGATACCAATGACAAACATGGCAACAATAATTTTTGAATTCGAATCACTAGAACCATTTTGGAATTCTTCCCAAACAAAAGATCCTAAACCTGGACTTTGTGCTAATAATTCGATCGCAATTAATACCATCCAAGCTACTGAAAGCGTGATGCGCAGTCCCGTAAAAATCATCGGGAAAGAAGAAGGAAGGATAATCTTGAATATTTTCTTGAAAGTTCCCAATTGCAATACTTTGGCAACGTTCATAAAATCTTTGTCAACCGATGAAACTCCAACGCTGGTGTTAACCAAAGTCGCCCACATGGAGCATAACCCAACACTGATAAAAGAGATTACAAATGATTTTTCGACATCAACATTCGTTAGCATTGTTTTTACAATCATCGAAACTAGTAATAACCAAACTACAGGAGAAACGGGTTTTAAAATTTGGATTAACCAGTTGAATGAAGTTCTTAAGGTATCACTCAATCCCAATACGATTCCGAGAGGTACTGCTATAATAATCGATAATAAGAATCCAGCAAAAACGGTTTTCAAACTCGTTTTTATTTGGTCTACGAATGATGGACGTCCTGTGTACACAATTTCAGTTTCTCCGTTGGCAATTCTTTCAGCATTAATGGTGGAATATTTGTCTATAAAATCCGCTTTTTTAGTAGCCATTATTAGGTGATCGTCCCATAATTTACCTAAAGCGCCTGCCACCATTAATGGTGAAGGTAGCGAATTGGGTCTGCAGCTGATATCTCCAGAAGCGATGCAATCCTCTAATCTTTTTGCTGCTTCAGGCCCTTGATCTTTTAATGCTTTTTCGATTTTTATTTGCGAATCAACATTAGCTAAATAATTAGAAAATGATTGCCATAAAAGAATAAATAGAAGTACAGATAGCAAAGGAAAAAGTATTCTTTTGAAGGTGTCTATTGCATTTTTTTTCACTTCTTCACCTGTTACTAATCGAATGAGAGGTTCTAGATAACCCAATCCCATAAAATTCACGGTTTTTATTGTTAATGTCTTCATAGTCTGTTTTATTTAATAATGTTTGTTTTAAAAAGGGATTGTATTTCGTGAAATGTGAATCAGAACTTTTTAAAATAATTCGTCTAGCTTTAAAATGTAAGTAAATAATAAAAGAAACTATTTACCAGATTGTTTGTTTTGTTTTTTTGAAATAAATTGAGGACACCATCACAGCATCCTCAATTTTAAATGCTTAATATTTTGTTTTAAGTTTTTAGATCGAGTAGGTTCAACTAACCACGTCTACCATAACTCACAACCCATAACTCATAACTTTTTCACCTTAACTCTTGTTCCCAATTTTCATACTCTTGATGTACTCCAATGGTTTTTTACCGTCGTATTGAAGACCGTCAATAAAGTCAGATGTTGCTTCTTTGTAACCGTCGGTTGTTGGAATATCAGTTTGCTCTAAGTTTCCTTCTTTCACTAATAATTCAGCTGCTTTGGTCCAAATTTCTGGTAAATACACTTCTTTGATTTTTGAGGCGTACCAATCTGCTGGTTGTGCTTCTGTAATTTGTCCCCAACGTCTCATTTGTGTCATGTACCAAACTCCGTCAGAATAGAAAGGGTAAGTTGCGTTGTGCTTGAAAAACACATTGAAATCTGCAGCATCACGTTTGTCTCCTTTTTCATATTCAAACGTTCCTGTCATAGAGTTTTTCAAAACCGCTTCGTCTGCACCTACATAAGCAGGACTCGATAATATTTTTACAGCTTCGTCTCTGTTTTTTGGATCATCCAACCATTTTCCAGCTCTGATTAAAGCTTTGGTAATTGCAATGGCTGTATTTGGATTTTTCTCTACGAATGCTTTAGTCATTACAAATACCTTCTCAGGGTGGTTTTTCCAAATGTCATTTGAAGTAATTACCGGAACTCCAATTCCTTTACTAACTGCTTGTTGGTTCCAAGGTTCTCCTACACAATATCCGTTGATTGTTCCTGCTTCCAGAGTTGCTGGCATTTGTGGTGGTGGAGTTACTGATAAAAGCGCTTCGGCATTAATCATACCTTGTGCATTGTCTTTGGTGTACATTCCAGGGTTGATTCCGCCTGCTGCCAACCAATAACGCAATTGGTAATTGTGCGTTGACACTGGGAATACCATACCCATTTTGAATGGTTTGTTCGCGTTTTTGTATTCTTTGATTACAGGAACCAAAGCACTTGCACTAATTGGGTGTACTGGTTTTCCATCTTTTAAAGGTAAAGAAGGTTTCATTTTAGACCAAACATCGTTAGAAACTGTAATCGCGTTTCCGTTCAAGTCCATGGAGAAAGTCGTTACCAATTTGGCTTGTCTTCCAAATCCAACCGCTGCAGCGATAGGCTGACCTGCTAACATGTGCGAACCATCAATTTGTTCATCAATTACACGGTCCAAAACGTTTTTCCAGTTTGATTGTGCCTCTAGTGTTACAAAAAGTCCTTCGTCTTCAAAGAATCCTTTTTCTTTGGCGATGGCAAGCGGTGCCATATCGGTTAGTTTGATGAAACCTAAAGTTACTTGTGGTTTTTCTAATGCTAATTTTTCTGTTGTTGAAGCGGTTGCAGTTTCTGCTGCTGCTCCTTCTTTTTTTGCGTCTTTTTTACAGCTGATAACTCCTAAAGCAGTTATGGCTAGTAATGAAATTTTAAATACTAATTTTTTCATCTTATTTGTTTTTAGTTCTTTATAACTTGATTATTTTTTACTTGAAAAGATTTGTGGATTGATGTTTACCATTACCCAAGCCCAGTTGTTGGTAGTTCCTGCAATTCCGCCTTTAAGGGTTTCCATCGTGCTTGATCCAAACATTTGAGAATATCCTGCGACAACCGTAACATCTTTGTAAAGTTTGTAAGCAGCTGTTAAGTCAACCTCTGTTCCTAAGTAAGAATCTTGTTCTACCGCTCCAGCGAATACTTTATTTGGCGCATAGAATAGGTGTGGAGTTAAGGACATATTTACTTTTTTGATTGGGAAATCCAATTTTAACGATACATCTTGCAATCCTACAGAACCTGCGTGGTTCCCAACGTAGAAATAATCCATAAAACCATTGAAGGCGTGATTGGTACCAAAAAGAGGGTTGAATGATTTTACATCTGTGCTTAAATCGTTTTGATCTTTTCCTGATAAAAATTCATATCCTAGAGTTGCTTTTACTTTTGAACTTAGTGCAAAAGCTGCATTGGCAGAAGCGTTGTAGGCAGAAACTTTGTTAGTTCCAATTTTTCCTGTTTGTCCGTAAAAACTAAAGTCTAAAGCTACCTTTTTACCTTTATAGGTTATATATGTACCTAAAGTTTGATTGTAATTGGTTTCAATTTCAGCAGGAGCTTTTAAGTAATCCCTACCTACGTTCATTGCCAAGAAACTCAATCCTACTTTGTTTGCATTGGTATGGTACCAAGCATATTGCATGTTTTTGTGATCTGTGTTGTATGGAGTAGATGGAGCGACTTTGTTTTCGTTATCTGCATTTAATGCAAATCCTAAATCCAATTGATTTTTACTGTCTTTGTAAGTGATTAAAGCAGCATCATGGCTACGACCTTGATTGGCCCAATCCAAACCTCCTAAAATACGTTGGTTATCATAAGATAGTACTTGACGACCAATTTTTGTACTCCATTTTTCGTCAAAGTTGTATTGTGCCCATCCTTCATAAATGGCAACTCCGTTTACATCACTTTTTGGAATCGTATTTCTATCTCCCCAAGTACGTAGGTTTTGCAAAGCCACTTTTACTTTTAATTTAGAATCACCGTAGTTTAAGTTTACTCTAGAACGTTGCCCTATAAAAGAAGTATGTTCAGTTGTTGGAGTTAATAAAGTTCCAAAACCGTTTGTATATTCATAACGTGGTCTAATTTGAATGTCGGCGTTAAATTCTTGTGCGTAGGTAGTAGCGCTAATTAATCCTAATACTGAAAAGGAAATTGTTTTAAGTAGCTTCATAATAATGGGTTTAGATTGATATTTGTTTTTCTAATTATTGATAAGGCAAATATACGTACGTAGTTATACTTACTAAAACTGTAAAGCGCAAGGAATACTAAGTTTTTTAGCGTTAGTTTGGTTGTGCTTTGTGCAATGAAAAAAGTGTGTTTTCGCATACAATTAGATTAATGTATTGATTTACAGTGTTTTTTGATGTTATTTTTTCATGCTTTTCTAAAGTAGATATTTCAAGTAGAAGTACTTAGGTAATTAGTTTTTGAGTACAAGGCATAAAAAAAGCTCATTAAAAATGAGCTTTATATAGAGTATATGTAGTGAGAAATTAGAATTGCTTGTGTTCAATGATTTCTCCCTGTAGTTTATTAATTTGTATAAGGCTGATTTTTTTGCCTACGGTGTTAATTAAGGATTCTTTTTTGAGACTGGAGAAAATACGAGTTACTTGTTCGTCTGTAGTTCCAGCAAAATCCGCAATTTCTTTGCGTGATAAGCTTACATTGATTAAATTGTTGGTATGTCCAAATTTGTTGTATAAGTGTAATAAGGTGTCAATTACTCTTTCACGTACATTCATTTGAGCAATTTTCTTTACTTTGTTTTCGCTTTTATTGAGTTCTTCAGCGTAAAATAACATCATGTCATAAGTGAACTCAGGAATGATTTTGAGTATGCTTTCCATGATTTCATTACTGAAGTTACATAATACAGTATCTTCTATAGCAGCCGCTCCAATGAGGTAACGGTTTCTTGTTCCAAATCCTCTAAATCCTATTGTGTCTCCTTGAACTGCCAAACGGACGATTTGCTCTTTGCCATAAATTCCCGTTTTTATAATTTTTACTTTTCCTTGGTATAAAAAGTATAACCCTTGTATTGGTGCGCCTTCAATCATGAACTGCTGACCTTTTTTGCAAGCGAAAGTATTTTTTTGCAATATAAAATCTTGCATCTTTTCTAGATGCAGGTGTTTTTTTATAAAACAGCTTGCATTTTCACAAGTACTACAATCGGCATTTAATCTTTGCATGACATTTCAGTTTTAGAAGAATTTTCTATTTCTAACAAATTTAGTTAAAAATACGTATTTGTACTTATTTATATCGATTAAAGTAATTCGTTTTTGTGTATTTGAGAATTTGGTAATTTGATTGGGTTATTCTACTTATTAAGCAAAATTAGACACTAATTTATATTGGTTTTGCAATTGCTGTTTTATTAATTTAGACCAAAATAAAGCCTTCCAATTTGGGTAGATGTGTCCGAACTGTGAAAAAAAATACAATTTTTATTTAGTTTAAAGCCAAATATAAAACTACATTTGCGCTCGAATTGAGGTTGCTTTTTTAATTTTAAAGAGCATTAAAAGGGAATCAGGTAGTAGATTAATCATTGCTTTTGCCAATAAAAATTAATCTAAAATCCTGAGCTGTTCCCGCAACTGTAAGCTAGAAAGCTTGTTGTTATCTACACGACCATTGTTCGCCTTTGCGAATGAGAAGGTAAACAACAAGACGCAAGCCAGGAGACCTGCCTTTTTTCTTAACTAATATAAATCTCTCGGGAAAAAGGGGTTTCAAGTATTATGACAAGAAATAACTCGATTTTTTACATCTTATTTTTGATGTGCCAGTTTGTATGGGCACAATCGGACAGTATCCATAAGTTAAAGGAAGTTGTCGTTTCAGACACTTACCTTAAACAGTTTAAGAATACGCAGTCTATTCAGCATTTGAATGACTCCTTAATCAGTCGAAATGGCGCTTCGCTTACCTCACTTTTAAATTACAACACGGTACTTTATTTTAAAGAAAATGGTCTAGGAATGGTTTCTTCTCCATCTTTTAGAGGGACTTCGGCACAGCAAACAGCAGTAATTTGGAACGGAATAAACATAAATTCACAACTTTTAGGGCAAACCGATTTCAATACCATCTCAACTCGTGGCTTTAATTCGATTGATGTAAAAGCAGGAGGCGGAAGCGTTGTCTATGGTAGTGGTGCTGTTGGTGGTACAATTCATTTGAATAATGACTTAAAATTTACCGATACATTTACCAATGATTTGCAAATTAACTACGGTGATTTTAATACGCTAAGTGCGGTATATGGAATAACGGCTGCAACCCAAAATATCAGTTTTGATGCTAGTTTTTCTCGCACTAGTTCGGATAATGATTATAAGTTTGTTGGTAAAGAAGATCGAAATCTAAACGGTCAATATTATAATAATGTGCTAGATGTAGCTTTTGGGTATAAAATAAATCACAAGAATAGCTTGAAGTTTTATAGCGAAATTTATGATGGTGAACGTCATTTTTCCTTAACATCTCCTAATGCAACCAAAACAAAATACCAAGATTTTAATACTCGAAATTTACTGAGTTGGGGCAGCTCATTTGGGATTTTTACTACCGATTTAAAGTTGGCTTACATTACAGAGCACTATAATTATTTTGAAGATATCAATAGGGACGGACTTAGTTCTGGAGGCGTGAGAAGCTTTATTGGAAAGTACAGTCTTGATTATACAGTATTTAAAAATACTAAAATAATAACTCTTATTGATTATACAAGGAACAATGGAACAGGTTCTGGAATAGAAAAAAATAGTCGTGACATTGCAGGTGCGAGCCTTCTGTGGAAACAACAATTAACGCAGCAATGGAATTACGAAGGAAGTCTGAGGAAAGAATTCTCAAATGTATATAAAAGTCCCGTGCTTTTTTCTGTTGGATCTCGATATTCTTTTTCTAAAGTGTATGACTTAAAGTTTAATTTTTCTAAAAATTATAGAATTCCAACCTTTAATGATTTGTATTGGGTCGGAAGCGGAAATTTAGATTTAAAACCAGAGCAATCCTATCAAATAGAAATTGGAAATGAATTTCACTATAATGGTTTTCGAGCAACAGTTACGGCTTACGGTTCCAAGATTGATGATATGATTCGGTGGTTGCCTACAAACTCCGGGAATTGGTCACCTATCAATGCCGATAAGGTTTCTATTTATGGTGCTGAAGCTTTGTTGGGGTATTCAAAAAAATGGAATTCGCATAGTTTTGGTTTTAGTGGAACCTACTCTTATACGGTTTCAAAAGACGAGAGAACTCAAAAACAACTTTTCTACGTGCCATACCATAAACTTACGGGAGCATTGCAATACAATTACAAAAAAGTAGCTGCCTATTATCAGTTGATGTACACTGGTGATGTTTTTACAACTTCAGATAATAGTCCTAAGTATATTCTAAATGCTTACACTGTTTCTAATGTAGGGGTTGATTATAATTTTAGCAAAAAAAATATTTTTAAAGTAGGTATAAAAGCAGCCAATCTTTGGAACGAAAATTATCAAGCGCTACCTAGCCGCTATATGCCTGGGCGAAATTTAACTATTTATTTGAATCTTAATTATTAAAAAATGAAATTTAAAAAACACTATGTAAGCATTCTTGCCATTGCCTTTTTGTTTGCTTCTTGTACAAAGGATGATGTTGCAGAAAATGATGTTCCGTTAGGAGCCTATGATAACGGTATTTTAATTTTGAATGAAGGGAATTATGGTACTCCAAACGCATCAATTTCCTATATTTCAAATGACTTTTTGACATTTCAAAACAATATTTTCTTGACTGTTAATCCAACTAAAGTATTAGGAGATGTAGCACAATCTATGAGTTTTGACAATGACAAGGCCTATATTGTTATAAATAATTCGAACAAAGTCGAAGTAGTAAATCGATATACTTTTGAAAGTTTGGGAACGATAACTGAAAACATAAAAAATCCACGTTTTAGTGTTGTTCTTAACGGGAAATTGTATGTTACAAATGCAACTTCTAAAGCAATTACTATTTATGACGCAACTACATTCAGCTATATTGCTTCAATTGAGTTGAATAAAACAGCCGAAAAAATTGTAACTGCAAACGGAAAGTTATACGTAATGAATGGTGCTTATGGGTACGGAAATCAAGTAACGGTTGTAAACCCAACAACAAAAGCTATTGTATCGACCATTACTGTTGAAGAAGGTGTTAATTCTATCGAAGAAAAAAATGGAGTGGTGTATGTTTTATGCGGAAATTCAGCTAGAAGTAAATTGTTTAAAATTAATTCTTCTTCAGATACGGCAACTTCTTTTGAGTCTACCACATTGACAGGATCGTTGAACATGGATGTTGAAGGAGATAAAATTTATTATACAAGTGGTGCAGGAGTTTATGTGATGAATACTACCGCAACTAGTTTTTCTGAAACAGCTTTAATCTCAGTAGCGTATACTCCTTATTCTACTTTTTATGGATTTAATGTTATAGATGGGAATATCTATACGGCAGATGCCAATGGATTTACAGCCGATGGTACAGTTACGGTGTACAATTCAACAGGGACTGTGGTTAAAACATTTACGGTAGGCAAAGGTCCAAATAACTTTTACTCAAACAAATAAATTAAAATTATAATCAAATAAGAACTGTCTAAAAAGTATTTTTTTTATCCCAAAGGGAAAAATTAAATAGCTATCCTAAAACTAATATCTAATACTAAATTTTAAAAAAGTAATAGATCTTGGATGCAGATAGGCTTTTTAGACGGTTTTTTTATGCACTAAAAAGAAGAAATTATGAAAGGAAAATTATTTTTAAGTCTATTTTTATTGACTATTTGTGGGTATTCACAATCGTATCCAGGTCCAGCAGGACAGGCAGGTTCGACGGCTATAGCAGGAACAAGTTCTGTTTTTAAAGCTTGGGCAACCGGAGCAACAATTACTCGTGGGCCACAAGATATCAAAAATCCAACAGGACCAGTAGCTACGGTAGGTACAGCAGATAGTGCTCTAGGCGCGCCCAATGGTTCGGGTGTAGTGAGTTTGGGCGATGGTGGTAGTGCCATTGTAACTTTTGCAAAGCCAATTATGAATGGAGATGGTTTTGATTTTGCCGTTTTTGAGAATGGCTTTTCGGATACCTTTTTAGAATTAGCTTTTGTTGAGGTGAGTTCAGATGGAGTGCATTTTTTCAGATTCCCTTCGCACAGCGAAACACAAACTACAACTCAAATTGGTGGTTTTGGTTCTGTAAATGCAACATACATTCATAATCTTGCAGGTAAGTATAAATCCAATTATGGAACGCCATTTGATTTATCAGATCTTGAAGATAATGTTTTATTGAATAAAGATATAATCACTCATATCAAAATAATAGATGTTATTGGTACCATTGATCCTTTGTATGCTTCTTATGATAGCAAAGGAAATATTATAAATGAACTGTATAGCACTCCTTTTGCCTCTGGAGGGTTTGACTTAGACGCAGTGGGTGTTATCAATCAAAACGAAAATTTGGCGGTTAGTAATTTTAACGCTATTGCTTCGCTTTCTGTTTATCCTAATCCTGTTTCAGATGTTTTGTATATTGAAACAGAGGAGGAATTTACGGTAACTGTTTACGATTTTACGGGTCGTTTGATTAAAAATAGTAATAGTACACAGGGAAAAGAAATGCGCGTTTCTGATTTAGTTCCTGGGAATTATTTGGTCGAATTTGTTGTTGGGAAACAAAAAACAATCAAGAAGATTGTCGTGCAGTAATCCGTTTAAAGTAGAGTTTAACTATAAAATCCCGTTTTCATCATCTGAAAACGGGATTTGTTATTTTATAAAACCAAGAAGTTAATATTAATTTTTTCTATCGATTTGATTTGCCATTCCAGGTTGTTTTTCGTTCATCATATTGGTGATGGTTATGTGCATCCAGATCAAACAAATAGCAGAGAAAAGCAATACAAAAATCCAAGAACTAGACCAGATTCCAGTTGTAGTTAATAGGTAACTAAAGATAATTGGACAAAAGAATCCACCCAATCCACCTAGTAATCCTACCATTCCACCAACAACACCGATTTCGGTAGGGAAATATTCTGGGATGTGTTTGTAGACTGCTGCTTTACCGATTCCCCATGAAATACCAATCAAGATTACTAAGACTAAGAACACCCACATATTGGCGTCAAAGTTGATTCTTGTTACTCCTTTGGCAATTAATTCTTTCTTGTTTACTTCTTGGTTTTGCTCCACAATTACTTTTTGCCAAGAGGACTTAGTTGGAAAAATATTTCCTTGTTCTGTGGCTTCTGGTTTGGAATCAATGGCATATTCTTTGTCTCCAATAGATATTTTCTCTGGTGAGATTGCGGTCACGATTCCTTTTTTACCAGCCATAACACCTGGTCCTGCAGTGGTGATTTCCATTTTTGGAATCATCAACAAAGCACTCAAAATAACTGAAGAACTTAGTACCCAATACATTACTTTACGAGCTCCAAATTTATCAGACAAATATCCTCCAAAGGCACGAATTACTCCAGATGGTAAGCTAAACATGGTGGCAAACATTC
This sequence comes from Flavobacterium psychraerolatum, assembly GCF_025960985.1. GTDB lineage: Bacteria > Bacteroidota > Bacteroidia > Flavobacteriales > Flavobacteriaceae > Flavobacterium. The sequence goes on along the minus strand of NZ_JAOQMX010000058.1, from coordinate 9,433 downwards.
CACCCATAACCAAACTTGTTGAGTAAACATTCATAAAGTTGGGTAATAACCATTGCGAATACGCTACAAAACAACCAAATACTAAGAAGTAATACGCTCCAAAACGCCAAACTCTGGCACTTTTTAAAGTAGTAAGCATTTGTGGAATCGTACGGTTTGATTTTTCTAATTTTCTGTTTTCTGCAAAAAACAAGAAGATCAATCCTATGACTAATAAAACAGCTCCGTAAACTATTGGAAGCATTTTCCATCCGTTTTCAGGGTCTGCAATCGAGAATTGATTTAGTAATGATGGCGCTACAAAGGTTGTAATAGCGGCACCTGCGTTACCCATTCCGAAAATCCCTAATGCTCTACCTTGCCATTCTTTTGGATAAAAAATGGAAGTATAACCTATTCCAACGGCAAAGCTGGTTCCTACCAATCCAAACAAAAAGCTTAAAATAGCAAACATGAAAAAGCTATCGGCCAAGGGTAAAAGGAAAAGAGGAATAGAGCATAAGAGAAGTAAGGTGGCGAAAACATATTTCCCTCCATATTTATCGGTTAGGATTCCTATTGGTAAACGCATGATAGAACCGGTTAAGATTGGGATTCCCAATAACCATCCTACTTGAACGACGCTCCAGTTAAAAATACCTTTGTCTACTAAGAATGTAACTAATACACCATTTAATGTCCAACAAGCAAAACATATTGTGAATGCAAGGGTGTTAAGGAATAACATTCGGTGGGATTTTGATAAAGAAGTTGAATTTTCCATATATACTTATATTTTTTTCACAAAGGTAAGTAGTATGCGCTAGTTATAACCTGCTAAAACACAGGTTTTGTAAAAACAATAAGTAGTTTTACGTATATATACGTAGTTAGTAGCTGTTTTTGAGTTTTTCGTGTATTTAGGTTCGTTTTTTGAGTTTTATTCATTGAAAAGGGATAGTTCATTTGGGCATGTCCCGCTGAAAAACGCGGGTCGGGCTATACGTTCCAATCTTTTTTGGGGAAAAAAAAGACCCAAAAAAGGATTTCCTTTTCTATCCCTCATGCAAAATTGTGTTTCGATTGGATTGTTTACGGAAAGGAATATTTGATGAGGTGCAAAATTTTTGTTACAATTGTTTTGGCTAAAGCCCTGTGAGGTCGCTATTGCCTAATCGTATTAAAGCCCGATTCTACTGAATTGTAGTATATGGAATAGCAGGAGGAATTCTAAAAAAAAGTTGAAACCAATAGTACGAATAGAAATAGATTTTCAAACCTACGGAATGATTTTTCAATGTACAATTAAGGGTATAAAATAGTTGAATTACATCGGTATTAATCCCGATGTTTATGATTTATGTATAGAAACTGCTTTAGCTATAATATCATTATTCTGTCTAAAGACCAGTTTGTGTTATACGGGTAATTGGGTTAAAATCCGATTCTATTGAATTGTGATTGGCGAAAGATCAATTCTCATATATTATTAAAAAAAAAACAAAAAAAATCCTTTCCTTCAAATTTTTTTTTGAAGGAAAGGATTTTTTTTTTGAAATTCTAGATTTACAACAGAGAATATTCCGTTGCTTTGTTCGAAAGTTCCATTAAGTTTTTGACTTTTAATTTCTTCATCAAGTTGAAACGGTGTACTTCTGCAGTACGTTTACTGATTTCGAGGGTTTCTGCAATTTCTTTATTTCCTTTACCTGAGAGTAATAATTTTAAGATTTCTTTTTCTCTCTTGGTAATCGTCAATTCCTCTGCCATTGGACTTTTTTGTTCGATAGTTCCGCCGTTAGATAATTGTTTAATCAAAATTGAAGAAATATCACCTGTGAAATATTTACCACCATTGCTTACGATATGTAAGGCTTTTAGAAACTCTTCTTTGCTTGATCCTTTTAATAAATATCCATCGGCTCCAGCATTAATAGCTTTGAGTACGTACTCTTCAGAATCGTGCATAGAGAGTACAATTGTTTTAACAAAGTTACCATCCTTACGTAGTTGATCTACGGCTTCTATACCTGTCATATTAGGCATGCGAATGTCGATAATCAATAAGTCGGGTTTGGTTTCTTCAACAATAATAAGTGCTTCGAGGCCGTCTGTGGCTTCGCCAACTACTATAATGTTCTCCTCGGATTCTAACAACGATTTGACTCCATCGCGTACAAAAACGTGGTCATCTGCTAGAACTACTCGAATAATATCACTCATAATATACTTAAGTTTAAATAGGGAAGTGTTACGTAGTTAACACTAAAATAAATTGCAATATACGTAATTATTGATTAGTTATCGAAAAAAATATAGCGTCGTCTATTTAGTGACTATAACTGTATGGTAGTCTGTAGGGGATTTTGATAAGTTGCATTAGCAATATATAAGTACTAAGCTGCAGTTTTACAAGAAAAATGAGTTGTATTTGCATTGGATAATCAACAGTAGACTAAAATACAGGTAGCCTCTGTGCCATTGTATTCAAATTTATCTAAATCGGAATATTAAAAGTAATGCGAGTTCCTTCCCCAATGATCGAGTTAAAAAAGACACGGCCATTGATGTATTGAATTCTTTCTTTCATAAATAGTAATCCCATTCCAGATTCGCTGGTTTTCTTTTGGTCTACGGTGCTCAGGTCAAAACCGTTTCCATTGTCGTCAATCGTGATACTTAGTAAATTACTACTGTGAGAAAGTTGCACTATAATATGAGAGGAATCAGCATATTTTATGGCATTGTTGATCGCTTCTTGGGTTAGTCGGTACAAATTTATTTCGATTAATGAATCTAGTCGTTGGTCAAAATTACTTTTGTTATAAAAAAGAATATTCTTTCCTGTTAATTTGGATAGTTCAAGTGTGAGTTTTCCGAGAGAAGATACTATACCATGGTCACTCAATTCGGGTGGCATTAGGTTGAAAGTAGCAGTTCTGACCCCTTTGATAATGTCTAGCGATAGTTTTTTGAGATACTCTATTTTTTGGGTTGATTTTTCTTTATCGTCTAGGTTAATACTTTCTAAGCTAAATTTCAAACCCGTTAACATTTGACCAATCCCATCGTGAATTTCTCTTGCGATACGGTTTTGTTCGTTTTCTTGATTTTCTACTATTCTGCTCGAAATGATTTTTTGTTGGTTGATTTTTTCGGCTATGTTTTCGGCATTCAATCGTTCTACTTCTTGCTCAGCATTTTTTCGAACGGTAATATCAAAACAAATGACTAATAACTCTGATTCTTGTTTTCGAATCGTTACTGGTATCATGGACAAATCTAGCCAAACCGATTCGTTATCATGGTTAGTCAAATTAAGCTCGCCTTGCCAGCCACTTTTCCGTTTTTCGGTAATCATTCGATTCAAAAACAGTTGTTCTTTTTCGATAGGAGTTAAAACTTCAGAAAACTTTTTATCAAGTTGAAAAGCTGTGTAGTGAATTAGTTTTGCAAATTTTTCACCAATGTGAATGATGGTTCCATCGTTGGCAACACGGCAATATAGTAAGGTATTCTCCATGGCGTAATTGAGCGATTTCAATTCTTTTACCGAATTTTCTTTGGCTTCGCTCAAAATCTCAGCATTGTAAGCTAGTTTGAGTGCTTTTTTCTCAGAGGTCAATAGTTTCGAAATAAGTTCTTCTATATTTTTATTAGTGGGTCTGAAAATAAAGTGAAATTCCAACAGCAAAACCATTAAGGTGAAGGTCAAAATTCCGTACTCTGTATTGCGCTGTAGGGTTACTTTATGAAAAGCTTCTCGCTCGTATTGTCCTACAATTTGGTTCATTTTCTTTAGGAAAACAACCTGATTATCAAGGATAGTTTTAATTAAATTTTTATTTTCGATTGGGCTTCCACCTATTTTTCGCTGTTTCAAGATAAGGTCGGTTGTACTTATGATTGTTTTAAAATTTGGATCTATGTTTTTGTATAAATCCGTCATTTTTGTACTGTGATCCTTTGGAAGTTTTAGATTGTGGTTTCCAAACTGAAGAGCTATTTGAGTTGATTCCCAAATGGAGAGTGTTTGCTTAATATTGTGAATTTGTTGATGTATTTTAACCGAATCGGTTATGGCATTGAGTATCAGAATCTCTTTTACTAATTTTTGGCTCAACATTCTTTGTTTACCAGAAATGTTGATTAATCGGGAATCGTCCAGTTGGGTATTGATATTGTATTGAATCAATAACTGACTCAACATAACCGTAATGGCAATGGTGATTAAAGCAAAAATATAGCGTTGTTTTAATGGCTTGAAATTAAAACTTTTAGCAGATTCTGATATACTTTTTGTCATAGGTTTATAGGTCGAGCGCTTCTTTAATTAATTCAAGATTTTCACTCGTGTAGTTGATTTTTAAAGCGGCTTCGTGACCTTCTTCAGACATTTTATTCCACGTTTTTAGAATAATATTTTTTAGTTTTTCTCGGTCGTGTTTTTCAACAAAAGGCTGTAAGTAATATTCCATGAAAACCAAGCAAATTACATCTTCTAGTAGTTGTGTTTCCTTGTCTTTCTTGAGTAATTTTTTTTCGATAAGAAAAGTTACTCTATCGATGAATTCACTGTCATATCCAGATTTTTTAAGAATTTTGGCAGTGGTTTGAGCATGAAATTTTTTCAAGTCTTCTCTCCATTTTAAGTAACCTACGCGATCCATAGGGTAGGAGTTACGGGCTATTTTCCAACGGCAAATGTGTTGTGCTTTGGATGCTATCTGAACTGCTTCGGAGGCAGAAGGACAAAAATCCATAAGTTTTGCAAACATTCTATTAGAGTATAATAGTTCTTTGGCAAAATTTACGGATTCATATGTTTCTATATTGGGATCTTGTGCGTTTTCGGCATCAATCCATTGGCTTGCTTGTTGAAAGGCTGTTGTCATTTGGAGTATTTTTTGGATACTTCAAAGATACATATTTAATCGATAAACCCAATCAATACTTCGCCTTCAAGGATTTTTACAGGATAGGTTGCTATCGAATAATCTTCACCATTTAAATTGGTACCGTCCACTAGCGAAAATGTTTTCTTGTGCATTGGACAAGCAATTTTGGGAACATTATCTGCCGAACCGGTCATTCCTCTAGAGAGCACCATCTCCATTTTGTGAGGACATACATTCTGGCAAGCGTACCATTCATTTCTTCTTTCGAAGTTAAAAACGGCTATTTGTTTGTCTTTATATTTTACGCAACCTCCTCTATTGCTAGGGAAGTCTTTAAGAGTTCCTGCTTTAAACCAAATTTTGACATCTTCTAAAGCAACACTTTTATAATTGGCTAGTACGTTTTCCATATTCTTTATTTTTTAGCTTTTGCAACGTGCTTTCAGCTTAATTTATAACATTTTTTGTTTTAAAAATTCCAAGATTTTGGCATTTTTTGGTCTCTTATTGGTACATATTCTATGTTTTCATCTTTATCCTCAGAGTTTACAAAGTGATTAAAACGTTTCATTAACCTTGGTTTTTCAAGTACTTGTTTCCATTCACATTCGTAGGTTCCAATAAGTGTTTGCATTTCTGATTCTAATGCTTCACAAATTTCAATACGGTCATGAATAATTACTTCTTTCAGGTAATCCAACCCACCGTCTAGTTTTTCCAACCAAGTAGCGGTACGTACTAGTGGGCCTGCAGTACGTATGTAGTACATTAAGAAGCGATCCAAGTATTTGAAAACTGTCTCTTTGTCTATTTGTTCTGCCAAAAGAACAGCATGTTTAGGATTGGCGCCACCGTTTCCACAGATATATAAGTTCCATCCACCTTCGACAGCGATGATACCAAAATCTTTACCTCTGGCTTCGGCACATTCTCTAATACAAGCAGAGACACCACCTTTTAATTTATGAGGAGAACGAATTCCTTTGTAGCGGTTTTCTAATTCAATTGCAAAAGTAGTGCTATCATCCATACCATAGCGGCACCAAGCATTACCCACACAGCTCTTAACAGCTCTTAATGATTTTCCGTAAGCATGTCCACTTTCAAAACCGTTATCGATTAATATTTTCCAGATTGCAGGTAGGTCATTTAGGGTTGCACCAAACAAATCAATACGTTGCGCTCCAGTTATTTTGGTATATAAATCAAATTTTTTGGCGACTTCACCAATGACCATTAATTTCTCGGGAGTAATTTCTCCAGCTGCAATTCTTGGTACAACAGAATAGGTTCCGTTACGTTGAATATTGGCCAAATACCTGTCGTTAGTATCTTGGGTAGTAACGTGTTTGTTGGCAGTATCATTATAAATACTTGAAAATACAGAGGCGACAATCGGTTTGCAAACCTCACAGCCATCTCCATTTCCGTGATGATCTACTACTTCGTAAAAATTGGTGTATTTATTGATTTTTACAATATCAAATAATTCTTGTCTTGTGTAATGAAAATGTTCGCAAATGGTTTCTTTTACCTCTTTTCCAATAGATTTTTGAGCTGCTTTTACAAGGTCAACAACCATTGGTTTACAACCTCCACAACCAGAAGTTGCTTTGGTTTGTTTTACTACGTCACCCAAGGTCTCGCAGGTTCCATCGGTAATCGAGCAACAAATAGCACCTTTGGTTACGTTTTCACAAGAGCAAATTACAGCCGTATCAGGTAAGTCCATTGCGCTTCCTAGAGTAGAAGTTTCGCCACCTCTAGCGCCTAGAATCAAGTCTTCGGGATTTGGAGGTAACGCCATTGCATTACTATAAATTTGGAATAAACCATTGTAATCACTCGAATCTCCTACTAGAATCCCTCCCAATAGTGTTTTTCCATCTTTGGTAACGTTGATTCTTTTGTAAGTCCCATTGAATTTATTTTCGAAAATAATAGCAGTAACTTCATCATTTTCGATAAAAGGATCACCAAAACTAGCTACTTCTACGCCTATCAATTTCAATTGAGTGGACATATCAATAGTTTCTCTCATGACTTTGTCTGAACCCAAAATTTGTTCGGCAACGACATCTGCCATTTCGTAACCTGGTGCCACCAATCCGTAAATCATGTGGTTGTACAATGCTACTTCTCCAATAGCAAAGATATTTGGGTCGGAGGTTTGCATCTTATTATCGACTACAATACCACCACGTACGCCTACTTCTAGACCTGCGCCTCTCCCTAATTCGTCTCTTGGTTTGATTCCGGCAGAAATTACTAACATATCTACTTTTAGTAAATCATCACCTTCGAACATCATTCCTGTAATTGCATGCTCTCCAGCTATATATTTTGTTGATTTGTTCAAGTATATCCCTATGTTCAATGCTTCAATTTTTGATTGTAGCATATCACTTGCACCTTTATCCAATTGTCTTGGCATCAAGCGGGGAGCAAATTCAACGACATGAGGATTTAAACCCAAATCACGAACTGCTTTTGCAGCTTCTAGACCGAGTAATCCACCACCAAGAACGGCTGCTTCCGTCGCGCCATTTTTCTTTATTTTTTTAGCATACGTCATGATAGCATCAAGATCTTCTATCGTTCTATATACAAAGACCCCTTCTTTTTCTACCCCTTCAATAGGAGGGACAAAGGCAGAAGATCCTGTAGCCAACACTAAATAATCATAAGAATGTGTTTTTTCTAAATGAGTAGTAATGGTTTTATTCTCTTTATGGATATCGGTAATTAATTCCGATGTGTTTAATAAAATGTTGTTTTCTTCGTACCAATTTGCGGATGACATAGATAAATCATCAGCAGTTTTTCCTGCAAAGTATTCACTAAGATGAACACGGTCATAAGCACGTCTTGGTTCTTCACCGAATACGGTAATTTGATATTTTTCATGTCCAGATTTTGAAATAAATTTTTCGCAAAATTTGTACCCCACCATGCCGTTTCCGACTACTATTATTTTGATCATAATATCATTATTAAGTATTACGTAGCAAATATAAGTAGTTTTACTTAATAAAAGCACTAAGAATTTGTTTTTGTGTTATTTATTGAGAATTCTTAATTGTTACCTTTGTAAAATGATTTTTTCGTAGTATTTTTTAGTTTTATTATCAAATAGTAAGCCTTATTAATGTGTTTTTGTTCGAAAATAAATATTTATAAAAGATAATCAGTCAGTTGTTTGAGGATTTTTGAAGATTTCACGAAAAAAAAATACGTAGATACTTTTTTTGATAGAAGTAAATACGTAGTTTTTAAAATTTCTGTTCAAAAATAAATTTCCTAACAAAATTGAGTAGTTCAGCTTATTTAATTATAATTGTACCGGATTAATTCCACTGCAATTGTTTCCTTTCGGACCAATATTTGGATGGTTTTACTTTGAAGGAATATAGGATATCTAGATCTTCTTGCGATAATTCAAAAGTATTCGCTTTTAGGTTATCCTTTACATGTTGCACCTCCGAGGCCCCACTAAGTACCATAAAGGGGTCTATTGACTGAATGCAAAATCGCAATGCAATCGCGTCAACACCTACTTTATGTTTTTTTGCAAGTCCTTCCAAGATGCTGTATAATTTGTAATAATGAGGGTAATCTGCATTTGGTAAAATTCTCCCGTTGGCCAATGCTTCTTTTATGACGATACGATTTTTATTCTTTTTTATAAGTTCAATAATCGAATGTAAGCTTTGATCTAATATATTGTAGGTAACCTGAAAAACTTCAAATAGCGGTTGGCCATCAATTTTAATTTCTAAGGCTCTCTTTAAAACTTCGACTTGGTTATCGCCCGATACACTCAAGCCGATATGGATATTTTGTATTGATTTTAACTCTGCCATTTTTTGCAACACGGCATCATTTTCTAGTACACCCGACTCAAAGGTAGCCGAATGGATTTGTAAGGTGGTAAGATTAGGGAATAGTATTTTTGAATCTTCCCATTGCTTTATTAGTTGATCAACCCCGTGATCTTTGAGTTCGTGGATATCAGCATTGAGGTCAAAATTGGCGGTATAAACATAGCCCCATTTGGTGGCAATTTCAATAGTGCTATCGTTTTTGGTTTTGATCCATTCGCTTACGATTTGTTCTGCAATACCGTAACCAGGAGCTGTGTCATAATAACGAATCCCTTTTTTATAAGCCGCATTCAAAACCTGAAATGCTTTCTTTTTAAAAGACTTCAAATCAAAAGCTGCTGTTGTTGCGTTTCTGATATTGATATAATGAGGTCGGCCAATTGCCGCAGTTCCTAGTCCGATTTTAAGCGTTTCCATATCTTTTTGTTTCAAATGTATCTAAATGTAATAAATTTTATTGGCAAGTCCTAAGGCTCCATTTTGAAAGAGCAAGTCTGGGTTTTATGTGAGGCTATTTTGTGTAGGTAATAGGAAGGATTGGATTGCAAAAGTATTTTCTATAGTACGGATTTTAAAGGTAAGTAATGGTCAAAATTTAATGTCGTATTTTGTTCCGAAATTAGTCAGGACAAAATTTAATTTTTCTTTGAGGTTTTCGAATGATTTATAAGC
>NZ_JAOQMX010000057.1 GCF_025960985.1 Flavobacterium psychraerolatum | reverse complement strand
GATTTAACTCCTAACAAAATTCCTAATCCATCTAATTCCATCCCCCAAAATTACATGGTTTTTTTAATTTCCACTAATTTAGGCGAAGAACCAATTAAACACTTACTATAAGTTTGAAAATTATTTTAGCATCTCATTTATTTTCTCTATAAAAGACAATAAAATATATTTACCTAATGATATTTATCCTGAATATTACAAACCTTTTTTTAGCAAAAAGAACACACAACAAAGCAATTAGTAAAATCTAGCTTAAAAATGTTGCGATATAAAAAAAAACCGATCACGCAGGCTTGTCTTCAAACGATGGTACGGTCTAGAAGCTTCGGGATGCCTTTACCCACAAAATTGAACAAATGATATAATAAGAAAGTTGTAATCATGAAAACGGTTACCAACTTTCTTTATTTTTAAAAATAATAAATGACTAAAAATTGACTGTTTTTTGGGTTATATTAGCCTATCTATAAAATGCAGACTGCAATTAATTAAAACAAATTGATGAAAAAACTAATTATAATATTATCTATATTACAATTAACTTCTTGTGCTTTTAAAAAAGAAAATGTCTTAAAAGTAAAAAAAATTGATAAAAAGCATACACTAAATGACTTCAAAGGAGATACATTATTATACATACAAACTAAAATTTTAGATCGGAAGGAATACTATATTGGTAAAAAATTTGAAGTATTACTTAACGATCTTAATTTGCAAATAGGAAGTTTTAGTTATATTCCAAATCACAATAATATAAAAATCACAAGTTATTCATATTTCGAATTTTATGATTATTCACAAAGAATAAAAAAACTAGAAAAAGGAGAAATCCCTGTAAATCTTGTAGTGACATGGCAAACGCCACTATATACTGATGAATTAGATAAATTAATCATTGATCGTACAAAACGTGGTGAATGGACAACTCAAAAGAAAGCGTATTTTAAAGAACAAATTGTTGGCGATGTCGGTAAAACTAATTATAATCTTGAAAATTACAAAAATAAATAACCCGATTATACAGTCTTATCTTCAATCATTAGCCCCGCTACCGCGCGAATCCTTTCGTGTGTTTCGTGAATAGAAACGATAATATTCTAATTTAAAAAAAATTAAAAGCGACTGAATATCATTCAGTCGCTTTTTTAGTTGTTAATTACCTACAACACATTCGTTTTGAACCGCATTTTTAGCATAGGCATTGTATTTCGCATAATCGTATTTGTTTAAGTCGGCAATTAAAATTCTGTCAATACTAAATTTTGATGACCTTCCAGTAATAGTAAGTGTATACGTTTCTCCAGCTTTAAAATTATAAGTTGCCCAAGGTTTTACACTGCTTATGTCCAATTGTCCCGCAGCATTTTTAAATTCTCCATCGCCACCTGTTCCAAAAAATTTGTTATCCGTTTTCAAAGGGTTTGTTTGAGTGGAGTTTCTATCAGAGTTTGCTAGACAAGAATTCATTTCTCCAGCAACAAAATTACCCCCGCTACCACACGAATCCTTTCGTGTGGTAGGTGAATAGAAACGAAAACATTCTAATTTAAAAACCTGATCGCGCAGGCTTGTCTTCAAACATTTTGAGGGGATTTTGGTTTTATTAAACACAATTTACCAGTTACTTCTTCTGCCAAACTCTCACATAATCTACATTAAAATCTTCATTCAAGCGGTTGTCATCAGGAAACGCTAATAGCCATTTATTCGATTCACTATTAAAATTGATGTGCAAATCTTGGTGCCAATACACGTTTGGTGATTCTCTGAATAGAATACCATCGATATACCAACGGATAAAATCTTTATCCCACTCCATTCCCCAAACATGATAGTCTTTTTGCAACTCAAACGGAATATAATAGTTTTGCGGGTGAGATTTTAGTTCTGTTACATTTCCTTTGTCCACAGGTGCCGAAAATACGTGTAAATTGGATGTCAAAGTATGTCTATTTTTTACCGCTCCAGGATTGTTTTCACAGATGTCTATTTCAGTTTTCCAATTGTCTTTATACCACCAGTTGTACAACCAAAAACAACTTACCCAAGGAGCATCCATTAGCTTAGATCGCATTTCAAAATAACCATAGGTAATAGATTTTTTACTCACTACCCAACCAACATTGTGCGTATAATCATTTTTGTATTTTGGTTCTTTAACTTGATTAATTCTAAGGACAAGATTTCCTTTCTCTAATGAAACATTCTCTGAATTTGCCATAGATGGTGCTCTACCCAACCATTTTGGATTGGTATCGTACCATTTGTCTGAGTCTAGTTTTAATCCAGCGAATTCATCTGACAAATCCTTTTGCAAAACCCACTTTTTATCTTTTTGATGGGATAATGGGAGTTTGTCTGTCATTCTTTTTGGTGCTGCAGAAAACGAAATCGTATCTGTATAATAACTCGCAGGACGAGTGGAATCTTGTGCTTTTAGACTCGAATAAGAGGCTAAAAGTACTAAAATAGCATAGTTAATTTTATTCATAATAGTTTGTCTTTAACTATAAAAATACAGTGAATATAACGGTTGCCATAAACGAAATGGTTTTTTCAGTAGAACAGATGTTTTTGATTTTATTTAAATTCATCAAACTTTTCTTGTCCAGTTTTTATCCTTTAAATTTACCTTATAAACAATTCTGAAAGATAAAATAACACGAATGAAAGCAAGAAAATTAATTATAAGCACGGTAGCTTTCCTAGCTCTTTTTGCGGCGAAAAATAGTTCCGCTCAACCCGTAGTGGATAAAAAGGGAATACAAGTTTCAATCAGAATTGGTTGTTTAAAAAAGACATGCTACAAGGAGCTGAAAAAATTGCGTACCAAGATTCTAATTGGAAAAAAATAAACTTGCCACAAGATTGGGCTATCGTGCTCTGAAGCTTCTGAATGTCTGAACCCGCAAAGTAGAACAAGCAATATAATAAGAAAGTTGTAATCATGAAAATGGTTACAACTTTCTGTCTAGTCCTAAAAAACGATTTGGAATATTAACTCTTTTTTACTCATTATCTTCCTTATTCAGTTCAGAATCTGAGAGTCTAATATATTTACTTGGAATGACTCCAAATTGTTTTTTGAAGCATTTCGAAAAGTAAGATGCTGTATTAAATCCAGTCATATACATTATTTCTTTAACTGAATAATCACTTTTTTCAAAAAGTTGAACTGCTCTTTTCAATCGAATATTTCTAATAAATTCACTAGAAGATAAGCCTGTAAGTTCTTTAATTTTTAAATATAAATTGCTTCGACTTATATTCATTTCTTTTACCAACATTTCAACACTAAATTCGGTGTCCATCATGTGTTTTTCTACAATATCGATAGCCTGTTTCAAGAAATTTTCATCAGATGAAGTTATAGTTACCTCATTTGGTTGCAAAGTGATATCACGATTAAAGCGCTTTCTTAATTCTTCTCTATGCTTAAGAATATTAGATATTTTAAGTTCTAGCAATTCAAGATTAAAAGGTTTTCTAATATAAGCATCAGCACCATTTTTCAAACCTTCTATTTCTTTTTCTTGTGACGTTTTTGCAGTAAGAACGATAACCGGAATATGACTGGTTTCTTGAGTACTTTTTAACTGATTACAAAGTTCTATACCATCCATAATCGGCATCATTAAATCGGTGATAACGATATTTGGCATGTGCTTTTTTGCCATTTCAAGACCTATCTTTCCATTTTCAGCTTCATAAATATAATATTTTTCGCCCAACCCTTTTTTGATAAAGGAACGAATGTCGGCATTATCATCTACAATTAATAAAACAGGAAGTTTAGACCTTGACCTTGATATGTTTTGATCTGCTATATCATCCATAACACTGATGGCATGTGATTCTGCATCTTCTTGACTTATAAAGTCGTTTGCTTCAAAAACTTCATGAAAATTGAGGCTTTCATTTTCGTGGAAAACTTCTTTATTCTTTGGTAACCAAACGTAGAAAGTAGTACCGTTTTCGGAATCACTTTTTACATGGATAAAACCTTGATGTAACTCGACTAAGTTTTTGGTAAATGAAAGACCAATACCAGTACCTTTGGTGTTTTTTTTATTATTGATGTCTATTTCAGTATAATAACGTTCAAAAATATGTTGAATTCTGTGTGCAGGAACACCAGGTCCTGAATCTTTCAATTGAATAACGATAAAATTAGCTTGGTCGAGAGTAAATTCTATGAAATCGGGTTTAATAAAATCAATACCATCAAATATATCTAATTTAATTATTCCGTTTTCGGGCGTAAATTTAAAGGCATTCGATAAAAGATTATTGGTGATTTTTTCAACAGCATCAGGATCAAACCAACTCAATATATGGTCTTTTGAAGCATTAATCTCAAATGAAATTTGTTTTTTATGACTTAAAAATTGGAAAGGTTCCCCTACTTCTTTTAAGAAAGTGACAATATCACTTTTACTTAAATTTAGATTCATTTTTCCATACTCCATTTTTCTAAAATCAAGCAATTGATTCACTAATCGGAGTAAATAATTGGTGTTTTTATGCATGAGACCATACTGATCATTAACTTCTTTTTGACCTATAGTTTCTCCCTTTGAAATCAAATAATCTAACGGTCCCTTGATAAGCGTAAGCGGCGTTCTAAATTCATGAGAAATATTTGTGAAAAACTCCAACTTTAAACGGTGTATCTCTTCATGATTTTCTTTTTCTAAATGTTCTAGTTCCAATTGGTGTTTTTGGGTAGAGCTTATGATAGTAAACCTACGGTAAAGATATAGTAATCCAATGATGCCTAATAAATAGATAAAATAAGCAAAATTTGTTCTCCAAAAAGGAGGAGTAATAATAATCGTCAATTCGGTTGGCGATTGATTCCAAACTCCATCATTATTAGATGATTTCACTAATAAATTATAAGTTCCAGGAGATAAATTGGTATAAGTTGCCAATCTATTTTTGAAGGAAGTGTATACCCAATCGTCATTAAATCCTTCTAATTTATAAGCAAATTGATTTTTTCTTGGAGCAGAATAATGTAAGGCTGCGAATTCAATAGAAAAACTATTCTCGCTATATTTTAGTTCAATTTCCTTAATTGTACTGATGGATTCAGGAAGTATTACACGACCGTCAAAAATATCACCAGTACCTATTGGTTTATTAAATATAGATAGAGAAGTCAATACAGTTCTAGACGGAATCAAATTATCCTTGATTTGGTTTGGAAAAAATGCATTAAATCCATTTACACCACCAAATAACATTTCTCCATTTTTGCGTTTGTAAAATGAGAGTTCACTAAATTCATTACTTTGTAATCCATCATTTACATCATAATTTTTAAATCTTTCACTTTTGGGATTAAAACGACTAAGTCCTTTGTTTGTGGATATCCATAAATTTGAAAATTCATCCTCCTGAATCCCTTTTATTACATTGCTGGGTAATCCCTCTTCTTCAGTATAGTTCTTAAAATGTACAGGACTATTTCCATCACTAGGAATTAATTTATTTAGACCTCCTCCAAAAGTTCCCACCCATAAATCTCCTTTTTGACTTTGATACAATGATAAGATGTAGTTTTGACTTAGGCTTGAAGGAGTATTGGGAATATTTTTGTAAATAGTAAATCGTGGTTTTTTAAGTCTGACTTGACTTTTATCAAGTTCACATAGTCCGTCCCCAGTACCAAACCAAATATTACCTTTTTTATCCTCATAAATCGAACGAATAATATTACTAGATATACTATTGGGGTCATTAGCATTTTCATAAAGAATATCTTTTGTATAGACACCTGGAGTTTTGGTAGCCAACCACCTAGATATCCCTTTTCCATAAGTTCCAATCCATACATTTTTATTAGAATCTACTAAAATTGAAAAGACACTTAAGTTAATACCGTCCACAGGTTTTGCCAAATTTGGTGAAATAGAATTAGGATTAGTAATGTCTAAACTATAAAGTCCATACAAAAATTCCCCACCAATTAGTAATTTTTTAGTCTTCCCTTCTTGTACTTCTGCAAGAGCAAAAACCTTTGCGGTTGGCGAATTTATTTTTTTAAAATTAGTGTACTCTGCGTCTGCTTTAACAGAATAATTTAATCCTCCCCCTTCAGTACCGATCCATAGGTATCCATTACTATCTTCAAAAATGGCTCTAATTTTATCATTAGTGATACTATTTGGATTTAGATCTTTTTTTATATGTTTAAACTTTTTTATATTAGGATCAAATTTATTTACTCCTCCTCCATTTACTCCAACCCAAAGCATTCCTGCTTTGTCTACAAATAGTGATTTTATATCATTCTTACTTAAACTAAAATCTGGATTTTTTAAATCGTTGGTATAAAAATTTATTTCTTTTGGCAAAGTGAACTCTGATGAATTTTCAAAACGATAAAGTCCAAGGGGTGAACCCGCCCAAATATATCCTTTAGTAGTTAATAAATTTGAAAAATAACCATCATGAATCTTATCAAATTTATTTAAATTATCACTATTTGTTTGAATATATAAACCATTGATACCAGCAAAAATAAATTTTCCATAATCATCTTGAGCCATGGCTCTAATTCCTAGATTAGCTAATTGTCCTCCTAGATCGATATATTGAAAAAAAAGTTCCCCTTGATTATCATGATTTAGTTTAAAAAGTCCCGCTGGACCTCCTATAAAAATATTTCCTTTATTATCTTCCAAAAAACAGGAGATGATATTCCCTTCAAAAGAACTTCCCATTTTTGACATATTGATACTAATATGATTAAAAATAGGGCTACTAATTGGTTTATTTAAGTCAAGCATGTTGACACCATTTTTAGTAGCGATCCATAATCTATTTTTTTTATCACGAAGTAATGTACTTATCGTATTACTTGAAATACTATTAAAGTCCCCTATTTTATTTTTAAACTGAGTAAAGGTTTCCGTTTTTGTGTCAAAGCAGTTTAATCCACCACCAGTAGTTCCAATCCATAAATTGCCTTTTACATCATCAACGATATCCCAAATAAGATTACTACTAATGCTTTTATCATTATTTAAAATAGGATTGTAAACTGTAAAATTATAGCCATCATATTTATTCAAACCATCATGAGTACCAAACCACATAAATCCATGTGAGTCCTGAAATACGGTATTTACATCACTTTGAGACAAACCATTTTCGGTAGTCAAATGAATAAAGGCATTCTTTTTTTGGCTATAAATAGTCGCTGTATTTAGTATTAATAATACTATTATAGCAATTGACAAATAGCTTTTTAGACGTAGTTGATCTGTTAATTGTGGCATTATATATGGGTATTTATTTTATAAATCGTTTTTTTGAGATGATTCTCTAATAATCAATTCGGGTTCTAATATTATTTTTTTTAAATGAATTCTACCTTTTGGATTTTTAACTCTTTCCAAAAAAGCTTCAGCTGCCAATTTTCCTATTTGTGCACTTTGTTGATTGATCGTTGTAATCGTAGGAGATGATAAAGAAGTAAAAGGTTCATTACTAAAGCCTATTAAAGCAATTTCTTCAGGAACTTTTATGTTTTCTTCTTTTAAAACTTGTAAAGCTCCTAGTGCAGCATAATCACCCGCGGCGTAAACGGCATCAGGTCTTTCAGGCAATTTTAATAATTCTTTCATAATTCGTCTACCATCTTCGATTCGCAAATTACTTTCAATAATCATTTCTTCGTATATAGGTAAGCCACATTTTTCAAGTGCATCACGATACCCTTGTACCCTATCCTTGTAAATACGAATATGATTAAACCCTGCAATATGGGCAATTTTCTTGCAGTTTTGTAAGTGTAAATGATCAATAATTAAGTGACTACTCTTATAATCATCAATACCAATGTAATCCACATCCAACTCATCTTCTCCTCTATCAAATAATACCAACTGTACTCCTTTGGATTTAATTTTATTATAATAATCCAAGCAAGTTGTCTCATTGGCCATTGATGCTATAATACCATCCACTTGAATCCCCAATAAAGAATCTATACTTTTACATTCTTTATCATACAACTCGTTTGATTGTGTCATAACGATATTATAACCATGGGCATTGAGGACTTCTTCCATATTTTCTACCACTGATGAAAAAAAGTTACTATTTACCCTGGGAATAATTACTCCAACCAAATTACTCTTACCTTTGCGCAAAGCACTAGACAAAGTGTTTGGCTGATAATCTAAAGTAAGTGCCATTTTTTTTACAGCTTCTTTGGTTTTGTCACTTATTCTAGGATGATTGCTCAATGCCTTGGAAACTGCTGAAGGAGTCAGTCCCAAAGCAATAGCTATATCTTTTATGGTTGATTTTTTTTTTATTTCCAATTTTTTTATATATTTGTTCAATCGATTGAACAAATATAATTTCTTTTTATTTAAAAACAAAATTTAAAATTTACATATATTTTATCTTATATCTATAAGCAATACAGCTATTTATAGATGATTATATACTTAAAAGATTTACTATAAATCTTTTATTTTTACCAAACTGTTCAATCGATTGAACATATTATACTAAACCACATTATAAACTATAAATATGAAATATATTGTTTGCGAAAAGCCAGGAGAATTTATCCTAAAAGAAAAAGAAGCTCCAATTAGAAAAGAAAATGAAGCTTTATTACAAATTAATAAAGTTGGAATTTGTGGAACCGATCTACATGCTTATGCTGGTAATCAAGCATTCTTTACCTACCCTAGAATATTAGGTCACGAATTAGCATCACAAGTGATTGAAATTGGAGAAAATGAAAGAGGAATTAAACCTGGAGACAAAGTGGTTGTTATGCCCTATATAAGTTGCGGAACTTGTATTGCTTGCCGTAACGGAAAGACCAATTGTTGTACCAATATAAAAGTATTGGGTGTACATACAGACGGTGGAATGCAAGAACAAATTACCGTTCCCTCCAATATTCTTTTATTGGCTAATAATCTTTCGGATAACGAAATGGCAATTGTAGAGCCACTTGCTATTGGTGCGCATGCCATTCGTAGAGCGGCTATTCAACCAGGTGAAACTGTTGCAGTTGTAGGTTGTGGACCAATTGGTATTGGTATTATGAAATTGGCTCAAATTGCGGGTGCAAAAGTAATTGCAATTGACATGAACGAAAATCGTTTGGCATATGCCAAAGAGGATATCGGAGTTGATTATACTGTAAAAGCTGGAGAAAATGCAGTAGAAGAAATTATGAAAATTACACACGGTGATCTATGTACCGCCGTATTTGATGCTTCTGGTAATAAATATGCGATAGAAGCTTGTCCTGACTATATGTCTCATGGAGGGCGCTTTGTTTTAGTAGGGCTATCAAAAGGGGAACTTACTTATACGCATCCAAAAATTCATGCAAAAGAGATGACTCTTATGTGCAGTAGAAATGCTACCACCGAAGATTTTGAGCACGTTATAAGCGTTCTTAATCAATTTCCAACAGATTCGTTTATAACACACTCTGTACCTTTTACAGAAATGATCGAAAATTTTGATAGTTGGTTAAATCCAGAAACAGGTGTTATAAAAGCAACTGTAGTTTTTAATTCTTAATTCAAATAAAATGTCAAAAACATTTGTACAAATACATCCAAGTGATACTATTATTGCAGCCCTTGTTGATTTACCAAAAGGAACTGTAATTAATCACAATGGTGCCGAAATCACTTTGGTAGAAAACATCAAGCAAAAACATAAATTTACAACAACTGATTTAGCAATTGGGGATCAAATTTATATGTATGGTGTTTTAATCGCCAAAGCGATACAACCAATTTTGAAAGGTGCTGCCATTACTACCGAAAACATCAAACACGCATCTGCTGATTTTAATGAATCTCAAGAAAAATTTAGTTGGAAAGCACCCGACACCTCTAAATTTGAAGAACGTACTTTCAACGGTTACCACAGAGCAGATGGTTCTGTAGGAACCGGAAATTACTGGTTGGTAATTCCGCTTACATTTTGCGAAAATAGAAATATTGATGTACTCGAAGGCGCATTAGCCGATAAATTAGGCTACCAAACCAAAAAAGATTTCGCTGTTGATACCGATGCATTGATTCAGAAATACAAACAAGGAGGTTCTGCCGAAGATATTTTGAATACACCAATTATTGCTACCAAAGAAGAAATTACAAAAAATAGACTTTTTCCCAATGTAGACGGAATAAAATTCCTAAAACACGATGGCGGTTGTGGCGGTACACGTGAGGATTCTCAAGTATTATGCAATTTATTAGCTGGTTATATTGTAAACTCAAACGTGGCGGGGGCTACTATTTTTAGTTTAGGTTGTCAAAATGCCCAAATAGAAATGCTTCAAAATGCTATTAAAAAATTAGATCCTAATTTTTCTAAGCCTGTTCATTACTTAGAACAACAAAAAAGTGCAAGCGAAAGACAATTAATCGAAGAAGCGGTAAAACATACTTTTCTTGGCTTAATTGAAGCCAATAAAATTGAAAGAAAGCCTGCTCCTATCAACAAAATCATTCTAGGATTAGAATGTGGAGGATCAGATGGGTTTTCAGGAATCTCGGCAAATCCGGCTTTGGGTTACGCATCCGATTTACTAGTTGGACTTGGAGGGACACCTGTTTTGTCTGAATTCCCAGAATTGAATGGAGTGGAACAAGATCTTATCAATAGATGTGAAACGAAAGAAGATGCAACCAAATTTTCAACTCTTATGCGTGCGTATTCAGCATCTGCAATTGCTGTTGGCTCTGGTTTTGAAAATAATCCATCTCCCGGAAATATCAAGGACGGTTTAATTACCGATGCTATGAAATCGGCTGGTGCGGCCAAGAAAGGCGGTACTTCGCCAGTGGTTGAAGTATTAGATTATGCTGAAAGAATCACAAAACCCGGTCTAAATTTACTTTGTACTCCAGGAAATGATGTAGAATGTTCTACAGGACTTGCTGGTTCTGGATGTAATCTTATCGTTTTTACAACTGGATTAGGAACACCAACAGGAAATCCGATTGCACCAGTTATTAAAATGTCGAGTAATACGAAGCTTTATGAAAAGATGAAAGACATCATTGATATTAATGCTGGAACGGTAATTACCGGTGAAGATACGATTGAAAGTATGGGTGAAAAATTATTAGAATTTATTATCAAAACAGCCAGCGGAGAAATAATTACGAAAGCCGAATTGAAAGGACAAAACGATTTTATTCCTTGGAAAAGAGGTGTTTCACTATAATTTTAAATAGAAAAAACATGCAACCATTAAATAGAAAAACAGCAAACAACAGCTATACGGCACCAGAAAGAATTATGCAATTTGGTGGTGGGAACTTCCTTCGTGCCTTTAGCGACTGGATGTTTGATGTATTAAATAAAGAAACGGAGTTCAAAGGAAGTGTCGTAATTATAAAACCTACACAAAAAGGTGATTATGATGAGTTAAGCCAACAAGATGGTTTATTTCATGTTGCCTTGGACGGTATTCGAAAAGGAGTATTACTATCGACTGTAACCCTTGTAGAATGTGTAAGTCGCGTGATTCAGCCCTACACAGAGTGGGAAGAATATTTGAAGCTATCTGAAAATCCTGATTTGAGATTCATCATTTCAAATACAACCGAATCAGGTATTCGTTTTTCTAAAACGGATCAACTGAATGATAATCCTCCTCACGAATTTCCGGCAAAAATCACAGTATGGTTACACCATCGTTTTAATCATTTTAAGGGCGAACATTCTAAAGGCTGTATTTTAATGCCTTGTGAATTGATTGAAAATAATGGGGAAGCCTTGAAAAAAACTATTCTTCAATATGCAAATCATTTTAAATTATCAAACGATTTTATTCAATGGATAGAAAACTCTAATTATTTCTGTAATACCTTAGTAGATCGTATTGTATCAGGCTATCCAACTGATCGTGCTGCCGAAATATTGGAAAAAACAGGATATAATGACCCCTTACTCGTCGCGGGTGAAGATTATCATAGTTTTGTAATTCAAGGTCCTGAAATTGTTCAGAAAGAATTGCCATTTGCAAAAACCAAATTAAATGTACAATTTGTAGATGATATTAGTGCTTATCGCGAAATGAAAGTACGAATACTCAATGGAGCACATACATCTCTTGTTCCTGTGGGGTATCTTTTTGGTCTACGAACGGTTAAACAATCGATGGATAATCCTATCATTTTGCAATTTGTAAAAGAAGTTTTATCCGAAGAAATTACAAAAACATTACAAAACTTCCCTGATGATGAACTACAGAATTTTGTGAATGCAGTATTAGATCGTTTCAAAAATCCAACATTGAAACATTTCTTAATTAGTATTTCGTTAAATAGTACTTCCAAATTTATGGCAAGGTTATATCCAGCCTTAATAGAATACACGGAGAGTCAAGGTCAATTACCAAAGAGAATTGTTTTTTCACTTTCTTGTTTAATTCGTTTTTATAAAGGAGAATACAATGATGAAATTATTCCAATTAATGACGCTACAGAGACACTTGAATTCTTCAAAATGATTTGGAATCAAAAAGATGCTGGGACAATAGATTACCAAGAATTGGTGAAAAAAATATTAGAAAATCAGTCTATTTGGGGAGAAAACCTAAATATTATTCCAAATTTATCTGAATCAGTAGCATCAAATTTGGAAGCACTGGAGAAAAGTGGAATCGAAGCATCTATCAAAAAAACAATATCATGATAATAGATTCACATCAACATTTTTGGCAATATGAGCCTAAAAAACACGAATGGATAGACGACCAAATGGCAGTCATTCGCAAAGATTTTTTACCCGAAGATTTACAAAAAGTTATTTTAGAAAATCAAATCGATGGTTGTGTTGCTATACAAGCAGATCAAACGTTGGAAGAAACTGATTTTCTATTGCAACTTTCTAATGAGAATGATTTTATTAAAGGAGTTGTAGGTTGGGTAGATTTAAGAGCTAATAATATTGAAGAGGTACTTCAGAGGTATAGTTCATATCCAAAACTAAAAGGTTTTAGACACGTCGTTCAAGGTGAAGAAGATCATAACTTTTTGCTAAGACCTAATTTTTTGAGAGGTATCGCTGCTTTAGAAAAATATAATTTCACTTATGATATTTTAATTTTCCCTCATCAATTAGGAGCGACATTAGAATTAGTAAAAAGGTTTCCAAATCAAAAATTTGTAATCGATCACATTGCAAAACCTTATATTAAAGATGGATTTTATGAAGGATGGGCCACTTTGATGATGGCTATTGGTCAACAGAAAAATGTGTTTTGCAAATTATCTGGCATGACTACAGAAGCAGATTATCATTCTTGGACACCCGAGCAAATTCAGCCATATATGGATTTAGTTTTAAATGCTTTTGGACCTCAACGATTATTATTTGGATCCGATTGGCCAGTATGTTTGGTGGCAGGTAATTATATCAAAACAAAAGAATTAATAACACAATTTATAGTTCATTTACCCCCATCACAGCAACATGCAATCATGGGAGAAAATGCTATTAATTTTTATAACTTATAACGATGGATTTAAATTTGAAAAACAAAATTGTTGTCATTACAGGTGCAGCAGGAATTAGAGGAAGTATTGGAGAAACAATGTTACGTCAATTAGTAGAAGAAGGTGCTATTCCTGCTATTATTGATCGAAATGCAAGAGGATTTGAATATGTAAAAGAAATTCAAGATCAAGGTGTAGACGCCATTTTTTGTCAAACCAATTTAGCAGATCCAATACAAATTGAAAATGCTATCAAAACTATTGCGACTAAATATGGTCGTATTGATGTGGTGATTAATAATGTTGGAGTAAACGATGGTGCCGGATTAGACGCTTCCTACGAGGAATTTATGGAGTCTTTGAAATTGAACCTCGTAAGTTACTTTATGATTGTAAAACATGCGGTCCCCTATTTAAAAGAATCCAAAGGTAATATTTTGAATATTGGTTCAAAAGTGGCGCTTACAGGTCAAGGTGGCACTTCTGGTTATGCTGCTGCAAAAGGGGGTGTTTTGGGATTAACTCGCGAGTGGGCGGTTGATTTAATTCAATATTCCATTCGTGTAAATGCAATTATTATTGCCGAGAGTTGGACTCCAGCTTATGACAATTGGATTAAAACATTAGAAAATGGTGAAGCTAAATTGAAAGCAATTGTTGAAAAAATTCCTTTAGAAAATAGAATGACGACTCCTGTTGAAATTGCTAATACTAGTTTGTTTACAATCTCTAATCTATCCTCACACACGACTGGGCAATTTATATTCTGTGATGGTGGTTACGTTCATTTAGATCGTTCTTTATTATCACAATAAACCATTTATTGCATTGTATAAACCATTTGTTTATTACTATAACCAAAACAATTCATACTATTGTTTAGCCTATTTAACCAACCTTAAACTAATTATCTATGCAGCAATCTGCTAAAATTCCAGTAGTCCGCAGAGAACTACTTTTCCCCTTTATTATAATTACATCTTTATTTGCTCTTTGGGGAATTGCAAATGATTTAACCAATCCGATGGTATCTGCATTCAAAAAAGTAATGCCAGAATTATCAAATATGCAAGCATCTCTAGTACAGTTTGCCTTCTATTTTGGTTATTTCTTTATGGCTTTGCCAGCAGCTCTTTTCATTAGAAAATACAGTTATAAATCTGGAATTATTTTAGGATTACTTTTATATGCTACTGGAGCATTTTTGTTTTATCCAGCAGCGGCTTATCAAGATTACAATTATTTTCTTCTTTCTTTATGGATTATCACCTGTGGTTTAGCCTTTTTAGAAACTACTTCCAATCCTTTAATTTTATTTTTAGGAGATCCAGAAACAGCCACGCAACGTTTGAACTTAGCGCAAGCTTTTAATCCAATTGGATCATTAACTGGGATGATTATGGCACAAGTTTTTGTTATTAATTCATTACGCTCAGACGATTACACAACAGAAGCTTATAATGCTTTATCCTCAAATGAAGTAGCTACTATACGCGAAAATGACTTAGGAATTATTAGTGTTCCTTACATTGGACTTGGAGTTTTGGTTTTGGTAATTTTGGGTATCATTCTTTTTACAAAAATGCCAAAAACTCCCCAAGAAGATAAAATGTCATTATCGGAATCGTTTTCAAAATTGTTTGCTAATAAAAATTATAAATTTGGAGTAGTAGCACAAGCTTTTTATGTAGGTGCACAAATTATGTGTTGGACTTTCATTTTCCAATATGTTGATAATGTTAATCTAACTTTTGGGCTAGAACTTACTGCTACCTATTTCAATGTTGCGGCGATGATTTTATTCTTATCCGGTAGATGGATTGGTACTGCTTTAATGAAAAAAACAAATCCTTCAAAAATACTTATGTTCTTTGGTATTGGTAGTGTTATTTGTTGCGCTGCTGCCATTTTACTACAAGGTATGCCAGGGTTAATTTCGTTGGTTAGTGTATCCATCTTTATGTCTATTATGTTCCCAACAATTTATGGTATCGCATTAAAAAACATGGGAGACGAAGCAAAAATTGGATCAGCAGGTTTGGTTATGGCTATCGTTGGTGGAGCTTTGATGCCTGTATTGCAAGGAAGTATTTTGGATTGGGGGGGAACAGGATTTTCGGATATGAAAATATTAGGATTTATTCCAGAAGTTAATTTTTCATTCATTTTACCCTTAATTTGTTTATCAGTAGTAACTTTTTACGGATATATAACATACAAATCTTCAAAAAATTATTAAAATGAGTACAAAAAGACATTGCTTTTCTTGTGATTTAAAAAATGATTCACAATTAATAGCAGAATATAAAGAATACCATGCCGCTGGTAAAGCATGGCCAGAAATAACAAAAAGCATCAAAGATGCAGGAATTGTAGATATGCAGATTTACCTAACAGGAAACCGTATGTTTATGATTATGGAAGTTAATGAAAAATTTGACCCTGTTCAAAAATCAAAAATGGATGCAGAGAATCCTAAAGTGCTAGAATGGGAAAATCTAATGTGGAACTACCAACAAGAACTTCCTTGGGCGAAAGACGGAGAAAAATGGATAGCCTTAGAACAGGTATTTCAGCTTTAAAAAATTAAACTTATTTTAAACAGCATTTATAAGGTAAAATTCCTTTATAAATGCTGTTTTTTTTTGATCCATTTACTCATTTATTAATAATACGTTATATAGATTTTTTAATGATGAATTATATAGAACTAAACCTTACTCTTGGCAACCTGAAAGTCTCAAGAAAATACCTTTAAAGGTGAAATTCAAAAAACCTGTAATTTCATGTCTAGAAGACGATTACAGAAGAGCTAATTGTTTCTGTGAAAGGAATACCTAAAAATCATTTCTATCATAGTAAATCTTCAATTTGTAAGGAGCGATAATTGAAACGAGTAATAAACAATAGACACTTAAGTTTAAAAGAAAAACGTTACTCCAAAAGAAAATACGATCAGTAAAATCACACTTTAAATGTTTGATTTTCAGAATACAAATTAATTCTTAATGAATTTTATAGCCGCAGCATTATCAATAGATATAAAATACACACTATTCTGTAAACTCGAAATATCAATTAAGAAATTCTTTCCTTTGCTGACAGATTGACCAATAGAATTGTAAATTTCCCATTGCTTGAACGTATCCTTTATATACAATTCATTGTGAGCAGGAATTGGATATACTGATGGTTTTTTTTCGTTATTTAAAATTGAATTATTTAAAATACCCAAAGTGGTAAAAGAGGTTGGACTTAGGTCTGAACCAACATTAGGGAAAGACGAGCCATATTCAATAGCCCCTATATCAGGATTTGAACCATTTACATCAATAGTTATATTTGGGATATTTATACCAGCGTCGATTGCTGGTGAGTTTTGTTTTAAACGGAAATCTCCTGACGCTGCATTTTCAAAAATAGAATTTTGGTTTGCTACAGAGCCACTTCTATAATTATTCTTAAAATCTATTAAATTATATAATATTCCATTGTCTCCATCAGTATTATCTTGGGCATTATTATCTATGATATTGTTCCAAAAACGAACATTTTCTAGGTTACCTCCTCCTTTTTTATTCCATATCCTGATTCCCCAATCTAAGTTCCAAACCGTATTATTGTAATAGTAACAATCCGTAATTTTTGACGTTCGTGGGCCTAAATAGGTAAAAGTACCATCGGGTACTACATCGGTAATAAAATTATATACTAAATTATGATGAACTGTATAATTGTAACAGCCTTCTAGATAAAAAGCCACTACAAATTGTTTTGAGCCGTTGGTTAAGGTTGTACAATCATGGATTTTATTATAAGCAATTTCAGAGCCTTGTAGATCCAATGGTACACTTTCATTACTCCCATTTGTACATTCAATTGATCCTGCATCTTGCCCCATTTTCATACAATCGAATAAATCATTGTAAGTTATATTCATTTTATTATCTGTACGAATGTGAAACCTACCCGAAGATCCTAGAGTACTTTGTGTAACTGTAGTGTTAAAAGCACTATTTTGAATATTTGCAGTAAATTGTGCTATCCAACCTATATCTTCAATAAAACAGTTTGTAATCTTGTTATCATTTCCTGATTCAATACTAAAGCCATTCCCCCAGCTGTGCGCTATGTAGCAATTTTGGAACTCATTACTATTACCTTTCACATATACACCACCTAAATCGGAGTACGAAGCCGCATAATTTGCTCTCATCAAGAAAGGCCACATGTATTGCACAGAACAATTTATCACCTTACAATTGTTGCTATTAAGTAGTTGTATTGATGCAGCATGAACTTGAATTCCATCTAATGTTACATTATCTCTACCATTGATTACAAAGCCCCATATTCTCTTTTTAACCTCTATATTCATATCATTGGGATTTTGTCCTGTAGGTGGTTTGTAATACACCAAATTATCTTTTTGGAACCATTCATTTTCTATGTCAAGTGCATTCAAACTATAGATAAAGCCGTAACCTTTTCCTTGGTTGTCTGTAATTGTTGCACTATTGGCTATCCAATCTTTAGTAATTGCATCTACAGTAAGTTCATTTCCTTGTGATGCCGTAATGGTACCCGAAGGATTCAACCATGTTTTTCCAGTAATACCTCTAAAAAAACCACCTACAAAAAAGTTAGTTGGAAAACCAGATAAATTATCAAATGTTACTTTTCTGGATGCTTGACCAGCCACTCCATCATAAACTTTACACGTTGCATATCCCGAGTTTGCATCTAGAACACTCATCATTTTTCCAGTTGTATTATTGGGCCAACGAGCCATTTGTTGTTCCTTAAAATCAACGAAGAGCGATGTAAATGCAGTCTCTGCTCCTGAGTAGTTGGCTTTGTATATACCATCCTGATAGAGAGTCCAGTTACTCATTTCTACTGTACCAGAGAGAGTTACTTTTGTGTTATCGAAATTTTTGAAGGTCACATTGTTAACCTTTACAGTTACGGTTTCTCGATATATTCCACCAAAAATAAAACATACATCTCCTGAAGCCATTACGTCTGCGGCTTTTTGAATAGTTTTGAAAGGGCTCTCTTGTGCCCCATTACTTGAATCGTCCCCTGTTGTTGAAACATAATAGTTTTTTGCCTGCAACTGGTTAAAACAAAGACTGGATAAAAAAATCAAAAAAAATAGTGTTGACTTCATACTTTATTTTTTAGATTTCAATTATAGAATATATTTTTTCTGACAAAATAATTATTCTTATGTCATTCAAATTTATAATGAATTACAATATCTTTTTATACAGTACTCACTTTAAGTATAATAAAAACCATATGTTGTAAACATAAATATATATGTAAGAAAAAACGATTAAAATAGAAAACTGGAAAGTTTCAATAATGTACAATTCCTTAAAACAATTTGTAATGATAAAAAGGGATAAATCTATGCTTAAAAGTTCATTTCGTTATTATATGAAATACCTGCATATAATTATTATTGTTATTCAAACCTTTGACTTGTGTAGATTTGTGATCGAAGTTGTTGAAAAATAATAATGCATTTTGAATTTGTAACAGATTGTTTTTTTGCCTATTATTTAGCATTTGTTTTATACAATAAGTCAAATTTTGGTGAGTTGAATTCATTTGAAAAATCATTTTGTACAACTTAATTTTATCTTTTTGATGGGACAAAGTGTATTCCTTTATAATTCTTTCGTTATAAACATAAATGAAATAGTTACCGCATAATAACTCTTAGTTCGGTTACTATTTTATGCCTATGGCACTGAATAAATACATAAAAAAAACAATTAAAGGAATTAATGATTTGTTGCATTACCTCATTTCCAACAATAAAATTAATGTGAAT
Source organism: Flavobacterium psychraerolatum (assembly GCF_025960985.1). Classification (GTDB taxonomy): domain Bacteria; phylum Bacteroidota; class Bacteroidia; order Flavobacteriales; family Flavobacteriaceae; genus Flavobacterium. The sequence continues at coordinate 6,566 of NZ_JAOQMX010000057.1, read as the reverse complement.
AAGGTAGCTACCATAAACGAAATGGTTTAATCAATAGAACAAATGTTCTTTTCCACAATTTAGATTCTGTTATTTTTTATCCTCCTACCTTTATGCATTAGATTTACAATAAAAACAAAATTGAAAGCAAAAAAAATAGATATGAATTCGACAAAATTGTTATTGAGAGCAGTTTTTATTCTAGTACTATTTTCTGCGGCTGTAACTACAGCTCAAAGTGTAATAGACAAAAAAGGGGTGCAAAACTTCAATCAAAATTGGTTGTTTAAAAAAGATACTCTTGAAGGAGCTGAAAAAGTTGCTTACCAAGATTCGAATTGGAAAAAAATAAACCTTCCACACGATTGGGCTATTGAAGGACCTTTTAGCAATAAAAATAATGCTCGAACTGGTGGATTACCCGTTCATGGAGTCGCTTGGTACCGAAAACATTTTATTGTAGATAATAAAAACAAAGGAAGTCAAATTGCTATAGAATTTGATGGTGTAATGAATAACGGTAAAGTGTATATCAATGGCATTTATGTAGGCGAACGTCCATTTGGCTACATTGGATTTGAATTGGATTTAACTCCTCATATTAAATTTGGTCAAGAAAATGTAATTGCAGTTCAAGTAGCACCAGAGGATTTATCATCACGTTGGTATCCTGGTGCAGGAATTTATCGTAATGTCCGTTTGAAAGTCAAAAATGACATTCACATTCCGCAATGGGGAACTTATATTACCACTCCTACAGTTACGGATGCTAAAGCGATTATTGCAATTCAAACAACTGTTAAAAACGCAGGGGATTTAAAAGTGAATGCAACATTGATTACAACAATCAAAAATAATAAAGGATTGGTGGTAGCAACACAATCAAAATCTTTAAATTTAGATCAAAAATCAGCTCAAAAAATCAGCCAAAACCTAGAAATTTTAAAACCATCTCGTTGGGATTTAAATACACCTACAGTATACACTGCCTACAGTCAAATAAAAGTAGACAAACAAGTTGTTGAGGAATACCAAACTAATTTTGGAATTAGAACCATACAATTTAATGCAAACAAAGGTTTTTTATTGAATGGAAAAAGAGTACAATTGAACGGTGTTTGCATGCATCATGATTTAGGACCACTAGGAGCTGCTGTAAATTACCGAGCTACCGAACGTCAAATGCAAATCATGCAAAGTATGGGAGTGAATGCTTTACGTACCAGTCACAACCCACCTTCTCCTGAAATGCTGGAGATTTGTGATAAACTTGGCATCGTAGTAATTGTTGAAGCTTTTGATGAATGGCAAATGCCGAAAATTCCTAATGGTTACAGTAAATTCTTCGATAAATGGCACGAAATAGATTTGCGTGACATGATAAAAAGAGACCGCAACCATCCTTCGGTGATTATGTGGAGTATAGGAAACGAAATTTTGGAACAAGGTAAAAAAGACGGTTGGATATTAGCCAAACATCTAAATGATATTTGTCATGACGAAGACAATACACGTCCTACAACGGCAGGATTTAATTTTTACCCGCAACCATTTACCAATAAATTAGCCTATCAAATTGATGTAGTGGGTATGAATTATTGGCCAAATGATTACAAAGAAATCAAAGAAAAAAATCCTAATATTATTTTATATGGTTCTGAGACCTCTTCGCAAACTAGTAGTCGTGGCGTGTATCATTTACCAATTGAATTTACTGAAAGACATGAAACCAATCAAGTCTCTAGTTATGATACGACAATTGGTCCACCATGGGCTTACGCACCCGATATAGAATTTGAGGCACAAGAGAAAAATCCTTTTTCACTGGGAGAATTCATCTGGACAGGTTTTGATTATTTAGGAGAACCCACTCCATATGGTGGCCGTGATAATTCAACCGATGGCTATTGGAACAAAGATTGGCCCTCACATGCCTCCTATTTTGCACCCGTAGATTTGTGTGGATTTCCAAAAGATCGCTATTATTTATACCAAAGCCAATGGACAACAAAGCCAATGGTGCATGTATTACCACATTGGAATTGGGAAGGAAAAGAAGGCGACATCATTCCGGTTTATTCCTATACAAACTGTGATGAAGTGGAATTGTTTGTGAACGGAAAATCGATGGGTAAAAAAGTAAAAGGAAAAGATTTTACCGAGATTCCATCAGAATATCATGGTTTTGAAAAAGGAATGTATAAAACGAAATACCGCTTGTCATGGAATGTCCCTTACCAGCCAGGAAGTATCAAAGTTGTAGGTTACAAAAACGGAAAACAAGCTGCTGTAAAAGAAATTAGAACCGCTGGCGCTCCTGCTCAAATTAAACTAATTGCGGACAGAAAAGTGATCACCGCTGACGGAAAAGATTTATCCTTTATCACTGTTAGAATCGAAGATGCCAACGGAAATTTGTGTCCAAATGCAGACAATTTAGTCCATTTTAAAATTGAAGGTGCAGGGATTCTAGCAGGAGTTGCTAATGGTGATTCAACTTCCTTGGCATCCTTTCAAGCAAATAATGCGAAAGCTTTCAGCGGTCTATGTTTATTGGTTGTAAAATCTACTAATCAAAAAGGAACAATCAAGATTACAGCCAATTCAGCTCAATTAAATCCAACTACGCTGTCAATTATAACTAAATAAAAATAAAACATACTATAATGAAAAAGAAATTAATAATCCTCGCACTTGTTTTTCAAGGTGTTTTTGGAGTTACTGCCCAAGACCGTCCCAATATTGTATTCGTACTTACAGACGATCAATCGTATGAATTGTTAGGTTGTACCGGAAATACAATCGTTCAAACTCCCAACATTGATCAATTGGCCAAAGATGGAATTTTGTTTACCAATGCTCACGTTACTAGTGCAATTTGTACACCTAGTCGAGTTTCTATTTTGCTTAGTCAATATGAGCGTAAGCATGGTGTTAATTTCAATTCAGGAACCAGTATCTCCGACACAGGTTGGGAAGGTTCATATCCAATGATTATGCGTGCCAATGGCTATTATACAGGTTGGGTAGGAAAAAATCACGCTCCAATAGGCAAAGGTGGTTATGACAGTGGTGTGATGGAAAAAAGTTTTGACTACTGGTATGCGGGACATGGTCATTTGGGTTTTTATCCAAAAGAGAGACACAAAATTTTTAATGATGCAATTGCTTTCACACAACCTGAAATTATCAATGAAGGTGTAAATGATTTTTTGGATCCTAATGAAAGAAAATTAAAAGGTGCTCTACATTTCTTAGAAAATAGACCAAAAGACAAGCCTTTTATGTTGTCTATTAATTTCAATTTACCTCACGGAGCCAGTACTAGAACCATGAAAATGAAACCTACTGATGATACAATTTATAGAACATTGTACCGTGATTTAGACATTCCGTTGCCACCAAATTATATTGCCAAAGCAGATATAAAAACACCAAAATTACCTGCCGACTTACTCCATGCAGAAGACCGTCAGGAGGGTTATAATTATGTCGATACGCCAGCTGGAATAAAAGAAAGATACATTCGTGAAATGGAAGCCATGACTGGAATGGATCGATTGGTAGGTAATTTGAGAAAAAAATTAAAAGACTTAAAAATTGATAAAAATACCATTATCATTTTCACATCAGATCATGGATTATTTGGTGGTGAACAAGGACTAGGAGGAAAATCACTTTGTTATGAAAAAACAACGCATATTCCTATTATTGTTTTCGATCCAAAAGCACCAAAAAAAGCAAGAGGAATAAAAAGTGATGCATTGGTACAAACGATTGATATTGCTCCAACAATGTTGACGATGGCTGGAATTAAAATCCCAAATACTTTTCAAGGAAAAGATATTTCGAATTTGATAAATGGCGGTAAAGATGCGGTGCGCAACTATGTTTACACAGAGAATCTATGGTCTACACACTTTGGAAATCCACGTTGTGAGGCTGTACAAGACCAACAATGGAAATACATTCGATACTACAAAAACGATAATTTTTCGGCACTAAAAGAAATTAAATATGCCAAAGAATTTGGAATGAATATCAGTGAAATGTTGTACAAAATGCACGATCCAGAAATTGCTATTTATCGTGATTACATCGATTCACCCTTAAATGGCGAACAGCCTGTTTATGAAGAATTATATGATTTAAAAAATGATCCGTTTGAATTACATAATTTAATCGCTGAGAAAAAACATTCTGATATTCTAGCTAATTTGAAAAAACAATGGAAAATCGAAATCAAAAATGCAAGAGGTGAAGGAAAAGCGGCTGTAGATCGTTATACTAATGATTTGTATCCTGAAGCAGAACATTAATTGCTCTTAGATTGAATGAAAGAAAGGTTCTAATTCTAAAAACTTATACCATATAGACCAATATAATTTTGTCAGATCGAGTACTTTGTTTTTGCACTGTATAAACTAAAGTCGAGATGTAATGTATAGTTCACGACTGCGCTCGATCTGACAATTGGACTATTTTTATAAATAGTATTAGTAATCTTTTCAAAATTTCATAAAAAAAATAAGCATTCTTTTTACAACTACTTTCAATGCCTATATATGCTAAGTATTACAATTTCCTTAGTCATAAAGCCAAAGCGATGGCGCAACGCTCGATACAAAAGCGGTACAAAAAACCACTCACCTATGTACAATCATGAGGATGAAAAAAAAAAATTTGCTATTACTTGGTTATAGAAAATATAATTAATTCTTCGCTCTACCTCTCTGCACTGTTGCAAAACTAAATTTTCGCAATAACCATTCCCGTCTACTTTCAGGTTATTTCTTGATTGCTGCAATTATTTTCTTTGAAGTAATTTTTTTTAACATCACGAATAACATTTTGCAACTCATCTCGGAGGCAGTCACAACCAAATCTATATTGTTGATGTGTATACATAACATATGCATGTACGCTGAGGTGCTATTCTTTATTACAATAATTTAAGAATTCATCCAGAATAGTGCAATATAAATACTCTTCTAGATCTAATTTTTATCTATTGTATCATATTCAATATTCACCGCTATCTTTTACTACTGTTACTTTTTTAGCAGAATATATTTGTCATCGCAATCTCTAAACTTTGTATAATTGTTCATCGCATTACCATAGTTTTGAATCGAAATTTCATTTTCATTCAACAAACCGTCAACACCTACTGGAATTTTGAGATTTTTGTTCACTGGCTCTCCCTCCTCGTTTATAGCACCATTATACGCGGCCCATTTGATTCCGTTAAAATTGATGTAAACATCTTTATAATCAATATCGCGATTAAAACTAACTTTACCCTTCAATGTCCTTTCAGCCGTTGTAATGGTATAAAAATAATTGTTTTCTTTTTTACTAATGATTAGTTTGAAGCTACAAGCTGTCCCGCTTGCATTGTTGTACGTACCTGTAATATTTTTAGGAAGTTCAGCAACATATTTGTCTGTTTCAGTGAGGACTACTTTTAATTCTTCCTGAGCCTCCATACTTTTCCAAGTACCAATAATTTTGTTTCCTACCAATTTGCTAGCAATTGTGGCTACTTTATTTTTTTGGCTATCAAGTTCATATAGTATTACTTCATCTCCTTCAATACTACCCAAAAGTGGAATGTCTACCCCTACTTTTTTGTAAAAATATGATCCAGCAATAACGCCATCTGTATTCGAAAGTGTAAAAACGACTTCAATACCATTTCCTATTGTACCCAGATAGCTCTTTTTGAAATTTTCGACCTTGATTTTAGGTTCCTCTTTTACTACTGCTTTTGGAACAGCTGTCGTATCAACGGTTGTGTCCAGAGTTTCTTTTTCTACCTCTTTCTTGCAGGATATCGTCAGTAGCAAGAGTAACGTGATAAATATATTTTTCATGATTTTTTGTTCTTTATCTTTATTAAAAGGAAAGATAGAATTTTATTATGGTCTCTATAGTTTCAACATTTAGTTTTAATACTAATTTATGAAAATCCGCTAAAAAAAAGTAATTGCACCTTTTTACAAATTAATGTATATAGTGGTGTATCGTTTATAATGGAAACATTTATTTCTAGTGCTCTTCTGGCGCTTGACTGCGTCGAGTGCCTGCTGTAAGTTTGAAAACAAGTCGTAGCGTTTGCAACGCGGTTTCCTACCATAAAACTTCAATGTTTACTCCCCTCTGGCACTTGACTGCGTCGAGTGCCTGCTGTAATTTTGAAAACAGGTCGTAGCGTTTGCAACGCGGTTTCCTACCATAAAACTTCAATGTTTACTCCCCTCTGGCGCTTGACTACGTCGAGTGCCTGCTGTAATTTTGAAAACAGGTGGTAGCGTTTGCAACGCGGTTCACAACCCTAAAACTTCAATATTTACTCCACTCTGGCGCTTGACTGCGTCGAGTGCCCGCTGTAATTTTGAAAGCAAGTCGTAGCGTTTGCAACGCGGTTCACTACCATAAAACTTCAATATTTACTCCCCTCTGGCGCTTGACTGCGTCGAGTGCCTGCTTTAATTTTGAAAGCAAGTCGTAGCGTTTGCAACGCGGTTCACTACCATAAAACTTCAATATTTACTCCCCTCTGGCGCTTGACTGCGTCGAGTGCC
>NZ_JAOQMX010000056.1 GCF_025960985.1 Flavobacterium psychraerolatum | reverse complement strand
ATATAAAACAAAAAACACTTGCAAAAACGTTCTTGCAAGTGTTTAATTAATTATTTTTATCCCAATAATCTGTATCGTTTATTTAGGACTAGACATTTCTATTACTATTTAGTTTTTATTAGGTTCTTTATGGGCTCTGATTATAAAATAGAAACCTATCAATATGAATGGGATACTTAACCATTGTCCAGTAGAGAGTACATTGCCTAAGTCACTTTCAAAACCTCCTTGGCTTTCTTTAACAGATTCCACAATCATACGTACGGTGAATAATAAAACCAAGAATAATCCAAATAAGTAACCTGATTTAAGCCTTGCATCTGTCTTCCAGTACAAGAAAAATAAAGTTGCAAATACAAATACATAACAAAAAGCTTCGTAAAGCTGTGTTGGATGTTTGACCGGAACCTCGTCTAGCAAAACTTTGAATTGAGGATTGGTAGCAATGGCGTTATAGGCTTCTGTTGGATTGGGAATATTGGTTCGAGCTACAGCATCGTTTGGAGAGAAATAATCACGAACAAATTTAATTCCGAAAGCTGAATCTGTTGCTTTTCCAACAATTTCCGAATTAAAAAAGTTACCTAGTCTAACAAATATAGCACCACTAGCAACAGCTATTACGATACGATCTAGGATCCATAACAATGGACGTTTGATGACTTTCTTGCAAAAGTAATACATCGCAACAATTATCGAAATTGCAGCTCCGTGACTTGCTAGTCCTTGGAATCCTGTAAATTGGAACGGATTGAAACGGAAAGGTAAAAATATTTCTGCCAAATGATTTCGGAAATACTCCCAGTCATAGAATAAGACGTGCCCTAATCGTGCTCCAATTAAAGTAGCTAGAACGGTCCAAACGAATAGAGAATCTAATTTCTCGATGGATTCGCCTTCGCGTTCAAAAATATTTTTCATGATGTACCACCCTAATCCAAAAGCAATTACAAACATTAAGCTGTAAAAACGAATTACAAAAAAGCCTAAATCTATTCCTTCTGAGGGATTCCATACGATATTCAAAGCGTGTGTCATTATCTATAATTTTGGGTAAAAATACTGTTTTTGTTGCTAGAATCCATATTAATTTGTCATTATACTGACCAATTAAGAACAGTTTAACAAAGTAATTTGACAATTAATGGTCGCATTTTTTCTTAGGTACGGGATCATAACCTGTGCGTCCCCAAGGATGACAACTCAAGATTCTTTTGATTCCGAGGTAGCCACCGCATAATAAACCATGTACTTGCAGTGCTTCAATCATGTAAGAGGAGCAGGTGGGTTCAAACCTACAGGTAGCAGGCGTGAAGGGAGAAATGGCGGTTTGATAGATGCGAACTAGAAATATAAATGGACTGGTTATTTTCATTTTATTTAGATTGAGCCAGAAATTGAAAAAGGTTCAACTACATCTGCAATTGAACCTTTTTGTATATTATAAAGAGAAACTAGTTCCTTCTTTGCCATCTTTTAACTGAATTCCAATTGCGAGTAACTGATCTCGAATTTGATCCGATAAAGCAAAGTTCTTGTCGGCACGCGCTTGTTTTCGCATCTCGATCAATAGGTTTACTGTTCCTTCCAATTTATCATTTTGGCTGTTGGTGGCTTTTTCATTTTCTAATCCTAAAACATCAAATACAAAAGCATTCATTGCAATCGTGAAATCGTTTAGATCATCAGCAGTCAACGTTTCTTTTCCTTCTTTCAAAAGATTGCAAAAACGTACTCCTTCAAACAATTGCGCTATTAAGATTGGAGTATTAAAATCGTCATTCATGGCGTCATAACACAATTGTTTCCATGATGCGATGTCAAGCGTACTAGTATTGCTGGCTGTTATCTGCGTTAGGTTTTCTAAGGCTTCCATCAATCGCTTGTATCCTTTTTCAGCAGCAACAATAGCATCATCAGAGAAATCTAATATACTTCTGTAATGCGCTTGCAACATGAAAAAACGTGCTACAGAAGCCGAAAATGCTTTACTCAAAATCGTATTGTCACCAGAAAGTATTTCGCCAGGCAAAATATTATTTCCAGTAGATTTTGCCATTTTTTTACCGTTCAAGGTCAGCATATTTGCATGCAACCAGTAATTTACGGGTGTTTGACCTGTACAGGCTTCGTTTTGAGCAATTTCACATTCATGATGTGGAAATTTTAAATCCATTCCACCACCGTGAATATCAAAATGGTTACCCAAATATTTGGTACTCATTGCAGTACATTCCAAATGCCAACCAGGGAAACCTTCTCCCCAAGGAGAGGGCCAACGCATGATGTGTTGTGGTTCGGCTTTTTTCCACAAAGCAAAATCCTGTGGGTTTTTCTTGTCCGATTGTCCATCAAGATCTCTAGTATTTGCTAGCATATCTTCAATGTTGCGACCACTCAAAATCCCATAATTGTGATTTTCATTGTATTTTACCACATCAAAATAGATCGATCCATTGGCTTCATAACCAATACCCGAGGCTACAATTTTTTTGATAATCTCAATTTGTTCTATAATGTGGCCAGTCGCTGTGGGCTCAATGCTTGGAGGTAAGAAGTTAAATGCTTTCAAGATTTGATGAAAATCAATCGTGTAGCGTTGTACCACTTCCATTGGTTCCAACTTTTCCAAGCGTGCTTTTTTGGCAATTTTATCTTCGCCTTCATCCACATCGTCCACCATATGGCCAACATCAGTAATGTTACGCACATAGCGCACCTTGTAACCCAGGTGGGTGAAATAACGAAAAATAATATCAAATGACATAAAAGTTCGCACATTTCCCAAATGCACATTGCTGTACACCGTTGGTCCACAAACATACATTCCTACATTTCCTTCGTGAATCGGCGTAAAAATTTCTTTTTCTCCAGAAAGAGAATTGTATAATTTGATCTTTTGAGTACTATATAATGGCATTTTTTTATTTATTTGAAGCTTAATCCTGCTGTCCGCTGTATCTTTTTATGGCAGAAAAAGCCATAAAAAGGATTCCGCTTCCATCAGGGCTAGGGTATTAGGGTAATCAGGAGACGGTAGGCAAAATAATACGTTCTGTTTTTTAATTTTAAACCAGCCGAATTAAAATTTAGTTTCCATTTTTATGTAATCCAAAAATTCGCGTCTTGTAGACTCTTCTTTAAATTTTCCACCAAATTCAGACGTTACCGTACTGCTTTCAATATCTTGAATTCCGCGTGAGTTTACACAAAGGTGTTTTGCATCAATAACACAAGCCACATCTTCAGTACCCAAGGCAATTTGAAGCTCTTGAACGATTTGCATCGTTAAACGCTCTTGTACTTGTGGTCTTTTTGCATAGTGTTCCACAATTCGGTTCATTTTTGACAAACCAATTACGCTACCTTTCGAGATGTAAGCAACATGTGCTCTTCCTATAATTGGTAACAAGTGGTGCTCACAAGTAGAGTAAAGTGTGATGTTTTTTTCGACCAACATTTCACCATATTTGTAATTATTGTCAAAAGTAGAAGCCTTTGGTTTTTTATTCGGATTCAATCCTCCAAAAATTTCTTTAACAAACATCTTAGCAACACGATTTGGTGTGCCTTTAATGCTATCATCAGTCAAATCCATTCCTAAAGTTCTTAGAATGTTCTCAACGTCTTTTTTTATCAATTCAATTTTGTCATCGTCGCTTACATCAAAAGCATCGTCGCGTACTGGGTTTTGTGCAGAGGTAGCAATATGATTTTCTCCTATTTCATCCTGCAATTCGTTATTTTGTATCATTAAAATCTTCTATTATAAACGAGGTTGTTTTTAAGGGAGCAAAGTTAATTAATAAATTTTAAACTATGTAATTCGACAAAAGTTAAATAAAACTTTTTCTCCAAACAAAAATAACGGTAATGGCCTATAAATTGGCACTTACCGTTATTTTTATGTTCTAAAGCGACTTGAGTTAAACAAGATTGCTTTTCTGTTACAATACTTTTGTATTAAAAAAGGTCTGATGAACTTACTTTTATAAAAAGTTAGTCCGTTGATTCAATCCTTTTTTAGTCAATTAACATTGGTTTTTTGTACTTGATTGCTTTGTATACTTTTAGCGCTTCTTTCAAGATATGAACAGAGCGTACTAGTTCTTCTTTCTTTAGTACATAAGCCATACGTACTTGATTTTTCCCCATTCCTGGAGTAGAGTAGAAGCCTGCTGCAGGAGCAATCATTACTGTTTCACCTTCTAATTCGTAATTTTTAAGTAGCCATTTTGCAAAATGGTCTGTATCTTTTACCGGAAGTTGTACAATGCAATAGAATGCTGCTTTTGGTAATGTTACTTCCACACCTTCAATTTTTAGTAATTCAGAGATCAACGTATCTCTTCGTATTTTATACTCCTTAATTGTTTTTGTAAAATAACTTTTAGGAGTGTCTATTGCTGCTTCACATGCAATTTGTTCAATGGTAGGAGGGCATAATCTTGCTTGAGCAAATTTCATTGCCGTTGCAATTACCTCTTTATTTTTAGTTACCATACAACCAATACGTGCACCACACATACTATATCTTTTGGATACAGAGTCAATCATGATTACGTTTTGCTCTAGACCAACAAGGTTCATAACGGAGTAATGGATGTCTTCTGGATTATAAATAAATTCACGATACACTTCATCAGCGATTAAAAATAAATCATGTCTTTTTGCCAATTCTCCCAATTGTGAAATCTCTTGTTCAGAGTATAAATTTCCCGTTGGGTTACTTGGATTACAAATTAAGATGGCTTTTGTTCTAGGCGTGATTAAGTTTTCAAACATTTCGATGGAAGGCAAAGCAAATCCGTCTTCAAAACTAGAGGTAACAGGAATTACTTTAGCACCTGATTCTTCAGAGAAGGCACTATAATTTGCGTAAAAAGGTTCAGGGATGATTACTTCATCTCCGGGATCCATGATACTTCCCATGGCAAATAATAAAGCTTCAGATCCACCAGTGGTGATCATAATATCTTTAGTATCTACGTTAACATGTTGTCTCCTGAAAAACGAAGCCAATTTCTTTCTATAGCTTTTATTACCCTCAGATGGTCCATAAGCAATAACATCGAGATTGATGTTTTTGATGGCCTCAATGGCTTTTTCTGGACTTTTTATGTCTGGTTGGCCAATGTTAAGGTGGTAAACTTTTAAACCTTTTCTGTTTGCTATATCTGCAAAAGGAGCAAGTTTACGTATTGGAGATTGAGGCATTTTTTTTCCTCTAATAGAAATATTAGGCATGTTAATAATGTTTGGCACAAATTTGCGAATTTTTTTTCAAGACGCATCTTTTTTTACCGTTTAATAAAATGATTTGATGTCGATTTATATATTTAATAAAAAATGAATATAATAAAACGAATTTTAACCTACTATGGTTATTTAAAGAAGATAAGCTTGCTTAATTGGCAATGACATCTCCTTTTATTTTCAATGGTATTCTACCTTCGTCGTAATTGATTGCGTTCGTCTCAACCGTGATCGTTTTTCTAATTGGACCAGAAGTTAATGTGTATTTTATTTCAATTATTCCTGATTTACCCGCTTGAATTGTTTCAGGCGTTTTGGAAAGTATGGTACAACTCGAGGTTGATTGTACGGAATAGATAAGCAATGGGGCGTTTCCTGTATTTGTAAATTCAAATACGCGAATTCCATTGTCATTGTCTTTTGTAATGGTACCAAAATCGATGGTATTGTTTTTGGCTTTGAAATCAATTTTAGCACCATTTTGAGCAAATCCAATACTGCTTACGAGTAGGATCGCGATAAAAGTGGCTATTTTTTTCATTGTTTTTATTTTTGGAAAAGTAAAGATACTAGCTTTTAATTAGGACACAAATTTTTATTTCGCTTTTTATAGTGTACTTTATTATTTACTTTTGTTCCCAAATAGAAATACAATAATTAGACCAGAGTCTAAAATATAGGTTGCAAACACTTTTTATATTCCTAATAGTAACCAGCAATTTATAAAATTTAATGATTAAACTTAGCTACGATACAATGACAATTCCTGCACAATTTGACGCCGAAATGATTGAGAATAAATGGTACGATTACTGGATGAAAAACAACTATTTTCATTCTGAACCAGATCATAGAACACCTTATACTATTGTCATCCCACCTCCCAATGTAACAGGAGTCTTGCACATGGGACATATGTTGAATAATACAATTCAAGATGTTTTGATTCGTCGTGCTCGTTTAAAAGGGTTTAATGCCTGCTGGGTACCTGGTACAGATCACGCCTCTATTGCTACAGAAGCAAAGGTGGTAGCTAAATTAAAGTCGGAAGGAATAAATAAAAACGATCTTACGCGTCAAGAATTTTTGAAGCATGCGTGGGATTGGACCGAGAAATACGGTGGGACAATTCTAGAACAATTAAAACAATTAGGATGTTCTTGTGACTGGGAACGTACTAAATTTACTATGGATCCAGATATGTCGGCCTCTGTAATCAAATCGTTTGTAGATTTGTATAACAAAGGATTAATATATCGTGGGTACCGAATGGTAAACTGGGATCCAGAAGCAAAAACTACTTTATCTGATGAGGAAGTTATTTTTGAAGAAAGACAAGGAAAACTATATTTTATACAATATAAAATCGAAGGTTCAAATGACTTTTTGACGGTTGCTACAACACGTCCGGAAACTATTTTTGGAGATTCGGCAATTTGTATCAATCCAAATGATGAACGTTTTACACATTTGCGTGGTAAAAAAGCAATCGTACCTATATGTGGGCGCGTGATTCCAATTATCGAAGATGACTATGTTGATATCGAGTTTGGAACAGGATGCTTGAAGGTAACGCCTGCACATGATATGAATGATAAAACATTGGGCGAAAAGCACAATCTTGAAATCATTGATATATTTAACGAAGATGCTACCTTAAATAGTTTTGGTATGCATTACAAAGGACAAGACCGTTTTGTAGTTCGTGAAGCAATTGCAAAAGAATTAGAAGAAACAGGCGCATTGTCTAAAACAGAAATCCACTTGAACAAAGTTGGAACCTCTGAAAGAACCAAAGCGGTAATCGAACCAAGATTATCAGATCAATGGTTTCTTAAAATGGAAGATTTGGTAAAACCTGCAATTCAATCCGTATTGGTTGATGGTGATATTAAATTGCATCCAAAACGTTTTGAAAACACCTACGCACATTGGTTAAACAATATTCGTGATTGGAATATCTCTCGCCAATTGTGGTGGGGACAACAAATTCCGGCTTTTTACTACGGAGACGGGAAAGAAGATTTTGTAGTTGCAGAAAATATAGAAGATGCGCTAAAATTGGCACAAGAAAAAACGGCTAACTTGCAACTTCAAACCACAGACCTGAGACAAGATGTTGATGCCTTGGATACTTGGTTTTCGTCTTGGTTATGGCCAATGTCCGTTTTTGGTGGTATTATGGATCCAGAAAGTGCCGATTTTAAATATTATTACCCAACAAATGACTTGGTTACCGGTCCAGATATTTTATTCTTCTGGGTAGCGCGTATGATCATTGCAGGTTACGAATATGCTGGTGAAAAACCATTTACAAATGTGTATTTAACAGGATTAGTTCGTGACAAGCAAAGAAGAAAAATGTCTAAGTCTCTTGGGAATTCACCAGAGCCATTGGAATTGATCAAAAAATTTGGTGCTGATGGAGTGCGTGTAGGTTTACTATTGAGTGCATCTGCAGGAAACGACATCATGTTTGATGAAGAATTATGTAACCAAGGAAAAGGATTTTCGAATAAAATTTGGAATGCCTTTAAGTTGATTAAAGGATGGGAAGTTTCTACTGCAATCGAACAACCAGAATCATCAAAAGTAGCTATCGAATGGTACGAAGCGAAGTTCCAACACGTATTAGCAGAGATCGAAGATAATTTTGATAAATACAGAATCTCTGAGGCATTGATGGCTATTTACAAATTAGTTTGGGATGATTTCTGTTCTTGGTTTTTAGAAATGATCAAACCAGGATACCAACAACCAATTGACAGCGTTACTTTTGCTAAAGCGATAGAAATGCTTGAAAATAATTTGAAATTGTTGCACCCGTTCATGCCATTCTTGACTGAAGAAATTTGGCAACTAATTGCTGAAAGAAGTACTGAAGAGGCATTAATTGTTTCTACTTGGCCAGAGGTTAAACCGTTTAACGCTAGTTTAATCACCGATTTTGATATCACCATGGAAGTGATCTCTGGAATTAGAACTATTCGTAAAGACAAAAACATTCCGTTCAAGGATACTATCGAGTTGAAAGCTATCAATAACGATGCTATTTCGACTTATTTTGATACTATTGTAACCAAATTAGGGAATATTTCTTCATTTGAATACGTAGCCGAAAAAGTAGATGGAGCGTTGTCTTATCGTGTGAACTCTAACGAATATTTTATTCCTGTTGTTGGAACTATTGATGTGGAAGCTGAAATTGAAAAATTGACAGCAGAATTGGTTTACACAAAAGGTTTCTTGAAATCAGTGCAAGGAAAGTTGTCAAATGAGAAATTTGTAGCTGGTGCACCTGAAAAAGTAATAGCAAACGAAAGACAAAAAGAAGCTGATGCTTTGGCAAAAATCGAAACGATTGAGCAAAGTATTGCTGGTTTACAATAATACTATAATTGATTTATACTTAGAAAGGCTGTCCACAAGACAGCCTTTTTTTGCAAAGTACAGTCCAAAGTAGAATTTTCGGGAGCATAAAGAATCTTTTTCATATTTTAGCTTTGCCTTTCTAGCTGAAATTCAGATTGATGAGGGCTGTTAAAACAACTGTGTTTTTATTTTCGAAAATATAATTCGCATTTATAAAACCAAATACTGTAGTTTGCCGTATATAAATTAGAATTACAAAGCTACCAAGGGTTTAAAATCCTTCGTGGGTGCGTTGATCTACAAAATTTTTTAAAATATAAATGAATTAATGTCAGGGATGTACTTTTGATGCGTCTATAAAAATATGAATGCCGAAACCAATTTAAATTCGACCACTGCAATTTTGCTTTTTGCTCAAACCGAGCAAGCAGAAGCGGCAACAAAAAAAATAAGTTCTTACACTAAGAACAATATTTTGTTGTGGAAAAAATTGAATAGTAAAGTCATTCAAACCGTTAAAAAAACAAAATTACCTTATTTTATCTCAGATGAGACCACGCAGGTGGGATCAAATTTTGGATATAAGATTACAGCTGCGGTTCAAAATGTTTTTGATCAAGGATTTGAAAATGTTATTGTAATTGGTAATGACTCCTTAGCATTGACAACTTCTTTATTATTGAATGCAGCTCAAAATTTGCAAAATAAAGATATTGTTTTGGGAGCCGATTGGCATGGCGGTGTTTACTTGATGGGATTGTCTAAGCGAAATTTCAATGCGAGCGTTTTTGAGAAGATTGAGTGGCAAACAAATTCGGTTTTCAAAAATTTAACCCATATTTTTCAGCAGCAAACCATTTTTCACCTGCCGAGGTTACAAGATTGTAATGATAAAGACACCTTTCAAGATTCTATTTCTAGTTTAGGGTATGCTTCAAAACTGAGAGCCTATTTAATGGCCTTGGTACAAGAGCGCTTATTTTATTTTTTATTCGAAAAAGTATCTTATTTTTCGTCTTACACCACCACTTTCTACAACAAAGGTTCGCCGGTTGCTATTTAATTTTTCGAAAAAAAATCAAAATTAAATAGTCACTTTTAATACCATCCATGAAACAACTTTTCATCTGGGCTATGCTTTGCGTTTCGACCTTAGCCATGGCGCAACAAGATTTAACGGTCGAAATTATCGATAACGACGACCAGAAACCAGTAGCAAATATCACCATTAAATTGGCCAATAGCGCCAGAAACACAACCAGTTTACAAACTACAAATGCGCAAGGAAAAGCCATTTTTCGTGGGATTCCAGCCTTAGATGGTTATCAAGTTTCGTTTGCGGGAAACATACTGTTTGCTCCTACAAGTTCTGAGATGTTGAGTATTCGCTCCAATGAAAGTCCAAACATAAATTTGGTTTTGCAAAAGGCCAACAGTCAACAATTGAATGAGATTGTTATTGCAACAGGTTCGGGTTCCAAAATAAACAGGAGAGATGCCGAAGTTTCATTCGAGATAACAGCAGCCGAACTCCAAGAAATTCCTGTAGAAGGTAGGGATGTTACTAGAGTATTATACCGTTTACCCAATGTCTCACAAGCGACTGGATTTTATCCAGAAGCTGCCAATGTGAGTATCAATGGAGCAAGCTCTGGATATACTTCGTATTTAATTGATGGAATGGATAACAACGAACGCTTTTTGGGTGGTCAAAAATTTGCCATTCCGTCGGGATTTGTAAAAGATATTACTGTTTTGACCAACAACTTTTCTGCAGAGTACGGATTGACCGGTAGTGGAATTGTGAATATTACACCGCGATCAGGTTCTAATAAAAGTACAGGAGAAGTTTTTTACATCACTAGGCCAGGACCAAGCATCGACGGAAAGTCTAGCTTTGCCCAAAGAGATTTATCAGGTAATCAAGTTAAAAATGGTTTTGCACGTTATCAATGGGGAGCAGGAGCAGGTGGTGCTATCGTCAAAGACAAAACGTTTTACTATATTAATTTTGAACACACCACAGATGTCAAAGATAATTTGTTGAATGTACCTGCCTTGGGCGTAGCAGAATCGGTGCGTGGTACCAATCAATTTAATTATTTTTCGACCAAAATTGATCAAATTTGGAACTCAAATTTCAACTCGTCTTTACGTGCGAATGTAGGTGTTGTGGATATTGAGCGCCAAGGTGGTGGTTTGGATGGCGGTTCTACATTTGCTTCTGCAGGAAATTCACAGCAACGTAATAGTATTTTATTGGCTTTGAAAAACAGTTACAAATTAGGTGATTTTTCTGGAGAGACCAATGTGCAGTACAGCCGCTTTAGATGGAATTATGCTAAGCCATTCAATCCAAATACGTCGCAGGTTACTGTTTTGGGAGTAAATGATGAAACGCTAGGTGTAATTGGGAATCCAGGTTATGTTTTTGATGCTATCGAAAACACAGTGCAGTTACAACAAAAAGTGAAATATTACACAGAGAAACACACTATCAAAGCAGGACTAAACTTTATACGAGGGAGTCATGTTTTGTTTGGTGGAGGAAATCCAGTAGGGAATTACAGGGTGAAGTTGACTCAGACTCAAATTGATCAAATAAAAAACAGTGGAGTAGGTGGCGCTTTGAATGTAAACGATATCCCGGCAGATGCACAAGTTTTAGATTATAATGTGGAGTTGAGACCCACTTCTTTTGGAACCCATCAAGATATTTATTCAGCTTATATCGAAGATTTATGGTCTGTAACCGATCGATTGAATTTGACTTTGGGTTTACGATACGATTATGATAATTTATCGAAGGGCGGTAGCAATAAAGGAGATTACAATAACTTGGCACCACGATTTAATTTTAACTATAAACTGAATAATAACAGTAGTTTGCGTGGGGGGTATGGTATTTCATATGATAAAGTAAGTTATGCGGTCTATAGTGATGCGTTGCAACAAAATACGACATCGGCCAGTTATAAAATAGAGTTGCAGGAATTAAAACGTTTGGGGATATTACCAGCTAGTACCAATATTGATGCGATTACTTATAACGGAAATTTGAATGCTACGGTAAATAATGTTTCTTATTTGAATGGTCCTTCAGCTACTGATTTGCAGGGACAAAGAGAAACAGTTTTTTCAAACGAAAGAAGGATTCTAAATCCGAATGGTTATAAAAATGCCTACAGTCATGAATTTGCTTTGGGGTATCAATTGCAACTATCTGATGATAGATTGTTTTATGTCGATTTAGTACATAATAGAGGAGAAAATTTAACTCGTTTGCGCAATCTAAATGCAGCAGCAGAATATCCTATTGATCCGAATAATGTGGTCATTCGAACTGTAGCGCAAGCAGATGCAAGCCGACCAATTCCGATTGTAAATGGTACTGCTACTATCAATGGGCAAACATATACAGGAATAGCACGAAGTATAATAATGAGTGAAAACGAAGGCAAGTCACGCTACTACGCCATGAGTTTGAACTATCAAAAAAAGAGAGGTACAGATGATTATTCGTATCGATTGAATTATACACTTTCATCAAGTAAAAATAATACAGACGGAATCAATTTTAGAGCTTCGGATGCGAATAATTATGCCAATGAATGGGGACCTTCTGTAAATGATCGAACGCACAATATTAACGGAATCTACAATTATTATCCCTTCAAAGGGTCAACGGTTACTTTTACAGGATTATTGCAAAGTGGACAACCGATAAATCGTATTCCGCTAGGTTTTGGAACAACTGATTTGAATGGTGATGGCGCAAGTTTCGCAGATGCCTACACGGGGAATAGTGACCGTTTTCCGGGAGAGAGCAGGAATAGCGACCGCCTACCTTGGAACACTACTTTTGACTTGGGACTACAACATCAATTTGCGGTGGGTGGTGATCGAAAAATAGAAGTGCGAGCAGATATTTTTAATTTACTAAACGCAGAAAATTTAAGTGGGTACAGTAATAATGCCACTCAAAGTAACCAGATTCAAGGTGGATCAAGTGCTAGTGGTTTGTTTACGCAACGTAATGCTTCACCACCAAGACAGTTTCAGTTTGGGGTACGTTATTTGTTTTAGGGATTAGAAATGGGAAGCAGGGTTTGCGTTAGGGATAGGAGCGGTATCCTTTTGTGTAGCGATAGCGGAACAAAAGATATAGCGGATAGCCCGACCGCCTTTTTCTGGCGGGAACGCCCAAGTAATGAGATTTATAATTTTAAAGAAAAATATATGTTTGTATTGGATGCAAATAATCCAGCGGATTTGACAGTTTGTTTGACAAATTTGGGATGGTTAGGAACGAATGAAGAGATTACTAGTTTGACCATTCCGGGTGCGGGGAACATGAATTATGTTTTGCGAGTAAAAACAAACCAACGTAGTTTTATTCTCAAGCAAGCGCGTGGGTATGTAGAGAAGTATCCGCAGGTGGCTGCTCCCGCAGAGCGCGTACTTATAGAGGCTTCTTTTTATGATAAAATAAAAGAAAATGACTTTCTGCAACACTTTATGCCCGAGAAATTGGGCGTAGATGTTGCCAATAAACTGGTTGCTATCGAAGATTTGGGACCTGCAAATGATTGTACGATTTTGTATCAAGATGGCGAAGAATTGTCTGTTGCTTCCTTGGAAAAACTAGTGTCGTATTTGAGTACTTTGCATCAAGCTTTTGCAAAAACTAGGGTGGATGATGAATTGGCAAATGAAGAAATGAGGGTGTTGAACCACGAACATATATTTAAGTATCCGTTTATGGAAGAGAACGGTTTTGACTTGAATACAATACAAGATGGTTTGCAGGATTTGGCAGTAGTCTACAAAAAAAACAATGCTTTGAGACAAAGGGTTGAAGTATTGGGTGGCTTATATTTATCGAAAGGGAAGTATTTGTTGCATGGTGATTTTTATCCTGGGAGTTGGTTGCAAACCCAAAAAGGAATCAAAGTAATCGATCCTGAATTTTGCTTTTTTGGATCAAGAGAGTTTGATTTGGCTGTTTTTATTGCACATTTACATTTGTCGGGGCAGAGCGAAGCCTTAATCGTTAAGGTGGCTGAGAATTATGAAAGTTTTGACCAATTGAACAGTGCCATTTTGAATGGTTTTGTTGGAACGGAAATTATGCGACGATTGATTGGGTTGGCACAATTGCCACTTGAAATGTCTTTGGATAAAAAGAAAATGCTATTGCATATTGCTTATGAATTAATTTTAAACGAATAAGATGAAGTATATATTTTATGTTGGGTTGTTGGTGTGGGGAAGTCTAGCGCAAGCACAAACAAAGGTGTGGTTTGATACCGATTTGATGATTGGAATGCCCGATGCATCAGGACCTCGAGAAGTTGATGATGCTTTCACACTGATTATGGCGTTGAAACAACCACAAATCGAAATAGTCGGAATCAGTTCGATCACTTATGTGGATTATAGCTATGATGTAATTAATAAATTGTTGCAATGGCACAACAAAGGAAAGGCGATTCCAGTATATAAAGGATCACCAAAAGCAGATGATTTGGGTGTTGAAAATGATGGAACGAGAGCGTTGTACGAAGCATTGAAAAAAGAGAAATTGACCATTTTGGCTTTGGGACCAATGACCAACATTGCAACATTGATAAAAAATCATCCTGATATTATTCCGCAAATCGAAAAAATTAGTATTTGCGCAGCTCGTACTCCTGATTTACCTTTCAATCCAGGTCATGGTAAATTGAATGTATTTGATTACAATTATGAGTTGGATTACAAATCTATGGATGTGGTTTTGGAATCATCTATACCGCTAGTTTTTGCGGGCTATGAACCCAGTTCGTACACTTTTATAGGGAATATAGATTTGGCTAGTTTGGATCAAAAGGAAGAAGCAGATAAATGGCTTTTTGACATTGTACAACCGTGGATGGAGAAGAACGAGAAGTTTTTTGGAATACGAGGATTTATTCCGTTTGACTGCTCTACATTGGGCGTGATTACACACCCAGAATATTTTACGTACTACAAAGACATTCCGATTAAGGTCACTTATAAAAAGAATGATGCATTGAAAGTACAACCAAAGGTTCCTTTTAAAAACTTCTTAGAAGTTTCGTATGAATTCAAAACAAAAAAGAAAGTAGACTATGCACGACGTGCCTTACTTGGTTTTGAAGAAAAGATACTAGAGACATTAAGCGTTAAGAAATAAAACTAAAAAATCCCATTTGCGCATTTGCAAATGGGATTTTTTCTTTTTGTGTAAAATACAATGTTATAAACTATATTTTAGACTAGCCATTACTTGTCTAGGAGCAATTGGGTTTGCACTATAATTTTCATGAACGGTATAATTGAGTTCGTTCGTGATGTTCGATAATTTGCACAGAAGAGAAAGTTTACTCCAAGAGTAACCTGCTGAAAAGTCGATAGTTGCATAACCATCTACAGGAACTTCTCTATCTTGAATAAGTAACGTTCCAGGATTTGCGGTGTCCTCAATATAACGGTTGTTCCAACCAGCAATGCGATTCCCGATATAATTACCAATAGCACCAACTGATATTCCTTTTAATGCTCCAGAAGGTATTTTGTAGAAAAAGCTTAGGTTGGCAGTATTGGCAGGAGTTCTAGCAACGCGATCTCCTTCGATTGAATTACCAACAGCAACTGGTGTTTTTACAAAGCGCATATCGTTGTAACTGTATCCTGCATTGATATTGAAACCTTCAAAAGGTCTGGCGGTGATGTCAATTTCAATTCCTTTACTTTTTGTTTGTCCGCTTAAAACTTTTAAAGATGTATCGGTGTTGGCAGACCCATCAGCTTTGAATTGAGCAGTTTGAACTAAATTATTGTTCGAAATTTGATAAACGGTAACATTAGTACTTAGAATTCCTCTCCAGAAATCTGTTTTGATTCCGGCCTCATATTGATCAATAATCGAAGGTTTTACAGGTTGTAAATCTACTGTTGTACCCGACGTATTTGGTGTAAAAGAGTTGGAGTAGCTTGAGAAGATAGTGATATCTCTTGTTGGTTGGTATACAAGCCCAACTTTTGGTGAGAAAGCATTATCCAAACGTTTTGCAGCAACAGTTGGAGTATTATTTTCTGGTGCTACCGTTTGAAACTTGTTGACAAGCGTTTCTTTGTAAGTAGATGCTTCTGACTCGATCCAAGACCAACGAATACCTGCTAGTACTTTGAATTTATCGGTAAGCGATATCAGATCTTGAAAGTAGGCACCAAAACGTTGTGAGTCAGTATTTACTATTTGAGTAGCTCTGGAGTCAAATGGAGCCACAGTACTTTCTGCACTTAGATCGTAATTGAACAAATTGATTGCTGTATCTTCAGTCGATTTTATATTTCCTGCAGCATCAAAGAAAGTATAGGTGTAGGCTTTTGCTAGTGAATTTTCATAATCTACACCTGTAAAAATTTGATGTTTGATTTTTCCAGTGTTAAAAATTCCTTGTATGCTTAATTGTTCTCCAAGGATCTTTTCTTGATTATTGCTTTGTGTTAAAGGTCTATTCCAATCTCCTCGATTAGTATAGGTTTCAAGACCATACATTTGTGCTGTAGATCTTGATTTTCTGTTGTAATACTGATAAGAAGAATTAAAATTAAGTTTCCAGTTTTTATTAAAATCATGGTTAACTAATGCCGAGGCGCTAGATGATTTGGTGTTTCCAGTGGACCATAATGCAGCATAAAAATTGTTACGAGGTAAATCGAGAATTTCTTTACCAATGATTCCTGTTCCAAAATCTGGTGTCCAGTCAGCACTTAAATAATCTGCTTGAACTGTAATTTGTGTTTTATCACTAATGTTAAATAAGAGTGAAGGGTTATAGTAGATACGTTTGTTTTTCACTACATCTCTAAAACTTTTAGAATTTTCGTAGGAACCTGTAAATCGATAAGCAATCGTTTTGTTAAGAGGTCCGTAAAAATCTATTGAAGGTTTATAAAAAGCATAACTTCCAGCTTGCATGTTTATTTCTCCTCCATTGAAAAATTGAGGAGTTTTGGTTACCATATTAAGAATTCCTCCTGGAGCAACGTTACCAAATAACAATGCGGAGCTTCCTTTTAAGAATTCAACTCTATCTAAAGATGAAACTTCTGGGATTGAACCCCCATTATATCTAAAACCATTTTTAAGCATGTTGTTTGAGGTCATATCGTATCCTCTTGACCACAATGATTCTTGGGCACCTCCTCGAGCTGAGCCTACATAAACACCATTAGCATTTTTTATAACATCGCTTAAACGTATGGCTTGTTGCTGTGTTATGATCTCGCTACCAATGACTTGAACACTTTGTGGTAGGTCCATAATTTTAATTCCGGAGCGAGCTACCGAAACAGGCTTTGTAGATTTGTTTGTGGTAACCACTATTTCTTTAAGGACTTCACCCTTTTTATTTTTCACTGTATCGCGATTTACAGTATACTTTTCTCTAATAGTGGGAGAAATGTTGTTATATGCTAATTCTTGGGCTTGGGTTTGAAGACTAATCAAACAAATGCTAGTAAGTAAAATTCTGGTTATCATGTTTATTTAGATTGATTAAAAATAAAATGCAAATGTAGCTATGATATTCAAAAAATCAAACTTTATTTAGATTAAATAAAAATAATAAATTATGTTTTTTTTAACTTTCTGGATTGTAATAGTTTACAGCTCTAAAAAGTTTTTTTAACGTAAGTGTAATCTGATACAACGAATTGAAGTTATTTTAGGTAGAAAAGTACTAGAATTATGAAACTTACGTTGTACTTTTAATATAGGTTTTTAAGAGTTTTTTTTATTAAATAAAATAGAAATTAACTAGATTTCTGCGGGTATATACTAGTAAACCAAACAAAAAATCCTGTCGCTGATAAAGTAGGAATCATTAAACGAATCAAAAAGGTAAATGTTTATCCAGCTAGATCCAAAACTGACTTTGTATGAATATCATAATTCATTCGTATTCCCAAAAAATGTGTTTTACCTCTTTTTCTTGTAATATATATTGATAAAAATAACCATATTAAATTTTCCGATACAAACCACAATCAGAAGTAATATTAGAAGCGATAACCGAAATTTTATGTTCTGGGAGGTATACTTCGATAGTTTTTAATTATAGATATTGTTTTTATCAATAAATATACGACATCCAAAGAATGTGCTACTGCAGTTAATAATTGGATATGAAATCTAAGAATATCAATGATTTCTTTCTACAAAGACCATTATATTAGGAGTTAACAGACCAATTTAAATTTATTACCAATCCGATATTAACAAAAGAAAAAGTTTTGAAATTACAGCCCAAAATAAGACACAAATTTTTTTGAAGTATTCGAAAGATTCTAAGACCCTAAAGAAAGTAGATTGGGCAAGTTGTGCTTAACTAGATTTAGTATGTAGAAATTTATTAATAGTAATAAAGCAAAATTATGGAGTACAATTCAATGCAAAAAAAATACCCATTCGTTTTGGTAACGAATGGGTGTTTTATTAAATAATGATTTTGATTATCCAAATAAGATAAGAAATATCAGTGGAAAAATAATACCAGCTATGGCTAATTTCCATCCCCTGCTTCTAAAGCTAAATTCTCCTTCTTTTACCATTATAATACCTGTTAGAGCGATGATTATTAAGCTTAAGGCAAAAATATCAGAATAATAGATCCAAAAGTTAGAGGTATTAGTATGCAACGACATTGCTTGGCTTATGATAGGTGTTTTATTGAAAGAGACTATTTCACCTTTACCCGTTTTGATATCAATTTCGACATCATGTTTCTCAAATGAAATTTTATAAGTATTATTTTTAATCGTTTGGCGCCTTAATTTGTCATGGAAATGATATCTATTTCCAAGCTTTGTTGCATAATCATCGTTAAGTTCACTTATTTCTGGTAACTTAATAATGAGCATTTGTGTTTGCGTTGTGTACTTTTCAGGATGCCAACTTTCGCGGTGATTCATCATCAAACCTGAAAAGGCGAAGGAAACAATTAGACCTATGTAAAAATAACCAAGATCACGGTGTAGGTTTCTAAAAGTGCTTTTTTTAATCATCTTTTGTATTATTTATTTTAAACGAGAATTTTTACAAAATTACAGTTTATATTTTTAATTATCCATAAATTGTCTCGTATCAATAGGGATTTTACTATAGTTTTTTTGTGTACAATAATTTACTTCATTGACAATGTTTGATAATTAAAAAAAGAGTAAATTTTTTCAATTATAACCGAGTGCATTTGTAAATAGTTACTTCATATCGGTCCTTCAGGTTGTAGAGCTACTGTTAATACGATTGCTCCACCCTGCTGTATGATTTCTATTTATAATTAGTATTAAATTATTTTTTAATCTCAGTGGTTTTTGTTAAGTCAAGGATTAATAAAGTTGGATAGTTTATTGGAATGCTTTCTTACCAATTGAGTATCTGTAAATCGGTAACTTTTTTTAAATACCTATATAAGAAGTATGTTGTTGTATTAAAACTAAAAAGTTTCTTGAGTTCTATCTCTTACATCCTCAACATATATTGCATGTTTTTAATATATTTTAATAACACATAAGTGAGTGGATTGTGGTACGAGAGTATTTTATTATTGATTACTTGTATACTTTATTGAACATTCATTATTTTCAATTCTTATTGAGATACTGCTATACTTTTTTAAGTTCTTCTTTCAAGCTATTAAAATTTTATTAAGTGTTTTACCTTTTTTACTTATTTCTATTTGGTTATCAATTTAGTATACTCACTTTCTTATTACATTATTTTCGATTGAATTAATTTTTTGTCCTTTCGTAATTAGTATTATTAGTAAAAAAGCAGGAATTGTTATGCTATGTTTTTTATTATTGGAAATTAAAAATAAAGATATTATTGTAGAAATATATCTCAAAAAAAAACACATTTATTTAGAATAAATAAAAATAATTAGATAAGGAAAAAAAATAATATAATGATAATTATTTTTTTGAAGTGTTAATGAAAATCAAAATATTTTAGACTAGATACCCTAAATAACCACTATATGAGGTGTTTTTAAGTAAAAAAAAGCTGGTAACCCATGCGAACAGTAGGGGTGTGATGAGATAAAAGGTATTTTAATCAATTAACAATATTTAACAATATAGCTATTGCCAAGTATAAAAAAGTTTGTGTACTTTTGGGGCATGATAAAGAAGTTATTCATCCAATATCTACTACTTTCTTTTTTGGTCCTTTTCGGAGGAACAGGAACGTCTATGTATGCTATTCATTTGGATCATTCAACTTCAGCATTATGTAGTTTAAAATCGCATGATAATCATTCTACTTTATTAACAAATTACTTTGATCATTCTGATATATTTTTGAATACGCAACATTCATCAGGTGGAAGAGATCTTAATAAACTTCGTGCTACCGATAATGAAGGTGAAGAAGATGAAGTTCTTACTTCGAAAAAAGAGTTAATTAATACGGCTAATTATTTAGCTACCTTTTATCAAATTACTGATGATATTGCCTACTACGGTAGTTGTAATAAAAGAACAGTTTATAGAATAACTTTCGACTGCTATACTTCATGCAGAAAATATGTTTTATTTCAAGTGTTTCGCATTTGATTTAAAACATTTCTTGTTGGTATCCTAATTACCAATCAAATCACAAGTTTATTTTTAATCTAAACAAAAACATCCTTTTGTTATTGAAATAACTATGAGAATACGTATTGTATTATTCTTAGTTTACTTTTTGAAAATTATTACAAAAACCAATTGCTTTAAAAATCATTATTATTATGAAGAAAACACTCATGTTTGTGGGTTTGTGTGTCTTGTTATGCCATACAAGCTGTAAAAAAGAAGAAGAAAAAGAAAAAGAAGATACTTATCTTGTTACAAATCCAATTAGGATTGACACAATAATTACTAAGGAATATGTATGTCAAATTCATGCAATTCAGCATATTGAGATACGTGCACAACAAACAGGGTACTTGCAAAATATTTTTGTAGATGAAGGGCAGTATGTTCAAAAAGGCCATAAATTATTTCAAATTATGCCAAATATTTATCAGGCTGAAAAGGAAAGTGCTGGAGCAGAGGCTCAATTTGCTGAAATTGAATATAAAAACACAAAAAAATTAGCAGATCAAAATGTAGTTTCTCAAAATGAACTGGCTATGGTTAAAGCTAAATTAGCAAAAGCAAATGCTGATTTATCTTTAAAAAATGTTCATTTACAATTTACAAATATAAATGCTCCATTCAGTGGTATTGTTGATTATTTTCATGTACGATTGGGTAGTCTTGTTTCTGAAGGAGATTGGTTAACAAGTCTATCAGATAATAGCCAAATGTGGGTATACTATAATGTACCAGAAGCAGAATATCTTAATTTAAAGAATAAGATTTCAAAAGCAAATCCTTTGAAAGTTAAATTGGAAATGGCTAATGGAAAGATATTTGACCATGTGGGACTTGTTGAGACAATTGTAGCTGATTTTGATAATGAAACAGGTAATATTCCATTTAGAGCTACTTTTCAAAATCCAGAACAATTATTGAGACATGGGGAAACTGGAAATATTGTAATGGATATTCCTTTAAAAGATGTAATGGTAATACCTCAGAAAACAACCTATGAAGTTTTAGATAAAAAATATGTTTACGTTGTTACTAAAGATAATGTTCTTAAATCAAGAATGGTTAAAGTAGGACTTGAAATGAGAAATTTATATGTTATCACTGATGGATTAAAAGTGGGTGATAAAATACTTTTAGAAGGAATTAGAAAAGTTAAAGAAAATCAGAAAATAAAATATGATTTTAAACAGCCTAAATATGTAATCTCTCATTTAGATTTAGAAGCTGAATAAATGGCGATACTAATTAAAAAAAAATAAAACAATATGTTTCAAAAATTTATCCACAGGCCAGCCCTAGCGATAGTAATATCATTACTTATCGTGTTTATGGGGGTATTAGCCATAAAAACGCTGCCTAAGTCACAGTTCCCAGACATTGCACCGCCAATGATTGTTGTATATTTGGCTTATCCAGGAGCAAGTTCTACGGTTTTGACAGAATCAGTTCTTATCCCTTTAGAACAAGCTATTAATGGTGTTCCAGGTACTAAATATATGTTTTCTACTGCTGCCAGTTCTGGAGAAGCAAATATTACTGTTGTATTTGATAAAGGAACAGATCCTAATCAGGCACTTGTAAATGTGAACAATCGTGTTCTTCAGATGCAAAGTAAATTACCTAAACTTGTTCAGTTAGAAGGATTAATTGTACAGCAATTAATGCCTAACATGCTTATGTATGTGAATTTATACGGTAAAGACACTAAGAATGTCAACATGGAGTATATCTTTAATTATGCTTATGTTAATGTAATGCCTGAATTGCAAAGGGTAAAAGGTGTTGGATTTGTAAAAATCATTGGTACTAGACAATATGCAATGCGTGTGTGGTTGAAACCAGATAGAATGAGAGCTTACAATATATCGACAAAAGAGGTTATGGAATCCATTGATACGCAGAGTGTTATTGGTTCTCCGGGAAGGTTAGGTCGAGCTGATAGTAAAGTTTCAGAATCTATAGAGTATGTTTTAACTTATAAAGGTAGGTTTAATAAAGCTCAAGAATATAAAGATATTATTTTGAGAGCAAAACCTAATGGAGAAATACTTCGTTTAGGTGATGTGGCAGATGTTGAAATGGGTAGTGAATTCTATGATGTTTACTCCAATAAAGATGAGTTTCCTTCTGCAGCAATTACAATAAATCAAGCCTATGGTAGTAATGCTACAGAGGTAATTGACGGTTTAAAAGAAAAATTAGAAAGTCTTAAAAAAGATTTTCCACCTGGTATAGATTATGAAATTAGTTATAACGTTTCTAATTTCTTAGATACATCTGTTGAAGAAGTAATTCATACCTTAAGAGATGCCTTTATATTGGTAGCGATTGTGGTTTTTATATTCTTAGGGGATTGGCGTTCTACATTAATTCCAATTTTGGCAGTACCAGTATCTTTAATTGGAGCCTTTTTTGTAATGCTTGCTTTTGGATTGACAATTAACTTGATTACATTATTTGCCTTAGTTCTAGCTATTGGAATTGTCGTCGATGATGCAATTGTCGTCGTCGAGGCAGTTCATGCCAAATTTGAAGAAGAACCGCATATCTCTCCTTACAATGCCGTTAAAAAAGTTTTAGGAGAAATTAGTGGTGCCATTATAGCTATTACATTGTTAATGACTGCTGTTTTTGTCCCTGTAGCATTTATGTCAGGGCCCGTAGGTATATTCTACAGACAATTCTCTATTACAATGGCTGCATCGATCGTAATTTCTGGTACTGTTGCACTTACTTTAACACCTGTTTTGTGTGCGATTTTACTAAAAAATAATCATGGAGTTGAAAAAAAGAAAAATTTTATTGATAAATTTTTAGGTGCTTTCAACAGACAATTTGATGGACTTACCAATAGTTATGTTAAGTTATTGAAAATGATTGTAACCAGAAGAACGGTAACTTTTGGGGTATTAATTGCTTTTGCTTGTGGAATTGTTGGAATTTCAAATATTCTTCCTTCAGGTTTTGTACCTGATGAAGATCAAGGAATGATTTATTCCGTACTACAAACTCCTCCAGGATCTACCTTAGAAAGAACTTATGCGATAAGTCGTCAATTACAAGAAGCAGCAAAGACAATAAAAGGTATTAAATCTGTGTCTGCATTAGCGGGTTATGAAATCTTGACTCAAGGTCGTGGATCTAACTCAGGAACACTTTTGATTAACTTAGATGACTGGAGTGAAAGAGATCGTACTGCAAAACAAATCATGGAAGAATTAGAAGAAAAAGCGAAGGACATACCTGGAGCAAAAATTGAATTCTTTAATCCACCAGCTGTACCAGGATATGGAGCTGCAGGGGGTATTGCTTTGCAATTGTTAGATAAAAATAATACGATTGATTATAAACGTTTAGATAGAACTACTAAGGAGTTTATGGCTGAGCTTGAAAAGAGAAAAGAGATTACATCTTTGTTTACTTTTTATAGTACAGATTATCCTCAATATGAATTAGAAGTAGATAATCAGGCAGCGATGCAGAAAGGAGTTTCTATTAATGAGGCTATGGAAAACTTATCTATTCTTATTGGTAGTACTTATGATCAAGGTTTTATTAAATACGGACGTTACTTTAAGGTTTACGTACAAGCTGATCCAAAATACAGAAGACTTCCTGAAGATGTGATGAAACTCTATGTGAAAAATGATAGAGGAGAAGAGGTTCCTTATTCTTCATTTATGAGTATGAAAAAAACACAAGGGATTTATGAGGTGAACCGTTACAATATGTACAACTCGGCCTCTATTAGATGTTCTCCGGCTGAAGGATACAGTAGTGGTGAAGCTATTAAAGCAATTCAAGAAGTTGCTAAAGATAAATTACCTAAAGGGTATGATATTGACTGGGCAGGACTTCAAAAAGATGAAGTTGCTAGGGGTAATGAAGCTATTTATATATTTATTATTGTATTATTGTTTGTTTACTTAGTATTAGTTGCACAGTACGAAAGTTTTATTCTTCCGTTTGCTGTAATTCTTTCTTTACCTCCAGGTATTTTTGGTGCATTTATGTTGATTAAATTCGCAGGGGTAGCCAATGACATTTACGCGCAAGTGGGACTAGTCATGCTGGTCGGTCTGCTCGGTAAGAATGCCGTCTTAATTGTGGAATTTGCAATCCAGAAACATCACGAAGGTTCAACGGTGTTAAATGCTGCAATTGAGGGTGCAAAAGCACGTTTTAGACCTATTTTGATGACCTCTTTTGCATTTATTGCAGGTTTGATTCCATTATTAGTGGCTACTGGACCAGGTGCGGTTGGAAACCTTACTATTGGTGCAGCATCACTTGGGGGTATGTTATTTGGAACCTTATTTGGTGTTGTAATTGTACCAGGACTTTATTATGTTTTTGGTAGTTTGGCAGATGGTCGTAAATTGATTAAATACGAAGAAGATAGTTCATTAACAGATGATTTTGTACATGCAATAGATACTTTCGAAATAACTGAAGAAAATGACTAAAATGAATAAACTAAATAAAATAAAATACGCAGGTCTAACCTGCGTATTAATAAGTCTTGCGGGCTGTAAAATGCCTTCTGTCGTTCAAAGGACAGAAAATAAGACAACGCCAGAAGTTTTCCTTAATGCAACCAATGACACTTTGAACAATGCAAAGACAAAGTGGAAGAATTATTTTACCGATGCCAATTTGAATGCATTGATTGATAATGCTTTGCAAAACAATCAAGAGTTAAATATCACTATGCAAGAATTAGTGATTGCTCAAAGTGAAGTAAGAGCTCGTAAAGGAGAATATTTACCTTTTGTAAACGTTGGAGCAGGAGCAGGAGTTGATAAACTAGGACGTTATACTAATATGGGAGCTAGCGAAGCTAACACTGATATTATGCCTGGTAAAGAAACTCCAGACCCCCTTCAAGATTACAAAATTGGTGCTTTTGCTACTTGGGAAGCCGATATTTGGGGTAAGTTACACAATGCCAAAAGAGCAGCTGTAAGTCGTTATTTTGCAAGTGTAGATGGTCGTAATTTTGTTCAAACCAATTTAATTGCCGAAATTTCAAATTCGTATTACGAATTATTGGCTTTAGACAATCAATTGGAAATTGTAAAACAAAATATTGAGATCCAAACCAATGCTTTGGTAATTATGAAATTGCAGAAAGAATCTGCTCGTGTAACCGAATTGGCTGTACGTCGTTTTGAAGCTCAGGTTTTAAAAACTCGTGGAATGCAGTATGGAATTAAACAAAAAATTACAGAGACTGAGAATAAAATAAACTACCTAATTGGTCGTTTTCCTCAACCAATTGTAAGAGACCATAAAATGTTCGAAAGCCTTATTCCTGCTAAAGTCAATGCTGGAATCCCTTCACAATTGTTAGAAAACCGTCCTGATATTAAAAAAGCAGAGATGGAATTAGCAGCAGCAAATTTGGATATCAAAGTTGCCAAAGCACGTTTCTACCCATCTGTCGGAATTTCTGCAGGTATCGGGTTTCAAGCATTTAACGCGAAGTATTTAGTGAATACACCTCAGTCCCTTTTATATTCATTAGCAGGAGACTTAGTTGCTCCATTAATCAATAGAAATGCCATTAAAGCTAGTTATATTAGCGCCAATGCAAGACAAATTCAAGCAGTTTATAATTACGAAAGAACTATTGTAAATGCCTATGTTGAAGTAGCTAATCAGTTAGCCAAAATCAAGAATATGCAACAAAGTTTTGAGTTAAAAGCACAAGAAGTAGAAGCTTTAAATCAATCTGTTGGAATTTCAACTGATTTGTTTAAATCAGCTCGTGCAGATTATATGGAAGTGTTGTTAACGCAACGTGATGCATTAGAATCTAAGTTTGAACTAATCGATACTAAAAAATCACAAATGAATGCATTTGTGGATATTTATAGAGCCCTTGGAGGCGGATGGAACTAACTTGTAAAGTTAGATTATTTGGTTTTATGTTTACTTGTGAAGAAAGGTTGCCTGAAAAGGAGGGCACTGAAAAACATCGCATATTTTGATTATCATTGTTTTTTAGACAATAAAAAAACGCTTGTAACAGGATTTATATAATCCGTTGCAAGCG
>NZ_JAOQMX010000055.1 GCF_025960985.1 Flavobacterium psychraerolatum | reverse complement strand
AAAATAGCCTTATTGAACCAACATTAAAAATCAAGATTAAAAAGGAAAACGCTTGCAACGGATTATATAAATCCTGTTACAAGCGTTTTTTTATTATCTAAAAAACAATGATAATCAAAATATGCGATGTTTTTCAGTGCCCTCTTTTTATATAAAGCGTTTTTTTATAAGCTAATACCAGCGTTTTTTATTTTGTTTTGAAGCAGTAGATTTTCTTGATTTGTGCCCTTCATTACCTCTATTGGAGTTTTTGGGTTTTGTAGACCCTCCAGGTGCAGTCTCAGGATTTCCTGAATGCCAAGGGTAAGGGTGATCACTGATGGTTTTTACATCTACTTTAATTAATTTTTGAATGTCTTTCCAATAGCCATGCTCGTCTTTACTACAAAAGGAAATAGCGATACCACCATTTCCAGCTCTACCTGTACGACCTATTCTATGTACATAAGTTTCGGGGATATTGGGTAAGTCAAAATTAATAACAACAGGTAGTTGATCAATATCAATACCTCTAGCTGCTATATCTGTTGCGACAAGAACTCCTACTTCTTTGTTTTTAAATGCTTCAAGTACTCTTTGCCTTGCATTTTGAGATTTGTCACCATGAATAGCTTCAGCTGGAATATTGTTTTTTCGCAAAGCTTTAACCACATTATCTGCACCATGTTTAGTTCTAGAAAAAACCAATACATCGGTAAGGTTTTCATTTTTTATTAATTGATATAGAAGATTTCTTTTTTCCCCCTTTTCAACAAAATAAACACGTTGTTCTACGTTTTCAGCTGTAGATGAAACTGGAGAAACGGTAATAGTTTCAGGACTTGTTAAAAACATTTCAGCTAACTCGCGGATAGCAATCGGCATCGTAGCAGAGAAAAATAATGTTTGACGGTTATTTGGTGTCAATTTTACTATTTTTTTAACATCATTTACAAATCCCATGTCAAGCATTTGATCTGCTTCATCAAGTACCAAAGTATGTAAATGATCCAAGTCAATGAAACCTTGTTTATGTAAATCTAATAATCTTCCTGGTGTTGCAATAAGAATATCAATACCATTTCTTAAGCTATCTACTTGTGGGTTTTGTGAAACTCCTCCAAATATGGTTAGTTGTGTTAGGTTGGTATATTTGGAATAGGTATCAAAACTTTGTCCAATTTGAACTGCAAGTTCTCTAGTAGGTGTAATCACTAATGCCCTAATTTGTTTTGCTTTTTTACTAGACCCTACAATACGGTGTAGTTGATGTATAATAGGTATAGCAAAAGCAGCAGTTTTTCCAGTTCCTGTTTGTGCGCATCCAATTACGTCTTTTCCAGCTAGAACTAGTGGAATAGATTTTTCTTGAATAGGGGTAGGGGTAGTATAGCCTAATTCATATACGGCTTTTTGGATACTTTTTGAAAGTGATAAATCTTCGAATAACATATTTTTGAAATTAAATATACTGTAATAAGTACAGTGATAGTGCTGCAAAGATAGTGTTATTTATCTAATCCCTGTAAATAGGCTATTTTATGACAGGTATAAAGACTATTTTTCTTGGTTTGCTTTTATGAAATCTGTTACCAAATACCCTGTTAAATTTCCTATTAGATGATTGTTTTTTTCTTCTCCTAAATCTGGAGCACCTTCACAAATATGTAAGTAAGCGGCATTTTTGTGCTTACCAAAATAGGCGACAAATTGGCGTAGTTCTTCAATAGAGAAACCGCTTAAAGTCATAGCGCTACTAGGGATATTAGGAATAGCATCTAAGTCAATTTCGATGCCATAGGAATCCGTTTTTATGAATTCATGGGCAGCAACCATTTCTTGGTAAAATTGCTTTTCATTTCTGATTTTGATACTATCATAGGTATTATAACGAACTCTTTCTTCTGTTTTTTTGATAATGTCTAATACACTTTTGGAAGTGTAATTCTCGTGGAGCCCAAAAACGAAGTATTTTTTTAAAAATCCTTCCTCATACGCATATGAAAATCCATTGCCACTATGACGACCTTCTAGAATTCTAAAGTCGGAATGAGCATCAAAATTAACAGCATTTACAGGTTTTCCTTTGGCTAAAGCAGCTCCTTTTATATTTCCGTAGGAATTATTATGTCCTCCTCCAATGATTATAGGTGTTTTTCCAGCCTTAATTATAGTAAAAATTATATGTGAAACCTCTTTGTCAATTTTTTCTACTAGTTTGCTTAATTTTAAGCGATCATCCATGATTTTGTAATCCAAATCTTTGGCTTCAAGCATTTCTTCATAAACGTCAACCTCTCCCAGAATAATTATTTGACTTCCTTTGCAAAACCTATTATGTTGAATATTAGCAATGCTTTTTATGGCTGTTTTCCAAGCTGATGCTGCTCCTGGTCTACCGTAATTGGCTCTGATTCCAACATCTTCTGGAATTCCTAGTAGAACAAACTTAGCTTCTGATGCTTTTAAAAATGTAGTTATATCTGCGTTTGGAGGCAGGGTTAACATTTTTTCACCAAACTTTATTTCACCACTTCTATGATTGGTAATTTTCCCAAGTTCTTTGATCGTAAACGGTAAAAGCTTCTCCATAAAAAAAAATATTTATTCAAAAATACTATAATTTATTAACTTACGTTATAACTTGAATATATATTCATTAAATTTGAAAAATCATAATTAACAAAAAAACAAACAATATTGTAAAAATGGAAAATCAACAAAGTAATTCAAGTCTAAAGGCTGTAATAGCAGTTTTAGCAATTCTATTAGTAGGGAGTTTGGTCTATATCTTTAAAATGTCTTCGGATGTTGAAAATGTAAAAACAGAATTAACTACTACAGTTTCGGAAAAAGAGACCGTAATGAAAGATTTGCAAGAGCTAAAAGCAACCTACGATGCTGCCATAGCTGAAAATACTTCAATGTCTGAAGAATTAATCAAAGAGAGAGATAAAGTAGTAAGTTTAATGTCTGATTTAAGTAAATCAAAAGGTGATGTTGCTTCAATGGCAAAATACAAGACTCAATTTATAGCATTGCAAGCCAACATGAAAAACCTAATGGCAGAAAATGAAGGTTTGAAAAAGCAAAATACAAAACTTACTGTGCAACGTGATAGTACAAATGTGGTATTGACAGCTTCTCAAAAAACAAATGAAACTTTACTAGGACAAAATGATGAATTAGCTAAAGTAGTTGAGAAAGGGACAAAATTGTCTATTGTAAATCTTAAAACATCTGCTTATATTGTAAGAAGCCCAGGTTTATTAAGAAGTACAGAGAAACAAATTGAAACTGATAAAGCTAGTAGAGCGGATATGCTTAAAATTAGTTTTACAATTGCAGAAAATCAAATTGCTAAGTCTGGTGATAAAACTTATTATGTGCAAGTAATTGATAGTAAAAGCAATGTATTGGGAGATAAGAAAACTCAAAATTTTGGTGAAAAATCTCTTTCTTATAGTTTTGCGACAACAATCAAATATGAAAATAAAACAGTACAAGTATCTGAAAACTTACCTGGAAAAAATTTCGCAAAAGGATCTTATTTTGTAAATGTTTTTGATAAAGATGTATTAGTTTCTAAATCAAGCTTTGACTTAAGATAAGTTTATTTAAAATAACAAAAAAAAAGAGTAGTGATGTATTTCACTACTCTTTTTTTTGTTAATAATATTACGTAATGAATTGCTATGGACTTATCACAATTAACTTATGTGTTATAAATAGTAAAGCATGCTATTTTGTCGTAAATAAAATCAATTTAGAAGATTCTCAACTTAAAATTATTTTATGGAAACTAATTATTGGGGAACCTTCCAGTTTTAAAATGTCAGGTTTAATGTTGGATTATTGCTTAAAAGAAAAACAAAACGATTTACTTATAATTTCAATAGAAACCAAAGGAAGTAAATTTTATTTGGTGAATTATATTTTATTAAAAAACAAATAACGGCTGTCAATAGTGACAGTCGTTATTTGTTTTTTAATTTTTAATTTGTTATTATTCAGAAACGGTTATCTCAAATAGTTTATCCCAGTTTTTACCCGTAACAAAAATAGTTTTAGTTTTCGGGTTGTATGCAATTCCGTTAAGAACGTCATCTGCGGTAACCTTTAATAACTTACGCAAGCCTGACATATCGAGAATTCCTTCAACAGCACCGTTTGTTGGGTCAACGACTGCAATAGCATCTTTCATCCAGACATTAGTGTAGATTTTACCATTGATCCATTCCAATTCGTTAATAGCCTTGATTTTTGCGTTGCCAGCATATACATTAACGTAACCAATCATTTTTTGCGTTGCTGGATCCATTTTCCATATTTTCTCAGTCTTATCCGTTTGATAAAGGTAGGTACCGTCATTAGTTAATCCCCAACCTTCGATATCTTTTTCATAAGTAAAGGTTTTTTCCAACTTCATGTTCTTAGCATTATAAATAAAACCAGTTTTGTTTTGCCAAGTTAATTGATATATCTTGTCATTCAAAATAGTAATTCCTTCGCCAAAGTATTTGGGATCTAAGTCAATTTGCTTAAATACTTTTCCTGTTTTATAGTCGTATTTTCTTAAGTATGATTTACCTTCCAAACCAGTGCTTTCATAAAGCGTATCTTTGTAAAACTCTAAACCTTCTGTAAAGGAATTTGTATCGTGAGGGTAGGTATTGATTACTTTATACTTTAATAATTTCGGAGTAATATTCGAAACCAGTTCTACTCTTGCTGTAGCTATAGAGTTTTCGTCTTCAAAATAAACTATTGCTTTTAGGTTTTGGTACCCAAGTTTTTGATCCTTAAATCCAAAAAAGACTTTTTTGTTTCCCTTTGTTGTCTCTACTTTTTTATCATTTACAAAATAGACGATGCTATCAATTTCTTTTGCAGTAGAGTTTAAAATTGCTAAATCAACCTTGTCTTGAGGTGTATATTGTGCCGAATATTGACTTGAATCGAAAGTAAATATAGAATTTTCACCTTTTTTTTTGCCACCACAACTAGAAATTGCGATTCCTAATAAAATGATAGATAGTGAGTTATGTTTTTTCATTGTTTAATAAATTTGTTTGACCAATATACAATGTTATTTTTAGAGCACAAAGGCCTTGTAGAAATATAAAAAGATTGTATATTTGCACCGGCAAGTCCTACACGACCAGCTCCTGCAGACTCCCCCAGGATGGGAACATAGCAAGGGTACGTGGTTGAGCGGTGCGATGTAGGTCGCTTGCCATTTTTTAGTAAAAAGAATAAATGTGTCTTCCCTAGGGAAGATTTTTTTATTTTTGGACATTTCTAAATGATGTAGAATATGAGTAAAGTAGTTTTGATAACTGGGGGTTCATCGGGAATTGGGAAATCTATTGGAGAATTTCTACACCGAAAAGGTTTTACAGTCTATGGTACCAGTAGAAATCCGGACCGAATCACAGATTCAGTTTTTCCTTTATTGGCTTTGGATGTACGCAATATAGAGACTATAAAAACTGCCATTGCAGATATTATTACTCGTTCTGGCCATATTGATGTAGTGATCAATAATGCAGGTGTTGGGATTACGGGGCCATTAGAAGAAATACCAACAGCGGAAATTAAAAATAATTTTGAAACTAATTTTTTCGGTCCAATTGAGGTGATGAAAGCAGTTTTACCACAAATGCGTATTCAAAAATCGGGTTTGATTATTAATGTGACTTCAATTGCAGGATATATGGGTTTACCGTATCGATCTGTTTATTCGGCTTCCAAAGGTGCCCTAGAATTGATTACAGAAGCCTTGCGTATGGAAGTGAAATCATTTGGTATTGAAATTACAAATGTTGCTCCAGGTGATTTTGCTACCAATATAGCATCAGGGAGGTTTCATGCTCCTGTTGTGGCGGGCTCGGCTTATGAAGCTGTATATGGTACGATGTTAAAAACGATGGATACACATGTGGATGAAGGTAGTAATCCACTAGAGATGGCAACAGCTGTTTATGCAATTATACAAACTCCAAATCCAAAGGTTCATTATAAGGTAGGGGCTTTTATGCAAAAAATTTCGATTGTCCTCAAACGTATTTTGCCTGATAAAGTATATGAAAAAATGCTAATGAACCATTATAAATTGTAAATTAGTAGCGGTTTTGCGTGAAGGATAGGAGCAATCCGCCGAAGCGGAGCGGATAGCCTGACAGCGCTTGCATGAGTAGGCGTCTACCCGCAAAGTGTGTTGGCCTACTCATGTAAGTGGTGGCACGCCCAAAGGAATTTTGTAAACTAAGGAAGTAAATTATTAAACATAAATAAATTAACAATATGAAATTTTTTATTGATACGGCTAATTTAGCTCAAATTAAAGAAGCGCAAGCTTTAGGTGTTTTGGATGGAGTAACTACAAATCCGTCATTAATGGCTAAAGAGGGAATCACAGGAAAAAACAACATCTTGAAGCATTATGTGGATATATGTAACCTTGTTGATGGTGATGTAAGTGCTGAAGTAAACGCGCTTGACTATGACGGAATGATCAAAGAGGGTGAAGAACTAGCTGAATTGCACGATCAAATCGTTGTAAAATTGCCAATGACTAAAGAGGGTGTTATGGCGGCTAAGTATTTCTCGGATAGAGATATAAAAACGAACGTAACCTTAGTGTTCTCTGCTGGTCAAGCATTGTTGGCTGCAAAAGCAGGAGCTACTTATGTTTCTCCTTTTATTGGTCGTTTGGATGATATTTCTACTGATGGGTTAGCATTAATTGAAGAAATTAGATTGATTTATGATAACTACGGGTACGAAACTCAAATTTTGGCTGCATCTGTACGCCATACTATGCATATTGTAAATTGCGCAAAAATTGGTGCAGATGTAATGACTGGGCCTTTGTCTGCAATTTATGGTTTGTTGAAACACCCATTAACTGATAGTGGATTGGCTCAGTTTGTTGCTGATTTTGAAAAAGGAAATAAATAGTTTACTTTATTCTGTTCTAAAAAAAACCTCATTTTAATAGTAAAATGAGGTTTTTTAATTTAAAGTTAAAGCTCCAAGGATTTCTTCAGACATAAAAGGTCCGCCAGGATAGGAAGCTGTGTAGTCTAGATTAAGCCAAATTTGATTGCGCTCATCAATATGATAGTGAAGCTGTTTACCAGCACTTTCTTTAACGAATAATACATTCTTAATTAAAAAATTTACGGTTTCTAGATCATTCATCGTTCCAATTAAAATTTCGGGATATATGTGCCCTTTAGTATGTATCAAACGTGGTGTTCCTCCGATAGCACGTACACAAGCAGCCATAAGTATAGAATGGTCGTCACAATCACCAGAAAAATAATCCAATGATTCGCTAGCAGTAGCGATATAGTCTCCATCTTTTGGGTCACTAACATAGTTCCACCTGTGATGAATTTCTTTGAAAACAGCAAAACATTGAATGATGGTTCGGTAGTCTGAATACCCTCGAATGTTTTTGAAATTATTATTGGTTGCCATGATTGCAAAATTGCGCACTTTTGGATTTGTGTATTCTATGGCGTTTAAAATCTTTGATTTGTTGGGGAATGGTAATAACTTCGAAACAATGATATCCTGCGGAAAAGGATTGTCAGACATGGTATATATCATTGAATTATAATCTTCAAAAACACTTTCGAAACCATACTGGCCAAAAGTAGTTCCATAAAAAAGAGCTAACATGTAAGCAAAAATACAAATTATAATTATAGTCCGTAATAGTCGTAATAAAAGCTGTACCACTATTAGCAGTAGAATGAAAAGTAAGACTCGATCTAGATTGAAAATCCAGTTAAGTTCGATTAGGTTTTCGTGAGCGATGAGAAATAGGGGAATTGTTATTAAAATATTAAGTGCAAAAATAATGACATCGTCCCAAGGTTTTTTGACCTGAAGACTCTGTTTTATTTGAGCAAAAGTAATGTTCTTAATATTTATCATAAGTAACCTCAAAAAGTGAAATCGGTGATGATTTTACATTTCCCTCAAAAGTACCTATTTTATCAATGATTATGGACTGAAAATAATGTTTTTGAATATTGTTTAACAGTTTTTATCGAAATAGTAATGACTATGTATGACATTTAGCAAAAATGGCAAAATAAGCACCCAACGTTTCTTGTTTTAATAAAATTTTTACACGAAGTTGTTAGGTTTTTAATCTAAATAATCTGTTAGAAATAGTAATAAATCAAAAGTAATTATAGCAAAAACAAAAGCGAATTTTCTTTATAAAAATTCGCTTTTGTTTTTATCTCAAATGTTTTAAATAGATAATATCCTATATTTGTTTGGCATTCTTTAGTTATTCTTATCTACAAAATAAG
Source organism: Flavobacterium psychraerolatum (assembly GCF_025960985.1). Taxonomy (GTDB): domain Bacteria; phylum Bacteroidota; class Bacteroidia; order Flavobacteriales; family Flavobacteriaceae; genus Flavobacterium. Next base: position 18,453 of record NZ_JAOQMX010000055.1, on the reverse strand, counting down.
GTATTAAATTATAAAGGAATTTCTCCAGGTATTTGAATTTATATTAAATAAAATAACTGATTACTTAATTAATTGCTGTAGAGCAAAGTCAATTAAATTAGCAGTAGCTAAATTTGGATCACTACTGAAAGTACCACTAGCACGATTGGCAATTATAGCATTTAAGGAAATGGCATGATGTCCCAAGAGTGCAGATAGGCCATAAATTGCTGCTGTTTCCATCTCTAGATTAGTGATTTTATAATTACTATGGACAAAGTTGTCCATTTTATGATTTAATTGTTCGTCTTGAATCGCCAGTCGTAATATACGACCCTGAGGACCATAAAATCCACCAGCTGTTGCAGTAATTCCTTTAAAAACAGAAGGGCTTTCAAATTGTCTTTCTAGTTTCTCAGAACAACTCACAGCATATGGTCTTCCTTTTTGAAGATCCCAATTGGTATGTTTGATAAAAGCATCTTCAAGCGCAGGGTGGGTAATGGCCTCAGTTTGATAAGAGCGAAGCATGCTGTCAAGTCCAAGACCCATTTTTGACATTACAAAACTGTCTACTGGAATTTCTGCTTGCAAAGAACCTGATGTACCTATGCGAACGATATTCAAAGAAGTTAAATGGTCTTTGATGGATCTAGTCTTTAAATCAATATTGACCAAAGCATCTAGTTCATTAAGTACAATGTCAATATTGTCGGCTCCAATTCCTGTTGAAATTACTGTAAGTCTTTTTCCTTTGTAGGATCCAGTTTGTATTTTGAATTCTCTTTTTTGAGTAGAAAATTCTATAGAGTCAAATAGTTGTGTTATTTTTTCAACACGATCTGGATCACCTACAAATATGATGTCGTGAGCTATATTTTCAGGTTTAAGATTAAGGTGGTAAACGCTTCCGTCGGGATTTAATATTAATTCTGATGCTGCTATCATTTGATTTTTTTTTCGATTATACTTTTCTATTTGAAACAGAAAAGTTATACTATTATTTGCTAAATTAAAATTAGTTAAAAAAAATAGCAATAAATATCAAAAACTGATTTTTTCGCCATTTTTTCGCAACCAATATTTTTTGTAGTATTAACCACCAACTCTTTTTACTTTAAAGCCTTTCTCTTTGAGTATGACCATGATTTTGTCACGGTAATCCCCCTGTAAAATTAAGGCACCGTCTTTAAAACTTCCACCTACGCTCAATTTGGTTTTGAGCTCTTTGGCTAAAATTTTAAAATCTTCCTCTTCTCCTTGATAGCCTTCGATAATTGTGGTGGGCTTTCCTTTACGTTTTTCATATTTACAAATCATAGGTTCTTTTTGAACGTATAATTCATGTGGTGTATCGTTTATTTTCTCTGGTTCGTTACTAGGAACGTGGTCTGGGAACAAATTTTTTAGTTGGTCTTCTAGATTCATTTTTTAATTTATCATTTTGTGGAATACAGATATTATAAATGTATAAAATTTTTTATCTGCAGTAATCAATTGTTATTTCTAAGATTCTTTTTAAAATCATTTGTAAATTTTTTTCGAATATTTATCAAAATTCAATACTAATTCTACTTAAGATTCAGTAGCATTTAAATATTTCTTAAATGTGCAAAACGTATCAATTAGAATAATGAAAATTAATTAAAAAGAATACATTGATAGATTTTTCTTTCCCTGAAATTTAATAAAATACATTAGCAAAGTGAAAAATACAATATCTTTAGAAAACAGCAAATCATTTGGCGAATTAAATTTAATAGTGGATTAATTATTTGGCTTTTAGATTTAAGGAAATATAATGATATAACTATTAGTCATAACTTTAAGTTATCATAGATAATTATTAAGAATAAAAATTGAACAGTATAATGTCATAATATTGTAAAAAATAAACGGTATAAAACTATGGAAAATGAAAATTTAAAGATTATTAAAAGGCTTACTAATTATATCGTTATTTTTAGCTCAGTATTTTGTGTAACCGTGCTTCTTGTAGTCGTATGGGTTTTAATACCTGACCAATCATTATCAATAAATAATTTTGACTCAAAAATTAAAATAAATGAAGAAACATTCTCAAAGGTTATAAGTACTAGTATGCTTAAGAATTCTGATTGGCTTGTTCCAGATACAGCTGGTATTCCCAATAATAAATTGGGAATACAAATTAAATATGGTCGTGAATTGATTGTAAGCACTAGTAAATATATTGGGCCAAATGGAAAAATTAGTGCTGATGCTAATGGTATGAATTGTCAAAACTGTCACAATGCAGCCGGAACTAAAGCTTATGGATTAAACTATTCAGCTGTAGAAGCAAATTATCCGCAGTATAAAGCACGATCTAATAGTATAGTTACTATTGCTGATCGAGTGAATGGCTGTTTTGAACGTAGTATGAATGGTAAAAAATTAGATACAACATCACACGAGATGAGAGCAATTGTATCCTACATGAAATGGTTAGGAAAAAGTATACCTAAAAAAACGAAACCCGTGGGTACAGGTGTAGAAAAGCTAGCTTTTTTAGACCGAGCTGCAGAGCCAGTAAAGGGTAAAGTAGTTTACTCTAATTTGTGCATAAGCTGTCATGGTAATAATGGCGAAGGACGACTGAATGAAAAAAAAGATAGTTATACCTATCCACCACTTTGGGGAAAACATAGTTATAATGATGGTGCGGGTTTATATCGTTTATCAAATTTTTCAGGTTTCGTAAAAAATAATATGCCTTATGGTGTTACTTATCAGCATCCTACTTTGTCAGATGAGGATTCTTGGGATGTAGCTGCTTACGTAAATAGCCAGCCAAGACCACATAAAGAGCAGTCGAAAGATTGGAAAGATATAACACAAAAACCTTTTGATTTTCCTTTTGGGCCCTATGCAGACCAATTTTCCGAAGCTCAACATAAATATGGTCCATATAAACCTCTAACTAAAAAAACAACTATTTAAAATATTAATTATGAAAAAAGTTCTTCTGTTCTCAAGCGTCATTATCTTAACAAGTATTTCTATGCAATCACAATCCTCTATTTTAGAAAGGAATAGTAATTTTAAAGGAGCAACCGCCACTTTGGATAGTTATAAAGCAATATATCAACTAGATAGCAATGATCCGAGAATTATTAACAAAACAATTAGAAATATTAATAATGCTTTAGAAGATCCCCGATTAAAGAATAAATTACAAATCGAATTAGTAGCTTTTAGCGGAGGAACCGATGCTTTCCTTAGAGATAGTGCTTACGAAGCTGAACTAAAAGAATTAGTAATTAAAGGTGTAACTGTTGTTCAATGCAGCAATACTTTAAAAGAGAGACACTTAAATAGGGATCAGATCTATGCTTTTATTGCAGTTGTACCAAGTGGAAATGGCGAACTCATTATCAGACAAGCTGAAGGCTGGGCTATTATCAAACCTTGATAATTCAACAAAAATTATAGTAAAAAAACTTAGCTATTTCTAAATATTAAATAATTATGAAAATGAAATTTATACCAATCGCACTGTTATTTTCAGTGAGTATTCAAATGTTCGCTCAAGAACATCGATTCGATCCTCCATGGAATACACCTCCAGAAAGTTCTGTGATGTTTACAGTTCCAGGAGTTGACAATGTACCTGACCTTTTTGGAGATATTAATGATCCACAGCTAGTTGTTTTTTTTGCCGGAAACCAATTTATGTGTGTTGACGACCTTATATCTGCATTTAAAATAATGCACCCAAAATACGAACGTATTTTTGTAGAAACCTTACCACCAGGAATTTTGGCAAAGCAAATTGATGGTGGAACTATAACTATCGGTAATATGCGAATCACATTAAAACCAGATGTTTATACTGCTGGCAAAAATCGAATTGATAAAATGCTACCTCTTTTTACAGCAACAGCACCTTATGCATATAATAAATTAGCTATAATGGTGCAAAAAAATAATCCGAAAGACATTAAAGGCCTCCAAGATCTTGCTTCTAAAAAAGTTCGTATAAGCATGCCAAATCCTTTATGGGAAGGTATCGGATCACGAATAGAGGAAGCTTATGTAAAAGTTGGTGGTGATAAGCTTAAGCAAACAATTATGGTTGATAAGGTAAAAGATGGAAGTACTTATCTCACACAAATTCACCATCGTCAAACACCAATGCGTATTTTATACGATCAAAGTGATGCGGCCCCAGTATGGTACTCTGAAGCTTATTATCAAAATATGATTCATAATCCTATTGAAATTGTTAATATACCTGATCATGATAATATAAAAGCTACTTATATTGCAGGGCTATTAAAAGAAGCGCCACATCCTGAAGCGGCCAAAGACTTTATGGATTTTATACAAAGTGCAACTGCAAAATCTATATATCAAAAATATGGCTTTACTACTGAGTAAAATACTCCAGAAATAAAACTATAATTTAAAATGACTTGGAATACTCATACTCCAAGTCATTTTTTTACTTATTTAAAACTTATTTTTACTTTGATAATTTAAAGTATTGGTAAGGTAAATAGGGATTTTAATAATTTGTCATTCTAGTTTAACTACCTTAAATATTTCGGGAAAAAGATAAATCAATATTTTGAGTACTAACAAATCCGAATGTCGTAAATAAATATAACTTCATAATAAAAGACTAATAGAATTTAACATATAGTTTTTTAGTTAGATTTATTTTTTAATCAATCCTAGTTCTATCAACCGCTCATATAAAAAATCACCTGCAGTAATGTCTTCAAATTGTTTTGGATGTGCAGCATCAATACAGTTATCTAGACAATCTATTTTCATATTACTCACAGGATGCATGAAAAAAGGAATAGAATAGCGTGATGTTCCCCATAATTCTCGAGGTGGATTTACCACTTGGTGAATTGTTGATTTCAACTTGTTATTGGTATGTCTCGATAACATATCACCAACATTAATAACTAGTTCATCTGGTTGAGCAATGGCGTCAATCCATTCACCAGTATGATTTTGTACTTGCAATCCTTTACCTTGTGCCCCCATCAATAAGGTGATTAGGTTAATGTCTCCGTGGGCTGCTGCACGAATAGCGTTTGCTGGCTCAGAGGTAATAGGAGGGTAGTGAATGGGGCGTAAAATGGAATTTCCTTCTTCGGCATATTTGTCAAAGTAAAATTCATCCAATCCCAAACGCAATGCTAAGGCTCTCAGTACGTATATACCTGTTTTTTCTAGCATTTGGTAGGCTTCTTTTCCGGCTATATTAAAACGAGGTAGCTCTTCAACTTCAATGTTTTTTGGATATTCAGAAGCGTATTTAGAATTGCCATCCACGTATTGTCCAAAATGCCAGAATTCTTTCAGATCTCCTTCTTTACGTCCTTTGGCATGTTCTTTTCCAAATGAAATATAACCTCTTTGTCCACCAATTGTTAAGTCTTCATATTTTTGCTTAGTCTCTAATGGAAGGCTGAAAAAGTTTCTAATTTCAGCATATAATTCTTCTACTAATTTTTGATCCAGAAAATGGCCTTTTAAAGCAACGAAACCAATATCTTCGAAAGCAGTTCCAATTTCGTTTACAAATTTTTCTTTTCGTTCAGGATCATTCGATAAGAAGTCTCTTAAATCTACACTAGGAATATTTTGCATAATTATATTTTTTTAAAATTTAATTTCTATTATCGGTTGTTCAATTTGGCTTTTTCTTTAATGATGTCACCAATTTTTCTATTTTCAATTTTGCTTTCTAACCATGATATAATATCGAGGTAAAGGAAAGCTCTTTTTTCGTAGGGTATTTTTTCTAATTCAATAAAACGCTCTCGCATTTTGGTGAATTCCTTTTTAATATCGGAAGGGTAGATGGAATTAAGATTTCGCATAAAACGAATGATTTCTTTTTGCACTTCGTGTAAATCATTCATTTTAAGAAGAAATTTGTATGTGTTCTTGATTTGAGTTTCAAGATGTAAATCTTTCCCTAATTCATAATGTACAATTAAATAAAGTAAACGAGCAAAACACATCAAATCCTCACGCATAATAAGGTTTTTATTGTTGATGATTTTTTCTAGGTAATAAATGGATTCATTGAATTTATCATTACCAAAATACATGCACGCAATTTTATAGTAAAACAACATTTCGTGATGTTCGTCTAAATGGTCGCTGTGTATTTTTATTTTATCTAACACAATTGGAATTAAATATTCACCTTCTTCAAAAGATCCCTCTAGAATATGGTAATTCAATTTACTATTATATAAATATAAGAACGACAAAGAAGCAATGTTGTCATTTGTAGGAAAACGGGAGTCTTGGGTTGTTTCTTCCAATAAATCCAAATATATTTTAAATTTAGTTTGGTACTTCAACATAAAAACGGATTCCAAGAAATAATTGTTCCCTTTTAAGAAGAAAACTGGATTCTGGTAAATCATATTTGGATTGTCGTAAAATAAAGTAACCCATTTATACGCAAATTTATAACTAGCCAAAAAATCTTGAACTAAAAAACTACGCCATAAATTGGCATTATAAAACCAATATTTTTCTCTAAAACCAAATTTAGTTTCATCTAACTTAGCAGTGTGTTTTACAAAATAATCATCAATGTATTTGTATTCTTCATCATTTTTGACATAGCCAGTTTTGAGTAAAATACCATATAGTTGTAGTGATAAATTGGATAATTTACTAGAAATAGTATTGCGGTAATTGAGTTCTTTGGCTTGTATAACAAGTTCATCTGCTCTACCTTGAATACTACGAGTAATATATTGCGATTCGATAAGTTTTTCGAACTCTACTATTTCAAATGCCATGTACTTTTCATCGTTTTCAAGTGCATGCATTTTTGTTTTATCCAAAATTTTTAAACTCTGCTTGTATAAGCCTTTGTTGTATAAAATTGTGGCAAAATCAATCTGTTCTCTAAGCTGGTATCGAATGTTTTGACTCGGAATATTCAATCGAATACTAACTAATATTTGTTTGTATAAATACGATTTTAAATTAGAGAGTTGCACCTTTTTTATAATACCACTTTTGAGGATTATTTTTTCATCATAACCTTCCGATTTGTCCAGAATATTGAATAATTCGATAAATTTTGTATTGGAACTAGTCTCCAATCGACTTGCGAAAATCTTAAACTGACGTTTTTCGGACTTTGAAAGTGATTTGATTAATACAAATAAAAAATCTTTTTGATGGTTAGCCATTGTAAAATAAATGTACTTAAATTGTTGTAAATCAGTTATTTGAATACTGTTAACTCCCGTTATGAGCAGTATATTTTATTAATTTGATTTTTATAATAAACTAATGAAAACTATATTTGTTATCAAGTTGTGAAATTACATTAAATAAATTAAAATGAATAGAGAGAAAGTTCAAATTTTTGATACCACTTTAAGAGACGGAGAACAAGTTCCAGGATGTAAATTAGATACCAAACAGAAACTCGTTATCGCAGAACGATTGGATGGAATGGGAGTTGATGTCATCGAAGCTGGGTTTCCTGTTTCAAGTCCTGGTGATTTTTTATCTGTTTCTGAAATTAGTAAAATTGTAAAAAATGCAACTGTATGTGGATTAACACGTGCAGTTAAAAATGATATTGATGTTGCTGGTCAAGCATTGCAATATGCAAAAAGACCTCGTATTCATACTGGAATTGGGACTTCTCAATCGCATATCATTCATAAGTTAAATACAACACCTGAAGATATTATCGCTAGAGCAAAATTTGCTGTTGCTCACGCCAAAACGTATGTTGAAGATGTAGAGTTTTATGCCGAAGATGCTGGACGTACAGACAATGCTTTTTTGGCTCGAGTCTGTGAGGAAGTCATAAAATCGGGTGCAACAGTACTTAATATTCCTGATACAACAGGATATTGCTTGCCGCATGAATACGGTGAAAAAATAAAATACTTAAAAGAAAACGTAAAAGGAATTGAAAATGTTACCATTTCTTGTCACTGTCATAATGATTTAGGGATGGCAACTGCAAATTCAATTGCAGGTGCGATCAATGGAGCTAGACAAATTGAATGTACCATTAATGGTATTGGTGAACGTGCAGGAAATACAGCACTTGAAGAAGTGGTGATGATCTTTAAACAACATCCATATTTAAATCTTTATACAGATATTGATACGAAACAATTGAATGAAATGAGTCATTTAGTATCTGATAGTATGGGAATGATGGTACAACCAAATAAAGCAATTGTTGGTTCGAATGCTTTTGCTCACAGTTCAGGAATACATCAAGACGGTGTAATCAAGAATAGAGAAACGTATGAAATCATGGATCCATTAGAAGTTGGAGTAAATGAATCATCCATCATCTTAACAGCAAGAAGCGGAAGAGCAGCTTTGGCTTATAGAGCAAAAAAAGTAGGGTATGAATTGACCAAAGTGCAATTAGACCTTGTATATATTGAGTTTTTGAAATATGCAGACATTAAAAAAGAAGTAATGGATGATGATATTCATCAAATCATTGAAGCTTCTAATTTGAAAGATGATTTAGTTAGAAATTAAAATAATAAAGCCATGAATTTAAAAATAGCAGTACTTGCAGGGGACGGGATAGGTCCCGAAGTAGTTTTGCAGGCCATGAAGGCGTTACATGCAACTGCTGTGATGTTTGATCATGAGTTTATTTTTGAAGAAGCTCTTATTGGAGCTGCAGCTATTGATAAAACAGGAAAACCACTTCCAGATCAAACATTAAATTTATGTTTGAATACTGAGGCTGTGCTTTTTGGCGCTATAGGAGATTTAAAATATGACAACGATCCAGAGGCGAAGATTCGTCCGGAACAAGGATTGTTTCAATTGAGAAATGCGTTAGGTTTATTTGCAAATAGTAAATCAATCAAGCCTTACGAAGGATTACTTTCTAGTTCTCCTCTGAAAAAAGAAATTATTGAAGGGACTGATTTTCTGATTTATAGAGAACTTTCAGGCGGAATTTATTTCGATGAAAAAACGTTGAGTGAAGACGGAAAAGTAGCTACTGATTTGTGTAAATATACCGAGGAACAAATTTTGAGAATTGCTCATTTGGCTTTTAAAGCAGCACAAAAAAGAAACAATATGGTGACCCTAATTGATAAGGCAAACGTATTGGAGACTTCAAGATTATGGCGCAAAGTAGTAACTGATGTCAGTAAAGATTATCCTGATGTAGAGTTAAATTATCTATTTGTCGATAATGCTGCGAAACAAATTGTTGCCAAACCAAAACAGTTTGACGTAATATTAATTGAGAATTTATTTGGAGATATATTATCAGAGGTGGCTAGTATTATAACGGGATCAATTGGTATGCTAGCTTCTAGTTCTATTGGAGCTGCACATACTTTGTTTGAGCCAGTTCACGGTACATTTCACCAAGCCAAAGGGAAAAATATTGCCAATCCTTTTGCTTCTATATTATCTTCGGCTTTATTATTAGAACATTTTGGTTTGCATAAAGAAGCCAAAAAAATACATGAAGCTGTCGAAAAAGCCATTGCGCTTAAAGTCGTCACCACCGACTTGAATCCAGAGTCAAAATTCGGAACAAATGAAGTTGGAGATTTTATTTCTAATTTTATTTTAGATAAAGAAGATTTACTTTACTTTAATAATGATAATGTAAGTATTGGTCAATCAACAATAGTATAAAATAATAGTACAGATACAAACACATATATAATGGAATTAAATAAATACAGTAAGACAATCACTCAAGATGAAACACAACCAGCTTCTCAAGCCATGTTGTATGCCCTTGGATTAACTGAAGAAGATTTAAAGAAAGCACAAGTTGGAATTGTGAGTATGGGTTACGATGGAAATCCTTGTAACATGCACTTAAACGACTTGGCAAAAGATATTAAAACAGGTGTCTGGAAAGAAGATTTAGTTGGTTTGATTTTTAATACAATCGGTGTAAGTGACGGTATTTCTAATGGAAATGACGGTATGCGTTTTTCTTTGGTTTCTCGTGATGTTATTGCAGACTCTATTGAAACAGTGATGGGAGCACAATGGTATGATGGTTTGATTGCTGTTCCAGGTTGTGATAAAAATATGCCGGGAGCTTTAATGGCTATGGGTAGAGTAAACCGTCCTTCTATTATGGTGTATGGAGGATCTATTCATCCAGGGAAATGGAAAGGTGAAGACTTGAATATTGTTTCTGCATTTGAAGCATTAGGTAAAAAAATAAAAAATACAATTACTCCAGAAGATTTCAAAGGGGTAATTCAAAATGCTTGCCCTGGTGCAGGTGCTTGTGGCGGAATGTACACTGCAAACACTATGTCTTCTGCGATTGAGGCTTTGGGTATGAGTTTACCTTATAGCTCATCAAACCCTGCTTTGAGTCCAGAGAAAAAACAAGAATGTGTAGATGCTGGTAAAGCAATTAAAATATTATTAGAGAAAGATATTAAGCCAAGAGATATCATGACTCGCAAAGCATTCGAAAATGCTATTACGATAGTAGCCGTTTTAGGAGGGTCAACAAATGCGGTAATGCACTTAATTGCAATGGCGCATTCAGTTGGAATCGAATTGACTCTAAAAGATTTTCAAGATATTAGTGATAAAACACCTTTGTTGGCTGATTTAAAACCTAGTGGTAAATACTTGATGGAAGATTTACATAATGTAGGTGGTGTTCCTGGAGTAATGAAATATTTATTGAAAGTTGGATTGCTACACGGTGATTGTTTGACGGTAACCGGAAAAACAATCGCTGAGAATCTAGCTTCTGTAGCTGATTTGCAAGACGGACAAGATGTTATTTTCGAAATTCAAAAAGCCTTAAAAGCTACAGGTAATATTCAAATTCTCTACGGAAATATTGCATCAGAAGGTTGTGTGGCTAAAATTAGTGGAAAAGAAGGAGAGTTTTTCGAAGGTACAGCAGTAGTTTTTGAAGGTGAAAAACAAGTAATTAAAGGAATCCAAGGTGGAGAAGTAAAGCCAGGAAATGTAGTAATTATTCGTTATTGCGGACCAAAAGGTGGACCAGGTATGTCTGAAATGCTAAAACCAACCTCTGCTATTATGGGAGCTGGTCTAGGAAATACAGTGGCTTTGATTACTGATGGTCGTTTCTCTGGAGGATCACACGGTTTTGTCGTAGGACACGTTACACCAGAAGCTTACGATGGAGGTGGAATTGCTTTGATCGAAAATGGAGATTTGATTACTATTGATGCTGTGAAAAATACAATTGACGTAAAAATTTCTGATGAAGAATACGCTAAGCGTAAAGCGGCATGGAAACAACCAGTGTCATCAATCAAACAAGGAGTTTTACTTAAATATATGAGATCGGTCTCTAGTGCATCTGAAGGATGTGTAACCGATAAATTTTAGTTTAAGACGTTGAATTTTGGGCAACCAGCTATCAGCTACGAGCCTTGAGCAGCCAAGCTTCAATAAAAAAGATATAAAATAGAAAAATAATAAGCTTAAAGCTTAAAGCAATAGTAAACAGCCAAAAGCTGAATGCCCAGTGCCCAAAGCCGACAGCCCAAAGCCCAAAGTAATATGAAAATAAGCGGAGCAGAAGCCGTTATTAGGTGCTTACTAGAAGAAGGAGCAGATTTGGTATACGGTTATCCAGGTGGAGCCATCATGCCAGTTTACGACGAATTATATAAATTTCAAGATCAATTACACCATGTTCTTGTACGTCATGAGCAAGGGGCAGCGCATGCTGCGCAAGGTTTTGCTAGAGCAACAGGAAAAGTAGGAGTGTGTATCGCTACTTCAGGACCTGGTGCTACAAATCTAGTTACAGGAATTGCTGATGCGCAAATTGACTCTACACCATTGGTTTGTATTACAGGTCAGGTAGGGAAACATTTATTAGGTTCTGATGCTTTTCAAGAAACAGATATTATCGGAATTTCAACTCCGGTGACCAAATGGAATTATCAAATTACAGAAGCACATGAGATTCCTGAGATTATGGCAAAAGCTTTTTATATCGCCAAATCTGGACGTCCAGGACCAGTATTGATTGATATTACCAAAAATGCTCAATTTGATTTATTAGATTTCAGTTATACAAAATGTACTGATATTCGTAGCTATCATCCAAAACCTATTCTTAATAAAGAAAACATACAAGAAGCAGCTGAAATAATCAATAAAGCCAAAAGGCCTATGATTATTTTTGGACAAGGTATTGTATTAAGCCAAGCCGAAGCAGAGTTGAAAGAATTGGTTGAAAAAGCAGGTATACCAGCGGCTTGGACTATTTTAGGACTGTCGGCTTTGCCTACTGATCATGATTTAAATGTTGGTATGGTGGGTATGCATGGAAACTATGGACCAAATATGCTAACCAACGAGTGTGATGTTTTGATCGCTCTTGGAATGCGTTTTGATGATCGTGTTACCGGAAATTTACAAACGTATGCAAAGCAAGCTAAAGTTTTACATTTCGAAATAGATCCAGCTGAGATTGATAAAAATGTAAAATCTGAAGTTGCTGTTTTAGCAGATTTGAAAGATGCCTTAACAGCTTTATTGCCTTTGATCGAAAAAAATTCGCATACAGAATGGCATAATGAATTCAAAAGACATTATGATATCGAACTAGAGGCAGTAATCAATGAAGAGTTAGCACCAACCAATGGAAAAGGAATTTCAATGGGAGAAACAATCGAAATGATTAACAAGCACTCTCATGCAGATGCTATTATGGTTTCGGACGTAGGGCAACATCAAATGTTTACTTGTCGTTACTCAAAATTCAACCAAACCAAAAGTAATGTAACTTCTGGAGGATTAGGAACTATGGGTTTTGCTTTACCAGCAGCAATAGGAGCAAAAATGGGTAGACCAGACCGCGAGGTAGTTGCCGTAATTGGTGATGGTGGTTTTCAAATGAACATTCAAGAGTTAGGTACAATTAACCAAACTAAAGTGCCGGTTAAGATTGTAGTGCTAAATAATGAATTCTTAGGAATGGTTCGCCAATGGCAAGAATTGTTTTTCGACAATAGATATGCTTCTACCGTAATGGTTAATCCAAACTTTTGCGCTATTGCAGAAGGGTATTATATCAAAGCAAGAAAAGTAACCAAAAGAGAAGAACTAGACGAAGCGGTTGCCGAAATGATGGCATCCAAAGAGGCTTACTTCTTGGAGGTTATGGTAGAAAAAGAAAATAACGTATTCCCAATGATACCTACAGGAGCTTCGGTTTCGGATATCAGATTAAGCTAAAAAAGTTTAAAGTTTTAAGTTTCATGTTTCAAGTTCTCACGGCAACTTGAAACTTGAAACTTGAAACAAGAAAAACTTGAAACTAACAAATATGGAAAATAAAACATTCACCATTTCAGTATATTCAGAAAACAACGTTGGTTTGTTGAATAGAATATCAGGTATTTTTTTAAAGAGACATATCAATATATTAAGTTTAAACGTTTCAGAATCAGAGATTGAGAACGTTTCAAGGTTCATTATTGTGGTAGATACCACTGAAAAATGGGTAAAAAATATTGTAGGTCAAATCGAAAAACAAATCGAAGTAATCAAAGCATTTTATCATGAAGATGATGAAACTATATTTCTAGAAAATGCTTTGTTCAAAATAGAATCAGGTTTACTTTTTGACGAAAGACAAATTCAGAATATTATCAAAGAAAGTAATTCTGAAATTGTAACGGTTTCTAGAAAGTTTTTTGTGATTTCAAAATCAGGAAGACGTTCAGAAATTACTGAATTACACGAAAAATTAAAACCTTTTGGAATCATGCAATTCGTTCGTTCAGGTCGTATTTCGGTTTCAAAAGAACCAATGGAAATATCAACATTATTACAAGAATTAAATATAAACAAATATTAAAAAATGGCAAATTACTTCAATTCATTACCACTTAGATTACAGTTAGAACAATTAGGCGTTTGTGAATTCATGGATAAATCTGAATTCACTGATGGTATCACTGCTTTAAAAGGAAAAAAAGTAGTTATTGTAGGTTGTGGTGCTCAAGGTTTAAACCAAGGTTTGAACATGAGAGATTCAGGATTAGACATCTCTTACGCTTTGCGTGCTGAAGCTATCGCTCAAAAAAGAGCATCTTATACAAATGCAGCTGATAATGGTTTCACAGTTGGAACTTATGAAGAATTAATTCCTACTGCTGACTTGGTATGTAATTTGACTCCAGACAAACAACACACTGCTGTTGTAACTGCAATCATGCCTTTGATGAAACAAGGAGCTACATTAGCGTATTCTCACGGTTTTAACATTGTTGAAGAAGGAATGCAAATTCGTAAAGACTTAACAGTTATTATGTGTGCACCAAAATGTCCAGGATCTGAAGTTCGTGAAGAGTACAAAAGAGGATTTGGAGTACCAACTCTTATCGCTGTACACCCTGAGAATGATCCAAACGGTACAGGTTTAGCAGAAGCTAAAGCATATGCTGTTGCAACAGGTGGAGATAGAGCAGGAGTATTGCGCTCTTCTTTCGTAGCAGAGGTAAAATCAGATTTAATGGGTGAGCAAACAATTCTTTGTGGTTTGTTGCAAACGGGTTCAATCTTGTGTTTTGATAAAATGGTAGCTGAAGGTGTTGACGCTGGATATGCTTCAAAATTAATCCAATACGGATGGGAAACTATCACAGAAGGATTAAAATATGGTGGAATCACCAACATGATGGACAGATTATCTAATCCTGCTAAAATTGCTGCTTTCAATGCAGCTGCAGAATTAAAAGAAATCATGCGTCCGTTATTCCAAAAGCATATGGATGATATCATTTCTGGAGAATTCTCTAGCACAATGATGGCAGACTGGAACAATGATGATAAAAACTTATTGGCTTGGAGAGCTGCAACAGGAGATACTAACTTTGAGAAAACTCCAGCTGGTGACGTTGAAATTTCTGAGCAAGAATACTACGATAACGGTACTTTGATGGTTGCAATGGTAAAAGCGGGTGTTGAGCTAGCTTTTGAAGCAATGACAGATTCAGGTATTATCGAAGAGTCTGCTTACTACGAGTCTTTACACGAAACACCACTTATTGCTAACACAATTGCAAGAAAGAAATTGTTCGAAATGAACCGTGTAATCTCTGATACAGCTGAGTACGGGTGTTATTTGTTTGATCACGCTGCAAAACCATTAATCGCTGAGTACGTGAAAAATGCACCATCAAACATGGTAGGTCGTCCATTCGGAAACACTTCTAACGGAGTTGACAACAAAGAATTGATCGAAGTAAATGCAATAATCAGAAACCACCCAGTTGAAGAAGTTGGTGCTTGGTTGAGAGAATCAATGACTGCAATGAAAAAAATCGTATAATTTAATATACAATTTTAATAGTTTGAAAGGCTGCGTATTTTTACGCAGCCTTTTGTATTTAGATAAAAGTACTTTGGGCTCCTGATAACTATCGGCTATTCGTTGCAATACTATCCTTTACGCAAATAGCCAAAAAAAGCCGTAGATATTTATTTACGGCTTATCTAATTTTTGAAAAAAAAGTTACGGATTTGTAGACCATAAAGCCGCACTTTTAAGCATTGCTCTTCGTGGTAATTGTAATCCTGCTACAATTAAATCGGCAAAATCTTGTGGTTGCAAAACACTATCTTCAGAATCTTTGTTTGCAATACCTAGTTCTATCGTCATGTCAGATTCTATAGTGCTTGGTGTTAAGGTGCAAACTCTGATATTATTTTTACGAACTTCTTTCATTAACGATTCAGACATTCCAATTACAGCAAATTTAGAAGCTGAATAAGCAGAAATATTTGCATTTCCATTCAAACCTGCCGTAGAAGAAACGTTAATAATATCACCTTCATTTTTAGCCAATAAATAAGGCAAAACCTCTTTGGTTACATAATACATACCCATGACATTGGTTTGAATAATTTCACTCCATTGGCTAACTTCCATATCATTAAATGATCCAATAGCTGCAATGCCGGCATTATTAACCAAAATATCGACCCCACCTAAAGTTTCAACAATACTTTTTATATTCGTTTTAACTGCTTCATAATCGCTTACGTCAAATACAGAATAAATTGCAGTAACGCCAATCGCTTGCAATTCAGCAACAGTTTCTTTTAAAACAGCTTCATTTCTTCCTGTTATTGCAATATCAATACCTTCGTTGGCAAAAGCTATCGCTGTTGCTTTTCCTAATCCACGGCCACCACCAGTAATAATGGCTCTTTTGTTTTTTAAATTACTCATATGTTCTTATTTATTTAGTCCAGTAATCAAGTACTAAAACGTCGTCTATTATCGGTCCTATTTTATTAACCATTTTTAGATGGGCTTCATGAAAAAGATAAACTTCTCTAGCGTGCTCATTATTAAATGTTATGGTAAAGCAATGTGTTAAATCTTTACTATGTCCTTCAGTACTATCATTAACTCCCCATTCAATAGTTGCAATTTCTGGAATTTCATTTTTAAGATTTAAAAAAGCTTCAACTGCCTCATTAACTTGTTGCGCTGTTGCATCATCTTTATACTTTAAATTGACCATATGTCTTAACAGCTTTCCCTCTCTATTAATTTTAGGAGAAACCTTGTAAGATGCAATTTTTCCCATATCAAATCTGTTGGAGCCAGCAATAAGGAAATTATCATTGCCAATTTTATGCGATCGTAATCCGTAGTAAATCGAGAAACCCGTTTCTAAGTAATTTAGGGGAGTTAGAATTCCGTTTTCATCCAGTTTGCATAGCTGAATACTAGCATCATCTCGCGTTCCTACAGCTAATATGGCTTCTTTATTAGTTGTAGATACAATTTCAATCCTTGTTTGACCTTTTAACTTAGTGTTTTCGTCATCTTTTAAGACAAAATGTGGCACAAGTGCGCCTTTACTATTTATTTTAAAAATACTCACGCCATCGCCATGATACACAAAATTTGGTCTTTTTATAAATCCATTATTTTCATAATATTTATGATGTCTGTGTCCTACAATCACATAATTATTTTTTCCTAAAGTAACTCCAGTAACGGGTTATGCGCCAGTTAAGTAGCGATCGGTATCATTGTCATCTATGTTGTTAACGTTTTTAAAAGTTCCATTTTCGAAAATTCTAAAGCTACTTACACCATTATCCTGAAAACCACTAGTGTACAAAAAGGTTTTTCCACCTATATTATGAGTAAACATGCCAATGATACCATCAGTGTGTATTTTGTCATCATCTTTCATAGACTGTACAGAAGTCAATTTTCCATCATCATGAATTTTAAAACTACTTAAACCTGGCGTTTCTTCCAATCCTCCGATAAAAAGATACGAAGCCTTTTTCATGTGAATTACTTGTAAGGTTATAGCGGTACCAAGATGGGTTTTGTCAGTGTCTTCTACTAGAGCCACTCGTTCTAGAGAACCCGTATCATGTATTTTGAAAGTTTCAATAACATTTCCGTACTTGTTTGCAACAAACAAATAATCGGTGCCATTTATCTTATCAGCAACCATTCCTCTAGCCGGACCTTTTTTCATATACAGTTCGTGGTTGCTTACAGGCGTAAGCTTACCGTCTTTGTCTAGGCTAAAAACATCTACATTTCCAGTTCCTCCAGCAAAGACAAAATGGGATCCGTTTTTTTCATAACTTGTGATAGAGACGGTGTTTTTACCGGATATATTTTGGAAATCTTTTCGATATAGCATCAGTTGATCTGTAACTTGAGAAAAAGATAATTGTGTTAGAAATAGTAAACAAAGAAGACTAAATCGTTTAATAATGTTCATAGTAGTATTTTTTTTATTTTAATAATTTACTCACTTATTGCAGCGGCTCCTACCATAGCAATTGCTCTATCCTCATCAATAGTACCGCCACTTACACCAATGGCACCAATAATTTTTCCTGCTTTATTTTTGAGAGGTACACCACCGGGAAAGGTCATCAAACCTCCATTTGAATGTTCGATGTTGTAGATAATTCCTCCAGGTTGCGTCAATTCTCCAAGTTTTCCGGTATCAATATTGAAATAGCGTGCTGTCTTCGCTTTTTTGATGGCGACATCAATACTTCCTAGGAAAGAATCATCCATTCGTATAAATGCTTTTAAGTTTGCACCAGCATCTACGACGGCTATTTTTACGAGTACATTTGATTTTTCAGCATTTTTCTTAGCTGCTAATAATGCTGTGAAGGCTTCCTCATGAGTAATGTCACTCGAATTTTGCGCTTGCAATGCACTTGTCATGCTAAATAAGCAAATAGCTATCAGCTCCAATTTTATCAGTTTCAGTACTTTCATCTTTCTGTTTATACTTTTATATTACAAAAGTCATAAACAGTAGGCGGAAAATTGTTGAACAAGTTCAACAATCAGAAAATAGTTAGCTATTCTTTTTTATTGGTCCCAAAAATAGTTAAAACTATGTACTTTAGTGCATTTCGCTTTTAGCTTCTAAAAATGTACTTTTGAGATATGGATTTTCAAAG
>NZ_JAOQMX010000054.1 GCF_025960985.1 Flavobacterium psychraerolatum | reverse complement strand
GACACAATATTCAATAATTTAATCAAAAGAATGGTAAAAGCAGATAATATTTGTCAAAAGGAGATTATATGTAACTAACTGCTTACCTCAATAAATATTTTTTAAAATATTTTTAATCAGTGGTAAAACTCATAGTATGTAACTCAATCCAAATTTCCAGATCTTACTCTAAAATACTGGAGGCTAGATACTCAATAATACACTAACAGCATTTCCTCCAAAACCAACCGAATTCACTAATACTTTTTTAATCGGTTTTGTTTGATTTTGTGCTTTCGTAAAAGGAACAGGTATAAACTGATTATTTTGCAACATCATCACTGCCAGTTCAATACTCAACATACCTGAAGTACCAAAAGTATGTCCTATTTTCCATTTATTTGTAGTTAATAATGGAAGCTCTTCTCCAAATACTATCTGAATCGCTTTGTATTCAGTTAAGTCCCCTTTTATAGTTCCAGGGGCATGCATAACAATAGCATCCACGGACGAAATAGCAGTGTTTGCTAACGCCATTTTCATTGATTTCTGAAAACAAATTGCTTCTGCCGAAATGGAAATATTATGCTCTAAAATTTCAGTAGCATAACCAAATCCTGCTACGTACGCCAAAGCATTTTCTTTTTCACCCAATTCCAAGCAACAAACCGAAGCCCCTTCACCCAAAATCATGCTGTTTTGTTTTTTATCTAAATCAAAGGCTCGGTTGGGATAATCTTCTTGATTTTTAGAATAAATTTTTAATGCTCGCATTTGTCCAATCGTAAAATCGGTTAAAGGTGCTTCACTACCGCCCACCATAAATTTTTCGGACATACCTGCGCGCAACCATGCAATACCATTGAGCATGGAATGTAATGCAGTAGAACAGGTAATGGAATGTGATATTTCGGGACCTGTAGATTGTAAATCATGTGCTACCCATGAAGAAATATTTCCTAATGTTGTCGTAGGGGAGGCTAAAGTCTGTGCTTTTCCAGATTCTAAGTATTCTCTATGGTGCTTCTCAAATAAATCGGTCGCTCCTCTAGACGAACCAATATTGATACCAAAATCATCACCTTTTGTCCAGCCAGCTTGTAACATAGCTTGGCGAGACGCATAGATAGCTAGTAAAACGGTTTTATCAAGTGATTTGTATTTTGGGTCTGATTCACTTAACTCTTTAATCATTGAGGCATCTTGATGGCTCAGTGCGCCCACAATAGTATCTTGATAGTCTAAAAATTGTTTAGAAAAACAAGTTTCTTGATTCAAATAATTCCCCCATATTGTTTGGGAATTTGAGCCTAAAGATGAGATGGAGGCTAGTGCAGTGATGGCTATTTTTTGTGACAAATCATTACTATTTATCATGCAAAGATACATAAAGGTTTTCTTGTCCGAAAAAATACTAGACAATAAAAAAAGGCTCAACTTTTTAAAGTTAAGCCCTTTTCTGGATGTTTTATTGTTATTATAGTTCTGTGATGATAAATTCACTTCTTCTATTGAGCTGATGTTCTTCTTCTGTACAGCTTACTCCATCACTACATTTATTAACTAGCTGTGATTCTCCATATCCTTTACCTGTGAGTCTGTCTGCTTTAATACCTCTTTTAACCAGCCACGCTACAGTTGACTTTGCTCTTCTGTCAGAAAGAGCCTCGTTGTATTTGAAGCTAGCTCTACAATCGGTATGAGAACGAATATCTATTTTCATGTAAGGATAATGATTCATTACATCAAGTATCTTTTCAAGATCGATAGCTGCTTCAGGTCTAATGTCTGATTTGTTAAGGTCAAAATAAATCATTTTAATTCCAAAACATTTTCCTAAGTCATCCCCAAGTGCAACTTTACATGTAATTCTTTCTAAGGCAATATCAAGTTGTGTTTTTCCATCTTCGGAATTTGTTATTGCTTTTTCTTCTCGAGTGTTATATTTGTCTTTTTCAGCTCTTAAATGATAAACTTTTCCACAATCTACTTTTATAGAATAATTTCCATTCTGGTCGGTTATAAAGGAAGATACTTCATTGAAATCTTTGTCGAAAAGAGTCAATTTTGTATCAGGTAAAACTTCTTTTGTATCGATGTCAGTAATTTGCCCAAACAACTCCTGCACGCATACTGGCTTTTTTTTAATTTCAATTTTGAGAAACTTGTAAATATCATCAAAACCTAGTCCGCCAGGTTTGTTGGACGTGAAAAAACCTCTTTGAGTTTCATGATCAATTAGATAGCCAAAATCATCATCAGGTGAATTGATATCAGCGCCAATATTATGAACGTCCCCAAAATTTTCATCTTCTATCTTAGACGTGAAAATATCAAGTCCTCCTAAGCCGGGATGACCATCAGAGGCAAAGAAGATTTCGTTTTTTTCATTGATGAAAGGAAAAGTTTCTCTACCCGGGGTGTTAATTTTACTACCTAAGTTTTTAGGTTTTCCATAAGTTCCTATTCCTTTTATAGATACACTATATATGTCCGAAAGTCCAAGCGTACCAGGTCTATCTGAGGCGAAATATAATGTCTTCTCATCAGGGCTAAGAGCTGGATGCGCAGTAGAAAAGTCATCACTATTGAAAGGGAGCTCAACTATATTTGACCATTTATCATCTTTTAGTGTAGCTCGGTATATTTTTAGTAAAGTGGTGTTGTTTTCATTTTTCCCTTTTTTTCCATCAAGATAATTGTTTCTTGTGAAATACATTGTTGTTCCGTCTTTGGTAAATACAGGTGTAGATTCGTTATACTTCGAGTTGATTGTATTGTTTAAAGGTACTGGATTACTAGGGTTTAATTGCTCGTCTAATTCTGCTACAAATATATTGGTGTAATATTGATTGGTCCAGGTATGTTTTTTTTGATTCTTACCACCAGTACTTCTAGAAGATGTGAATACTAGTTTTTTACCATAGAAAGAAGATCCGTAATCATAAAATTCAGTATTAATATTTGTTTTTTCAACATTATACTTCCCGGTATTCGCTTCTATATCATTTAGGTAATTTTGATTTTCAGTGTATAATTCTGCCCTAGTGTCATCTGAAGAAAGTGCTGCAAATTGCAACATAACCGAGTCAGCTTTTTTATTTTCTCCGATTGATCGTAATGATTGTGCATATCTATAATATATTTCCGGCTTCACCTCTGTAGTGGTTGCAAAAAGCTCTTTGTACCATTTGGCAGCATCTTCTAGTTGCGCATTGAAGTAGTAGGAGTTTCCTAGTTTTTCAAATAAATCTGCCGATCTGTATCCTTTTTCAGCTATTCTTTCATAAGTTTTAATAGCGTCAATGTAGGCAAATCTGTCGTATTTTTTATCTGCTAATTCTAGTTTGGCTTTTTGTGAATAAATGTTTAAACAAAAAATACTTGTTAGAGTAAGGAAAAGTAAAGTTATATTTTTCATAATATGTTTTTTAGAAGTATCTACTGTCAGATGATGCTATTTTATTTTTTGAAGATTCAATAATCTTCTTTTGTTAAAACCACTATTATATAATATAGTTGAGTGTGATTTCGTTAGCTCATTTGGTGTAGTACTTTTAACTTTGATTAGAATTATAGGTGTTGTTCTAGTTGTAGCTTTTAGAATACTTGCAAAAATAAAGTATCATTTTAAACCTAGTTATGTTAATAAGGTTGTTAATAATCAACAAATTTATAAAATAATAACAATTTTGCCGTGCAATTCCTTACAAATTTCATAGTATCCGATTAAAACTAAGTTTGTATCGATAAAAGGCAGTGGTTAAGACTGTGTTGTCATAGAATATGCTGTTGTATTGTGTTTTAGAATGGTTAAAAAAAGTTATTATATTCGTGATTATTTGTACTATTGTTCTATTTTGAATCATAAGATTTACAAAACAGCTTCAATCAAGGAGTAGATTTTCTCCAATTGAGAATCGGTAATTACGTAGGGAGGTAGTATATAAACAATATTTCCAACAGGTCTCAAGATGATTCCGTTTTCGATAAAGAAATTATATAGTTTGTTTCGAAAAGAACCGTAATACGATTCTTGATTTTCGGTCTTAATTTCCAATGCAAAAATCACCCCCAAAACACGAGTTGTCTTTACTTTTGGGTGGTATTTGATTTTATTTTCAAAAGCCAGGTGTCTTTTGTTTACTCGCGCAATATTAGCTTGCATTTCGTCTGATTGTAGCAGTTGTAAACTAGCTAAAGCTGCTGCACAACCCGTAGGATTGGCTGTAAAGGTATGTCCGTGAAACAAAGCTTTATTAATATCATCGTCATAAAAACCATCAAAAATCTCTTGGGTAAAACTAGTAATTGCCATCGGGATAGCGCCGCCAGTTAGTGCCTTTGAGATGCACATCATATCTGGCATTTCGGTCAAATAATCGCAGGCAAAGTTCTTTCCTGTTTTTCCAAAACCAGTCATCACTTCATCAGCAATTGTAAACACTTGATTTTTTTTACAAATTGCTATTAGCTCGTTCAAAATTTCAGGTTGATACATAACCATTCCAGCCGCTCCCAATACTAGCGGTTCAAAAATAAAGGCAGCACATTCTTGCGATGCTGCATGATGATTCAGAGCTTCTACTGTTGCTTGCTCATTTCCAGTAGTGGGAACAGGAATGCGAACAACCTCAATTAACGAATCTTTAAAAGCTTCTGTAAAAAAAGAAATTCCACTTGCGGCCATAGCGCCAAAAGTATCACCATGAAAGGCATCTTCAAAAGCTATAATTTTTGTTTTCTTTATACCCTTATTAAAAAAATACTGCATCGCCACTTTTATAGCAATCTCCACAGCAGTCGATCCATTGTCAGAGTAAAAAAGTTTATTTTGGTTTGCAGGCAATACAGCAATCAATTGTTCTGAAAGTGCTACCGCAGGCTCATGTGTAAAACCTCCAAAGAGTACGTGTTCCAAAGTCGTTAACTGTTTGTATATGGCATTGGCAATTACTGGATTTGAGTGTCCGTAGGGGTTTACCCACCAGGATGCAATTGCATCAATATATTCTTTTCCGTCTTCATCCCAAAGTAAAGCACCTTCTCCCTTGACAATTGCAATCGGAATTTGAGCTGTTTTATGTTGAGTGTAAGGATGCCAATTGTGTTTTTGATTTCGTTCTGCTAGTGTCATGGATGTAATTTGTAGCAAAGATACACAGTCATTCTATAACACTCATATTTGTCAGGTTTTTTTTTCTATCCCTGAAGGGTTTTAAGTCCTTTGATGAGTAATTACGTAAATATAATCCATTCTTCATGCAGGGATTTTAAGTGACTGTAATTGTCATTGTCAAAATAGAATGGGTTAAAATCCTTTCTTGGAACAGGTGTCTAGCCTATGATTCTGTATCCTCTATATTTGTAATGCAGCGATGATGAAATCAAAACCTGTTAATTTTTATTCTTATTAGGTTTAAAGAGAAAAATAGGGTAGTGAATATTAGGGCCTCTCTTAGTGTTCTAGTCAGTAATCAAAAAGGTTATTTACAAGTTCAAGAGCTTCTCTCTAAATAAATCTGCGTATTCTTGTATTACATTTTGGTCAAAATAAGGCTCTTGTTGAATACGGCCCAAGAATTTTACTCCAGTTTTCTTTAAGATAATTGATTCTGTTGCTTGGTTTTTATCACCACTAAAAATGATTCCGGATACTTTTAAGCCCTTGTTTTGCAAGACTTCAATCGTCAATAAGGTATGATTGATGCTGCCAAGATAATGTCTCGAAATCACAATTACCTTGTAATCGGGTTTTATAAGGTCAATAATAGTGTCTGTGTCATTCAATGGAACAAAAATTCCACCAGCACCTTCAATAACTAAATGATTATTAGTTTCTGGAGCTTTAATTTTATTTAAATCAATTGTAATTCCGTCCAGTTGAGCTGCCAAATGTGGACTTGCAGGAGTCATCAAAGCATAGCTGTTGTCGTGAAATTTTGATTTAGTATTCGTTACGTAGGATTGTACTTTGATTGTGTCCGAGTTTTCTAAATCCCCTGCTTGTATCGGTTTCCAATAATCTGCTTCTAATGATTGGGTGATAATTGCTGAAGCTACTGTTTTACCGACATCGGTAGATATTCCTGTGATAAATAATTTCATGTGTTTCTATTTCGCAAAGAGTAACAAAGATAGAAAAGAAGATGTATAAAGTTTTCATAAAACCTGTATTATCGTTTCGTGTCTTTGAATGGCTTTTGAGTTGGTATTAAAAAACAAAAGAGCTCAGTAAAGTTAGTAGTGTTGTTATTTCTTCTTTTGTGTTATAACTATGCAGGCAAAAGCGCAAACGTTCTTGTCCCTCGGGTACTGTAGGAGATAATATGGCTTTTACTTCAAATCCTTTTTCTTGTAATTGAAGGGCAATTGTTTTTACTTTTTCATTACCTGGAATAATAGCACACTGTATTGCCGATTTCGATCGTACAAACAAAGGTTGTAGTCCTGTCATTTTTTTCTCTTGGTTGAACCAAATGATATTTTCTCGAAGTAGTGTAATGTTTTGAGGTTGATTTTTTAGATGTTGATATGCAACCCCAATTGTAGCTACAGCATGTGGATTCAGTCCTGTAGTGTAGATAAAGCTTCGAGCAAAATTGATTAGATAGTTTTGTAGATCTTTGGACCCTAAGACTGCTGCGCCATGGCAACCCAGTCCTTTTCCAAAAGTCATGATTCGGGCAAAAACCTGGTTTTCGATTCCTAAATATTGTACTAGTCCTTGTCCGTTGTTTCCAAAGATACCCAGTGCATGTGCTTCGTCAATGACAAGATAGCAATTGTACTTTGTAGATAGGCGAGCCAATTCCTCTAGGTTTGGACTATCACCATCCATAGAAAACACACTTTCGGTAGCTATAAAAACAGGGGTGTTGTTGCTGTTAAATTTTAGAATCAAACGCTCTAAATATTCAAAGTCATTATGGTTGTATCTGTAAGCTTTGGCGTGTGATAGCTGAATGCCATCTCGAATTGAGGCGTGGCATAATTCGTCATATAAAATGAAATCTCCTTTTTGTGGAACGGAACTAAAGAACCCTATATTGGCATCGTATCCCGAATTAAAAATCAAAGCCGTTTCTGATTGGTGAAAATGAGCAATTTGCTTTTCAGTTTTTATGTAGATGTTGTGGTTACCAGAAATGAGTCTAGAGCCTGTGGCACCATTTTGTGTGTGCTTATTGTCGAGAAGATATTGGTGTGTTTGCTCAAAGATAGCTTTGGATCTTGAAAATCCAATATAGTCGTTGGACGAAAAATCGATGCGATCAGTGGTCTGTCCCAGTTGTCTTAAAGCATTGGAGTCGATCCTTTTTTGAAGTTTTGCGATAAGGGCGAGGGGTAGTTTTTTCATAACCCAAAAGTAAAAAAAAAAGACTGTCTTTTGGGACAGTCTTTTTGAATTGTATATTTAGAAAAAATATTATTTTTTCTTTCCTTTTGCAGGAGCTCCTTTTGCAAGTTTTGCTGCTTCTTGAGCTGCTTTCATAGCTGCACGAGAAATTCTTACTTGGCAAACAACAGTATTTTCTGGGTGCATGATTTTGTACTCAGGTGATCCAACTTGTGTAACGTATAATTTGTTACCCATTTCAAGTGTAGTAATGTTAGCTTCAACGAAATCTGGAAGATTTTTTGGTAAAGCATTAACTTTTAATTTACGGTTGTTCAAACGTAGAACACCACCTGCAAGAACACCTTTAGAAACACCTGTAACTTTTACTGGAACCTCAATAGTAACTTCTTTATCATCAAAAGTTTGGAAGAAATCTAAGTGTAAAATTTTCTCAGATACTGGGTGAACTTGGATGTCTTGTAGAATTGCATTAAATGTTTTACCATTTTCCAATTCAATCACAACTGTATGTGCGTTTGGAGTGTAAACCAAAGTTTTAAATGCTTTTTCTGCTGCTGAAAAGTGCACTGGTTGATCTCCTCCGTATAATACGCAAGGAACCTCTCCAGCATTACGTAAGGCTTTAGTTGCTACTTTGCCCACGCTTTCTCTTTCTGATCCTTTAATTGTAATCGACTTCATTGTAAAATATATAATTGTTAATAATTCATGTTCTTGGCTAGTAGCTTTTGGCTATTAGCTTTTAGCAGTTTGTTTGTGTTAAGATGTAGGTTTTGCCAATGGCCAAAAGTCAAGAGCCCAATTCTACATCAAAAACTTCCCGCTGATAGAGTTGTTGTGTTGTACCATGTGCATTACTTCTGCAAATAAAGGTGCACAACTTACTACTCTGATTTTTTTGGATTCTTTCTTTAATGGAATAGAATCGGTTACTATCAATTCTAATAATTTAGAATTTTCTATTTTTTCGTAAGCGTCACCAGATAAAATGGCATGGGTACAAATAGCTCTAACGCTTAATGCACCTTTTTCAATCATTAAATCTGCAGCTTTTGCAAGAGTTCCACCAGTATCGATCATATCATCTACTAGTATTACATTTTTACCTTTTACTTCTCCGATTAGTTCCATTGTTGCGATAACATTGGCTTCTTTTCTTTGTTTATAACAGATAACTACTTCTGAATTTAAAAATTTTGAATAAGCATATGCTCTTTTAGATCCACCCATATCAGGGGATGCAATCATAAGATTGTCTAGTTTTAAACTCTCTATATAAGGTAAGAAAATAGTAGAAGCAAAAAGATGATCTACTGGTTTTTCAAAAAAACCTTGAATTTGATCTGCGTGCAAGTCCATTGTCATTATGCGAGTTGCTCCAGCAGTTTCTAGTAATTTCGCGACTAACTTAGCTCCAATCGGAACTCTTGGCTTGTCTTTTCTGTCTTGTCTTGCCCAACCGAAGTAAGGAATTACGGCAGTAATATGCCTTGCTGATGCGCGTTTTGCAGCGTCAATCATTAATAAAAGCTCCATTAAATTATCTGCTGATGGAAAAGTAGAGCATACAATAAATACACGTAACCCTCTGATAGACTCTTCGTAAGAAGGTTGGAACTCGCCGTCACTGTAAGTAGACATTGTCATTTTTCCTAGTGGGATACCATATTTAGCTGCGATCTTCTCTGCTAGATAGACACTTTGTGAACAAGCAAATATTTTAGCTTCTGGTTCTGTATGTGACATTTAATTTGTTGTTTTGTAGTTAGTTAGTGTGTCCTGTTTTTACGAGCTGCAAATTTAAGAAAAATAATCAACTCTGAAAGAGAAATATTTAGTTTTTTTGTTTGTACATGTGAATATTTTTTATACATTTGCACCGTGTTAAAGAAATAACGGTTGCAAGATCATTATTTTAATGCGTTGGAGTGACTGTCGTCATTTCCTGTTTGCTAAGCCCGGATGGCGGAATTGGTAGACGCGCTGGTCTCAAACACCTGTGGGAAACCGTGCCGGTTCGACTCCGGCTCCGGGTACTTAAAACCTCGTAATCATTTGATTACGAGGTTTTTTTATATAATTGGATTCCGTATTACTTTGTGATATTTTGTTAGTTTTTAATAAGTTGGCTGTTGTGTATGGAGTGTTGTTATTTAGAAGTTTTGTTTATTAAATAGTTTATACCTTTTAAGAGCTGTTATTTCGGGCTCATTATTAATTGTATTCCTTTGTGTATTTTATGATTATGAGAATATGTATACTAATTTTGTTTCTGGTCTCTTTTAGCTCATTTGCTCAAACTCAAACCAAATTTGAAGAATATTTATATGGTAACAATGGTATCGAACTTATTATAAAAACTGCGGGTAAAACAATTATTGTAAGCACTTTTAACTCAAGACCGACAATTAATAAGGATATTGCTGAAAAAGTTCTTCAGTATTTTAGAGATAAAAATCCGGAAAACGAAGAGAAAACCACAATTTTTGCAAACGAAGCGGCAGTTAATGGTATTTTGAAAGTAATTAAGAGAGGGTCTTTAATTTCATTAGAATTTGTAGTTCAAACTGTAGAATGGAAAAATGGTTTAATAGAAGTGTATAAAGGCCCAAGTATTATAAAATGAGCTTATTGGAACTTTGTGAAATTATGTAGAGTTTATTTGAGTTAGCTGTCTAATTATAGTTCAATTTTAGGAGTATAAAGAAGGTTGAAGTTCTTTGTACGATACTTTTGTAATAATGACTGATTTTATAGTTGAAGTGATAACTTTTTCAGCTCCATCAGAAAATTAAAATTACATTCTGGGATTTTATTTATACCAAAAAAAAATCGACAGAAGAAAGTTTGTTCCCAATTTTATAATAACTTCAATTGCAATCGAGAAATTATAAATAAAGATGTTAATTAAGGTTTTGTGTACAAACTTTCTCAGACAAAATTAATTTCTCTTTTTAGGCTCATTTTTTATCTTTTTGGCACTCCTTTTTAAGATATCACGTTTTTCTATACCAGTTGTCTAACTAACTTTTTCGTAGGGATATACTTTATTAAACACCAGTTTTAAACTAGCAGTGAAAGCATTTTGATTTATGTTTTTATTATTTTTTTTTTAAATTGATTATAGCTGCTCCCTACAAATCAATATTCTTAGGAGTAAAACCAATAACGGCATATAATGTTGACCCAATTGGTGGTCCTACAGGATATTCTGGAAAGTTCGTAATTTTGTCAGCAAGTGTTTTAGCTATTTTTTTAGGGCCATAATATACCTTGTTGTTATCGGACCAAGGGGTATTGGTAGGACTATAGTTTTGATTGTTTTGTAAGCAAGAATTGCGAAATACAAAATTTGGATAATTAGAAAGAGTATGTTTGTTTGACCAAGGGCCCATTATAGCAAAGTAATCAGGGGAATTTGTTTTTATAATAGCTGGTCCTGGTTCACTGGCCTCAACAGGAGGCATATCAAAAGGAAGAGTGATTTTGTTAAATTCGATTAAGTTATTTCCGTTGTCTCCATTGTGAAAACTTATTTCTTGTTTGAAGTCATTGTCATAAACTACATTGTATTCTACGTTGGGCCCTTGAAGTGTAATGTGTCTAATGTGTGTTATGTTACAGCCTGTAATTAGATTATCTCTATTTTGAATAAAAAAGTATCCTTCTGCACCTCCCGCTTTTCTATGGCAACCATCTACGGTTAAATCACGCAATGTATTGTGTTCTGCATTACAGCGTAAGGGATCATTGGCACTATTCAAAATTGTGACTTTATCGAGCCAGCAATTATTTGTTGTGCCAGAAAGTTTTACGGATATATTGGCATTCGTTATTTCCTCATTTTCATCTAAGCCGTAATTCCAAGCGTAAACAGGTATTCCCCAGCCTCCTTGTATAGTTAGATTATAAAGACCACATTTGCTGACATTGTAAAAAGCAAATGCATTTCCTCCGACCATAGTAATGGTGCAGATAACACCTTCTCTACTTTGTCCAATAAGAGATACATTTGACATCATTTGAATGCGATCATCGATTGTATAATTTCCATTATGTAGGGTCAAAAGTCCTTTTTGTCCAGCGGTAAGACTGTTCGATAAAGCAATAATAGCAGCATTTATTGCAGTGCTATTTCCTTCATTTATAGCTGTTTTTTTTACGAAATTGATATCATTCACAAAAGGTACCCCGCCTATAACACCCGCCTTAGCCCAACGAATCATTTGTGGGTAATTCGTTTTATTGGCATCAATTGCGGAAAGGTTAATGGTAACACCGGGGTCTCCAACACGAAGTTGCGCTTGACTAATACTTGATATAAAACATAATGCAGCGAGAATAGGTGGTATGATTCTTTTCATTAGGATTAATATGTTTTTTAAAGATAGTATTTGTATGCTAAGTTAATGCTTATTTCTAATGATACAATTGGGCTAATCGTTTTTAGTGAAAGTCGTTTTTAGTGAAGGAAAATCTATAAAACAATTAAGTTTTAGTTTTTCCTCCTCGAAGAATCCCTAATAATTAATTCAGGTTCCAAAATCATAGTTTGATTAATTCTTAGATTTGCTTTGGTGTTAATTTGTTCGAATAATAAACTCGCAGCCACTTTTCCCATCTCAAAATCGGGTTGTTTGATGGTCGAAAGTGAAGGTTCGATTACTGCCGAAACCGCTTCGTTACTAAAGCCTACAAAAGCAATATCTTGAGGAATTTTGATTCCTTTATCTTTTAAGGTTTGGATAGCATTTATAGCCGAAATATCGTTGGACGAAAAAACGCCATCTACAAGTGGGAGTTCAAGTAGTTGTTGCGCCATTTGTATTCCGTCTTCTTTCATTAAAGTGGATTCAAGAATATAATTTTCTCTAATCGGAATATTGTGCTTTGTTAAGGATGCCTTATAACCGTTGGTTCTTCTTTTGTACAATTCAGAATTTTGAGGACCTGCAAAATGAACAATATTTTTGCAACCTTGTTCAATTAAGTGTTCGGTAGCTTGAAAGCTAATTTTGAAATCATCAATGATTACGTTGGTGCTATTTTCTAAATCGCAAGGACGGTCAAAAAAGAGGATTGGGAAGCCTTGTTTTTGGTATTCTTTAAAATGATCGTAATGCGTGGTTTTCATGGAAACAGAAATCAAAACACCATCGACTCTATTGGATAGCATCGTGTTCATTAGTTTTTTCTCTCTCTCGTAATCATCCATGGACTGGCAAATGATCACATCGTAACCAGCGTTGAAGGCAGTTTCTTCGACACCCGCAATGACTGATGAAAAAAACTGACGCGCAATACGTGGTACGATGACACCAATGGAGTGCGTTTTGTTGGTTCTTAGTTTAGACGCCAAACTATTGCGTTGATAGCCTAATTCGGTGGCTTTGCTTAGGATTTTATCTTTCGTTTTTTGAGATACACGCGGACTGTCGTTAAGGGCTCGCGAAACGGTTGAACTGTCAATTTCTAAAGCTTTAGAAATATCATGAATGGTTACGTTGTTGTTTTTCATGGCTATAGATTGCGTTCAAAGGTAGGTGTTTTTTAAATTAACAGTTGATTGAATTTTTTGCCGATCATTCAAAAGTTTTTCATTTTTACCAAAAAAACGTGTTGTTGTAATGGTTTGCGTGAATGATGGCCTCGAAGGTTCGGGGTGGAAATCCTTTTTCTGCCCATAAAAAGAGTACGTCACATAGTAATAAAATTCATCGGAGGTCAGAGAAATTGGTTCGAAACGTCCCGAAAAGTCGGTAGCCTGACCCGCTCCTGACTTTTCGGGATTCGGCAGGGCACGCCCAAAAAAGTTTCGGCCTACGTTGTTAAGATCATATAGTTTACTACAAATATAAGTAATTCATAAATAAAATACAATCGATTGTATTTTGAGTTATTAATTGTATATTTACTAAAATTTATAAAAAAAAAGATAAGATGGAAAAGAAATATGAGTCGCGTTATGCCGCAGCACCGGGAGATGTAAAGTCCTGTGATACAGCTAAATTACGTAAAGAATTTTTGATCGAAAACTTATTTGTTGCCGATGATATTACGCTAGTATATTCACATTATGATCGCTATATTGTAGGTGGGGTAATGCCAGTTGAAAAATCGGTTGTATTAGAAAGCATTGATCAATTGAAAGCAGGCTTCTTCTTGGAGCGCAGAGAACTTGGGATTATTAATGTAGGTGGTGCTGGAACTGTGACTGTCAACGGCGAAGCATATAATTTGGAGCATAAAGAAGCATTGTATGTAGGTCAAGGAAACGAAAATGTTTCTTTTGCAAGTGCTGACGCTGCAAATCCAGCTAAATTTTATATCAATTCAACTCCTGCTCATAAAGCTTATCCAATCAAAAAAATCGGAATTGATGATGTTGAAGTGGTAGAATTGGGTGCTCCTGAAACAGCCAACAGACGTACACTTAGAAAATATATTGTAAACAGCGTAGTTGATGTTTGTCAATTGCAAATGGGTATGACAACTTTGCATTCTGGTAGTGTGTGGAATACTATGCCTGCCCACGTACACGACCGTAGAATGGAAGTGTATTTTTATTTCGAAATACCAGAAAATCAAGCTGTTTGTCATTTCATGGGACAACCAGACGAAACTAGACATATTTGGATGGGGAATAATCAAGCGGTAATTTCACCACCATGGTCCATTCACTCTGGTTCAGGAACTAGTAACTATTCTTTTATTTGGGGAATGGCGGGTGAAAACTTGGATTATGGAGATATGGATTTTTGCAATATTACGGACTTAAGATAATTTTAAATAAAAATATATGTCAATTAATTTATTTGATTTAACAGGCAAAGTGGCCTTGGTTACGGGCGGAACGCATGGATTGGGTCAGGCTATGGCGATCGGTTTAGGTAACGCTGGGGCAATTTTGGTTATCAATGGCGCCTCATCTCAAGAAAAATTGGATGCAGCTGTTAGTGCTTACAAGAATTTAGGAATTACTGCTCACGGATATTTGTTTGATGTTACTAATGAAGAAGCGGTTAAGCAAAATATCGCTTTGATCGAAAAAGAAGTAGGTGTTATTGATATTTTGGTGAATAATGCCGGAATTATTAAAAGGATTCCACTTGAAGACATGGAAGTTGCCGATTTTGAAGAGGTGATTAAAGTCGATTTAATTAGTCCTTTCATCGTTTCGAAACATGTAGTAAAAGGAATGATTGCACGCAAGCAGGGAAAAATCATCAATATTTGTTCGATGATGAGTGAGTTGGGTCGTAGTACTGTTGGTGCTTATGCGGCTGCCAAAGGTGGACTGAAAATGTTGACCAAAAATATGGCGACCGAATGGGCAAAACACAACATACAGGTAAACGGAATTGGTCCTGGTTATTTTGCTACGACGCAAACCGAACCAATTCGTGTGGACGGACATCCTTTTAATGAATTTATTTTGGGTAGAACACCTGCTGCTCGTTGGGGAGATCCTGAGGACTTGCAAGGGGCGGCTATCTTTTTAAGTTCTAAAGCCAGTGATTTTGTCAATGGACATATTTTGTATGTAGACGGTGGAATCTTAGCAACAATCGGTAAGCCATCAAACGAAATTTAATTGTACCAATAAACCATTGTTATGAAAGTTTATAAAATAATTTATAGTGCGGTTACGGCTTGTCTTTTGTTCTCTTTTGGTTCGAAACAAAAGGTGACTACGGTAAAAGTGAAGAATGTCTTGAATAAAGAACGCTCATTTGAAACAGTAACCTTGACCAAAAGTTTTTTGAATACCAATGATTTGAATAACTTAGGTATTCGAGACAAGAAAACGGGAAAACTATTAGTTACTCAATTGGTAGATAATGATGGTGACGGCACTATGGACGAGCTATTGTTTCAGCCAGTTGTTGCTGCAAAAACTACTCAGGAGTTTGAGGTAGTAACAGTTTCTGATCAAGAAAAGCCAATGTCAATAGACTACTGTTACTCTCGCTTTGTACCAGAACGTACCGATGATTATACTTGGGAAAACAACAAAGTAGCCTTTAGAGTATACGGGCCTGTTGCTCAAAAAATGATTGAAGATAAGGTAAAAGGAGGTACACTTTCGAGTGGAGTAGATGCTTGGTTAAAACGAGTTGATTACCCAATTATCAATAAATGGTACAAGAAAGTAGTTGATAAAACAGGGAGCTATCACGAGGATACAGGCGAAGGTTTGGATAATTTTCACGTAGGTTCTAGTAGAGGAGTGGGCGGAATTGCGGTTAAAGGCAAAGGAGGTTACTATCTTGGCAAAAATTATACCGAATACAAAACCATAACTACTGGTCCAATTCGAACTAGTTTTTATCTGAATTACGCAGATTGGGATGCAGATGGTAATGAAATCGTCGAGTCCAAAATCATTAGTTTGGATTATGGTAGCCGAATGTCAAAATTTGAAACTTCGTTGAAAGGAACCAAAACTATAGCTGCTGGCTTGACACTTCACGAAAAGAAAGGTAAAGTGACAGGAAATAAGAAAAACGGTTGGGTGAGTTATTATGAACCAATTGGAGATTCGGAAATCGGAACTGCAATTGTGGCTACCAAAGAATATTTTTGTGATTTTGAAACCTACGATACTCCAAAAGCTGATTTGAGTAATGCCTTTGCGAACTTGAAAGTAAAAAACAATAAAGTGGTTTACTATGCAGGTCACGGTTGGAAAAAGCAAGGTGATATCAAAAATGCTACAGAATGGGAGAATTATTTGAATCAATTCTCTGAAAACATCAATCATCCATTGGTAGTTTCCTTGGCCAAATAGTTTTAATCGAATGAGCTAAGTGTCTTAGAAGTTAAGCGACTAAGTTTTCTGTAGTATTCGTTTATATCTTTTACAATTAAACTTTTCAGTTGTGGCAGATGTTGATTAGTAATGCAATAAATAATAAGTCCTTTTACATTTGCACTGTCATTTGTAAAAGGATTTTTTTTGTTTGCTATTTTACCCTTATTTTTGCCCCATGATAAAATGGATACAACAATTGTTTTCATCTGTACCCGTAGCGGACAAAACCGATAATATGAAGAAATTTTTAATAGTTGGATTAGGGAATATAGGCGCGGAGTATGTGAATACCCGTCACAACATAGGTTTTAAAGTGGTTGATTTTTTGGCTCGAAAGGAAGGAGTCTCTTTCGAAACTGTAAAATTGGGAACCATGGCGGAGTTCAAATTAAAAGGTCGCTCTTTTTTGCTTTTAAAGCCTAATACCTACATGAACTTGAGCGGTAAAGCCGTGAAGTATTGGTTAGACAAAGAGAATATTCCCGTAGAAAATCTTTTGGTGATAACCGATGATTTAAATTTGTCTTTTGGTGCTATTCGAATTAAGCCCAAAGGAAGCGACGGTGGTCACAACGGTTTGAAAAATATTAATTTCGAACTAAATTCTAATGTATATGCACGTTTCCGCTTTGGAATCAGTGACGAATTCAAAAAAGGAAAACAAGTCGATTATGTTCTTGGTGAGTGGAACGCTGAAGAGGACGCGCTATTGCCGGAGCGTTACGAAATAGCCTCTGAAATAATCAAATCATTTGGAATGGCTGGACTAGAGTTGACTATGACCTCTTATAATGGTAAATAATTTAGGCAAAAAAAGAGTTGCCACGAATGTTATGCTACAAGGTTAAATTGTAGTGCAACAATCGTGGCAACTGTATTTAAAAACTGTTTAGGTACAGTGTTGATTGATTAGCTATACATGTTTGCTTGGTGCTAATTAGTTGCATCCTTCAATCCCACAACTATCTCCTTCTTCAGTATTCAACAAAGTTAATTTTGGTCCAAAAGTTCCTTCTTCCCATACTTTCTCAAGCGTTTTAACAAAAGTCTCCACATGTTGTGCGCCAGAAACGGCATATTTATTATCGAATACAAAGAATGGTACGCCTTGTACGCCTATTTGTTGGGCCATAGCGATGTCATTTTGAACTTCCTGTTCGAAAGCATTGGAATGTAAAACTTCGTCAACTACTGATTTTTCCAATCCTACTTCTTGTCCAAGTGCTGATAGCGTAGGTAAGTCGTTTACATCTTTCCC
Organism: Flavobacterium psychraerolatum; assembly: GCF_025960985.1. Taxonomy (GTDB): domain Bacteria; phylum Bacteroidota; class Bacteroidia; order Flavobacteriales; family Flavobacteriaceae; genus Flavobacterium. Next base: position 9,783 of record NZ_JAOQMX010000054.1, on the reverse strand, counting down.
GTCGGTCATGTAGGCTTTGAACAATAATTCTTTTAATTCATCACCCACATTGTGTTTTTTGGCTAAATGTAAAAGTCGGTGTGCATTGTGTGAGTTGGCCAGGATAGCTTTGTCAAAATTAAACTCAAGTCCGGTATTTTTTGCATTTTGAGTCATGCTGTCTACCATTTCTTTCGCCCAATCTTTGTCTTTTCTATACTTTTCGGCTAAGTGGTCGTAAATGTTGTCGTCTTTTGAAGCAACAAAGTTGGCATCAAGCTGAAAACTCTTCCATTCGACTTCGATAGCCTCTTTATGACCAAACTGCTCGAGTGCATTTTCGATTCTTCTTTTTCCTATGTAGCAATATGGGCACATTACATCTGACCATATCTGTATTTTAAGTGTGTTTTCCATTTTTTCTAATATTTGTATATACAAATGTAGTGAAGTCTTTTTGGAATAGAAAGGAGATTAATATTTTCTTAGGATTTAATAGTCGTTTTACTTTATAAAAAGTAGGGCTTCTTTGTTGCTTGTTTTTAGTATAGAACATTAATTTGGAGTGATATACTCGCTTTTTTTTGCTGATTAAACGGCTTTTGTATAACTAATTCTAATCAAAATTTTCTTTTTCTGCTGTTCAACTCTATCGTAATAGTTGAAAATTCTTTCTTTTATTAATAATAAACGTTATATATACGTAATAACAATATCTTGTTAAACCCTTATTAAATCTAGTATTATGGTAATAATTGAATATAATTAATGAATTAAATGTTTTTTTAACCCCTAAAAAAAATATTTATGTCAATATTAATTATATCTTTGTTTTAATAAAACGTAAAAAAGACGTTTTATTTAAGACCACAAACTAAACTAACTAAAACTATTATTTATTATGAAACAAGTATTCCAAACCACAACAACTACTAGCGGACAAAAGCTGAGAAAAAAAGTAATATTACAGATATTGGTAATAGGTATTCTTTTTGGGGCAACTGCTTTACAAGCACAAAAGAAAACCACTCATGTTGATACTGTAAACGAGATAGTAGATACTTACCAACCTTTTTCTTTTGGTCTTCAGGTTAAAAACATGCACTTGTGGCACGGGTTTGTAGTGACTCCTGGTCCTATGTTTGCTACCAATTTAGAATTCAATTCTAGGGACAAAAAATTCACTTTTGGATTTTGGGGTGGCGCTGGTGCTGCTTCTGATGTAACAAATAAAAAAACTGGAGCTGATGTTGGTGCTAATTACAAAGAGTTCTCTATTTACACTGCTTATCACTTTACAGATAAATTTTTTATCGAAGCAGTTACTCATAACAATTACACTGGTGTCGAAGAAAGAGGTGATGTGTTACATTATTGGAGTTATGACAAAAGACAAGGTTATAATTTTGTAGATTTAAACTTTGGTTACCAAGTTACAAAAAACACTTCTTTATATTTAGCCACCATTTTGGCGGGTCGTGCTGGAGATTATGAAGTTCAAGGTGATGGATCATTGAGAGACTCTTACACTCACTACTTAGAAGTTAAAAGCAAGGTATTCGAAAAAAATGGAACAAGTTTATCCCTTTTTGCAGGTGGCGCTTACTCTTTTATTAACGATAAAACTTTTTATACTGAAGGTAAAGGAAATATAATTAATGTTGGGGCGACACTCTCAAAAAAAGTTGCTATTGCTAATTATGTTTTACCTGTTGATGTGACTGCAATGTGGAATCCAGAAAAACAAAAAACAGTACTTCAAATTGCTGCTAAAATATTTTAATTACAAATTAACAATCAAAACTATAGACTATGAAAACAGTATTAAGAAAAATGGTTAAACCATTATTGATGTTAGCAATTGTTGTATCTGCAACAAGTTGTATCGATAAAGAAAAGGGTGCTGAAGGTGATGCAATCGCAACAGCAAGTACAGGGATCAAATTTGAAAGTGCAAAAGATTTAAAAGGAATGACAATTGGATATTGTTCTCCTTCTTTAGATGCACCTTATTACCAAGCACTTTTGACAAGTATTAAAGAAACTACAGAAGCAAACGGGATGGTTTTTTTGTCTGCAGATGGTCAAGGAGATATCAGTAAGCAAATTGCTGCTTGTGAGGACTTAATTACCAAGGGAGTTGATGCTTTATTATTAAACCCAAAAGATCCAGATGCATTGGTAGAAGTTACTAAAGTAGCTAATAAAGCGGGAATCCCAGTTTTTATTATCGACAGTTCTATTAATCCTGTTGCAGAATTTGTAACTACGATTCAATCCAACAATTTGGCAAATGGAGAATTAGCTGGTGCATGGGCTGCTAAAAAATTCGGATCTAAAAAAATGAATATAGCTTTGTTAAGTGGTAATGCAGGAAACCCAGTTGGTAGAACTCGTAAACAAGGTTTGTTACAAGGTATTACCGAGGAGCAATTAAGAACTTTAGGGTATATTAACCTAAATGTAGTTACACAAGCCTACACAGAGTGGACGTATGCAGGAGGACAAAAAGCGATGGAAGATGTACTGGTTGCACACCCAGATGTGAATTTAGTGATCACAGAATCTGACGTTTGTGTGTTGGGAGCGATTAAAGCGATTGCAAAAGCTGGTAAAACAAACGATATCTTAATCGTTGCTGGTGCAGATGGTCAAAAAGAAGCAATCAAATACATCATGGATACCGATTTCTACGGTTGTACTGCAATGAATAGCCCAGTTCAAATTGGAATAAATTCTGTAGAAGCTGCCATTCAATATATCAATGGTAAAAGAGATTTCTCTAAAATATCATTTACTGCCCCTTTGTTAATCACAAAAGAAAATGCTGCTAAATATTACAACCCAAAAGCATTGTTTTAATCTAATAAAAATCTTGTTGGGTGTACATTTTAAAAATATAATATACCCCCAAAAGGATAACAAAACTAAAGTAGTATGGAAAATATAAAAAGTGAATACCGAGTTGAAATGACTGGCATAGCCAAAAGTTTTGGAGTTGTTTCTGTTCTGCAGGGTGTTAATTTAAAAGTCAAGCAGGGAGAAATTCATGCTTTACTCGGAGAAAATGGAGCTGGAAAATCTACTTTAGTCAAAATCCTAAGTGGAGTACATCAAAAAGATGGTGGAAAAATTTTGCTCAATGGAGAAGAAATTAACCCCAAAAACACCCACGACGGACAAGTATTAGGAATAAGCGTGGTGTATCAGGAATTGTCATTAGTAAATGATTTATCCGTTGCCGAAAATATTTATTTGCACAAATTAGGAGCTAGTAAATTTTGGATGAATTGGAAAGAAATTACCAAAGATGCTCAGGATTTAATTGATTCTTTGGGATTTGTGATTGATGCATCGGCCATTGTTAGAGATTTAAGTATTGTTCAAAAACAAGTGGTAGAAATAGCAAAAGCACTTTCTGAAGATACCAAAGTGTTGATTCTAGATGAGCCAACAACTGTTTTTGATCCACATGATGCACAAAAATTATTTACCAACCTTTTGAGATTGAAAAATGAAGGAATGTCTATCATTTATATCTCTCACCATTTGGATGAAATATTTAAAATAGCGGATAGTATTACTGTGTTAAAAGATGGAATTGATACAGGAAGTATGGCTACCAAAGAGATTAATAAAGATAATGTTATTAAATTAATGATTGGTCGTGAATTGGATGATTTATACCCAATTCGGGATGCAATAGAAAAACATACACCTGTTTTTGAAGTTAGAAACCTCTACGGAAGTGATGGTTTTGTGAAAGATGTTTCTTTCTCTGTTTGTCCTGGCGAAGTCGTTGGAATTGCAGGTTTGGGAGGAAGCGGAAGAACAGAAATGGCAAAACTTATTTTTGGAGCCGATAAAAAGAAATCGGGAACTTTAATTATAAACGGCAAAGTAATTAAAACCGATTCTCCTTTTGATGCTGTCAAAAATGAAATAGGATTTGTGTCTGAGGACAGAAAAGAAGAAGGAGTATTTTTGCCTCTTTCGATAAGACGAAATATAAGTATCACAAATTTTAAACCGATCTCTGATAAATTTGGTTTTATAAAGTATCAAAAAGAGTGTGATAATGTAGATAATTTAATTTCGAAATTAAATATAAAAACCCCAAGTAGTGAGGTAGATGTTAATAATTTATCTGGTGGAAATCAACAAAAAGTAGCCTTGGCAAAATGGTTAAGTATTGATAGTAAACTGATTATTATTGATGAGCCAACACGAGGGGTAGATGTAGGTGCCAAAATAGAGATTTATCACCTTATCAATGAAGTTGCAAAAAAAGGAGTTGGTGTTATTGTTATTTCTTCAGATATGCCGGAGATTATGGGAATTGCAGATCGAATTTTAGTTATGCACAAAGGATCCATATTTGGCGAATTGCCAAAAGAAAAATTCACCGAAGAAAATATTTTAAGATATTCTATTGGCGAAGAATTAAAAGCATAAACATTAATCACATTAAATCTAAATATAATGAAAACATCTATAAATAATCAATCAAATGGTCTGGGCGGAATATTGAAGTTCATACTTAAACACAACACCATCTTTATTTTTGTCCTTTTAGTAATTTTCTCGGCATTAATATCAGACGTATTTTTTACAGAAACTAATCTTTCTAATTTATTAAAACAAGTATCTGGAATAGGGATAGTAAGTATCGGAATGTTAATCGTGATTTTAACAGGCGGTATCGATTTGTCTGTAGGTTCCATTGTGGCTTTATTGGCTGTTACGTTTGCTATTTTAGTAAATGTAGTGATCTTGCCTGTTGCTATTTTGTTAACGATTGTGCTAGGATTTATTTTGGGAAGTTTCTCAGGATATTTGATTGCCTATCAAAAAATGGCACCTTTTATTGCAACCCTAGCTTTAATGACGATTGCTAGAGGTTTGGGTTTTATTTATTCAAAAGGTTCTCCAGTAACTTTTGATTCTCCAGGAGGTTCTTTTATGTCCAATTTTGCAAATAATTCCACATTATTTGTGCCCAATATTGCAATTGTGTTTTTTATTATCGTTGCTATGGCGGCAGTTATGTTAAAGTACAATGTGTTTGGAAGATTGGTAATTGCAATGGGTAGTAATGAGGAGGCTTCTCGATTATCAGGAATTAAAGTAAGTAAATATAAGTTTTTAGTTTACGCAATATCAGGTTCTTTGGCCGCTGTTGCAGCAATCATTACCGCTTCTAGAACCAACTTAGGTTCACCAAACATGGGGGTATCTTGGGAATTGGATGCCATTGCAGCCGTAGTTATTGGTGGTGCAAGTCTTAATGGAGGAAAAGGGAATGCAGTAAATACCTTAATGGGTGTATTGATCTTAGGACTAATAGGGAATATTTTAAATCTTCTTAATGTCCCTTCCTATCCACAACAAGTGGTAAAAGGAGCCATCATCATCTTAGCCGTATTATTTCAAAAAATCGAAAGCAAAAAATAATAATCATGAAAAATCATAAATTAAATAACAGTAGTTTGAAAGAACTTACTGCAGGGGTTTCTGTGCCAAATTATAATAGAGAAAATGTTAAAGCAGGAATTGTTCATGTTGGTGTTGGTGGGTTTCATAGAGCACACGAAGCCATGTATTTAGATCATTTATTACACGATGAATCCAACTCGAATTGGGGTATTTGTGGAGTTGCTTTATTATCTTTCGATCAAAAAATATATAATGTTTTAAAAGATCAAGATGGATTATACACACTAGTTGTAAAAGAATTAGATGGCACTTTAACCAAAAGAGTAATTGGTTCTATTGTTGAGTATTTATTTGCGCCTGATAGTCCAAGAGCAGTCATTGAGAAAATGGCTAATCCTGAAGTAAAAATCATTACACTCACCATTACAGAAGGTGGTTATAATTTGAACGAAGCTACTGGTGAATTCAATTTAGAAAATCCTCAGATTATACACGATCGTGATCATCCAGAGGCTCCAAAGACTATTTTTGGCTATTTAACACAAGCTTTAAAATTAAGAAAAGAAAAAAATTCGGGAGCAGTAACCATTCTTTCTTGTGATAACATCGAAGGGAACGGACATGTGGCTAAAAAAATGCTTTTGTCGTATGTAGCGTTTGCACAACCAGAATTATTAGAATGGATTGAAAGTAATGTTTCTTTTCCAAATAGCATGGTCGATAGAATCACGCCTGCAACGATGCCTACTGATATTGCCGAGCTAAAAGAAGTTTCTAGAATTGAAGATCAGTGGCCAGTAGTTTGTGAATCGTTTCAACAATGGGTAATCGAAGATGATTTTATTGCAGGAAGACCAAACCTGGAGTCTGTTGGTGTTCAATTTGTAAAAAATGTAGCTCCTTACGAAAAAATGAAATTAGGATTATTGAATGCTGGCCATTCTGTAGTTGGTATTCTGGGTAGCCTTATGGGATATTCTACCATTGACGAAGCCGTTACAGATCCAGCAATTGGAACCTTCTTGGCAAACTATTTAGATGTTGAGGTTACGCCTATTCTTCGTGATCTAGACGGAATGGATTTAACAGCTTACAAACAAACCTTAATCAATCGTTTCAGTAATATTTACATAAAAGATCAAATCGACAGAATTTGTTCTGAATGTTCAGCTAAGATCCCAAAATTTATTTTGCCAACCGTGCAAGAACAATTAAAAGGAGACAAGGCAGTAAGTCATGCAGCAATAGTTATAGCAGCTTGGTCTATTTATAGCCTAGGTTTTAATGAGAGAAAAGAAGCGATCAATATCAAAGATGTTTTGCAGGAAACACTTTTGGCACAAGCCAAATTGGCGCAAAGTAATCCGGTAGCTTTTTTACAATTAGATGCTGTTTTTGGAAATTTAAGTCAATCAGAAATTTTTGCTAATGCTTTCGCAAAAGCATATCAAGATATCGTATCTTTTGGTATTGAAAAATGTATAGTAGAGATGAATAGCAACTCTTTAATCAACAAATAATGATAAAAGCAACCTGTTTTGGAGAAGTATTGTGGGATGAATTTCCAACCCATAAAAAAATTGGAGGAGCACCTCTCAATGTTGCTGTGAGGTTAGAATCCATGCAGAATGAAGTAGCTATTATCAGTAGCGTTGGTATGGATGATAAAGGGCGTGAATTGCTTGAATTTATGAAAAAAAATAAGGTAGACGTCAAAGGCGTTCAAATTGATGCACTTCATAAAACTGGTAAGGTAAAAGTAGTCTTGGATGAAACAGGATCGGCTTCATATGATATTATGAAACCCCGTGCTTGGGACAAGATTCAATTGACCGATGTGGCCCAAAATCTTACCAAAACAGCAGATGTCTTTATTTATGGTAGTTTGGCCTCAAGAGACGAAACGTCAAGGAATACACTGTACTCCTTATTGAAATTAGCAAAATACAAAGTTTTTGATGTCAATTTACGTAAGCCTTATTATGATGCGACTATCTTGGAGCATTTGATGAACGAGGCTAATTTTATTAAATTCAATGATGATGAAATTTTTGAAATAGCAGGTCTTTTAGGTTCAGATTCAAAGAGTTTAGAGACAACTGTTTTGTTTATTGCTCATAAAACAAATAGTGACTGTATTTGTGTAACCCTGGGTAGTAAAGGTGCTATTTTGTACTTCGAAGGTAATTTTTATTATAATCCAGGATACAAAATTACGGTTGCAGATACTGTTGGCGCCGGAGATTCTTTCTTGGGAACGCTTATCAATAAATTAGTAAAAAAATCAGACCCTCAACAGGCGATAGATTACGCTTGTGCTATGGGTGCTCTAGTAGCCAGTCATGAAGGAGCTAATCCAAAAATTAACGAAACCGAAATTATCGCGTTAATGAGTAAATAAGTATACTATAGATGTTTCTCCATTAAGGGATTTTGATTGTTAGGTCAAAGCGTATCTTAATTCCTTAATGGTTATATTTTTTAAAGTTTAAAGAATGTTTAATAAGGTATCCTTGTTTTTTAAAGGATTATTAATTCAGAGATTACAATTTTTAACTTGAACAATTTTATAATTTGACGTAAAACTTCATGATGCAAATCTTGAAGTTTTTTTATGCTCGAAAGTTTCGCTTTTGTCCCATTAAGCGTAGTCATAATTTGGTAGCTATTAATTAGCATTCCAATTTCGAATACAATCTTTTACCTTATTTTCTCTCAATTGAGAAAGTGCTTCCAAATAATAAGGAGTAAAAGTTTCGTTCTCGCTCAAATCACCAAAAATAGATTTAATTTCTACGAACTTCATAGGATGCTGAATGGATAGCGCTGCGGTTCTAATTAAAGTACCACTTTTTGTATCCACAACATCATAAGGGTGGTCATTGTCATCAATACCGTCATTGTATTTGGCCCAAGCAGCAATAATAAAGGCAGCATTCCTAACTTGTTTTTCGTTCTGCAATTGATGGGTAATAGTGGGTAAAATAAACAATGGAATTTTTGCCGAACTCTCTTGACAAATACGAAACAATTGGTCATTAATATGTGGGTTTTGAAAACGCATCACCAAATTATTTTTATAATCTTCAATGGTTTTCTTGCCAGAATCGGTTAGTGTAGGTGTTACTTCATCATCCAAAAATGTTTTTAGAAAAAACAAAAAACCCTCATCATTAGCTGTCTCATACACTGTTTTATAGCCGTGTAATGTCCCTAGTATTCCCAAGATAGTATGGCTAGCGTTCAGCAATCGTAGTTTTAGGTTTTCAAACGGAGCAATGTTGTTAGTGTATTGCACACCAACTTTGTCCCAAACAGGTCTTTGGTGTATAAATTGGTCTTCAATTACCCATTGTGAGAATGATTCACAAACTACAGGCCATTGATCATCAATATAGAAGTCTTTCTTAAGGGTTTGAATGTCGGCAGAATTAGTTATTGGCGTAATTCGATCAACCATCGTATTGGGGAAACTCGTGTTTTGGGTAATCCAATCCAAAAGTTCAGGCTCAGTTTTACGCACATAGTTATACAAAGATAGTTTCATCGTGTTTCCGTTGGACTTGATATTGTCACAAGACAAAATAGTACAGCCCGGGAGATTACGTAATTTTCGCAATTTAAAAGACTGCGTCAAATAGCCAAAAACAGTTTTCGGACTAAAAGGGTTTTTAATATCCTCTGACACCGCAGGATGATTCATATCAAATTCTCCCGTGATTTCATTCAAGTGATACCCATCTTCGGCAATGGTCAACGAAATAATTTCAATATTAGGATGTGCCATTTTTTCAATAACCGCCATCGGATTTTCAGGTCCGTAAAAGTATTCTACAATCGACCCAATAACTTTAGCCTTATGAGCGCCATTTTTTTCTTTGGTGTATAAGGTGAAAAGTCCATCCTGATCTTTCAAAACGCTATAGATTTTTCGATCAGATTCCAATAAATCTACGCCGCAAATTCCATAGTTCAATTCCTTATACTTATCAATGAGCTCATGTACATAGTACGCTTGGTGCGAACGATGAAAGTTGCTCACCCCAATATGTAAAATACTTGTATTAATCTGGTTTCTATCGTACGATGGAACAGACACGTCTGTAGGTAACGAAGATAAGTTTTCGGCAGTAAGGAAATAGGATTTTGCCATAGTATATAGTAAGCTATATTGTAGTTTTCAAGCGTTAAAAATACGCAATTATATTCAGAAAATGAGAACTAAGTGATGGACTTGGGCGTGCCCCGCTGAAAAACGCGGGTCAGGCTGTACGAGGGCACTGAAAAACATCGCATATTTTGATTATCATTGTTTTTTAGACAATAAAAAAACGCTTGTAACAGGATTTATATAATCCGTTGCAAGCG
>NZ_JAOQMX010000053.1 GCF_025960985.1 Flavobacterium psychraerolatum | reverse complement strand
AAAGGCTATTTAATTGTTGTTTAAATCGCTTACATTTATGCGAAATATAATTTAAATTAAAAAAAAACGGGGTTTTTAGACAGACTGACGTTAGCAGTAATTTTGGCACAGAATCAGAAATTTGACCTAGAAAAGTATATTATTAAAGATAAATTAAAGAGTGAAAGATAGTGAAAATTAAATGTTTAGAAATTGATAAATTATTAACCGAAAGATTAATACTTATTCCATTTACAATTCAAATTTGTAAAAATATATTGAATAATGACTTTGAAGATTTAAAAAAATTAAATTTAAAAAAAGGTAAAAGCTGGCCTGACAATGATGTTATTGAAACATTGCCGAAGATAATTAATAACTTATCAAAAGTTGAATCTCCAACAGGTTATGAATCTTGGATGATAATTAAGAAAGAAACTTTAGAAATAATCGGAGATTTAGGATTTAAAGGATTTAATTATAAAAACAAAAACATTGATATTGGTTATGGAATAATTGAAGAAGAAAGACGAAAAGGATACGCAGAAGAAGCTGTAAAAGAAATTATTAAATGGGCTTTTTCAAATGAAATTGTTAGAGAAATTACAGCAAACTGTTTGACAGAAAATAGTAGTTCTATAAATTTGTTAACGAAATTTAATTTTATAGAATTAAGAACAGAAAATGGAATGAAATACTGGACTTTAGAGAATACAAATTTAAAACAGAATTAATAAAAAAACTACTGCTAACAGCAAAGGTTTCGTTGGGCTTGAAAAGCCAACAATGAAACCGCGGTTGAACCCTTCGGCTATCGCTCAGGACAGGCTCACCGCTCTACTTCCGCCACTATGGGGATATCGATAAACAAGTTTAGGTTATTTAAGAGGACAAAGCGTCCTCTTTTTTTTTGAGCCGTAAATAGACTGGTTTCATTGTGTTTTCCTTCACATTATCGCATACGTTGCCCTACCCATAAAACTAATTTTTACAGGCAGTTAATTTTTGGCTACCACCAAGATACCAAGCAGGCTAACCTCGCTAGTTCAAGAGTAGAATGGTGTGCAAATTGCCCGTTTTACAGCATTGACACTTTCTAATTTTCGATTCTTTGGCTACTTTTAGTTGGAGTTTAACCTTTAGTTTTTCTTGTAAAACCTTTAGATTATCTCGTTTACAAATCCTGTTCCGATTTTTCAAGATGCTACTCAAAAAACCATAATCCCTTATTTTTACAAATCCTTTAGGGAAAATATGCATCGCAAAATGGCGGATAAACTGCTCGTGTGTAAGGGTTATACTTTTGCGTTTTAGTGATTCTCATCAATTTATTCTTGTCCTCCTCCTCTTCTGGTACAAAGTTTTGTAAGAGACATTCTTTGCAAGCTATATTTGCTGTTTTTTTGCATCCGTAACTGTCTTTTACTTTATTGACTAGCAGAACAAGCACAAAAAGTTATGAGAAAAGAAAGGCAGAGTAGTAATTTCTGATAATGACGATTTTAAAAGATTTCTATTTAAGCATTTAGAAACTAGTTTGGATAATTTACAGCTACTAATTGAATAATAAGTACTTACGTAGATTAGTATAATTCTCTATTTTACACAAAAAAAATTTCTATGCTAAAATTACTTCCATACACGTTTTTAATTGTCTTCTTTTCATGTAGTTCTAATCCTGAAGAAACTAAAAAAGAACAAGCAGAAACACCTAGCACAATTGTAAATAGTGGTGACGTCTCTGATATTTCAATTTATCCCTCACAACCCTATTATCAAGATGAGGCGGGTTATAATGGTAGTGAACTAACAAATTTACCTTCAGAAAGAGATGTGAATTTTGAGCATGTAGACGGAACAAGCGATACAGTAGCATTAGAAAACCTTATTAATACTTTGAGTAACAATGGTGGTGGTAAAATAAGAGTAAAATCAGGCGACTATAGATTTAGAGATGTTTTATTGAAATCAAATGTCCACATCACTATCGAGAGCAATACAACCATAAAATTAGAAAATCAAGATCAAGGAAAAAATGCTATAAACGGTTTTCGCCAGTTTTTTTCATTAAATGGTAGTGAAATTGGAAAACCACTTGAAAATGTTAAAATTATTGGATTAGGTACAGCAAATACGCGACCAAAATTAATTGTAGAAAAATTTGCTGAAGTTTGGGGAGAAGCTTTCAATAGAGCCATTTCATTTGGATACGTAAAAAATGCTTTGGTTGAGAATTTGACTATTGTTGATAATTATACTTTAGGAGCAGCCATTGCCTTTAATCCTGTTGACTTGAACAACGACGGAGAAACTGCGGATCTTGCTGAAAATGTCACCATTGCTAATGTTTCTTTATCTAAGGCTTCCATTGGTTATGGATTGATACAGACCAATGTTGGCAGAAATATTTTACTTAAAAATTTATCTTGTGAAGGTGGTATGACCTGTCGTATAGAATCACATACTGGCAGGAAATATGATTTAGGGGTATATAACATTGTTGTCAAAAACGTAGCTAGTATACATGGAAAAGCTGCTGTTTTACTGCAACCTCATTCAGTTTTAAACGGTAGAATTTTGGTTGATGTGGTAAAATCTGAAGGTAGTAGTTGGGCTCTATTTTTAAAAGAAGGCTTTGTTGGTGCTGATTCCAAAAGACGAGAAAAAGGAAGTTTTGACTCCAACTCCGAATTCAAAAACATTAGTTTAACTTCAACTGATAATACCGCAACGCTATCTTACAAAAATTATTCCTTCATTCCATCGAGTTTAAAACCCTTGTATTTTGAACCAAATTTTGTCTTGATACCCGAAGATTCCAATTATTCACTAAATAATGGTGTACCCGGAAATGAGAGCCCCATTGTGGGACCATCTGTTGCAGTTGTTTACATAGACGCAAGCTATCCTATGATTTTACCTACTGAAAATGAGCTAGTTTTATCTGGTAAAATTGATGATAGATTGAAAATTTTAAAGCAATAAATGGTTGTTCTATTTGTGGTCTTTTCAAAATAACTACAATTCACATCAAGAATTACTTGACCAATAAATATACTTCTAATAGCAGCAGTTTCCAAAAATGGTGAAATATGTGGTAAATTGACGTTTTTTTAACGCAATAAATTTAAATATCGGTCACGATTACTATAGCTATTGAGACGCAATTTTGCATTACCAATAGGCATTACCAGCTGTACGCCCAAAAATTCGGAAATTCATAATGAATTATACAACTAGATTTCTTCTTATTAATTTTTAAATAAAAATAGTAACATGAATTTAATTGAAAGATATTTTAACCTTATGAAAATCACATAAAGTTAAATCATTATATGCTTTTGGTTCTGTTTTAAATGATATATTTAACGCCGAAAGTACATTGATTTAATTGTTGATTTCCAATAATCAGACATTTAAGGTTATGGAGATAATTATTATGATCTAAAATTTTCTTTAGAAAGTAAATTCAAAAGAAGTATTGATTTACTTGGAGAAAAGGCAATAAAAAATCCGTTTTTTTAGAAAAAATTTAAATAAGAACTTGTCCGAAATTGAAAATACACTCAACCGTTAATAAAAAGATAACTCACACTCCACTTTCTTAAACAAATAAACCTTTTCCAAGCTCAAACATTTTGGCTACTTTTGAACGCAATAAAAAAGTAAAAAATATGATGTCATTATATATCAACTGGGATTTCAATTCAGAAATAGCTTCTATTTATGGTTTCCCATTAAAATATTACGGACTACTCTTTGCATCCGGATTGGTTTTGAGTATGTTTATTCTCAAAGGAATCTTCAAAACTGAAAACTTAGACAAAGATGCTCACGAATCATTATTTTTATACGGTATCGTTGGTATCTTTGTGGGAGCTCGATTGGGACATTGCTTCTTTTATGACTTTGAGTATTTCTCCCAACATATTATCGAAATCTTTTTACCAATTCAAAAAAACAGTAGCGGTAACTATTATTTTATTGGTTATGCAGGTTTGGCCAGCCACGGTGGAACGGTTGGACTGATCTTTTCCCTTTATTTATATTCAAAAAAATTCAAGATTAAATACCTTACTATCTTAGACTTGATAGCCATTGTAGCTCCTCTTGGAGCCACATTTATTCGATTAGCCAATTTGATGAATTCAGAGATGATTGGAAATCCTACGACCATGCCATGGGCTTTTGTTTTTACACAAATTGACAATGTACCAAGGCATCCAACGCAATTGTATGAAGCGATTACATACCTCATCATTTTTATCATCGTTTTTTCTATTTATAAAAGTAAAAAAATTCAATTGGGGAACGGATTTTATTTTGGCTTATCCACCACTTTGATTTTTATCATGCGCATCCTAATCGAATTTTTAAAAATTGATCAATCTGAATTTGAAAAAGGGATGCCATTGAATATGGGGCAATTACTAAGTACCCCTTTTATACTAGTTGGCCTTTATTTTGTAATTAAAAGTTTTAAAAAAAACTCTTAATTACTTTTAATACACTCCAATCTTCGGATTATAGTACCAATTACAAGATAAATTCACTATTTTTAAGAAATTAAACTTTCCTTAATTAGCACTTCATGAAACAGACAATCATTAAATATTACACACAATTCAGTAATAAACTATGGTTTAGACCACTTTTATTTTGTGTAGTATCTGTCGGTGGTGCATTACTTGCTCATTTAGTGGACGGTACTGGGCTCAAAGAACTAGTGCCCGACATCAAAGAAGACTCCATTGAAGGGCTGCTTGACACAATATCTGGCAGTATGTTGGTCATTGCCATTTTTGCAGTTGGGTCCATGCTTTCAGCCTTTTCATCCGCAAGCAGTATTGCGACTCCTAGATCATTTAAAATTATAATAGCCGACGATGTTTCAAAAAATGCACTTTCGGCTTTTATTGGAGCATTCATTTTTAGTATCGTTGCCACCATAGCCCTAAATAATGGGTACTATGGCAAAGCAGGTAGATTTGTTCTTTTTTTATCCACTATACTATTATTTACCGTAGTAATCTTGACCTTTTTGAGATGGGTAGACCGAATATCAAGGCTAGGAAGACTAGAACACACCATCAAACAAATTGAAACTGTTGCGGCCACCTCATTACAAAATTACATCAAACACCCATTCTTACAAGCACTCCCTATTCGTGGTGATTTTCCAGACGGAAAAATAATACTGGCAGCTACAGTTGGTTATGTTCAAAAGATAAATATGGAAGCTTTGCAAATAATTGCCAACAATAATGAGCTTAAAATTCGACTCAATTGTATTCCAGGGAAATTTATTCACGAAAACTTTCCCCTTGCCTTCGTTAATTCGAATCAAGAATTGGACCTTTCAGAAATTACTCAAAAAATAAACAATGCAATCCAAATTGGTTCCACGAGATTATTTGAAGAGGATCCGAGGTTTGGTCTAATTGCCTTGACCGAAATTGCCAGTAGAGCTTTGTCACCTGGTATAAATGATCCTGGTACTGCCATACAAATTATTGGAAGCCAAGAACGATTACTCTTTCTATGGAATCATAAAAAGGAAAAAATTAGCGACCAAAAAATTGTTTATGATCGTATCGAAGTAATAGGTATAACGATGGAAGAATTTTTTGATGATGCCTTCAGACCAATTGCCAGAGACGGTGCTAGTACTATTGAGGTGATGTTGCGTTTGCAAAAGGCGTTCACTTCTTTAGAAACTATCAATCGTCCCGATATCAAGGAAACAGCACTATATTATTCCAAAGAAGCGTTCAATCGATCAAAACTAGCAATTACATTTGAGAATGATCTTTTAACATTAAAAAAACAGTGTTTATTCACTTCTAAAGAAAAGGTATAATTGCAGTCATTGATTCCAACTATCCCCCATTTGAATTAATTATTTTTTAAAAAGTACAAATGCAGGCTTACCTACATACGTACCATACGGATATCGATTTCTCTTTCTACATATTTCCACTCTTCAGACTGACGCATGATACCGAGTAGCTCATTGAAGGCTGGTTCATCTTCAGGAGCAAATTCAAACCATGTTAAAAAATCAAAAGGTTCATCAATATCTCTCGAATGAAACAGTTGACGTGCAATGGCAGGTAAGTATTTCATGCCGTGCTGTATGTGTTTGGATTGATTTTCCATAATCTTACGGCGCTCATCTTGGGCAAGATTCCACCAAGCTTCATTTTTTTTGATGGGAATAAATGCGGCATAAGTTGCTTTTTTGCGTCCCAAATCGGGTTGTTTGGCTTTGAGTTTTTCGTTTTCCTCTTTTTCAGTGTAGCGCAAACTACTGATGACGCCCTTTAATGACCAAGTTCCTTCAAATCGATTGATGAAAGAACTTTGCATTTTATCAATATGTGTCACATTGGGCAACGAATCCCCTATTAAAGTGGTTGTTTTAAGCACTTTCCAATCTCCTGTTTTACCGCCTATAAAGTCAAAAATAATATTATTCATGAAAGTTGATTTTTGTAAATATTGTTATTCAATTACGTCTATTATAAATTCAATTAAATATACAAAAATCTTACAGGCTACTTGTGTTGCAAAACCATTGAGAAACGTGTGTTTTAGCACTAAATATTAGGTAAAATAGCAGATTATAAAAGCACCTTTTTGTTTTTTTTTGAACATAACTTTCTACTTTTTAGTAATAACAGTGACTATTTTCCAAATTTTTAAATTAGCAGAATACCTATCAATTGTCTGGCTACTAAAAATAAAAGCTTTAAATAATTAAGTATTTTTACGTAAACAAACTTTTAGTATCGAAATAGTTTGTTTGATCTAGAATTAAAATAGCAGGCTTCATCATTTTAAATTAATGAAGAACTAAATAATTTTGAATCTAAAAAGAAAATCATTAACACGTTGTCTACATCAAAAGTAATTTGCTTGCGCTAAATTCCAATTATGACATCAGATTGTAGTACAAATTGCCAAATCTTCTGTCTAAAGTTAAATAATAACGATAATACTATTTATAGGTAGCAAATAGCAATTATCTCCAAAAACATAAAAAAACACATACTAATTACGTATTTATACGTAAAAATACGTATTTTTACACCATCAGAAAGATAACTAAGTTTTAGTAACAACAAAGTAGAACAACAATGCAAAATTCAGAAATAAAAACGACCTGTTCCTATTGTGGTGTAGGGTGTGGAATAATTGTAACCAATGATTCTAAAAATGGAGTAAGCGTAAAAGGAGACAAGGACCACCCCGTAAATAGAGGTATGCTTTGTTCCAAAGGAATGAATCTGCATTATGTTGCGAACGATACTTCAGACCGAATTCTGTATCCAGAAATGAGATGGAGTAAATCACACCCCAAAGAGCGCGTGAGCTGGGATGATGCACTTGACCGTGCAGCAGCAGTATTTTCTTCTATCATAAAAAAACATGGTCCAGATAGTGTCGGTTTTTATGTTTCTGGACAATGTTTGACAGAGGAATACTATTTAGTCAATAAACTAGTCAAAGGTTTTTTGAAAACCAATAATATTGACACCAACTCCAGACTCTGTATGAGCTCGGCAGTGGTAGGATACAAAAAAACTTTTGGAGAAGACTCTGTGCCAATCTCTTATGATGATATCGAATTGGCAGATACTTTCCTGATTACAGGAGCCAATCCTGCTTGGTGTCACCCTATTCTTTTTAGAAGATTAGAGCAGCACAAAGAGAAAAATCCAAAAACAAAAATCATTGTTGTTGATCCTAGAAAAACAGATTCGGCTCTTACAGCCGACTTGCATTTGCAAATTCTTCCAGGAACTGATATATATCTATACCACGCTATTGCCAAATGTTTGATCGACAAAGGATACATCGACAACGATTTTATAAAAAATCATACCGAAAATTATAAAGCTTACAAAGAAATGATTGTTGCTACATCATTAGAAAAAGCATCACAACTTTGCGGCATTCCAATTAGTGAAATCAAAGAAGCAGCAGAAACTATTGCAAAAGCTAAAGGTTTCATTAGCATGTGGGCCATGGGACTCAATCAAAGTGCCATTGGTGTGGACAAAAACACAGCATTGTTAAACCTGTCTTTAATAACAGGACATGTTGGTAAACCGGGCTCTGGGCCTTTCTCCTTAACTGGGCAACCCAATGCAATGGGTGGGCGAGAAGTCGGGGGAATGGCCAACTTATTGGCAGTTCACAAAGAACTTTCAAACCCTGTACACCGTCAAGAGGTTGCTGATTTTTGGGGAGTAGATTCTATTTCTGAAAAACCAGGATTAACGGCTACCGAAATGTTCGACGCTCTTGAGTCTGGTAAAATGAAAGCCGTTTGGATTATATGTACCAATCCACTTGTAAGCATGCCTGATGTTCGTAGAGTTGAAAAAGCATTGGCAAATGCTAAATTTGTAGTCGTTCAAGAAATTTCACATAAATCTGACACAGCTAAGTTTGCTGATTTATTACTTCCTGCTGCCGGATGGTTGGAGAAAGAAGGAACTATGACCAACTCTGAAAGACGTATCTCCTATTTGCCAAAAGGAATTAATGCTCCAGGAGAAGCACTTTCGGATATTGAAATACTCATTCGGTTTGCAAAAAAAATGAATTTCAATGGCTTTGACTACACATCAGCTGAAGACATTTATAAAGAATATTGTGCTTTAACAAAAAATACTTCGATTGACATTTCGTTCCTAAACTACAATCGTTTAAAAAATGAAGGTACTTTTCAGTGGCCTGTTCCAGACTATGGACACCCTGGAACAGCTCGTTTGTTCACTGATAAAAAATTTCATACACCCTCGCAAAGAGCCATTTTCAACTTACCCACTTCAATTGACAATACCTCAGAACAACCTACAGATAAATATCCCTTTATCTTAACTACGGGGCGCATCAGAGACCAATGGCACACGATGACAAAAACGGGTAAGGTATCTCGATTGTTATCTCACATACCAAGTCCAATGCTCGAAATAAATCCTATCGATGCTTTTAAAACAGGGATCAAAGATGGTGATATTACAGTGGTTCATAGTAAAAATGGAGAGGTAAGAGTCAAAGCCAAAGTAGTGGATACAATTAAAGAAGGGGTTGTTTTCTTGCCTATGCATTGGGGCAAACAGTTGAACAACGATTTGAACAGGACCAACAATCTAACTAATACCGTAGTTGACCCAATTTCAAAAGAACCTGATTTTAAATTTACCACGGTTTCGGTAGTGAAATATGAAAAAGCTTTTGAGAAAATTGCCGTTGTTGGCGCTGGAGCTGCCGCTTTTAGGTTCATCCAAAATTACCGCGAAATTAATACTACCGATGAAATCATTGTATTCTCCAACGAAGAAAATCCCTTTTACAACCGTGTATTACTACCAGAATATGTAACAGACGAACTTTCTTGGGATAGTTTACAAAAAATAAAAGCTGACTCCCTAAGCAAATTAAACATCACCATGAAGTCTGGTGTTGCGATTGACAATATTAATAAAAACAAAAATCTGATTACCGATAGTAAAGGAATAACACATACTTATGACTCCTTGATTTTGGCAACAGGTAGTAGGCCTTTCGTACCAGAAAATGCACAATTGCATTTACCAGGTCGCTTTACAATGCGTAGAAAAGAAGATGCAGATCGTTTAAAAAATTATCTAGATAGTACAAAATTAAAATCCGAAGACCAACACGTTGTTATTGTGGGGGGTGGATTATTAGGTCTTGAATTGGCCGCTGCTTTAAAACATAAAAAAGTAAAAATTACAATCATACAACGTGCATCTCGTTTGATGGAACGTCAGTTGGACCGAATTTCATGCAAATTATTAGCCGAAGAAGTACAATTAAGAGATATTCAAATTTATTTTGATAACGAAGTAAGCACAGTCTTCGATACTGATAATGCTAACGAATTAGAAATTGGTCTTAAAAGCGGACGAATCCTTACCGCTAACGCTATTGTTTACACCATTGGAACGATTCCGAATATTGAAATAGCCAAAGAAACTGGTGTCGCTTGTGGTCGTGGGATAAAAGTCAATCAGTACCTACAATCATCACAACCCAATATTTTTGCCATTGGAGAGATTGCCGAATTCAACAACCAATTATTTGGTATCACTTCTGCCGCCGAGGAACAAGCTGATATTTTGGCTAATTTTATAGCAGGTGATATTAGTAGTTATTACAAGGGATCTGTTTTGATGAATATTCTAAAACTAGAGGACATCAACCTTTGCAGTATTGGACAAATTAATTTTCCTGAAAATGATGACTCCTACGAAGAAATTGTTTTTACCGATTTGAAAAAACGATATTATAAAAAATGTGTGGTTCGAAATGACCTGCTCGTTGGAGCCATTTTAATGGGAGACAAAAATGAGTTTGCTGAATTCAAAACCATGATCGAAAGTAAAATCGAATTGTCTGACAAGAGAGAAATGTTATTGAGAGGAAGTGGTTCTCAAGCCAAACCAGTCCTTGGAAAACTAGTGTGCTCGTGCAGCCAAGTAGGAAGCGGAAATATTGAAGAAGCTATAAAAGGCGGTTGCACCAATTTTACCGAATTGTGCAAAACAACTGGTGCAGGTCTTGGATGCGGGAGTTGTAAAACCGAAGTAAAAGAATTATTGGCAAAATGTAAATAATAAAATTAGTGTTTCGGTATCAGTTTCCATAAATGGAAATTTCAAAATCTAACAACCAATTAGATTTTAAATTCTTGATCGGATAAAAACTGTAAAGTGAACATTTTAAATAAGAAAAAAAATGGAATTAACTCGATTGATAGTAAAAGGAGGCGTATTATCTCCTGGAGAATTAAAAGAAATCGCAACAATGGCCTTAGACCAAGGGCTCAAAACGATTTCCTTTGGTTCTAGGCAAGATATTATATTCCCAAAAGGATTCCAAAGTATAAATCCAGAACTAGCAGCAAAACATCATTTTGTACTACCAAATGAAACTAGCGGAAACAACATTGTTTCTTCCTATGTTTCATCAGACCTACTTCGGGATACTCCTTGGTTAACAGGAAATAAGTTCTTGTATATCTTGGAACAATTCAAAGATCAACCGGATCTAAAGGTAAATATAACCGATCCAAAACAACAGTTGGTTCCCTTATTTACAGGACATATCAATTTTATAGCATCAGAACATGAAGATTACTGGTTTCTATACATTCGATTACCCAATTGGGAACGTATGGAAGTGTATCCTGTTTTGATCTACAGTTGGGATATCGCTAAAATTTATTATGAAATAGAAAAAATTGTACGCCAAGAATCTTGTGGTATCGATATGATTTTTAGTTTAGTAAGTGAAGCGCTTGACACCAATAATAGAACTATTGATAAGCCATTGAATGTTCCCTTCTACCCCTTTCCTTATTACGAAGGGATGAACCGCCTCGGAATCGATCAATATTGGTTGGGACTGTATTGGAGAAACAACCTATATGACTTAAAGTTTTTACAAGACTTATGCGATTTATGTTTCGAATGTAAAATCGGAAAAATATGCATCACTCCTTGGAAATCATTTATTGTAAAAGGAATACCAAAAGACAAAAAACTAGAATGGGAAAAATTCTTGGGGAAAAACGGAATCAATGTACGTCACTCCTTACTAGAATTAAACTGGCATTTGCCCGTAGCAACAGAATGGGCACTAAACCTCAAAACATTCCTAGTACGTACCTTAGACCAGTTTGACATTAGTACCTATGGATTGACCTTTGGTATTGCTGATTACAATCGCAACGGACATTATTTTACCGCAATTGTAGTAGAAAAAAATCAATTGCCTAAGGAATTAGAATCCATAAAAATTAGAGATACATTTAATGTTTTGTATGCAAAAAATTTTGATGCCAATAGTCGAGAGTATATCGTACATGCACAAGACGTAGACAAATTAGAATTACCAAATATATTGATCGAGCTTAGTAAAAAGTATTTTGATCAACTAGGAACGTTAATCACAGACAATTCATCAGAAAAAACAATAGTCAAAAAAGAAACTACCATTCAAGACGTATTCCAATGTCAAGAATGTTTAACGATATACAACTCCGAATATGGAGATATCGAGCAAGAAATACAACCCGGAACCTTATTCAAAAACCTTCCCGAAGATTATTGTTGTTCCCTATGCGAAACAGCAAAAAATAATTTCTTAGCTTTGAGCTCAGAAATGTAAGTTACATAATAATTTAAGAACGAATACATGAATACAACTTTTAAAACAGTAAGCTCGTCGCACATTACGATTTCCGAATTAATGTTGCCGTCTCATACCAACTTTAGTGGTAAAATTCACGGGGGATACATTTTGTCACTAATGGACCAAATTGCCTTTGCATGTGCTTCCAAGTTTTGTGGAAACTATTGTGTAACCGCTTCAGTTGATACCGTAAACTTCCTCATGCCTATCGAAGTAGGTGAATTAGTAAGCATGAAAGCCAGTGTCAATTATGTAGGGAGAAGCTCCATGATCATAGGCATCCGTGTAGAAGCAGAGAATATTCAAACTGGAGATATAAAACACTGCAATTCGTCTTATTTCACCATGGTTTCCAAAGACAGCAAAGGAAAAACTTCTCTTGTTCCAGGTTTGATCTTGACCACTTTGAAAGAGGTAAGTCGTTTTCAAAACTGCCTGAGACAAATTGAAATGAAAAAATTAAAAGAAGAACAAAAAAATGTCGCTACTTTTGGTTCTATAGATACCATCCTAAACTCTAAACAATATAATATTAAAGTAGAATTACAATAAGATTCTACACACATATACATCAATTCCATTTGTTATGAATGGAATTTTTTTATAGTATGACAAAAAAAAACAGCCTTTAGCTGTTTTTTTTTATGATAAACTTTTTTAAATAATTTTATAAACTCAAATTTTGATAAACAAATTCATCTTCACTATTTTCAACTTCTAAATATTCGGTTAATTTAGAAATATTACCCACCACTTCACCAATAACAATAATAGCGGGTGACGAAATTTGTTGGTCTTTTACCAAATCGGCAATTGTACTTATGGTTCCAATTACTTTCTTTTGATCGGCTCTCGTACCGTTTTGGATAATTCCGATAGGCAAATCATCCGTTCTATTTTCTTTATAAACTGCAATAATTTCATTTAGTTTATGCATTCCCATCAAGATAACCACCGTTGCCGATGATTGCGAAGCTAGTATCACATCCTTAGACAATTTATGGTCTGAAGTTGTTCCAGTAATTACCCAAAAACTCTCAGCCACTTGACGCTGTGTCAAGCTAATACCGTTCAAAGCAGGTACTCCCATCGAGGATGAAATCCCAGGTACAATCGCAGTTTCAAGTCCATTTGTATGAGCAAATTCAATTTCCTCGCTCCCGCGTCCAAAAACAAAAGGGTCTCCCCCTTTCAAGCGTACCACATGACCATGCTGGTGTGCAAGAGCCACAATAAGTTCATTGATTTGATCCTGACTGTATGCATGACACCCCAAACGTTTCCCCACAAATACAATTTCTGCACCTGAAGCATATTGCAACAAGTCTTCATTCACCAACGCATCATACAAAACTACATCTGCAGCCTCCAATGCCTTAATTGCTTTCACAGTGATCAATTCTACATCTCCTGGACCAGCTCCTACTATCGTTAATTTTGGTGATTTTGACTTATTCATTTTATCTTCCTTTATTAATTCGAAAATAACTCTCGATTTTTTTAACCATTGGTTTAAAAACTGTGCCATCCTATTTTCAAATTTAATTACTAATTCATCTAACTACGCATTACTACTTAATACAAATATAAGTATAAATACGTAATTAAAACAAAAAAATAATCAAATTTACGTACTAGATGAAAATTAATTCTCCAACAGTATGATGTTAATTTGGGCGTGACCCGCCAAAAAAGCGGGTCGGGCTATTCGTTTCAATCTTTTTTGGGGCAAAAAAAGCCCCAAAAAAGGATTTCCACTACTATCCCTCACGCAAAACCTGGCTCAAAGGTATCTTTTTTTTCAAACAATACCCTATCATAACCATAGTTTGGACCTCACTATAAATTTAAAACCATTAAAAAATGTAGAGTACCTCTATACAAGAGCCCTACATTTTTTAATGGTTCAAGCACTTCTATAAATTATTTAAACTCGTTCAAAGCTTTTTCAATTATTACCAAACACTCTTTAATCTGTGCTTCTGTAATTACCAATGGAGGTGCCAAACGAATTTTATTACCATGCGTTGGTTTTGCCAACAAACCATAATCTCTAAATTTCAAACAAATCTCCCAAGCCAAATCCGACTCTTCATCGCAATCAATTACAATTGCGTTCAACAAACCTTTACCACGAACTAGCGTAATCAAAGAATTCTTTTCTGCAATCGCATTCAAACCATCTCTTAATAGGATTCCCAAACGTTCTGCATTAGCAGCTAAATTTTCCTCTTTTACTACTTCTAGAGCTGCAATTGCAACTGCCGCAGCCACAGGATTACCTCCAAAAGTAGATCCGTGTTGTCCTGGTTTGATCACATTCATAATCGCATCATTGGCCAAAACTGCCGAAACTGGATATACACCACCCGAAATTGCTTTACCCAAAATCAAAATATCTGGCTGAACATTTTCATGATGTACCGCCAATAACTTCCCGGTACGTGCTATCCCTGTTTGTACCTCATCTGCAATAAACAATACATTGTACTTTTCGCAAAGTGCTTTTGCTTTCGCTAAATAACCTTCCGTTGGTACATATACGCCTGCTTCACCTTGAATAGGTTCTACCAAAAATCCTGCAATATTTTTGGAAGATGATAGCGTCTTCTCTAATGCTTCAATATTATCATACGGTATTTTGATAAACCCATCTGTGAAAGGCCCAAAGTTCTTACGAGCCCCTTCATCATTTGAAAATGAAATGATCGTAGTCGTTCTTCCGTGAAAATTGTTTTCACACACTACAATTTGTGCCTGGTTTTCATTGATACCTTTAACTTCATAAGCCCATTTTCGACACAATTTCAAAGCTGTTTCTACTGCTTCTGCTCCCGTATTCATGGGTAACACTTTGTCAAAACCAAAATATTTGGTAATGTATTCTTCATAAACGCCCAACTGGTCATTGTGAAAAGCTCTCGATGTCAACGTCAAGGTTTGCGCTTGCTTGATCATCGCACCCACAATCTTTGGGTGACAATGTCCTTGATTCACCGCAGAATAAGCCGACAAAAAATCAAAATATTGCTTTCCGTCAACATCCCACACATAAACTCCTTCTCCTCTATCCAATACCACAGGCAAAGGATGGTAATTATGAGCTCCATATTGGTTCTCTTTGGCAATTAACAATTCTGATTTTGAAGAAAGTTCATTTTGTACGTGTTGCATTTGGTTGTTTATTATTCGTTAAGTAGCAAAAATAACGCTTTTGTTTCATTTGTGTTAGCAAAAAACACCCAAAACAATCCTTTTTTCGATAAAAAACCAACAAATAGCTTCTTTTCCAATAAATCAATCCACTCAATACCACTCACAACTAATAATTTAAGGAATTAAAGTCTTAACATTAGAAATAAAATGTAAATTCGTACCCTGAAAATTCTACCTGAATAGGCGTCACTCCAAACATTTTAGAAAAAAAGCCCGAACGAATTAAAATAATTACCACAATACCAAACTACAATTCATCTCGCATAATCATTTTATATAATGAAAAAAATTACTCTTTTTATCAGTTCACTATTGGCAATTTCATGTGCCAATACCAAATCAACCGAATCGAAATCAGCTTCTCTACTGAGTACCTACAGCAAAACAATTACAGAATCTGAATTAAAAAACCATTTGTACACAATCTCTTCAGACTCTATGCAAGGACGAGAAACTGGCTCAAAGGGACAAAAACTAGCAGGCCAATACTTGATTAATCAGTACAAAAAAGACCATATTCCTCCTGCACAAAATGCATCAGACTACTTGCAAAACGTACCAGCATCTGCTTTAAAAACAAGAAAAGGAGAAGTTTTAGCTCCCTCCGAAAATATTTGTGCATTTATTAAAGGAAGTGAAAAACCAGATGAAATTATCGTAATCTCTGCCCATTACGACCATATTGGTATCAAGAACGGGATCATTTTTAATGGTGCCGACGATGATGGTTCGGGAACCGTTGCCCTACTTGAAATTGCTCAAGCTTTCAAAATCGCTCAAAAGGATGGTCATGGCCCTAAACGTTCCATCCTATTCTTACATGTTACTGGAGAGGAACACGGTCTTTTGGGATCTAAATATTATTCTGAACATCCTTTGTATCCTATCAAAAATACCGTGAGTGATATCAATATCGACATGATTGGCCGTCGTGATGTCGAACATGCAAAAAGTAACAACTATGTATATGTTATTGGTGCGGAACGCTTATCGAACGATTTATTAAATATCGTAATCGCTGCAAATGAAAAAAATACGCAAATGGACTTGGATTTTAGGTACACTGCCAATGATCCAAACCACTATTACGAACGTTCAGACCATTACAATTTTGCGAAATTCGGTATACCATCTGTTTTCTTTTTCAATGGGGTACATGCAGACTACCACCGAAGCACCGACACTGTAGAGAAAATAGAGTTTGATGCCTTAACCAAAAGAACAAAACTTGCCTTTGCTGTTGCTTGGGAACTCGCCAATCGTGAAAACCGAATTACTATAGATAAAAAATAGATATCAAATTCGAGATACGATAATCACAAAACCTAAAAAAGCCACTAATCATTACAATTAGTGGCTTTTTCTATTTATTTATCCTTGGTATGTTTATTTTTTTCCAAACTTCCAATCAAATTCATCTTTTTGATTGATAATAGCTCCGATTTCAAATTTCACCACTTCATCAAATTCTGTTTGAAAAATAATCCAGTTTTCTTCGTTGAAGTAATTTTCAAAAGTATCAAACTCTTCTTGTGTAAATTTAGTGATGCTTTTTTTAGCTAAATCCTTCTTTACATCAGCAATTTTTTTTCCGATGATTTTATTACCTGACAAATCCAAATCCAAGCTAGATCCAACGATATACCCTAACTTAAACTCCTCGTCTTTATAAAACGTAAGACGCATTTTTAAGGCATTGTAAACCAAAATTAAATTCTCGTCTTCGTCTTTATATTCTTTTGTAGGCTTACCGTATAAGGCCACTACATCTTTTTGTTTCATTCCAAAAAGCAATTTATCAATCCCGTTCTTTAGGTTTATTTTCATTTTACTTTGTATAATTTCTAGTTCAATCTTTTTAAAATATAGCGTAAGCTGTTACTTTGCTTTCTACTTAGGTTTAATTTGCTTCTTTGATCATCAAGTCAGTATCGTAATACAAGATAAAAACACCTTTGTTGGTGTATCCGCCATCTGCTTTACGGTAATATTCAAATTTATTATCCACTTGCTTTGTTGCTACTGCGTTTACGGTTTGTTCAAACTTCACATCTTGCACCAAACGCATCATCGTGTCAAAGGTCACATCAAACCCACGTGTTGCATACACACCCGGGAAAATATTATTAGTGTTTTTGAAATTTCGATCAAAAATCATTCCCTCAGGGCTTATGTTTTCACGCGTTACAGAAGGATACATTAATTTCAATTTTACCAAATTATCAATTTTAATTTCTTCAAAATTCAAGGTATCGTTTGGTTCTAAAATAACCAACTGAACTTGGTAGTCTTTCATCACATTCAACATCATCGAAATCGTGGTTTTGATCATCCATGTGTTTCCTGTCTCCATCACCACATAATTCATTCGACCTTTGACCAAAAGACTTTTAAAGCTTTCTACAGATACACTACCTCGATCGGTAAAAGCTACAAATGGTACACTTTTTTGATTTGATTTTAGATACTCAATAATAGATGTTTTCTTTTTGTCTACAACAGCCATGATGTTTCCTCCTTGTGCACGCATGTAATCAAACATGGTATTCTTCACCGTATCAGGCGACGGAATCGTTTGGTACAAATTACGAATAGGGTTCCCTACATCTTTGGAAAGTGGCGAAATTACAGGTGTATTGGTCGTTGCCAACAATTGAGCAGCAATCTCTGCATTACTTTGGTAGAAGGGTCCAATGATGGCATTGGCAGTTTGCAAATTATGTTCTGCTATAATTTTTGGCACATCTGAGCCATTTTTATTCTCTTCAGAATCATAAATTTCGATATCAATTGGCAATCCTAATACTTTGGCCGAATCAATAGCGACCAACGCACCAGCATAGAAGTCCATCGTCATGTTCAAGAATTTATCCTTCTTCAATCGTTCGGTAGTAGAGTTATTAACATCATTTTCTACATGCGGAATATTAAATGGCAACAAAAGCACCAAACGTTTGCGACGTCCTTCTGCAATTATTTTGGTCAAAGAACCAAACTCTTTTTTACTTTGAAAAGTAGCAATTGAGTTCGCAGGAACCTTTAAACTCATCCCGATATTCACTCCGTTTTGCAAATCAGGATTCAGTACAATTAACTCTTCCTGAGTTATATTAAACTTTTTAGATAAGCTGTACATCGTTTCTTGTGGCTTCACTTCATAAGTCGTGTATTCCGCCATTGGCTTTGGAGTATTCCAAGAGGAAAGTGCAGTATTCTCTGTTTTTACACCATAAGTTGGAGCAGCTACTACCTCTTTCGGGCGTGAACCTTTGATCAACAAATTATACCCAATGGTTAGATTCGGAATAATTTCTGGATTTTTAGTTTCCAATTCAGCGATCGAGATGCCGTATTGTTTAGCAATAGAATATTTAGTTTCCTTAGGTAATACTTCATGAAAAACTGGTTTTACAGCCGTAATTGCAGCCGTCGTTTTTACAGGTGCTTTACCACTGTTTTTAGCAGGAACAAGCAAAACTTGACCAATCTGCACACCATCAGTAGCCAAAAACGGATTGGCAGCGATCAACTCTTCTGCACTTAGGTTGTACATTTTACAAATTCCGTACATTGTTTCTTTCGGCAACACCTCGTGTGAGGTCGTTTTTAATACCATTTTACTAGGTGCAGCTGTGGCAGTTACAGCCGTTTTTGCAACAGGCTTTTCAGTAGTCGCTTTAACAGCTGGTTTGTAACCCGTTTTATTCGGAATCAACAAAACCATATTGGGCTGAATACCGTGTTGTGCATCTGGATTGAGTTGGTAAATATCATAAGGTGTAACTTGATACTTTTTAGCGATTTGAATCACCGTTTCGCTCGCTACCACTTTATGCATAATGGCTTTCCCTTGAGCAAAACCAGTACTTACCGCCAAAAACAAACTTAGAGTTAAGGTAAAAATGTACTTCATTATTTATTTTTATAGAAATTATATTTTCAAAGATAACAAAACGGTACCAAATTTTATTCCAAAAATTTGATACCGTTTCTATATTTATTCCAATAAACTACTGTTTACTATTCCCATTCAATCGTTGCAGGTGGCTTAGACGAGATGTCATACACCACTCTATTCACACCTTTTACTTTGTTGATAATGTCGTTTGACACCTTCATCAAGAAATCATAAGGCAAGTGCACCCAGTCCGCCGTCATTCCGTCAGTAGACTCTACTGCGCGCAAGGCAACCACTTTTTCATACGTACGCTCGTCACCCATAACCCCAACGCTATTCACAGGAAGCAAAATCGCTCCAGCTTGCCAAACTTTGTCATACAATCCCCAAGATTTTAATCCGTCGATAAAAACTTTATCTACATCTTGTAAAATTTGTACTTTCTCTAGTGTGATATCACCCAAAATACGAATCGATAATCCAGGACCAGGAAAAGGATGTCTTCCTAACAATTCAGGATCAATTCCTAAACTAGCTCCTACTCTACGTACTTCATCTTTAAAAAGCATGCGCAAAGGCTCTACAATTTTAAGTTTCATGTAATCAGGTAAACCTCCTACGTTGTGGTGTGACTTGATCGTAGCCGAAGGTCCTTTTACAGAAACCGACTCAATTACATCAGGATATATAGTTCCTTGAGCTAGCCAAGTTACATCTTCAATAAGGTGAGACTCTGCATCAAAAACTTCGATAAAAGCATTTCCGATCGCTTTTCTTTTCAATTCAGGATCTGTAACTCCCGCCAAAGCAGTATAAAAACGCTCCGAAGCATCTACTCCTTTCACGTTCAAGCCCATTCCTTCGTATTGATCTAGTACGCTTTGAAATTCGTTTTTACGAAGCAAACCGTTATTTACAAAAATACAGTACAAGTTTTTTCCAATCGCTTTGTGCAATAAAACTGCCGCAACAGTAGAATCTACTCCACCCGAAAGTCCCAAAACTACTTTATCGTTTCCAACTTTTTCTTTCAACTCTGCTACCATCTCTTCAACAAAAGCGTTAGGCGTGAAATTCTGAGGAACTTCAGCAATTTTTACCAAGAAGTTCTCCAACATTTTTCCACCCTCAGTAGAGTGAAAAACCTCTGGATGGTACTGAATCGCATAAGTCGTTTCGCCTTCAATTTTGTACGCCGCAAACTCCACATCGTGAGTACTTGCTAGTTTAACTCCATTGGTTGGCAACGCCTTGATACTATCACTATGGCTCATCCAAACTTGGCTGTTTGGCGAAATCCCTTCAAAGAAAACTTCGTCCTCCTTAATATAAGACAAATTCGCTCTACCATACTCTCTTGTGTTCGATGCCGCAACTTCGCCACCCGAAAAGTGAGCCAAATATTGCGCCCCGTAACACACGGCAAGCATAGGCAATTTGCCTCGTATTTGCGACAAATCGGGGTGTGGCGCATCTTCTCCGCGTACAGAGAAAGGGCTACCTCCCAAAATTACCGCTTTATAACTGGACAAATCATCTGGAAAATGATTGTAAGGAAAAATTTCGCAGAATATATTTAATTCGCGAACTCTACGCGCAATCAGTTGAGTGTATTGCGATCCGAAATCTAAAATAAGTACGTTGTGTTGCATGGGTGCAAAATTACTTTTAAAATTTGGATTGTAAAAACGGAATTTAATTTTTTTTCATTCTCTCGAAAACAGAATTAGTACACCTACAAAAAGAGTGATTTGGACGTGCCAGTACTATAAAAAGGGGCTGAAAGTAGTTTGCACATATAAAGCCCCTTTCTATAGCGCTGTCAGGCTTTCGGCGCTACTTCGGTAGCTTGCCTCTATCCTTCACGCGGGATTGGGGAATACAGAGTTTTATTTTTGCACGAAAAGTTTGCAACAAACAAAAAGTCCTTTTTTAATTTTGTATGAATTATTTATATATTAGCTTAATAAATAATGACTGGTGTCTGTCAGACTTATACACAAGTTGGCAACAAGCAAAAATTGAATTCAAGAAATGAAAAATGAAATTCCGAAAATAAAATTTATTAATGATGATCATATTGATGAAAATTCTTTTTTATGGAGATACATCGATATTTCAAAATTACTCTCATTTGTACTTGACAAATCTTTTTTCTGTACTCGATTAGATAAGTTTGAAGATAGAAAAGAAGGAATTACTTTAAATCATTTAATATTAAAAAAGATAAAAAATGAGACAGATAAATTCCTATATAATAACAACATAGGAAACTCTATTTCTGTAGAAGTTGCAGGTGGAAAAATGAATAGAATTGATGATGAAATCAATCAAATACAAAAATCAAATTTTGCAAATTGTTGGTTTATAGCTGAAGAATATTCTGAATCAGTAGCGATGTGGAATTTATACAGTTCCCCAAATAGTGTAGCAATAAAAATAAAGTACTCAGATTTCAAAAGAAATTTACTACAAAATGGTTTTATTGGTTATGGAAATTCTTTAGAAATAGTATGTGCATCAATAAAATATGTGAATTTTTTTAATCCTAATTATGAAGGAATTGACTTAGTTGATTCTGTTTTTTTAAAGGATTTAAGTTTTCAGCATGAAAATGAATTTAGAATTATAATAAAAAAAGAATTTGAAAAAACACCTGTAGAATATCATCCACAAATCCATAGGAAAAAAAGTGAAAAATATCATCAAATAATTGAACCTTTTGGAATAAATTTAAAAATTAATCAATTTGAAGATTATAATTTTGAAATTGTATTTCATCCGAAATCACAAGATTGGATTAAAAAAGATATAAAAAAAATTATTGAACTTAGTAAAGTAGATTTAAAGTTTAATGATTCATTATTAGAATTAAAATAGCCAATTACCATCTCCTAATCACGCAGGTATTTACCTGTGCCTGCAAACAAAATCAACATAGAAACAAATTATATAAAACTAGGCTTGATATAGCAAACGTGATTGCTTCCTTCGTCGCAATGACTTTGTCGAGTTGGTTTGCGCAACAGAACTTAACACAGTTGTCATTGCGAGGAGTGAAGCAATCACGCAAAGTGAAGCAAGCAAACCCAATCGATTAGGATTATAGACAATACTTAGCGCAGGTATTTACTTGTGCCCGCAAACAAAATCACCCCCTACAGTGTTATAAAAAGACAATGGAGATTTTATTATATCATGACAAAGAAAACCATTAAACATGCATCGACTGATGTGGGATTGATTTTTACAGCATACAATTTGCGCAGAATATTCAGCCTTGTTGACCAAAATCTACTAAAAAAGTATCTAAAAGTACTTACCTTGTTTATTCTAGCGGTAACAAGCTTTTTTAAAGCTTGCTACAAGTATAATTTTTATTATCCTAAACTAAATATTTATTCTAAAAATTATTTAACTGTAGCTTAAATCAACTATTTTTACTCTAAAATTAACTAGAAAAAAGACAGTTTGTAGGTTATTAGACAAACTGACGTTGTGGATAATATTAAAAAAATGAGAATATTTAATAAAAGAGAAAAGGATATTTTAAAGATGCTTTATAATATTTCTAATGACGAATTAGAATTATTTAGCTTCCACTTAAAAAATAAATATTTTAAAGATTTGACTAATTCTGCACTTTTTCTATTCCCAAAACGAGAAGAAGTATTTTTGTATATACCTAAAATTGAATTTGATAACCTTGTAAAACGAAAAAATATTATGATGGAATTTATGGAATTCTTATCATTAATAAACTTTCTAAAAGAAGAGCGTTTTATAAATATTATTCCAAACGAAGATGTCGGTCTTTCAGAATTGCATATAATGAGAAAAGATTTTTAAAATCCAACAATTGATTCGGCAACTGAATATATTATTCTAAATACTAAAGGTGATTATATAAATCCAAAGCAAGCTCATATAATTTTAAATTCCAAATCTGAAATTATTTTTGAAGGAGTTAGTCTTCAAAAATCTATTTTCAAACAAGTAGTAGAAAACTGTATGGGATTATTATTTGTTACTGAAGATTTGAAATTATTTATTACTAATAAATATAAGTCTAAAGAAGATTTAAGATATACACGTAGTCAAATTGCAACTTGGATTGGAATTTCATTAGCCATAATATTTGGAATTTTAGGGTTATTTAATCCATTTAGTAATAAAGAAAATACAACTGACTTTGACTATAAAGAGCTGAAACCAATAATTAAAAACACTAACGAAATTCATCAAGATATTCATAGAATAATGAAAAAAATAGAGTCAAAACAAGACTCATTGATAAAATAAATACTAGCCACAACAGCAAAGGTTCCTATGTAAAGCAATTAAAGTTATTAACAACTTTTTAAATGAGTTATATGTAAGGGATTTTAGAGTGTTGAATACCGTTCCAACGGCTTGTTGAAAAAGTTGGAAATAACTTTTTGTCCGCCGAAGGCATGGGACAGAAAAAGTTGTTCTAACTTTTTCAATAATGCCACGATAGATTTTCCCTCTTTTATTTCATATTTTTATTTTTAAATTCTTAAAGGTCAGGCTCCTATTTGTGGTCTAAATCAATAGCCACCAGCACCTGTATGGTTGTAAGAATAATAAAATAGCTGCCTGCTCGTTATGTAGGCCACGATTTAGAGTGGCTACCACCTTTGCTTTGCAGTCTATTTTTTCTTGTTATTTTATTAGACTTCTAAGAAAGTTATTTTTTTGATTTTCCCCGATCGCGCAGACTTATAGATAATAGATAGCGCAAGTATTTACTTGTGCCCGCAAACAAAATCAACACAGATGAAAATTATAAAAAATTGGGCGTGATATAGCAAACGTGATTGCTTCCTTCGTCGCAAAGACTTTGTGGAGTTTGATTATTTAGAAAAAGTGCTTAAAAAACCTTTTAGAACCTCTGTTATTTCCCTCAATGAATCTATCCAAAAAAAAACTGAAGTACTAATGGTTGAAGCACTTCAGGTTTATATACTAAAAATAGATTTTTAAAACTTAACTATATAAAGTCGGTTACCATCTCTTACTGTTCCAATTGTTGGTGACAAGGTTTTTGCTTTAATTTTATTAGTGGCATCACTCCAAACTCCAAAATCATCGTCATTTAAGATTCCGATAGTACTAGAGTTGATCAACCAGATGCCTTCTAATTTATCATGAGGATAATTTCCTAAAGCTTTAAATACATCTACTGCTAGTGTTTTTGCAACAGGTTTAATATTAGCCGTTGTTAATTCTTCCCAAGTATTCGCTTCTAAAGCTTTACCATTCACTAAATAACCATTTTCAGCAGTGACATCTGTACCTGAAACATCTGTCGCTTGGCTAATGTCGATTTTGTAAATATGTTTCATTACAGCTCCGTCTCCACTAAAATTACCATCTCTTTCTATTACTAAAAACTGTGTCGCACTCAAAGCGGTAATCTCTGAATTTGAATTATTATCAAATTCTTGTTTATACAAAAATTGTTTTGTTGCTCCTGTTGCAATATCAAGAGTCACAATTCTAGTCAATGTTTTATTGATTGCTGCAGCATTTGAAGGGTTGTACAAACGAGATTGCATAATACCTACCAATGTTTTTTCGTCTGGCGTAACCGCTAAACCTTCCATTCCACGATTTGCCCATCTTTTGGCAAAAACAGCAGGCAATTTACGAGTACCAGTTTTAATTCCAATTGGACTGATTCTCTCCAACTGAATACCATCAGCACTATAATGTACAATATGAGGGCCATATTCATCAGATACCCAAAAGCTACCATCTTTTAGAGCTACTAAACCTTCAGAATCAAGTCCGTATTGATCATAATCTAAAACTGCACCAGAAAGATCATACGGTATTTCACCTGTAGCACCGTAACCCGCTGGATTAGGTCTTCCACTTATTGGTAATCCTGCCGGTGTCTTGAAAAGAATTTCACCTAATTTTTCAACCGTTCCATCATTTTTCAATTTAAAATGACCAATTCGAGGCGTATAATTTGCTACTGGGAAATATTTACCTCCAGTTGCATCTGCATTGGGACCTCTATCGGTCAAGGCATAAAACTCACCTTCATTAGCAGGGTGGGCAAAAGCTGCCGAACCAAAACCTCCATTTCGAATTTCTACACCGTTACCAGTACCTAAAACGGTATAAGGCAGTGCAATCCCACTATTAGCAATCCTTGGAAGTACAAACTTATCTTCCCCATCTGCAGTATCACAAGACGAAATAAAAGCTACAGAAAGTAAACCAACAGTAAAATTAAAAAGTTTCATTAGAATTAGATTTTGTTATTTCGACAAATTAACTACTGAAATTTCTCAAGTCAGTTAATTCTGAGTTAACAAATCGTAATTTTAAAATAAGAGAAAAGCTTTTTTATATATTATTTCACTTCCCAATCAAGCAGGTACGTAGACAGTAGTTAGCGAAGGTATTTACCTCGATCGCGCAGGCTTATTGATAATAGTTAGCGCAGGTATTTCCCAACTGGCACTCGTTTGTCCTTCATCCTGGTGCTTGACTGCGTCGAGTACCTACTTAAATTATCACCAATAAACGTAGCGTTTGCAACGCGGTTTTTTATTTAAAGTATTGTAAAAACTAAAATAGTATATTTAAGAGAAAATCGATGTCCGAAAAATACAAAGTAATAGACAGTACCGTACCAACTTTTATGACGATGACCATTGTAGATTGGGTAGAGGTTTTTCCAGCCCCGTTTATTGTACTATTCTGGATGAATCTATAAATTACTGCATAAAAGAAAAAGGACTTAGTGTTCATGCTTACGTGTATATGACAAGTCACGTACACATGGTCGTTACAGCACCAGAAAGTGAACTTCAAAATAGTGTACGTGACTTTAAAAAATTTACATCAAAGAAAATTATTGAAGCGATAAAAGAACATCCTGAAAGCAGACGGGAATGGTTATTACGAAAATTTAGCTATGCAGCTGAGGTGAGGGCGGGTACACCTATACCAAAAGTTGAAGAAGTTTAAAGTTAACTGTATTTTTTAAATAACTGCGCAAGTAGGCTTTTTTTTTGTCGTCTAAAGGCTAAAATATAACTTATAATATCATGAAGTACTTATTCATTATCGCATTCACTTGTTTTCAATTTTCATTTGCATTCTGTCAGCATTCAGGTGGAAGATCTGGTCAAGGTGGAAGATCTGGTCAAGGCGGACCTCCACAAGAAAGCACACAGCAAAAAGAAACCGTAAAAGCGCTTAAAATTACTGATGTCACTGGACTTATAGTTTACAATCCCGAAACGGTAATCAAGGAGGCTAAAGTTAAAAAAGCACCAGAACAAGAATTAATGACAAAACTCATTAAAGATTACAATAGTAAAATTCTCGCTATTCAAAAAGCCAATATAGTAACCTTAGAGACTATTGAAATCACTTCAATGACCAAACAAAAAGCAGCGGTAGAAAATAACGACCGTAAGCAATTAATGGAACTTCGCAAAAGCATCAATGAGCAATTAAAGCCAATTAGAGATGAAGTTGCTACTGTAGAAAAAGAATTAAACGAACAAATAGAAAGTTCTTTTTCAGAAAAAATCAACAAAAAATGGTTGGATTATCTTAAAGAGCAAAAAGTAGCATTGCAGCCTAAAAAACCAAGCGAAAACAGCAATAGCGGCGAAAGCAGACCCGAACGTGGCGGTGGTCGCGGAATGAGATAATTTTATATCAAAGTTTCAAAAACCATTACTTAGAATAGCGGTTCAGGTTTAACTTGAACCGCTATCTTGATTTATATATGAAACTTTAGTAATAATTTCAAATCTCACAAACATTACAACGCAATACTAGAATATAATTTAAGCGCTATGAAGAAAAACTTCTGCAGGAATACTAAAATAATTCTTTAATTTTTGGGCCATTTTAAACGTAATTTCTTAACAGATGATTAAAAGTCCTTCTTCTAACAAAATTTGCTGAGATTAGTAATCAGAGATATAGATCTTTTGAGGTAAGCAGTTAAATTCATATCTTTAAAGTATTGAAAAACATAGAAATAATGGAAATTTTTAAAGGTCAAAATCTCATAGAGTTCTCTG
>NZ_JAOQMX010000052.1 GCF_025960985.1 Flavobacterium psychraerolatum | reverse complement strand
CCTAGGAAAAGATTTGGGTACAAAACCCCAAACGAAGTTTTTATACATTCATTAAATAATAATGGTCAAGTTGCATTTATGACTTGAATCCGCCAGATTTAGTACTAACTTTTGGCTATTCTCAGGAGGCAATAAAAGAATTGCTTCAGGAGAATGATATTGAAATTATAGAAGGGATTAAAATCGCTTCTGATGAAAAACGAGTATGGAAAAAGAGAAGAAAATGATGTAGATGAACGTAATAGCTTTATTTTAAAAAATCAAAATACATTTTAAGTGAGATTACAGTTCTAAAAAAAAAAACACATACCATGGATATAATTAACCGTTCAGCCATTACAATAAATTACAAACAGCCATTTGTAGATTGGACTAATGGCTTGACGCCCGAAATTCAAATGTCGGATCAGGTGGCACAAGAGGCCACCACTTATTTGGTAAAAGGGGATTTTGATGATGCGGATAAATACATCAAAAAGTATTATAAAAAAATTTTCGAAGAAGAATTAGAAGGACATTGGACAGATGAAGAAGATTGGCCGAAGAAAAGAACCTTTAAACTTTTTAACGAATGGTTTTCTTATGGAGTAAGTGAATTGGTGATTGATTTGTAAGATTGAAATTTCCACCTTTCTCTGCCCAGGATAGCAACGAAAAGCCCGCAAAGGAAGAACCCATAAAAAGCAACCCCTACAACAGCGACCGAAGGAAGCTCGTTGTAGGGGTATGCTTTTTGGGGTGATGACTGCGGACTTGTAGTGGATAGCCTGAAATGGCAGCCAAAAAAAGTTTAATGTTGTAGGTTGAACTAAGTTTTTTATTTACCAATACAAAAGTTAGCAAAAATATTCCCCAACAACTCATCATTTGTAACCTGACCAGTTATCATTCCAAAATGGTACAAGGCTTCTTTGATATCGATAGCCATTAGGTCACTAGAAAGATTGGTTTCGATTCCGTATTTTACTTTTGAAATTTCGTCCAATGCTTTTAGTAGGGAGTCGTAATGTCTGGTGTTGGTAACAATTGTCTCGTTATTACGTAAGGCACCTGTGTTCACAAAAGAGAGTAATTGATCTTTTAGTTCGTCAATACCGATGTTTTGTTTGGCAGAAATTTTTAAAAGTTTCAGGTTTAAAGTTTCAAGTTTTTGGCTGATGCGTTTCAATTCGGATTCATCTAACAAATCCATTTTATTGATCACAACCAGAATTGGTTTTTGAGGGTATTTGTTTTTTACTTTTTCAATTTCGACAATATAGTCCAAACCTGAAACCTGAAATTTTAAACCATCAAACAAAAAGATGACTACCTGTGCTTGTTCAATTTTTTCGAAAGTTTTCTTGATTCCGATACTTTCTACTACGTCTTGCGTTTCACGGATTCCTGCCGTATCGATGAATCGAAAACCAATTCCACCAATGACTAACTCATCTTCTATAGTATCGCGAGTTGTTCCTGCAATTTCAGATACAATAGCGCGTTCTTCGTTAAGTAAAGCATTTAGTAAAGTTGATTTTCCCACATTTGGTTCGCCAACGATAGCCACTGGAATTCCGTTTTTGATTACGTTTCCAACAGCAAAAGAATCGATTAAGCGTTTAAGGACAAACTCGATTCGGTTTAGTAATTCATTGAATTGCGTGCGATCTGCAAATTCTACATCTTCCTCGGCAAAATCTAATTCGAGTTCGATTAAGGAGGCAAAATTCAATAATTCTTCACGTAATTTAGCAATTTCGTTTGAGAAACCCCCGCGCATTTGCTGCATGGCAATTTGGTGACTCGCCTCATTATCCGATGTGATCAAATCGGCCACTGCTTCGGCTTGTGATAAATCGAGTTTACCGTTCAAGAAAGCACGAAGCGTGAATTCACCTGGGTCAGCCATACGGCAACCTTTGCGAAGCAATAATTGTATAATTTGTTGCTGAATATAGGTTGAACCGTGACACGAAATCTCGATTGTATTTTCACCTGTATAAGAGTTTGGTCCTTTGAAGAGAGAAACCAGAACTTCATCAAGGGTTTTGGCATCATCCATAATGTGACCTAGATGAAGAGTATGTGTTTTTTGGATAGTTAAATCTTTGTTTTTTATAGACTTAAAGACAGAATTACCAATAGTAATCGCATTTTGACCCGAAATTCGGATTATGGCTATGGCTCCAGCGCCAGAGGGTGTGGCTAGTGCCACTATAGAATCGTTGTTTAGCATTTTGTTTGGTATTGACTGCAAAGGTACTAAAACAATATAAGTGATGGAGGTTGCCAACCGTTGTTTCTTGCGACAATCCCGTATTAAGGTTAAAAGCAGTCTGCCGCAGCGTAGCCGTATGCTCTTATACCAGTAAGAAAAGGGATCTTGACCGCAAATTACATAGTCTATTTTTGAGAGGGAGGCATGCCCATGATATTCATAAATTTTTTCTAAGGAACTGATATATATCATTAATAAAGTTTAACTTTAAGACTAGTTTTACAATATGAACCTAAATAAGGATAGTATGAAACGTATTTTATTTCCAACTGATTTTTCTGAAGTGGCCAATAACGCCTTTGTGCACGCACTACAATTTGCAAATGCCGTGGAGGGGGAGTTGGTATTGTTGCATTCATACGATTTGCTACCTATGGATGATCAGTTTTTCCCAGAGAATTTTGCAGCTGTTTATGATACTATTGAGTTTTCTAATTTTGAATTGTTTAAAGAAGAGATTCCGAAATTGCGAAAGATCATGGAAGAAAATGGATTGGAGAACATACCGATCAATCACCGATTAATGGAAGGGAATTTGGCGGTAAATATTCAAAAATGCATTGTTGAAGAAAATATCGACTATCTTATTATGGGAACGACAAGTGCAACAGACTGGGAAACGTTGTTTTCTGGTAGTAATTCGGGCGCAGTGGTAAAGGGATTGAAGGTGCCCATGCTTTGTATTCCGCTAGACATAAAATATAAAAAAATGAAAACTATTGGTTTTGTAACCAACTACAGACCGGAAGATAAAGCAGTACTCCATAAAATACTAGCCCTTACAAAAAGAATCGATGCCAAAGTGAAATGTTTGTATATAGGTCATGGTACCGCGGGTCACACACAGGTAGAAGTAGATCGATGGGAGGCAGAATTTAAGACTGAGCCGGTACAGTTTTCGGGTATTAGGAGTGAAGCTATTAAACAAGTTACATTAGATTTTATTAAAACGGAAAATATTGACGTATTAGCAGTGTTAACTTATAAAACCACTGATTTTGAAGGACAGTTTGTAGCCAATTATAGTAAAAATAAAGCAGCAGACA
Organism: Flavobacterium psychraerolatum; assembly: GCF_025960985.1. Lineage (GTDB taxonomy): Bacteria > Bacteroidota > Bacteroidia > Flavobacteriales > Flavobacteriaceae > Flavobacterium. Next base: position 25,812 of record NZ_JAOQMX010000052.1, on the reverse strand, counting down.
TCCCAGTTCCACTGTTGGTATTTCATGCTTAATGTAGGGCTATTTTCGTTTATCTTAAAGTCGTAATCAACAAATTTTAATCACATTAAACCTCTATTTATGAAACGTATATTATTTCCAACCGATTTTTCTGAAGTGGCAGACAATGCTTTTGTACATGCGCTCGAACTTGCCAATACCATGCAAGCAGAGTTAATTTTATTGCATAGTTTTGAATTGCCAATTGTGGATAATCAGTATTTTCCACAAAACTACATGATGATTTATGAGTCTATGGAGTTGTCGCAGTTTGATATGTTTAAAGAGGAGATTCCAAAGCTTCGTGCTATTGCCCAAGCCCGAAATCTAGGTCATATCAGGATGAGCCATCGATTGATGGATGGAGATTTGGTTTATAACGTTGGCAAAGCGGTAGAAGAAGATAAAATTGACTTTGTTGTTATGGGAACCTCTGGCGGTGGTGGTTGGGAATCTTTTTTCTTTGGTTCTAATGCTGGAAATGTAATATCTGATGTGACAGTACCAATGTTGTGTGTGCCTCAAGATGTGCCTTATCATAAAATAAAAACAATTGGGTTTACTACTCGCTTTCGGGATAAAGATAAAAAAGCACTGAAGAGAGTCTTGAAAATTGCTCATAAAACCAATGCGAAAATTAAGTGTTTGTATGTTAAAAAGGATGATTCTGATGTAGATGAAACCAAGGTAAGAGCTTGGGAGAAAGAGTTTGAAAAAGATCCAATTACGTTTTTAATTGTATTTTCGAACGAGGTAACAGCTACTATTTTAGATTTTATGGAACAAAAAAGTATTGATGTTTTGACCATGTTGACGTATAAAAGAGGCTTTTTTGAATCTCTGTTTCATACTAGTCTAACCAAAAAAATAGCTACTGGTTATTCGCATCCCGTTTTGGTGATTCCGATTGATTAGTGTAACAATAATTGATTAATTAGTTTTTTGATGTAGCTTCTAGGAATTTAGGTATTTCTAGAGGCTTTTTTTGATACTAATTTCAACTATTTTATTGGTGTAAATTTCATCTGGTGCTGTCCCAAGTATAATTTTAAAGCAAAAAACATACTAGTTATTTGAATCGAAAAAGTACTTATTTACCGTATTAATATTTCTTGTTTTGAGGTTGCATTAATTGTAAATGTAGGGATAATAAAAAAAGGATGTAAAATAAATTAGAGACAATCTTTTGCATAAAAAAAACACCTAAAATAAAGGTGTTTTTCAAATTTTGATGAACTATTGAGTGCTTTATTTCCGACCCTTGATGCTTATTTGGATCAATACTTCGTGGGCCTCAGTAATAGAGTTTGCTGAAAAGCCAGCTACATAAACTCCTTTTTTTCCTGAGGTACACTTTATACCATACACAACCGCTTCGTCGTCTGGGTTAGAGTCGCCTTCGTACCTATATATATGTACGATTTCAAATTTACTTGGATTTTTTACAATGTCGGCCTCATGAATGTTGTAGTCATAAGTGAAACCCTTTTCATGCAATTCGTCCAAAGCTTTTGCAACAGAACTATAGTGATACATCTTAGTCATAATAAAGAGTTTTAAGGTTGAGTTTAAAGATAACTGTTTTAGAGTTAATTTTTTATAAAAATAATGTAAAACTGTGTTATTATTGATTGAAAAAAGAGGTGTAAACACTGGCGACAACGGTTTTGATGAATAATTTATATTTTTAAGCAATACTATTTTCGAAAAGAATAACCAATCGTGTGGGAAATGGTTTTTCAAAAATAAAAAGTTCTTTTTGGTGGTGGACAGTCCTATTATTTAATGTAAATTTGCGGCACAGACCGCCTTATCGCGATTCCGATTTATTGGAGCCGAGGAAAGTCCGGACACCATAGAGAAGCATAGCGGGTAACCCCCGTCGGTTTAAGCAATTGAATCAGGACAAGTGCAACAGAAAGTATGTACAGGTAATGCTGTAGTGAAACCAGGTAAACTCTATGCGGTGAAATATCAAGTATATCAGCATTTAAGGACTTCTCGTCCGTTGTTGAAGGGTAGATAGCTTGAGCTTATGAGTAATTGTAAGCCTAGATAAATGATAAGGGTTCACTTTGGTGAATACAGAATCCGGCTTATAGGTCTGTTTTTTTTATATTATAATGGGTGATATTTTATTATTCTTTATGTTCTCAAAACAATTAAAGTAGTACACTTTTTAACCTCTCAGATAGAAACACATGCACACTCGAATAGGTATTTTAGGACTAGGTGGAGTAGGAGGCTATTTTGGCGGACTGTTAGCCAAAGAATTTGCTGACTCCAAAACCGTAGAAATTGTTTTTATCACTCGCGGATTAACGCAAAAGCAAGTGCTCGAAAAGGGTTTGAAAATTATGATGGATGAGTCCGAAATCACTGTTTTCCCTTCCAAAGCATCAGATAATCCTGCTGTGATTGGTAAACTTGATTACCTTATTTGTGCCACCAAAACCTATGATATTGAGTCAAGTTTGGCTTCTATTGCTCCCTGTATTACCAAGAATACAGTTATTCTTCCTTTATACAATGGTGTTGATGCTCCAGAACGTATAAGCGCTCTTTTTCCAGATAATGATGTTTTGCAAGGTTGCGTATATATCGTTTCTAAAATTCAAAGCCCTGGTATAATTCGAAAAGTGGGTTTTTATGAAAAGTTGTTTTTTGGCTCACCAACTGCTTCTATGAGTAAAATGAAGACTTTGCAAGTACTTTTTCAACAAGCCAAAATGCAGAGTTCTTTGGTGGATACGATAGAAGATGCCGTCTGGGAAAAGTATGTTTTTATTTCGGCCTTGGCTTCTGCGACTTCTTATCTAAATGAAAATGTGGGTGAAATAATGCACAATCAAGAAAGTCGTGAATTGTATGTGGCTTTGCTGCATGAAATTACTCTTTTGGCTGCCGTAAAAGGAATAAATTTGCCGGATGATATCATTATGCAGACAATCTTAAAACTCGAAAAATGCCCAGAAGACATGACATCTTCAATGCATCGAGATGTGATTGCTGGTAAAAAGTTTGAACTAGATTCTTTAACTGAATATGTAGTTAAGGAAGGAATTAAATATGAGGTAGAAACACCAACTTTTCAAAAATTTTTTGATAAATTATCCCTACTTACACCTAATGAAGTGGTGTAAGTAAGAGATGATCTCATTATTATAAAATAGACGAGTAGAGATTATTCTTCTTCGTCTTCGATATCTTCATTTTCATTATCGACTTCTTTTTCTCCATTATTTAATTCGAAAAAGCTAAAAATAGAACCTCCGTAACTTTTCATGAAAGAGAAATTCATCATGTGATCGAGTTTAGTATATTTTGAATGTTCGATAACCATCATACCATCTTCATTCAAACTATTTCTTTCAAAAATTATGGTTACGATTTTCTCAAACGTTTTTTGATCAAAATTGTATGGAGGATCTGCAAAAATAATATCATAAGTAGCATTATTTCTTTCCAAAAATTTAAAAACATCACTTTTTAGAGCAGCGATATTAAAATCGTACTCTTCTGCTGTTTTTTTGATAAATTTCACACACCCAAAATCGCCATCTACAGACGTGATTGGTGTGCTTCCGCGTGAAGCAAATTCATAACTGATGTTTCCGGTTCCGGCAAATAAGTCTAGTATTTTCAATCCTTCAAAACTGAAATGATTGTTTAGTACATTAAATAAGGCTTCTTTTGACATGTCGGTTGTAGGTCGCACGGGAAGGCCTTTGGGTGGAGAGATACGTCTTCCTTTAAATTTTCCTGAAATGATTCTCATGAGTTGAAAAGTATAAAATGTTTTCTGTTTTCGGCCTCAGAAAAATAATTGTTCCATCGTAAATCTTCTACATCAATTAATTCGATGTTTCGGATGTATTTGTAGGCTATCTTGTAAAATTCACTCTCAAAATTGATGTTTCCAATCAATTCTAACGGAAAATTCTCTGGATTCATATTTAGCTGTTCAGCAGTGAATAATAAATAGTACAAGAAATCCTCTGGGGTTGTGTATTCAAACGAGTTGAATAAAAGTAAATTTTGATTCTGTATCACAATAATTTCAAAATAACCTGGAGCAAAATGTACCCAGATGGTTTTGTTGTCGTTGTTTTTGGATTGATCCATTAACTTGCTAAGCAAAATAGTGTTGGCATGCTTATAGTCAAAGCTACCAAATTTATCAATAAAATAGTTATTCATGTTTACATATGGAATAAAAACGGTATTGATATTATAGGTGTTGATTTCGTCAAAGGCAAAAAAATCAGTTTCAAAAACCTTTGTATTATATTGTAAATAACTCCCTAGATAATTTTCATCAAATAGAGAAGTGGGTACAAAGGTAGAGAGGTTGTTGTTATGAATGATTAATACTTCATCATAGGTATCATTTAGTTCCTGATGTTTCTGAAAGGCATCCGAAAATAAATCTTCAATTTTTATTCCTTTGTCAATAGTATCAAACAAAACTTCGTTAAAAGAGGATATGGTACCGTTCAATGTGTCAAAACAACAAAAAGAAAGTCCAGTCAATGAAACTTGAATAGATAGTTTTTTGTATTTCTTTTCGGTGATGTCCATGAATAACGCTGTTTTTATTTACTTTGGCAAACTTACAACTTCAAAATTCAAAAATCAAGATTCAAGAATCAAAATAACAATTTCGAATATCAAAAACAAAGGACTATTTCAAATAAAAAATAAAAGACAAGAACCGACTAAAATTCAAATTTGGACCGTAGTATTTTTTTGGTAAAATAAATTGCTACATCTATTTTTTTTATCAAAATAGTTGATTACTACTCTTCAGTTAAAAAGCAACTTCTTGCCTTGATAATAAAAAAAATAGTTAAATGAAAATCATTACCCTATCTTTGAATTTCAAATTTACAATCCCAATTACAAGATGAATTCCTCCTTATTATATAGTCTTTTACGAAAAAAATTTCCTTTTACGCCAACGCAGCAACAGGATATCTTTTTTCAAAAAATAGCTATTTTTTTAACAGACACCTATGATGATACTATTTTTGTATTAAAAGGATATGCAGGAACAGGGAAAACAACTGTTATTTCGACAATTGTTAATAATTTACTCGAAATCAATAAAAAATATGTTTTGCTAGCTCCAACAGGTCGTGCGGCAAAGGTGATTGCAAATTATTCCGAAAAACCTGCTTTTACCATTCATAAGAAAATTTACTTTCCTAAGAAGTCATCAGGTGGTGGTGTTTCTTTTGTTTTACAGCCCAATAAACACAAAAACACCATTTTTATTGTAGATGAGGCCTCGATGATATCGGATACCAATTCGGATTCCAAATTATATGAAAACGGATCTTTGTTGGATGATTTGATTTCTTACGTATATTCAGGAACCAATTGTAAAATGATTTTGTTGGGAGACACGGCGCAGCTGCCTCCTGTAAACTTAGACATCAGTCCAGCTTTGGATATTGATACGCTTAGTTTGCATTACAATAAAGAAATTGATCATATTGAACTAGATGAAGTCATGCGTCAGGAAGAGGATTCGGGAATTTTATTTAATGCAACCGAACTTCGTGAGTTATTGAAAGATTCATTTATAACTGAATTTAGGTTTGATGTAAAGAATTTTAAAGATATTGTACGTTTGACAGATGGATATGATATTCAGGACGCAATTAATTCCGCCTATAGTAATTATAGCATTGAAGACACCGCTTTTATTGTTCGCTCGAATAAAAGAGCTAATCAATATAATGAGCAAATTCGAACCAAAATATTAGACAAAGAAAGTGAACTATCATCAGGTGATTTCTTGATGGTAGTTAAGAATAATTATTTCTGGTTGAAGGATTCTGATGAAGCAGGGTTTATTGCCAACGGTGATATTATTGAAGTTTTAGAGATTTTTAAAATCATAGAATTGTATGGTTTTAAGTTTGCTCAAGTAAAAATCCGAATGGTCGATTACCCAAATCAAAAACCATTTGAAACCGTTTTGTTACTTGATACTATAAAAAGTGAATCCCCCTCTTTATCCTATGAAGAGTCCAATCGACTCTATGAAGAAGTCATGAAAGACTATGAAAATGAAACAACAAAATATAAGAAATTTCAAAAAGTTAAGGCAAATGAATACTTTAACGGGTTGCAGGTAAAGTTCTCCTATGCAATTACTTGTCATAAATCACAAGGTGGACAATGGGATACCGTTTTTATAGAACAACCCTACTTACCCAACGGTATAGATCGTGATTACATCCGTTGGTTATACACTGCAATGACGAGGGCAAAAAGTAAATTATACTTGATTGGTTTTAAGGATGAAAGTTTTATTGAGTAGTACTATCGGCACAGGTTTACAATATAGATCACAACATTTTTTTTCAGTAATATTCAATAAGAACCTATGAAAGTAGATTTGACAAATAGTAAAAAATAAAACTTTCTATAAGATTGTATATATTTGCTCACTTTAAAATGCGTTAACAATAAATACTTTAATTCTTACTGCTTTTGCGGTTTAATAACTATTCTATGAAAATAATAGCAGTCATTCCAGCCCGTTACGCTTCTACACGATTTCATGCCAAACTGATGCAAGATCTTGGTGGTAAAACAGTAATTTTAAGAACGTATGAAGCTGCATTAAATACGCAATTATTTGACGATGTTTTTGTAGTAACAGATTCCGATTTGATTTTTGATGAAATAGTCAATCATGGTGGAAAGGCAATTATGAGTATCAAAGAACATGAATCGGGTAGTGATCGTATTGCAGAAGCTATTGAAAGTATTGATGTAGATATTGTTATCAATGTGCAAGGAGATGAGCCGTTTATAGATATAAAACCTTTAAAAGAAATTATTGAAGTGTTTAAAAATGATAGTGATAACAAGGTGGATCTAGCATCGTTAATGTTTGAAATAAAAGATCAAGAGGAGATTAATAATCCCAATAATGTAAAGGTTGTTGTAAATCAAAATAACTTCGCATTGTACTTTTCTCGTTCTGTAATCCCCTTTCCAAGAGATATAAATGCTGGAGTACGATATATGAAACATATTGGGGTGTATGCTTTTCGAAAACAAGCTCTATTAGATTTTTATAGTTTACCAATGAAGTCACTTGAAGCCTCAGAGAAACTAGAACAATTGCGTTATCTTGAATTTGGTAAACAAATTAAAATGATTGAAACTACCCACGCCGGCATCGGTATCGACACGATTGAAGACTTGGAGAAAGCTAGAAAGCTTATTTAGGTAGTGCTTGAGCTGTTTTAATAATAAATCTTTAATAAGTTGACTTTTGTTTCAAACCAAGTCGAATCTTTTCTTAAAATTTATAATACTCTTTAACGTTAACTATCCACAAGAAATTCACTTCTATAAAGTTTTTTAGTTCAATTGGCTTCCGTGTATATGTACATATTTGATAGCAGGAAAGTTGAACGCAGGAGGATAGGTAGTAAGAGTTCTAAGTTAATGTTGGTTTTAATCTTTACTACAGCCAAAACGGGGCTGGAACAACCTCAATATTCATTATTAGACATAATATACGGTGCAACTTACGAATGGTGGTTAAGGATCCTTTTAATTTGTTACGTATGTAGTACCAAAAAGTTAAATACTATTCAGGAATATAGCTTTTAAAGGTTCCGTTTGTATAAAAGACAACAATCTTTTCGACCTCAGAAGTTGTGCTTGCAATAGTTTGAATTAGGTCTTTACCTTTTTGCTTTTCGAAAGTAGGAGGTGCGTCATTTTGTTTTTCTTCCGAAAATAAATCTACTGGTGGTTTTTTTATTTCTAAAGGTGTGTTGGGGGTATTAGTTTCTGTTATATCACTTTTGGGAAAAGTACCTGTTCCATTTAATAACCAATACAAATCGACTTCTGGGAACTCTTCAAGTATTTTTAAAATAAAATCCAAACTAGGTTTATTTCTTCCTGAAAGCAAGTGTGACAGACTAGATCTTTGTACACCGATTTTATCCGCAAATGCAGAGGCATTCAAGGTATGATATTCTAATATTACTTCTAGTCTTTTAATGAAATCTTCCGTGTTTACCATTGTAAATTACGTATTGGTTTTACTTATTTACAAATGTAATCATTTTAACAACAACTTGCTTATTTACATCTGTAAATTAGATTATAATACAATTTTAACATATAGTTAAAGTTTAGATTATAATCCATAAAATACTGAATAAGTAAACATTAAATACTAAAATTAAAATTAGTAACAATTGTCAATTTTTGGAGTGTTCAGGAGTAAATAACCCATTTGAAAAGTGTTTACAATTATAAAAAAGTAGCTTTTAAAACTGTTTACAATTGTAAAAATAAAGTTGTTTACTTTTGTAAATTAAATAATATGATATGAATTTAGAACAATTGTTCCAAGAAAATAAAGAACAGTCCTTACATGGAAGGTACCTAACACTAGATGCTATTGCTCCATTATTAAATCAATTAAACACTAATAATGAATTATCAATTATAGGGCAATCGGCACTAGGTGAGCCAGTCTATAGTTACCTAATAGGTCATGGTGATACCCGAATATTTTTATGGTCACAGATGCATGGAAATGAAAGTACAACGACCAAAGGAGTATTTGATTTTTTGAATTTATTAAAGTCTGGTTCGGTATTAGCGACCTCGTTATTGAGTCAGTTTACTTTCTGTGTATTGCCAATGTTGAATCCTGACGGTGCACGCTTATACACTCGTGAAAATGCCAATAAGGTAGATTTAAATAGAGATTCCCAAGATCTAACCCAGCCCGAAAGTAAATTATTACGCGCCATGTTTGAGGAATTCAAACCAGATTATTGCTTTAATCTTCACGATCAGCGTACTATTTTTGGTGTTAGTGATACGGGAGAACCAGCTACGATGTCGTTTTTGGCTCCTTCTTATAATGAAGAACGGGAAGTTAATGATTCTAGATTGAAGGCAATTGAGTTAATTTCCGGTATTAATGATGTACTACAGCAATTTATACCAGGGCAAGTAGGCCGTTTTGATGATTCTTTCAACATTAACTGTATAGGGGATACTTTTCAGTATATGGGAGTACCTACGCTTTTGTTTGAAGCGGGACATTATCAAGGTGATTACGAGCGTGAAATAACGCGAAAATATGTTTTTATGTCGTTATTGAGTAGTTTTGAAATACTAAGCGAAAACGTTATAGTTTTTAAAGGAATTGATAATTATTTAAATATTCCTCAAAATAAACAGTCTTTTTATGATTTTATATATAAAAACATAAAAATAAATTATGATGGTATTGAAAAATTAACGAATTTTGCTGCACAATATAAGGAGGAATTGATTGAAGGTAAAATTGAATTCAATGCTTATATTGTTGAGATAGGAGAACTGGAAAATCGTTTCGGTCATGTTGTCTATAATTTAGACGGTGAAGAATTGAGTGATTTAGATAGTGAAGCTATCAAATTAAACAAAAAAGCAAGTTTTTGTTTGAAAAACAATGCAAGATTTGTTAATGGATTGATAAAAAAACAATAATTTTCAGCTTTTTTTAGTTTTTATGTATATTTTTATAATTCGTAAAACCTGATAATTATAATTAATTTTAAAAAATATGAGTAAGTTCCGTTTAGATGAAGTAGATCATCAGATTTTAGATATGTTAATCGATAACACAAGAGTACCTTTTACAGATATTGCAAAAAAGTTATTGATTTCAGCTGGTACTGTGCATGTAAGGGTGAAGAAAATGGAAGACGCTGGTATTATTATGGGTTCGTCATTGGTACTTGACTATGATAAATTAGGGTATTCATTCATTGCTTATGTAGGTGTTTTTCTAAATAATACTTCTCAAACTAAGTTTGTTTTGGAGCGTATTAACGAAATTCCATTTGTTACTGTGGCTTCAGTAACAACAGGTAAATTTAATATTTTCTGTAAAATCAGAGCTAAAGATACCAAACACGCCAAAGATGTAATCTTCATGATTGATGACATTGATGGTGTTTATAGAACAGAAACTATGATTTCTCTAGAGGAAAGCATTAACGATAAAAAGCGTTTGATGCATACCATCTTTAAAAACATGTAATTGACTTGAATGCTATATTTTTAATATAACCTTAAGTTAGTTCTTGAGGTTATTTTTTTATAAATCCATTAAAAAACAAAAATAAATATGTACATACACCCTAAAATCGAACGATTTAATCAAAATGTTCTTTCAAAATATAATATTTATAATAGTGTTTTTATAACATTACCTTTTGATTCAATTGATAATACTGGAGTAATGCTTCCGTTATTTACTGATGTGTGCGAATCTGGATTCAAAAAACATGAGACTCCAAAAGAAATTATGGAGTTTTTCTCAAACAAATATTTGAGTTCTAATAATGAGAAAGATAAGCTTGATTTGATGTTTCGCTTTATTCAATATATTGAGCGTCAAATAGTATTGTTTGATGCCGTTGAAGATGCTGCTTTTTCTACCGTAAATAATATGGAAGGAAGAGGATCTTTGAGGGATATTAAAGAAAAAACAGATGCTAAAGGGAAGCAAGAAGAATTGATTGAGTTTTTTAAAGATTTCAATATTAGAACAGTTCTTACTGCACATCCTACACAATTTTATCCTGGAGCAGTATTAGGAATTATAAATGATCTAACTGAAGCTATTAGAGGAAATGATTTATTAAGAATCAAACAACTTTTGGCACAGTTAGGAAAAACGCCTTTTATCAAAAACGAAAAACCAAATCCTTATGATGAAGCGGTTAGTTTAATTTGGTATCTCGAAAATGTATTCTATCCTACGTCTAGTGATATGATACATTATCTGCAAAAAAATATTTTCCCTGGACAAACAATTGATAACCCAATTGTAAAATTAGGTTTCTGGCCGGGTGGTGACCGTGATGGTAACCCATTTGTAACAACAGAAATTACTTTAAAAGTGGCTGATAGTTTGAGAACTTCAATCTTAAAATGCTACTATATCGAAGTACGTAAACTAAAAAGAAAATTGACTTTCTTCAATGTTGATGTATTGGTAGCAGAATTGGAAAGCAAATTATACCGCTCTGTTTTTTATTCGCAAGGAGATATTTATATTACTTTGGAAGAATTAAAAGCTCAATTAAATAAAATTAGAAGTATTGTTATAGAACAACATCAATCATTGTATTTAGATGATTTGGAAGCATTGATTATAAATGTGAATTTGTTTGGGTTCTATTTTGCTACTTTGGATATTCGTCAAAATAGCCGAATTCATGATGCTGTTTTTAAAGATGTTTTTGATTTTTATCAAAAAACTGATGCTTCAGTCTTTCCAGCTAATTATTATGACTTAAACGAAGCTGAAAAATTTAATGTATTATCTACTGTTAAAGGTAGCTTAGATTCTAAAGTTTTTGAACAAGAAATGACTCGTGCTACTATTGAGTCAATCCAAGCTATTAAAGTAATTCAAGCTAAGAATGGAGAGCAAGGAGCAAATCGTTATATTATTAGTAATAATGAAAGTGCTTTGAATGTAATGGAAACATTAGCGATGATTCACTTGACAGGTTGGGAAAAACCAACTGTAGATGTTATTCCGCTTTTTGAATCTGTAGATGATTTGTTGGATGCTCATAATATTATGGAGAAGTTGTACACTAACCCTATGTATGCCGGTCATTTGAAAAGTAGAGGTAATATACAAACAATTATGTTAGGATTCTCTGATGGTACCAAAGATGGTGGTTATTTAATGGCTAACTGGAGTATTTATCAAGCCAAAGAAGCTTTGACTGCTATTTCTAGAAAATATAATGTTGAAGTGATTTTCTTTGATGGTCGAGGTGGGCCGCCTGCTCGTGGAGGAGGAAAAACACATAAATTCTATGCGTCTCTAGGACCAAACATCGAAAATAAAGAGATACAAATTACGGTACAAGGTCAAACGATTAGTTCAAATTTTGGTACTTTGGATTCGTGTCGTTATAATTTAGAAAATTTATTGAGTGCTGGTGTAACCAATCAGGTATTTAATAAAAATAAAAATATCTTGGCTCCTGAGGATAAAATCGTGATGGATAAATTATCCAATTTAGGGTATGATAAATATTTAAATTTCAAAAATCATCCACAATTTATTCCTTATTTGGAGCAAATGAGTACTTTGAAATATTATGCTAAAACCAATATTGGAAGTCGTCCATCAAAAAGAAGTAAATCAGCAGAACTAGATTTCAAAGATTTAAGAGCTATACCATTTGTAGGGTCTTGGAGTCAATTGAAACAAAATGTTCCAGGTTTTTATGGTGTAGGTGCTGCATTGAAACATTATGAAGAAGCAGGAGAATGGGAGAAAGTACAAGCGTTATATGATAATTCAATGTTCTTTAGAACCTTGTTAGAAAACAGTATGATGTCTTTGGCAAAGTCATTTTTCCCTTTAACAGCATACATGAAAAATGATCCAGTTTTTGGTGAATTCTGGCAAATGATCTACGACGAATTTTTGGATACCAAACGTTTATTGTTGAAAATTGCAGGTCATACAGAGTTAATGGAAAATTATCCTGATGGTAAAGCTTCTATTGAAATTAGAGAGCGTATTGTGTTGCCTTTGTTGACAATACAGCAATATGCTTTATTACGTATTAATGAATTAAATAAAGCAGCTGTACCAGACGATGCATTAATTAAGGTATATGAAAAAATCGTTATGCGATCTCTTTTCGGAAATACAAATGCAAGTAGAAACTCTGCGTAATTAATTGAAGAGATGAAAGTAAGCGAATTAACTACTTCTGAATATTCGAATTTTTTTTCGACTTATATTGATGTATTGAAAAATGAAGATTTGATTGAAGACTTAGAAATAAGTCTTCATCAATTCATCAAATTTGTCCAAAATATTTCAATGGATAAATTCGATTTTCGGTACGCTGAAGGAAAATGGACTATCAAAGATATTATTCAACATTTGATTGATACTGAAAGGGTATTCTCTTATAGAGCCATGAGGATTTCAAGGAATGACCAAACTTCTTTAGCTGGTTTTGATGAGAATGATTATGTAGCAAATACAGATGCAAACTCTAGAAATATACAGGGTTTATTAGCTGAATTATCTGCTGTTCGATTTTCGACCTTATTTTTATTTAAAAGTTTTACCGATGAACAATTAAGTAGAATGGGGGTAGCGTCGGATCAATCGGTGTCTGTTAGAGCTTTGGGATTTTTGATTATTGGACATCAAAAACACCATCAACACATTTTTCAAGATCGGTATATGTAAGTATAAAAAAGCATAAAAAAACCACGAATCTTCTATGATTCGTGGTTTTTTTATGCTTTAAAAATAGAGTACTGAAATTATTAAAAGTGAAAAAAGCTCCAGGATAAGAAGATTTTCTACCATTTTTTTAATTGAAATAGCACATAACACATTTATTTTGTAGCTACTCTCAGTTGGTACAAATCTATATTGTAAAAAAAAACTATAATTTTTAAAAAGTATAAAAAAGAATATTTTTTACACATCAACTATTACTATAATAAAACGGAACAAACTATAAATAAATTTTGTTCCGTTTTACTATACGTATTCAATAGTTGTTTTACATTTTGAAATTGAATATTAGTTGAGACTGTTGAAATAGGTCTTAACCGTTGCGATATGTGTTGCTTTATCATCTGAAGATAACCAACTAGCTTCAAAACCATTAATAGCCAATTGCATTAATTGGTTATTGTTAAGGTTTAAGGCTTTGGCAGTTTCATAATAATTCTCATTCATGTATCCGCCAAAATATGCAGGATCATCAGAGTTGATGGTAGCTAAAATTCCTTTTTCTAACATTTTAGCTACGGGATGATCTTCCATTTTTTTGATCACTTTGAGTTCCAAATTACTAAGTGGGCATAAGGTCAAAGCAATTTTATTATCGATTAATCTTTGTACCAAAGCATTATCATCCAAACAGCGGTTTCCGTGGTCTATTCTTTCAATTTTCAAAATGTCAAGAGCTTCCCAAATATAGTCTGCTGGACCTTCTTCTCCTGCATGTGCAACCAATTTAAAGCCCTCTGTGGCAGAAGCTTCAAAAACATTCTTAAATTTACTAGGTGGATTTCCTAACTCTGAGGAGTCAAGTCCTACACCGTCAATCCAATGTTTGAAAGGAAGTGATGATTCAAGTGTTTGGAAAGCTGACTCTTCGCTCAGATGACGCAAATAAGACATTATTAATTTATATGAAATATTCAATTCAACTTTGGCTTTTTCAAGTGCATTGTGAATTCCGGTGATTGCCACTGAAAAAGGGACACCTCTATCGGTATGGGTTTGTGGATCGAAAAAGACCTCTACATGTACCACATTTTGGCTGTGTACTTTGGTTAAATATGCCCAAGTTAGATCGAAAAAATCTTGCTCCTTTAAGAGTACCTGCGCTCCTAGATAATAAATATCCAAAAATTCTTGAAGATTATTAAACTGATATGCTTTTTTCAATGATTCTACAGAGTCATATGCTAAAGTGATATTATTTCTATTGGCTATTTCGAACATAAGTTCTGGTTCAAAACTCCCTTCGATGTGTAAATGTAACTCCGTTTTTGGGATCCCTTGAATGATTTTTTGTAATTCAGATAATTTCATAGAATGTATGTTGTTTTTTAAAATAGGTATTTAACGATAAAATTATAATATTTTACGGTAGTAATGGTAAAATCGAATGTAAATTATCGGTATAATTTGGAATCCCAATTTAAAGGACCATTCTTATTGATATGTATTTATATCAATACTAGCTATTTCCTCTTACATAAGATGAAAATTCATCTTTATGTAGTAACAAAAAAAAAGATTAGATTTTCTTAAATGAAGATTAAGCTGCTGCTTCCAAATGATTTATAGATTAAAAGTTGAACTATTGGAACTAGAAAATGAAAAGGAAGGATAGTGCTCTTATTCCCTAATTTTAGTAAGCTAAATAGTAAGGTAAATATGGGTTATTGAATTGGAATACAAACTCCCAAAAGTATAAGGATTTTAATTCTTATTTAATAGTGAAAAAAAAGAGGTTTTAGAATAGGATAAAACCTCTTTTTTTTATCTAATAATTTTAGAGATTGGGTTATAATTTCTTATTTTTAGTCAAAAATATATTCATGTCAATTTTTATACGTTTTATAATTTCGATGACCGTTTTGGTCGTACTTTTATCTTGTCAATCTACTTTACCATTAAGTGTGAATAGCCTAAATCCACTACCACAGGAAAATGATACAACATTTGTAAAATTGAAAAATTACAGTACCGATTTTGTATATAACATGAAGTATGCCACAAAAGACAATTTTTTGAAGGCCAAAGTATATGATTGTGATGAATGTTACTTGAGGTTAAAAATCGTAAAAGCCTTGC
Source organism: Flavobacterium psychraerolatum (assembly GCF_025960985.1). Classification (GTDB taxonomy): domain Bacteria; phylum Bacteroidota; class Bacteroidia; order Flavobacteriales; family Flavobacteriaceae; genus Flavobacterium. The sequence goes on along the minus strand of NZ_JAOQMX010000052.1, from coordinate 10,373 downwards.
TATTGGTCAACAAAGAATTTATGAAGAGAGGTTATCGTATTCAACTGTTTGATTGTTACCGTCCGCTAGATATTCAAAAGAAAATGTGGGCTATCGTTCCCAATGCTCAGTATGTAGCCAATCCTGCCAAAGGAAGTATTCACAATAGAGGTGGAGCAGTGGACATAACACTAGTTGATAAAAACGGAAAAGAATTGGATATGGGAACTCCTTTTGACTTTTTTGGGGAGGAAGCAAGTCACCATTATAAAAATGTGTCTGTCGAAGTAAAGAAAAACAGAGAATTTTTAAAAAATATTATGACCTCTAAATATTTTAATTCCATTGACTCTGAATGGTGGCATTATAATTTGAAATTAGCTTTGACTGATAAAATTTCAAATGAAAAATGGGATTGTGAATAGGAAGTGATTTTTTAAGCAACTATTGTTTCACAAAGGGAAATAAACAATTAAGAGTGAATTTTAGTTTTAAAGAGTATGTAAAATAGTTTTTGATATAAAATAAATTGTATAATTGAAAGCTTTTGGCGGTTAATTTATAGGGATTTATTTTCAAAAATAATAGTATCAAGCAATATTAAACGGTAATTCTGTAACTTTTTTATAGTTGTAATTAGTACCTTAGTCTTCATAAATTAGGGTCTCATAAAACAAAATAACAATGCAAACGATACTAGGCGCAAACGGAATTATAGGTGAAGAATTAGCTCGTGAATTACGTAAAAATTATACCTCAAAAATAAAATTAGTGGGTAGGAATCCAGAGAAAGTAAACCCTGATGACGAACTTTTTAAAGCCGATTTACTTGATCCAAAATGCGTTATTGAAGCACTTCAGGAAACGGAGATTGCCTACCTCACTGTAGGTTTGCCTTATGACTCTGAGATTTGGCTTCGTGATTGGCAAATTGTACTGAGAAACGTAATTGCTGCGTGTAAGATCAATAAATGTAAATTGGTTTATTTTGATAATACTTATGCTTACCCACAAGATACTAGTATTCAAACAGAAACAACTCCACTAACTTCGGAAGGAAAAAAAGGAAGAGGAAAAAAACTAGCTGCAGATTTATTGTTGCAAGCGATTACAAATAAAGATATTGAAGCCGTTATTTGCAGAGCACCTGAATTTTATGGTCCCGGAAAAACAAAAGGCTTAACTAATACAATGGTTTTTGAAAATTTAAGAAAACACAAAGAACCAAAAGTATTCCTTAAAGACGATGTATTACGAACTTTAATATTTACTCCTGACGCGAGCAAAGCTATGGCTCTGATTGGTAATACACCAGATACTTATGGACAAACGTGGCACTTACCTTGTGATGATAACAGACTTACATACAAACAATTTTTTTTAGAAATCGAAAAACAACTAGGTCGCCCAGTTCCTTACACTGTGTTAAGTTCTTTTGTTTTGAAAATAGCAGCCTTAACGGATAAAAATATAAAAGAAACACAGGAATTATTGCCTCGATATGAAATTGCAAATATCTTTGATTCTAGAAAATTTAAAAATCGATTTCCTGATTTTGAAGTAACAACATATCAAGAAGGAATTAAGGCTATTTTGAAGGATTTCGATATAAAATAAAAGAACTCCTTATTTCTACATCGTTTATAAAGTAAAAATTAGGAGTTCTTTTTTAAGGTGCTAAATGCTATGGTTCTTGACTTCAATATTTAGAACGATTACTAAGTAATAATTTTATCTTTTTAAGAATAAACTATTGATACATTATGTAATATTAAATTAAAAAAACTAAATAAAAAAAGCACAAAGTCTATAAAATGTTTTTGTGCTTAATAAGTTAAAATTAGATGTGATAGCATGGTAAGGTTATAATAAAAACGAGTTTTAATACATTCTTTATAATACTTCTTTTAAGTGCTTATAATTAGTTTTAACCATTTCTAATACTTCATCCATTCTACCACCCAATATCATTTTACTTATGGATAAAGCATAGCCTTTCATTTGATCAAATTCCATTTTTGGAGGCATTGCCAAAGCTTGAGGGTTGGTAAAAACACTTACTAGAACTGGGCCTTCATGAATAAATGCTTCCTCAAGTGCATTTTGTACTTTATCTGGATGAGTTACCGTAATTCCTTTAAAACCCATTGCTTGTGCAACCATAGCAAAATCAGGATTTACCATATCGGTTTCATTATTAGGTAAACCTTCCACTTGCATTTCGAGTTGTACCATTCCCAGAGATCGATTATTAAAAACAATTAATTTTATAGGAAGGTTATATTGTTTAATAGTGGCCAAATCACCCAAGAGCATTGAGAGTCCTCCATCTCCACAAAAAGCGATTACTTGTCTTTTTGGATAGGCAAGTTGTGCACCAATCGCCATTGGCATCGCGTTTGCCATTGATCCATGATTAAATGAACCCAACATAAAACGTTTACCCGTACCTTCAATATATCGTGCTCCCCACACGCAACACATTCCTGTGTCTACAGTAAAAATAGTATCATCATTCGCCATTTTATTAATTGTAGACGCAACATATTCGGGACTAATATGATTTTCTTTACCAGAGTCCTCAACATATAGATTTAAGTTTTCTTTTACTTTGTTGTAAAATTCCAATTGAGCATTCAAAAAACTATCATCATCTTTTTCATTAATCAAAGGTAATAACGCAGCGATAGTATCTGTAATTTTACCGTTCAATCCCATTTCTAATTTCGCACGTCGTCCCAATCGTTCAGGCTTATAATCGATCTGAATTATTTTATTTTTTACAGGCATAAAATGCTCATAAGGAAAATCTGTTCCCAACAAGAGTACAACATCTGCTTCATGCATAGCATGAAAAGCAGAAGGTACGCCCAACAAACCTGTCATACCCACTTCATAGGGATTATTGTACTGCATACCCATTTTTCCTCGGAAAGAGTATCCAATAGGTGCTTTCAGAAGTCCCGCTAGTTTCACAATATCATCATGAGCTTCTCTTGCTCCAATACCACAAAAAATAGAAATTTTGGGATACTTATTCAAAAGATTGGCAAGCTTTATCATTTCATTATCGGCTGGTTGGATAATAGTTGCTCCATCAAAATTATACATAGAAGTTGCACTTTCTACGGCTTGCATTGAAGAGATATCACCAGGTAAACCAAACACTGCAACGCCTTTTTTATGAATTGCATTCTGAATAGCTGCTTGTAGCATACGAGGAACCTGAGTAGGAGTAGTAGCTAATTGATTGTAAACACTACAATCATCAAATAATTTATAAGTATTTGTCGATTGAAAATAGTCTACTCCAAATTCAGGAGTGTTGATAGTAGAAGCAATAGCTAGCAATGGAACACCAGAACGATTGGCATCATACAATCCATTTATCAAGTGAACATGTCCAGGACCACTACTTCCGGCACAACAAGCTAAACCGTCTAATTCTGCTTCAGCTGCCGCAGCATATGCGCCCACTTCTTCATGGCGTACATGGATCCATTTTATTTTTCCGCTGCGTCTTACTGCATCATTCAGTTCATTTAAACTATCGCCAGTAACGGCATATATTCTTTTTACATTGTTACTTACGAGCATTTCCACAATTTGATCTGCTACTTTTTTCAACATATCTATTGATTATTTTATCAGTAATGAGATACTATTATTTTTATAAATAGTAGTAATTGGACGTAACTATTTTAGTCGCCAATAAAAAACAAAACTAAAGTTCTTAAATATTTTCAATTACATCTTCTTGTGATCTTCTAGATTTTGGCTTAACCTCAATTCGGTTAAAGTCATCTTCAGCACCATAACCTACAGCCAAAGCAAATAGAGGTTTGTAAGCTTTCATATCGAGTATATTTATATATTTATCCGCTTCGATACCTTCCATTGGAGTAGAATCCAAGCCCAAGGCAATGCTTGCGCTCAAGCCGACACCCAAGGCAATGTAGAGTTGTTTTTCAAGCCATAATTTCAAATCAGCTTCAGGCATGTTGGCTCTCATATTAGTGTACCAATCTCTCAAAGCGGGAACATATTCACTATCTACCACTTTTTGAAAAACATCCAAATCGTCTGCCACACTAAAAATGACTAGTAACTCTGCTTGTTTAATTTTTTCTTCATTATGGAGAGATGCAGCCGCCAATTTCGCTTTCACTGCAGGATTTTGAACAAATGTAAATTTCCAAGGCTGAATATTAATTGAAGAGGGAGTGAGGCGTAGAACTTCTTTTAGTTCCTCGATCTTCTCTTCGGGTATTGCTCTATTTGTATTGTATTTTTTTGTGGAATATCTTTTTTGTGCTAAATCTAAAATAGTCATAGGTTTTTTTTTAATGTTTGTATTATATTGTATTTGTGTAATGGATTCAAAAGTAATTATCAGTCCCTCGCTCTGTGAACAACAGTTTTATTTCCGTCTTCATCAGTTTCAATTTCGGTAGTTAAATGTACCTCTTCCGATTCCTTGATCTTTGCTTTACATTTACCTTTTGATTCGTCTTTATTATTTTGAGTTTCTTTATTATTATTTTCCATACTGCTGATTATTTTAATTGTTACTAAAATTAAATGATAATTAAGTTTAAGCGATACCTTAATAAGGCTCGAATAAAAGAGTAAAAGGATATTAAAAAACATCCATCAATTTTCACCACTATATTTATTAAATGAGTCCTTAAACTAAACTGTATTTATCATCAAATATTTATAAAGTGAAGTTCGGGATTAAATAGTAAATAATATTATATAAGTATCAATAAAAGTTTCATAATTAGCAGTTATTAAGGTAAACTAATACTCAAAAACCCCCCAAGTGATCCGACCACTTATACTATTTAATTCGAAGAGGAGATACTTGGTAGTTCTATCATGCGCCTAATCCAGCACTCCGCTATAGCCCTCCATTCGGTGGCTTTTTTTACTAGTCACTAGAGGAGCTTCCGTTGGTCGCTCTCTAGTGACTGTAAAAAATAGCCATCAACTTCTCGGGGCTACCGCTACGATCTGGGGCGTAGCAATTTGTAGACAAAATAGACCCTATCATAGATTCAAAAGGAGTAGGTTGTAAGTAATTCAAACCTACAATTTAAGAGTAAGAACATGTTATTAAGTAGGTGAATGGTATTTCTAAAACTTTTATTTTCTTTTAATGATAAAAATAAGCCTAGTGATTATCAAATACAAAGCATTTTACTTATGTTCGACTACTTAGAAGTATTTTTTTTTGGAATGTATTTCAAAAACTTTTGCCTTTTCTACTTTAGCACCTTTATTTTGAGAAAGCTCCCTTTTCCTTTTTCATTATCACAACCGTACTACGCAATAGCTATCTTTTGAAATTAAAATTAGTACCTCCTTAACAAAGAATACAAATTAGAATTCGTATTTTCATAATCTATTACAGATACAGAATAACTTAACCATTTTGAAGACACCTATTATGGAAAATGCTAAACTACAAGCTTTTATTCCTCTTTTTTATCTCGTTTGGTCAGATGATTTATTGACCAGAAAAGAGTTTATTACTTTGCAAAAATTTATCAATGCGCAAGGTTGGCTTTCAGATGAGGAGCAACTATGGCTATTGTCAAAAACAAATATCAATAACCCACCTTCACGTAAAGACATAACAGATTGGAAGGATACAGTTGAAGAAACTATTCAGGAAAATCAGTCGATTAAGTCTATTTTCGAAATTGCTTTGGCATTATCTGGTAACGATACAACCATTCAAAACTTGGAGTCTTCTTTTGTAAAACTAGAAAATGATTTAGGAATTCTAGGGGAGGAGGCTATTAATAATTTTAAAACTAAGGCAAATCCACGAACTGTGACGCATCAAACGGATGATAATTTTAATGTTCAAAAAATCAGAGCCATTCTAGATGGTGATCAAGCCCCAATAATTGAGAAAGTAAAAACCATAATTTCCAGTCCAGAATTTAAGTTGAAAACCATAACAGATGTAAACGTTTATCGACAAAGAGTTTTTGATTGGTGTAAAATTTTAGCTCAGGAAAACTTGGGTAATATGGCTTATCCCCACAAATATGGTGGAGGAGAAAATATGGCTGATTATTTTGCCATCATGGAGACCTTGAGTTATCATGATTTGAGCTTGGTTATTAAATTTGGAGTGCAATTTGGATTATGGGGAATGAGTGTGCAATCCTTGGGTACCGAAAAACATTATATCAAATACCTACGTGATATTGGTACCTTAAAATTACCAGGCTGTTTTGCAATGACCGAAACCCACCACGGTTCTAATGTGAAAGGATTGGAAACTACAGCTACGTATCATCACGAGAGTCAGTCTTTCACAATACATACACCACACCCAAAAGCACAAAAAGAATATATAGGTAACGCAGCTTTGCATGGACAAATGGCGACAGTATTTGCAAAGTTAATTATAGAGGATCACGATTATGGCGTAAATGCTTTTATTGTTCCCTTACGCGATGAAAAAGGCAGCATTTTAGAGGGAGTTACTATTGGAGATTGTGGTCATAAAATGGGACTTAATGGAGTAGACAATGGTACAATTAGTTTTGACCAAGTAAGTATTCCAAAGGATGATATGCTGGATCGTTTTGCCTCGGTAAATGATAAAGGTGAATTTGAAAGTCCAATTCCAAGTGATAACAGACGTTTCTTTACTATGCTAGGAACTTTGGTTGGAGGCCGAATTGGTATTCCACGTTCGGCTTTGGCAGCTGCCAAAACGGGACTAACAATTGCCATAAAATATAGCGACCAACGTCGACAATTTGGACCAGAAGGTGACTCTGAAGTGCCAATTTTGAATTACCGAATGCACCAAAGACGATTGCTAATTCCGTTAGCAAAAACCTATGCTGTTCATTTTGCTTTGCAGTATTTGACGCAACGATTTTTGACAAAAACGGAACCAGAAATGCAAGAAATAGAAGCATTGGCTGCGGGTTTGAAATCGTATTCTACTTGGAGTACAACAGCAATTTTACAAGAATGTAGAGAAGCTTGTGGAGGAAAAGGATATTTGTCTGAAAACAGAATTGATGCATTAAAAAATGATACAGAAATTTATACCACTTTTGAAGGGGACAATACTGTATTGATGCAGTTGGTTGCAAAAAGCCGCTTATCTGAATTTAGAAAATCCTTTGGGGAAATGGGCTCATTGGGAATTATTAGTTACGTTTATGAAAATACTAAATCAGTAATAGCCGAAAAAAATCCGATTGCAATTCGAAATACAGACGAACACCACTTGTTAGATGGAGAATTTCATTTACAAGCTTTTCAACACCGTGAAAAGACAATTTTGGCTTCTGCTGCCAAGCGCATCAAAAAATTAGTGGATAACAATATGGCTCCTTATGATGCTTTTAATGTCGTGCAGCACCAGATGATTGATGTAGCTGGAGCTTATTTGGACCGCGTAGTTTTAGAACAATTTCAGTTGGCCATTGCTACTGTTGAAGATGAAAAATGCAAAGCAATTTTAAATCAGCTCTGTCAACTGTACGCACTTTCTCAAATAGAAAATAATAAAGCATGGTATCTAGAGGACAATTATATGGAAGCAGTGAAAACAAAAGCTATTCGGAAAATGGTCAATCAATTGTGTTGGAACGTACGTCCAGATGCTGTGGCTTTGGTAAATGCTTTTGCAATCCCAAAATCCTGTTTGGGAGCGTTAGTATAAATGCATTTATAGGCAAAAAATGTAATCAATAGAAAGAAAGTATAAATTTTGACTTCTTATAAGTTGTTTAATTTTCACATACGGATGTAGTTCTCTAATTCAGTTATTTCTATAATTGGGATTAAATTTAATTCTCTTGAGTAGTATCGATTTATGGTTATCAACTTATACTTAGTTGAAAGGATAAGGAAATGCAATAGAAACTTGTTTTTAGTAATCTAATAAGCTCAAACACTATGTATTAACCAAATTTACAAAACGATAAGGACTTTGTATTATATGGATTACTTATACCAATAGATACTTTTAACGGTAAATTTTGAAACTTTTACAGTTTTTTATATAAATTAATTGTCTTTAGAATACCGAAATTCATTTTATTAAATATTACTTAAAAAAAAGTATATAATTCCTTAAAAAAAACAGAATATGAATAACTTATTTAAAGGCCTTTTGGCAGGTTACGGTGCCAAAAAATTGGGAGGAGGCTGTTTTAGCACAGTATTGATTTTTACCCTTATTTGGGTAGTATTAGGGCAATGCAGTCACTAAGAGATTTACTTTATAAATCTTATATTTTGACTTTTAATTTAGCTGTTTAATAACTAAAATTTAAAAATTATAATTATGAATTTTTCGAACTTATCGGTTATTTATATTAATTGCACTTTAAAGAAATCACCTCAAAAAAGCCATACAGAAACTTTAATGAAGGTTTCTCAAGATATTTTAAAAAAAGAAAAAGTTTCTTTTGAAACCATACGCCTCATTGACCAAGAAGTTGCCGTAGGTATTTATCCAGATATGACAGAACATGGTTTTGAAAAGGATGTTTGGCCTTCAATTTTTGAAAAAATAATGACTGCAGATGTACTTATTATTGGAACACCTATTTGGTTAGGTCAAAAATCGTCTGAAGCGCAAAAACTTATAGAACGTTTGTATGCTATGAGTTCTCAAACTAATGATAAAGGACAATACATATATTATGGTAAAGTAGGAGGGTGTATCATTACTGGAAATGAAGATGGGGCTAAACATTGTGCAATGGGAATTTTATATTCTATGCAACATATTGGCTACTCCATACCTCCACAAGCAGATTGCGGGTGGTTGGGTAAAGTAGGACCTGGACCTAGTTACGGAGATACAGAATGGGATGGCAAAAAAATAACTCCACCGGTTGGTTTTAATTCTGATTTCACCAATAGAAACACCACATTTATGACCTATAATTTGCTTCATTTAGCAAAAATATTGAAGGAAAGTAATGGATATCCTGATTATGGAAATTCTAGAAATAAATGGGATGATGGTACGCACTGGGGTTTTGAGAATCCGGAATACAGATAGAATTAAATAATTTCAAAAGAGTTTTCCAAAAGATATTTATTGAAGGATTAGATGTGGTTGGCTTTTTATCATTACAATAAAATTGCGCAGCTATTATATTGAGAACTAGAAGAAAGTATAGCTCATCTTTAAAGATTAACTAGCAGAGAAGAACTTAATTTATATGTTATGTAATTTATGGAGCCAATGCCGTCATTGACCAGGGATCTTACTGCTGGAATTGGATTATAATCGTTATGATTAAATTTTTAGTTAAATTGATAATCGTTGTAAATAAGCAGCAGCTTACTTACTAATTACAATTATGCAATAATCATCACATTTTACCACCAAACGATAAAAAAAACAGCATAGGAGTTTTTTTGTTTTTGCCAACATAATAGGGATCTTTTCTCGTACATATTGATTCGAATACTCTTTTCAATAGAATTAATTTTTATCCACATTTCGTTGTCTGCTGGATCTATACCCCAATCAGTTTTTGAAGGTAAAAAATAGAATTTGTCAGTAGAATCAAGACTTATAAAAGTATCAAAATCTAGATAATATCCTTTAATGGCTTTCTGGTAAACAGGAGGTAGGTTTTGTTTGAAATCATAAGGAACAAATAAGGAAACTAACAAACATAAAGCTTGCGAAACAGTTTTTATATCCAAGTTATAAAGTTGTGAAGCAGTACAATCATAGTGCAATAAAGGGAATTGCTTAGTTTTTAATTTTGTTAATTTCTGTTGTAAAGAATCATTTCTATTGGGTCCAATCCAGTTGTTTATAGGTTCCAAGGAAAGGGTAGGATCAAAGAGGTAAAATTTATAGGCTAACTCTACATGAATTAAATCTCTAGTTACTTCATTTTCGATAATAAAATCAAGTTCACCAATGGTCTTTTTATCTTCAATGATCTGTATGTTTTCATATACAAGATTATAGTTGGTAGAGTTTTTTATTAGTTCAGAAACAATTTTTTCAGCAAGATGTCCCAATCTTAGATTAGTGGGTAGTTCAAATTCCAAATCATCGCGAAGGTTTAAAACTGCTAAATCAAAAGAAGGCACAGCAGTAACCGAAAATTCGAGATTATTCGTCTTTATAATTGAAGCTATCCTTGAGTTGGTTTGCATTTTGTTTTTTAATTATAGCGTATTTGTGTAAATTAATACAAAGGAAATGAAAAGACAAATCGGAACGTATTGCAGTTGCTAAAGTTATACGCTAAAGTTCGGAAAAGAATCGAGTAACTCTGTATTTTAGCCCCTTATAAGTTCAGAGTGATATTCTAAATTTCAAATAGTACATTTGAGATATGAAATACAAGAAATGGAGTTTAGAAGAGAAG
>NZ_JAOQMX010000051.1 GCF_025960985.1 Flavobacterium psychraerolatum | reverse complement strand
GTAATAATGATAACTTCATAATTGAAGACTAGCAACATGCAGACTTTAAGTCTGACAACCAAATCTATGGACTTTAAGTCCATAGTGGTTTAGTTAAGGTAGCTATGGTATGGGTTTTAATGAGGAAAGTTTAAAATTGCGAAGCTTTGAGAGTAGGAATAGCAACTTGAAATGGGGATTTAGTTTATGAATTCATATTTTGAAGGCTAATAAAGTAATGTTGAGTAGTTTATGTTTTTGTTCTTTTCGAAAATGAGCTTTTTTTAAAATTTCAAATTGGTCAAAGTCAAATATATAAATACTATCTTTGCAAAAATTATCAAGAATTATGAATGACAAGCAAGGCAATAATAGTCGTGGAGGTTCTAAGCCAGGAGGTTCTAGAACTAATTCGAATAAGCCAAAACCCGCTATGCAAAAAAGGGCGCAAGGACCTAAAAAAGCTAAAGTAAATACCAAGGTAGCCGTGGTGGATCCCAATAAAATAGAGAAAAAACCTAATCAAGCACCAAAAAGACCTAAGGTTAAAGATGAAATTCGTTTAAATAAATATATCTCAAATTCGGGAGCATGTTCGCGTCGGGATGCAGATATTTACATCCAATCTGGGAATGTAAAAGTAAATGGAGTTCCAGTTATCGAAATGGGATACATGGTGAAGCCAGGAGATACCGTTAATTTTGACGGGATGACATTGACACCAGAGAAAAAAGTGTATATCTTGCTGAATAAGCCTAAAAACTTTACAACAGCACTTGATGAAGGGCAAGAATTTCGTAACGTATTAGAATTGGTAAAAGGCTCTACTACTGCAAAAATTGCATCTGTGGGGCGTATGGACAAGAATACAACTGGACTGTTGTTGTTTACCAACGATACAGATATGATTCGTAAATTTAGTTTACCTAGTCAAAAATCATCCAAGATCTATCAGGTTTCATTAGATAAAAATTTGAAATTTGAGGATTTAGAAAAAATCAATAAAGGGTTAACTCTGGATGGACATCGTGTTTTTGTTGAGGATATCAGTTATATTGAAGGTGAAGCGAAGAGCGAAATTGGGTTAAAACTACGTTCATCTAATATTAAAGTGGTTCGTGCTATTTTTGAAAACTTTAAATATGATGTTTTACGTGTTGACCGTGTTTCATTTGCGGGTTTGACCAAGAAAAATTTACCAAGAGGAAACTGGAGGTTATTAACAGATCAAGAAATTATCAATTTGAAAAACGTATAGTTTTTAGATTGAAATATATTTTTAGAATCCCTTTTGTAAGTGCAAAAGGGATTTTTTTTGTAGTACATCGAGTGAGTTAGTTTTGTGATTGAGGTAATGGTGGTTTACATTCCTGTTCGAATAGCTTCTACTGGGTCTAAACGAGAAGCTGAGATGGCAGGGATAATACCTGCAATTAAACCAATTATACCTGCGAGAAATGTTCCTAAGAATACATTTTGATAGCTTAAAACAAATTCAAAATCAGCGAGTTTGGTAGCTATTACGGACATTATAAATACAAAAAACAAACCAATTAATCCACCAATTACGGAAAGTATTATAGATTCAAATAAAAATTGGAATAGGATAAAACGATTTTTTGCGCCTAAAGATTTCTGAATACCAATCAAATTAGTTCTTTCTTTTACGGATACGAACATAATATTAGCGATACCAAAACCACCAACTAGTAGCGAGAATCCACTGATGATCCAGCCCATAATATTCATTTGGCTAATAATTCCATCGATCAAATTGGTAAAGCCAGAAAAGACATTAATAAAAAAATTATCAAATTGACCATCTTTCATACCTCTAAAGTTTCTTAATTTTTCAGTGAGTTCAGCTTTGTAGGCATCCATATCGACATCTTTTGAGGGTTTAAGGATGATTGCGGGTGTCATTGACTCGTTGTTATCTCCATACATTCTTCGAATGAAGTTTACAGGTAAATAAACAGAAGTATCATTGCTATCTCCAAATAGTCCTTCGCCTTTTTTTTGTAATACGCCAATAACGGTAAACCGCTGACCATATAAGCGAATATTTTTCCCGATAGGGTCTTGGCTGTCAAACAATGAGTTGGCAATTTCATATCCTAAAACAATTACTGCTTTGCCTGAATTTGATTCAGATTCGTTATAAAACCGACCTTTTTCAAACTCGAGTCCTTGTATATTTATAAATTCAGAGGATACTGCTACTACATTTACGTCAGTAACCGATTTTTCTTCTTGTTTTATTAATTCTTTTTTTAGGAACATTTGGTATGCAACTTCTTGAGTGTTGTTCATTGCACTTTTTAAATACGTATATTCATCGTATTTCACATCAGGAAACTGTTCTCTTTTCCACTTAGGGATTTTAGAAGGTCCAAAAGAAAAGCGCATCAAGTAGATAGTGTTTTTATCTAAATTACTTAAATCACTAGAGATTTTTCGATCCAAAGAATCCACGGCAGCCAAAACAGCAATGATGGAAAAAATCCCAATAGTTACCCCTAATAAGGATAATAAAGTTCTTAACTTATTATTGGTCAGTGCATGAAGTGCAAAAACAAAGCTTTCTTTTAGTAATCGAAAATATAAACGCATTAGGTTCTGGATTTTGAATCAAGTAAAATTCCAACTTTTATCTTCAATAAGCAAATAATTTCAAACAACTCCTTCGTTTTGAAAGTCTTTTTTGTCAATATTAAGCCAATTAACGTCAATTTTTGAATTATCTCTTTTTGAAATAGCCTTGTTTTCAGTTTAAAAAACTATTTTTGCACTTTCAAATTATAACACAAGATGAGCACAACTAAAACAATACAATCAGCACTAATTTCAGTTTTTTCTAAAGAAGGTCTTGAGCCTATCGTCAGACAACTATTCAGTCAAAACGTAACCATTTACTCTACAGGAGGAACAGAAGACTTTATAAAAAATCTTGGAATTCCTGTTGTACCTGTGGAAGATGTGACTTCTTATCCATCAATTTTAGGGGGAAGAGTAAAAACGTTACATCCTAAGGTTTTTGGAGGTATTTTGAATCGTCAAGATCACGAAGGAGATATTCAACAAATGAAAGAATATAATATTCCTCAAATAGATGTGGTTATTGTTGACTTATACCCATTCGAAAAAACAGTAGCTTCTGGGGCTAGTGAATCTGATATTATTGAGAAGATTGATATTGGTGGAATTTCATTAATTCGTGCTGCTGCAAAAAACTTTAAGGATACTGCTATTGTTGCTTCTGTTGATGACTATAGTTTGTTTTTGGATATGATTACAAATCAAAATGGAGCTACAACTCTTGAAGATAGAAAACTATTAGCTACAAAAGCATTTCATGTTTCTTCTCACTATGATGGTGCTATTTTTAACTATTTCAATACTGATGAAACTTTTTATAAAGCTAGTATTGCAAATGGTCAAGTACTGCGTTATGGAGAAAATCCACACCAAAAAGGATTCTTTTTTGGAGATTTTGAGGCTATGTTTACAAAGTTACACGGTAAGGAATTGTCTTATAATAATTTATTAGACGTAGATGCGGCCGTAAATTTGATTAATGAATTTAAAGCGGACGGTCCTACATTTGCAATATTGAAACACAACAATGCTTGTGGATTAGCTTCAAGAGATACTATTGAAGAAGCTTATAATGCAGCTTTGGCTTGTGATCCAACTTCTGCCTTTGGTGGTGTTTTAATTGCTAATAGCACAATTGATGTGGCTACTGCTATGGAAATCAATAAATTATTTTGTGAAGTAGTGATTGCTCCTTTATATGATTATGAAGCATTAGCAATATTGCAAGAAAAGAAAAATAGAATTATCCTGATTCAAAATGAAGTTGAACTTCCAACTCGTCAAGTAAGAACTTGTTTGAATGGATTATTAATACAAGACAGAAATAGTATAACGGACAATAAAGAGGACTTAAAGACCGTTACTACTACAAGTCCTTCAGAACAAGAAGTTGAAGATTTAATTTTTGCTTCTAAAATCTGTAAAAACACCAAATCAAATACGATTGTTTTTGCTAAAAACGGAACATTAATATCATCTGGAACAGGTCAGACTTCAAGAGTAGATGCCTTACTTCAAGCAATTGAAAAAGCAAAACATTTTGGATTCGATTTAACTGGAGCTTCAATGGCAAGTGATGCTTTTTTTCCTTTTCCTGACTGTGTAGCGCTAGCAAAAGAAGCTGGAATTACAGCTGTAATTCAGCCAGGAGGTTCTATAAAAGACGGATTAAGTATTGACTATTGCAACGAAAATAATTTGGCAATGGTATTTACAGGAACACGTCATTTCAAACATTAATTTGTTTAACTTTGTTCGCGATTAAATTTATAACTTTTAACCCAAAATAATTTATGGGATTTTTTGATTTCATGACCGAGGATATTGCGATAGATCTTGGTACCGCTAATACCTTAATTATCCATAATGACAAAGTCGTTATTGATAGCCCTTCTATAGTTGCTCGTGATAGAATTTCTGGCAAAATAATAGCTGTAGGTAAAGAAGCTAACTTAATGCAAGGTAAAACGCATGAAAATATCAAAACAATTAGGCCGCTTAAGGATGGTGTAATTGCGGATTTTGATGCTTCAGAAAAAATGATTAGCATGTTCATTAGAAGTATTCCTGCTTTGAAGAAAAGAATGTTTACTCCTGCATTACGTATGGTAGTTTGTATTCCTTCAGGAATTACTGAAGTAGAGATGAGAGCTGTAAAAGAATCATGTGAGAGAGTTAACGGAAAAGAAGTTTACCTTATACATGAACCAATGGCCGCTGCTATTGGAATCGGTATCGATATTATGCAGCCAAAAGGAAATATGATTGTTGATATTGGAGGTGGAACTACCGAAATTGCGGTAATCGCTTTGGGAGGTATTGTATGTGATAAATCAGTGAAAATAGCAGGTGATGTCTTTACAAATGACATTGTTTACTACATGCGTACTCAACATAATTTATTTGTGGGAGAAAGTACAGCAGAAAAAATAAAAATACAAATTGGTGCAGCGATCGAAGACTTAGAAACTCCTCCAGAGGATATGTCGGTTCAAGGTAGAGATTTGCTTACAGGGAAACCAAAACAAGTAGAAGTGTCTTATAGAGAGATTGCAAAAGCATTAGATAAATCTATTCAAAGAATTGAGGATGCCGTAATGGAAACATTATCTCAAACTCCACCAGAATTAGCGGCAGATATCTATAATACAGGTATCTATTTAGCAGGTGGGGGATCTATGTTGAGAGGTTTGGACAAAAGAATCTCTCAAAAAACTGATTTACCTGTTTATATTGCCGAAGATCCATTAAGAGCAGTAGTTCGTGGAACTGGAATGGCTTTGAAAAACCTAAGTAGATTTAAAAGTATCTTAATAAAATAAGATTTTCTTATCTGTATCTGATTTTTTATAATTTATATCAACTTGTACTTAATCAGGTACTTAAGTATATTTTGAAACACATAATTAAATAGTAAAATGCAGCAAATTTTTAATTTTATATTCAAAAACAGTAATCGACTACTGTTTTTGCTGTTATTATGCGTTTCGTTATTGCTTACTATACAATCGCATTCTTTTCATAAAAGTAGAATCATTAGTTCTGCCAATTTTGTTAGTGGTGGCGTATATGAAAAAATTAATAATGTAAGTGAATATTTAAATTTACAAACTCAAAATGAGGCTTTGGCTCTTGAGAATGCAAGATTAAAGAGTATTTTGTTTAAGACTAAGGATACGATTGAAATCAAGAAAATTAAAGATCTTGAAGGTGTAGCTCCTGATGATATTCTGGTTTCCAAAGTAATTCATAACTCCTATAATGCTCCGGAGAACTTTTTGACTTTGAATTCAGGGTCATTAAAAGGGGTTCAGTCAGATATGGGGGTAATCAATAATTTAGGAATAGTTGGTATTGTTGATAAAACATCTCCTAATTATGCTACAGTAGTCAGTCTTTTGAATAAGAAGTCACAAATTAATGCTAAGATTAAAAAGTCCAACCATTTTGGTTCGCTAATTTGGAACGGGAAAAGTACTGGTTTTGTGCAGCTTATTGATGTGCCAAGATTAGCTTCTGTTAGAAAAGGAGATACTGTTGTGACTGGTGGTCAATCTGTAATATTTCCAGAGAATATTAATATTGGTACCATAGATAAAATTTATATTGACAATAAGACTAATTATTATACTTTGAATATTAAACTGTTTAACGATATGACAAATTTAGGTCATGTATATATCATTAAAAGTAAGGATAGAGAAGAATTAAATAATTTAGAAAACCAAAATAAAAAAAATGAATAGCTCTTTGTTAGTTAATACTTTACGGTTTATACTGTTGTTAGCCGTTCAAATTGTGATATTCAATAATATGACTTTTTTGGGCTTTATCATGCCTCTACCGTATATTTTATTCATAATACTTTATCCTGTTAACGGAAATAAATCTGGATTGCTTTTTGCTAGTTTTTTATTGGGTTTAACTATGGATTTTTTTTCAAATTCGGGTGGGATTCATGCAACAGCTTGTATTGTTCTTGCGTACATGAGACCCTATATTTTTAAATTTTCCTTTGGTGTTAGTTATGAGTATCAAACTATTAAAATAAATGATTCACTCACCCCGGAAAGATTTTCTTTCATATTAATTGCAGTATTAATTCATCATTTTACGATGTTTATCTTGGAAGCTTTTCAAGTTAATTTTATCTTAGATATTTTATTGCGAACTTTGTTGAGCTCAGTATTCACCATATTGAGTTGTATTATCATAATTTATCTTATTAAGCCTGTCAAAAGATGAGAAAACTATTGCTGCCTACCGTAATTATCATAGCAGCATCATTGCTACTTATTCGGATATTTTATTTACAAGTAATTAACGATACTTTTAAATTAAAATCGGAAAACAACGCAATAAAAACACAATATGATTATCCAGAAAGAGGTTATATTTTTGACAGAAATGGTAAATTACTTGTCGCCAACCAGGCTTCTTATGACATCATGGTTATTCCTAGGGAATTAAAAAATATTGATACTCTAGAGTTTTGTCAGTTATTGAAAATTACAAAAGACGATTTTATCAAAAGAATTGCAAAAGCAAAGGTGTACAGCCCTAGGCTACCTTCTGTCTTTTTACCACAATTAAATAAAAGCGAATTTGCTGCCTTTCAAGAGAAAATTAGAAAATTTGAAGGTTTCTATTTCCAAAAACGTTCCCTAAGAGCTTATGAAGTTGATTATGGTGCAAATATTTTTGGTTTCATTACTCAAGTAAATGAAAGATTAATAGAAAAAAATCCATATTACAATAGCGGTGATTTAATAGGTCAACAAGGTGTTGAACAGAGCTACGAGGAAGTTTTGCGAGGAATAAAGGGTGTGAAATACATTCAGAAGGATAAATATAACCGAGAAATAGGATCTTATAAAGAAGGTAAATATGATACAATTGCTGTTCAAGGTGAAGATATCAATTTAACGATCGATGCCGAAATTCAACGTTATGGAGAGCAATTAATGATTAATAAACGTGGAGGTATTGTTGCTATAGAGCCTCAAACAGGCGAAATATTAGCGTTGATTACTGCACCTTCTTATGATCCGTCCATTTTGGTTGGTCGTCAAAGGTCTAAGAATTATACTTTGTTATATTATGACTCTATTGCGAAGCCACTTTATGATAGGGGTTTACTTGCTGAATATCCTCCTGGATCTCCTTTTAAAATCTTAACTGGATTGGTTGCGCTACAAGAAGGAGTTATTGACGAGCATACCACATTTGTTTGTCATCATGGTTTTAGTTATGCACGTGGCCGTTTTATGGCTTGTCATGGATCAGGTCCACATCAATTAAATAATGGTATTTATAACTCTTGTAATACTTATTTTGCATCTGCCTACATGAAAACGATAAACAAATACGTAAAACCATCTTACGCTGTTGATGTTTGGAGTAATCACGTAAAAAGTTTTGGTCTAGGAGATTTCATGGGCTATGATTTGCCTACAGGTAAAAGGGGAAATGTTCCAGACTCCAAAACATACAAAAAAATATATCCAAATGGTGGATGGAGAAGTACCACAATTGTATCTAACGCTATTGGGCAGGGAGAAGTTTTAATGACTCCTATTCAACTTGCCAATATGATAGCAACTGTAGCAAATGAAGGGTATTATTATACACCTCACATTATAAAAAAGATAAAAGGAGAATCTATTGATAAGAAGTTTACAACTAAGCACGTTACGACAATTGATAAGAAATACTTCAAACCTATGATTCAAGGACTATATGACGTATATAATTATGGAACGGCTAGTTCGCTTCGTGTAGAGGGAATTCCTATTTGTGGTAAAACAGGAACTGCAGAAAATTTTGCGAAAATAGGAGGTAAGAGAGTACAATTAAAAGACCACTCTATTTTTGTTGCTTTTGCACCAAAAGACAATCCGAAAATTGCTATTGCTATCATGGTGGAAAATGGAGGATTTGGAGCGACAATAGCAGGTCCAATAGCCAGTTTAATGATTGAAAAATATTTGAGAAAAAAAATCACACGAGTTGATTTGGAAAAACGAGTTCTTGGAATAAGTTTACGTGATCAATATGCTAAATTAGGTGGTATGAATGAAGCAAGTGCAATAGAATCTACACCTAAGGATTCTACAGTAAAAAAAGAAATAATTAAAATAAAAGTCGATTCGACTAAAGAAAACTAACTAGAGATTTGTTACAATGAAAAATCAAAGTATAAAGAAAAATCTCGATTGGACCTGTGTAATCATCTATAGTGCCTTGGTACTTATGGGTTGGTTAAACATATATTCTTCATCATTATCTTCACCAGACAATACTTTTCAAAAACAATTGATCTTTATTATTCTGACAATTCCATTGATTTTTATAATTCTAGCAATTGATGGGAAGATGTATGAAAAATATGCCAGTGTTATTTTTGTTGTTTCCTTATTATCACTTGCTGGTCTATTTGTTGCAGGTAAGACAATTGCTGGTCAACGTTGTTGGTATGGTATTGGTAGCTTTACCATTCAGCCATCAGAATTTGCAAAAGCAGCAACTTCATTGGCACTCGCAAAATATTTAAGCGATTCACAAATCAATTTAAAGGATGTTAATAGACAAATACAAGTTTTGGCTATTGTGTTTCTACCAGTATTCCTTATTTTACCACAGCCAGACCCAGGTAGTGCTTTAATTTATAGTATCTTTTTTGTAGTATTGTATAGAGAAGGATTGCCTGCTTGGTATGTATTAACAGGTGCTGTAGCAATATTACTGTTTATAATGACACTTGTTATTGAACCACAATACGTGATTTTAATTTCTCTAATTGTGTTAGTGTTAGTTTACTTTAAATCTCGTCTTGGAGATCGTAATATATTGTTAAGTAGTATCTTATTTGTCTTGATTTCTGGATTTGTTCTATCAGTAAGTTATGTTTTTGACAATGTTTTTAAGCAGCATCATCGTGATCGTTTCAATATCTTACTAGGAAAAACTGTCGATTTAAAAGGAATAGGATATAATACCAATCAATCTGAAATCGCTATTGGTTCTGGTGGTTGGTTTGGAAAAGGATTTCTTGAAGGAACGCAAACTAAAGGTGGATTCGTACCTGAGCAACATACCGATTATATTTTTACCACAGTGGGTGAAGAATGGGGATTTATAGGGTCGCTAGCTGTTATAGGGCTCTTTGTTGGATTGCTTTTGAGGGTGATATACTTAGCTGAAAGACAAAAAACAAAATTTAGTAGAGTTTATGGTTATTGTGTAGCTGGGATACTTTTTATACACTTTTTTGTCAATATTGCCATGGTAGTGGGTATATTTCCAACTATTGGTGTTCCATTACCGTTCTTCTCTTATGGAGGATCTGGACTTTGGGGGTTTACTATTTTACTATTTATTTTCCTGAAAATGGATGCTAATAAAGTGAATGAATGGTAAAAAATTATGACTTTTTAATTCAAAAGCCATAACCTAGTATCTGTGTTTTTCTCTAATGCATTTTCTACTTTGTCATCTAATTTTGGAAAGAAATCGATTCCTGTCATTTTTTCTATGGTATCAACAGAAACTACAAATTCATATAACGGTTTGTTGCTTTTTTCATTTGGAATAAGGAAAGCAATCATCTTTTGTTTTCCTTTTTCATTTTCAAAAATTATTTTGTAAAAGAAATTTGGGACTACTACTTTTTGAGTTCCAATTGTTTTGGATGTGTTTTTCAAAACACCTCCCGTAATTACTATTATACCATTTTCTTTTTCGGCCCAATAGCGTACTTTTTGTTCCAATCTATTCCAAATTCCGCCATTAAAATCATGCTTTTGGGGTGATATATTCGAGGTGTAAAAAGTATCGTTGTAAGCAGCTCTACTAAACTCCATATCGGCTGCAGGACAAAGGTGTCCCTTATCGTATCCAGAATTTTTGTAATTACGCCAATCTGCAGATCGTGTGATTACTTTCGGATCTTCAATAAAGTATGGCCTTTTGAAATCATTATTTTTTATGTATTCTTTTTTCAATTCATAGGCAACCCATTCAGCTTGCTCTACTTTTTCGTTATATGATAATACAAAAAACTCATGGTTTACAATTTGATTGGTCGTCGAACTGGGTAAAAAGTAAGTCCATTCTTCTTGGATGTTGACGGTATTCTCTTTTGTATC
The DNA here is from genome assembly GCF_025960985.1 of Flavobacterium psychraerolatum. GTDB lineage: Bacteria > Bacteroidota > Bacteroidia > Flavobacteriales > Flavobacteriaceae > Flavobacterium. The sequence continues at coordinate 18,745 of NZ_JAOQMX010000051.1, read as the reverse complement.
TGTGCTCTCACCTATGGGTTTGTTAGGGTTGAAATTACCAATTGGGCTAGTTTTATTATCTGATTTACAAGAAGAGAGTAGGGTCAAACTCAAAACGCTCCAAAAGATCATAGAGATCTTTTGGAGCGTTGGAGCGAATGACGTTGAATTGGTTATTCTCATTCGGAAATAATTTATGATTTTGCTAATTTATCTTTTTTAGTGTTTGCAGCTTGTTTGGCTACTGTTTTTGCTTGTAGATCATCTAATACATTTAATGCTTCTTCTACATAAATATCTTTCGATAATGCTTCATGCCATCTTGTTCTTTTTTCTTTCAATACCCCATCTTTGTCTGTTTCCTCAATTTCATAAGGCAAGGAAGTAAATATTAAGCTACTTTTATACTTTGAAATTGGTTTGTATTTCTTAGCTTTTTCCTCTATAGCATTTTGTGCTATTTTGAATTTTTCCATGTTTAAACTATAATTGTTATCTTCACTACGGCTGTCAATCCATTTAGCATTATCGTCAATTAGTTTGAAATATTCATTAGCAGCAATACGCTCTTTACTATTTGCAATTGCTTTAGCGAAATTGGTGTTTTTATTCCAAACTGTATATTCTGCTGCATCAATTTTATCCCATGGCATTGCGTTTTCAACATCACGTTCTCCCATTTTTAAATACGAATATCTATCTGGCATCACTACGTCGCTACTTACTCCTTCTAGTTGAGTAGAACCCCCATTAATTCTATAGAATTTTTGAGTAGTGGTTTTTAAAGCACCCAAATCACCAACGGCACTATTACGTACAAACTGGTTTAAGTCAATAACGTTTTGAACTGTTCCTTTACCATAGGTTTGTTTACTACCTATAATAATACCTCTTTTATAATCCTGAATAGCAGCTGCCAAAATTTCTGAAGCCGAAGCGGAGAAACTGTTAACCATAATAACTAACGGACCATCCCATTCAATTTTTTTATCTCTATCGAAAAGTACTTCTTTCTTACGGCCTGCTGATTTAATTTGCACTATTGGACCTTCATTGATAAATAGACCTGCGATATCTACCACAGTCGATAATGATCCACCTCCATCATCACGGACGTCAAGTACAATTCCGTCAACGTTTGCTTTTTTCAGACGTTCTACTTCAAGAGCAATGTCTTTACCCGCATCTCTACCATTCTTATCTTCAAAATCAATATAGAATTTAGGTAAATATATCACACCATAATTCAAACCATTTTTATTTACGATACTAGATTTAACGTAAGTTTCTTCAATTTCAACAATATCTCTAATGATTGAAATAATTGTAATCGTTCCGTCTACTTTTTTAACCGTCAATCGGACTTCTGTACCTTTTGGTCCTTTAATCTTTTTAACAACATCATCTAGGCGCATTCCTACTACATCTACAGCTTGTGCGTCTCCTTGTGCTACCTTCATCACGATGTCTCCTGCTTCGAGTTTCTTACCTCTCCAAGCTGGTCCTCCAGAAATTAATTCTGAAATTTCTGTAAAATCATTTTTCTTTTGGAGACGAGCTCCAATCCCTTCTAGCTTTCCACTCATGCTTACATCAAAACGCTCTTTTTCTTCTGGAGCAAAGTAATTTGTATGTGGGTCAAAGCCAGCTGTAATAGAATTAATAAATACTGAGAACCAATCGTTTTTATTTAAATCGCCCATGAAACCAAAATATTCATCTAAAGATTTTTTAGCATTCTCACGAGTTTCAATTTCTAATTCAGCATAAGTCTTTGGTTTGTCATCCACTTTTGCTTCCTTCTTTGGAACTGTAATAGGTGCTTTATCTGATAACTCATCAGTGTCTCCAGTTTTTGCCTCTTCGGTAATTCCTTTGGCTTTTTTTTCTTGAATTTCTAGACGATCTGTTAAAGATGAAAGAGCTGAAAGCTTAATTTGCTTGCGCCATTTTTCAACCAACTCATCATTGTTTTTTGCGTAAGGAGCTTTCTCGTAGTCTGTATTAAAACTTTCGTCTATAGTATAGTCAAAAGGCTTTGTCAAGATAGCTTGATAGATTTTTTTACTTTGTTCCATTCTCTCCATCAATCGATCATAGGTCAAATTGAAAAATGTTAGGTCTTTATCTAAGATTTCATTATCTATTTCTGTTTCGTATTTCGAAAATTCATCAATATCAGATTGAAGAAAAAAGCGCTTGGATGGATCCAAAGCTTGGATGTAATCTTTGTAGACTCCTTTAGAAAAAGTGTCATCAATTGGTGCTGGACTATAATGCCCTTTTTCAATAACAAATGTTAATAATTCTAAAAGAAGTTTGTCCTTATCAGGATCAGATTCTTTTTTTGATTTACTGTTGAAGGCAAATAATGCTACTGAAGCAACAATAATTGTAAGTAATATTTTATAATGTCTTTTCATAAATTTAATTATAGCATTCATTCAAATTTTTAAACTAAGTTAAATTAAAAACTATGCCATGACCCGTAAAGGTTGCATAATTTTTTGTTAAAGATATAAAAAATGTTTTTTTTGTTTAGGGTTTAAAAACATACTTGTGAAATAATTTTGTTTCCTTTGTAATAATATACTTTTAACTCTATTATACAGCATATAAATCATGGACGAGCAAAGACCTTTAATATTGATTACAAATGATGACGGTGTAACTGCACCTGGAATACGTGCTTTGATTGAAGTCATGGCCGAAATTGGACAAGTTGTCGTCGTTGCACCTGATAAGCCTCAAAGTGCTATGGGGCATGCGATTACGATTAATAATACTTTGTATATAGATAAAATTTCAAAAGAAGGAGATGCTATTCTTCAGTATAGTTGCTCCGGTACACCTGTAGATTGTGTTAAAATTGCTGTAAATGAAATACTGAAACGCAAACCTGACTTGTGTGTGTCAGGTATAAATCATGGTTCCAATTCGTCAATCAATGTCATTTACTCTGGCACAATGAGTGCAGCTGTAGAAGCTGGAATCGAAGGTATTCCAGCGATTGGTTTTTCACTTTTGGATTATAATTGGAATGCGAATTTTGAAGAAGCAAAACCTTTTATAAAAAAAATAACACTCGAGGTGCTAGACAAAAAACTACCTAAAGATGTGGTACTGAATGTAAATCTACCTAAGTTACAAACAGCAGAAATTAAAGGAATAAAAATTTGCCGTCAAGCGAAAGCTATGTGGAAGGAACGTTTTGATAAAAGAACTTCTCCTTTTGGTAAAGAATATTATTGGCTCACAGGTGATTTTGTGAACGAAGATAAAGGAGAAGATACAGACGAATGGGCTCTAGCGAATGGCTACATTTCTATTGTACCTGTACAATTTGACTTAACGGCTCACCATACCACACAACAGCTTAACACTTGGAATTGGAATGAATAAATTTAAATTTTTTCTTGTGTCATGATGGGATTGTCGACTACATTTACTGGCTGTTTCCTTTTCATAAGACTAGTAAAAGATTGCGGGTTTGTAAGTGAGCAATAGCATTAAAAAATGCTTGGTATTTGATTAGAATCATTACTTTGCTCTTTGCTAAATTGAATTGCGTTTACTCTTTTATTTAAATTTAAAAAAGATACTATGGCCATAAGGAGTTATTGGAGCAGTATCATTAATGACGCTTTTTGACTTTATTAGTATAAAATACAATCGAACTGTTGATTCTCAACATTGCAATCCGTAATTTTGGGTTTGGTAAATTTTAACCGGTTCATATTCCATATTTCATGAAATATTATATTATTGCAGGAGAAGCTTCAGGTGACTTACATGGTTCCAATTTAATGAAAGCTTTGTACAGGGAAGATCCCCAAGCCGATATTCGTTTTTGGGGAGGTGACTTAATGGAGCAGGTAGGAGGTACGCTGGTCAAGCACTACCGTGAATTGGCATTTATGGGATTTGTTGAAGTGATTTTTAACCTCAAAACCATTTTGGGCAATATAAAGGTCTGTAAAAATGATATTTTAAAATATAAACCTGACGTAATTATATTTATAGATTACCCTGGTTTCAACATGCGTATTGCACAATGGGCTAAGGAACTGGGCATCAAAACGCATTATTATATTTCGCCACAAATTTGGGCTTGGAAAGAAAGCCGAATCAAAGCTATCAAGCGGGATGTTGATAAAATGTATGTAATTTTACCTTTCGAAAAAACTTTTTACGAAGACAAACATCATTTTCCAGTTGAATTTGTTGGACATCCTCTGATCGATGCCATATATAACCAAAAAGAGGTGGGGGCAACACAGTTTCGATCTGAAAATAAATTATCAGATAAACCAATTATTGCTTTGTTACCAGGCAGCAGAAAACAAGAAATCACCAAAATGCTTTCGGGTATGTTGAGTATTGTCGATGATTTCCCAGACTATCAGTTTGTGATAGCAGGTGCACCAAGTCAAGATTTTTCGTTTTACGAACCTTTTATCACAAAGGAAAATATTGAATTTGTTTCGAATAAGACCTATGGATTATTAAGAAATGCCACTGCAGCTTTGGTTACTTCTGGAACGGCAACTTTGGAAACAGCCCTGTTTAAAGTACCCGAAGTGGTTTGTTACAAAGGAAGTTGGGCATCTTACCAAATTGCAAAACGGATTATTACCTTGAAATACATCTCTCTCGTCAATTTGATTATGGATGAAGAGGTGGTTACAGAATTGATTCAAGATGAATTTAATTCGGAAAGTATAAAACGGGAATTGACTAAAATTCTAGAACCCCATTATCGAAAAGATCTTTTAATAAAATACGACCTATTAGAGCAAAAACTGGGAGGCTTAGGAGCTAGTGAAAAAACAGCTCAACTCATTGTTAGCGATTTAAGAATAATATAATTATTTCCATTTGAAAAAAATACTTTATTTACTGGCCTTTACGGTAGTTCTAGCTTCCTGCAAATCAGGTTCAGCTGCCAGTAGCAGAATAAGTTCTAATTCCTTGGCCGATAAAATTGTAAACAGCGCCAGTAAACATATTGGAGCTCCTTATAAAACAGCTGGGAAAACACCTTCTGGCTACGATTGTTCGGGTTTGGTGTATAGTACTTTTGGTGAATTTGATATTCAACTGCCACGAACATCATACAGTCAATCTAAAACGGGGAAATCACTTGGGCAAAATTCTAATAAAGCAGCAAAGGGCGACCTCATTTTTTTTAAAACTAATAATAGTTCTCGTGTCAATCACGTGGGAATCGTAACTGATGCGACCAATGATGAGATAAAATTTATTCACGCCTCTACTTCAAGAGGTGTTATCATTTCTTCTACTAAAGAATCCTACTACGAAAAAAGCTTTACTCAAGTCAATAGAATATTAGAATAAATTCATTGTTGTATTAAGAAAATCAGTACTTTAGAATGATGAAAGTACTTCAATTTCCATTAACCAGAATCGCTATAGGTTTCCTACTAGGAATCCTTTTTGCATATGGGACATTGTTGAATTACTATCTTGGATATACATTACTTTCTATTTCGACCCTTATGTTAATTGTTGCTTATTTCTTTGAAAAGAATCAGGCAAAGGGAAATCTGTTTTTCGGAGTCACAACACTATTCGTAAGCTTTTCTATGGGAGTAATGTCACTCATAATGCATACGGACACTTATCAAATATCACATTATACCCATGAGGCTTCCTATTTCGAAACTGAAAATATAATTGTAGCAAAGGTACAAGAGCGAATAAAAAGTACCGAAAAGAGCCATCGTTTCCTTCTTTCAATAATTCAAATTAACGATAAAAGAGCTTCTGGAAAAATTATTTTAAACCTACAAAAACAAAAAATAAATAAATCCATCATTGTAGGTAACCAATTAGTGATTAAAGGGAAAATTATTCGTAACAAACCGCCCTACAATCCGTCATTATTTGATTACTCTCGCTATTTGGAGAACAAACAAATTTATGGGCAATTGTATGCAAATCAACAATCACTATTGGTGAGTCCAATTGTTACAAAGGATCTATTCTATTACTGTTCCCAACTGACGACTACAATTATACGAAACCTAGAGAATAGTCATTTTGACCCTCAATCGTTATCGGTTGCTATGGCCTTAATTTTGGGGCAGAAACAAGATTTATCTTCCGAGGTTTTACAGGATTATCAATATGCTGGTGCCATTCATATCTTGTCGGTTTCAGGATTACACATTGGTTTCTTATTGTTTTTCTTGAATTTTGTTCTCAGTCCTATTCCAAATACCAGGAAGGGATCATTAATCAAATTAGTACTCAGTATTGGTTTACTTGCTTTATTTGCGATCATTGCGGGCTTATCTCCCTCTGTAATTCGCTCTGTGGTTATGTTCTCGTTTATTGCCTTAGGGTATTACCTCAGACGAAATACGTATATTTACCATACCATCATTGTTTCTATTGTATTAATTCTGTTGTTTCAACCCTATTTTTTGTTTGATGCTGGTTTTCAGTTGAGTTATTTGGCAGTATTTTTTATCATTTGGTTGCAGCCTCTACTTTCAAGTACTTGGACACCAAAAAACAAAGTACTTCAATTCGGCTGGAATATCCTTACAGTTTCTTTTGCTGCTCAAATCGGAACTTTACCTTTGAGCTTATTTTACTTTCACCAATTTCCAAGTTTATTTTTTATAACCAACTTGTTTATTCTGCCCTTCTTGAGTATAATTATGATTTTAGGAATTGTAATCATGCTGCTCGCTGCATTTAATATCGCTCCTACGATTTTCGTTTCGACTTTTGAATGGAGTATTTCTAGCATGAACAAAATTATTGCTGAAATTGCTTCCTTTAAATCCTTTGTATTGCAAGATATTCCATTTAATACGTACTTACTAATCAGCGCGTATCTCCTTATAATTACTTTAATTATTTGGTTCGAAAAACCAAAATACAACAAACTTGTTTGGATCTTTATCGCCATAATTGCATTTCAACTTTCGTACATGAAAACTGCATACGACAATAATAATGGACAAGAGTGGATTGTCTTTAGTCAGAAAAAGAATAGCTTGATTACAGAACGAAAAGGAAGTAAGGTGCGTGTTTATGCCAATGATACTTTGAGTAAATCCCTTATAAATACTAATTTGAAAAGCTACTTGGTTTCCCATTTTGCTATTGTTGATAGTAGATCATCAATACCGAATGTATCTTATTTTAATGAGAAAAAAATATTGATTATAGACAGTCTAGGAATATATCCCAAAAACTGCAAACCAGATATTCTTCTTTTAATACAATCTCCAAACATCAATTTGGATCGGTTGTTAGCAACAATACATCCCAAAATAATTGTAGCCGATGGAACGAATTATAAAAACATACAGCAAAACTGGAAAAAAACATGTCAAAAAAACAAAATCCCTTTTCATGCCACAGCTGAAAAAGGATTTTATAAAATGTAAATAAAAGTTATGTTAGCCATAAATCTCTAAAGGTTCGATCTTTGTCATAATCTTTGGCTTGCTTTTCAATATTAAAATAACGGTTTCCGCGCGGGTCATTGCCCACACCGGCGAGATACGCCCAGTTTCCCCAATTGCTACATACATCATAATCTATAAGCTGCTCCTCAAAATAGGCAGCGCCGTATCGCCAATCTAGCTTTAAATCATTGCATAAATAGCTGGCAACATTTTGTCGGCCTCGATTGCTCATGAAGCCTGTCTTTTTAAGTTCAATCATATTGGCATCAACAAAATCAACTCCCGTTTTTCCGTCTATCCATTTTTTCAATTTCTTTTGATCTATGCTTAAGTCCTGTGCCTCCTGCTCTTTTATTCCTCCTTGCAAAAACAATTTATGATTGTATTTTTTCATTACAAATCGAAAATAATCGCGCCATAGCAATTCAAAAACCAACCAATAGGTAGATTCATTTGCTCCATTTTGTGTTTCATATTCCTTTAGGTGGTGGTAAATCATTCTTGGCGAAAGACATCCTAGCGCCAACCAAGCCGAAAACTTAGAAGAATAAGATTCACCTACCATTCCGTTGCGTGTTTCTTTGTAGGTCGAAATTAATTTTGTTTCATAAAAGTAATGCTGAATACGCTGGAGTCCTTGCGCTTCTCCGCCTTTAAAATGCAGTGCTGCTCTAGAATCTATTTTTTGTGCTTTCAAACCCAAATCTGCAAGTGACGGAAGCTCAAATGGCGGTGTTTCAGGACAGTTTATAGTTTCCGGAGCTTCAAAAATTGTTCTGATGGTCGACTCTTTTTCTGCTTTTTTTCGGAATACAGTAAACACATCTGGAATATCTTTTATACCAAATGGTAAATCCTCGGCATGATACAAAGTACTTGTACTGACCGTTTCAAATTCGCATTTCTTTTTGAATAGTTCGTTTTGAACCAATAGCTCTGTTCTTTTTTCTTCGAAAGCTACTTCTCTCTTGGCAAAAACCTTGGTTATTTTATAGTCCGCTACAAGCTTCGGAATTTCGATTTCAGGCTTTCCCCTTAAAAGTACTAAATTGGCTCCTCGTTTTTGTAATTCCTTTTGTAAATCGACCAAAGCTTCAAGCAAAAAGGCAGCTCTATAACTTCCTGTCTTTTTAAAACCAAAATCAGTTGTTTCAAAATGTGCATCATCAAAGCAATAAACAGGTAAAACAAATTCACTTTCCTCTACTGCTCTCAAAAGTGTTTCGTTATCCTGAATTCGTAAATCTGTTTTAAACCATACTATACTTTTCATCATAAATCATTTATATTTTCTAAATAATAGTGCGCTTGTTCTAGTAATTCAACTTTTTGTTCCGGCTTCATCTTTCGCCAAACATTATACATCATGCCAATTCTGGGATTCTTACTTAACTTGGCTTCGTGCTTATCATAAAAATTCCAATACAAACTATTAAAGGGACACGCTTTGTCACCCGTTTTCTTCGCTTTTTGATAGAAACAGAAACCACAATAATGGCTCATTTTATCAATATAAGCTGCTGAACTCACATAGGGTTTTGTACCCACAATACCGCCATCAGCAAATTGGCTCATTCCGCGCGTATTGGTAATTTCGACCCACTGAATTGCGTCCATGTATATACCCAAATACCATGCATCAACCTCGTCAGGATCTACTCCTGCCAATAAAGCGAAATTACCCGTGACCATTAATCGCTGAATATGATGCGCATATCCAAAATCCAATGATTGAGTGATACTCTGCTTCAAGCAATTCATCTTAGTTTTGCCCGTCCAAAACCAATCTGGTAGTCTTTCTTTATTTTCGAAAAAATTTAAGGTTTCATATTCTGGCATTTTCAACCAATAAATTCCTCGCATGTATTCGCGCCATCCCAGTATCTGCCTCACAAAACCTTCGACTTGGTTAATGGCTATTTTATCTTGATTTGCTTCCCATTCGAAAATAACCTTTTGAATTACTTCTAAGGGGGAAATCATTTTTGTATTCATCGAAAAAGATATTCTCGAATGGTATAATGACCATTCATTTGGTGTCATTGCATCCTGAAAAGTTCCAAATTGAGGCAGAAATTCGGCAACAAAATAATCCAACAGTTCCAATGACTGCTTCCTATTGATGGGCCACAAAAAACGTTTGGAGTCAATCGTTCCAATCGTTTTACAGTTGGCATCTCTGATTTCTTGCTCGATTGCGCTAACCTCATTTTCAAATTCAAGCGGTGCAACAGGCTTGTGATTTTTGGGTAATTTCTTCCGATTGTCTTGATCGTAATTCCATTGACCAGTTTGTGGCTTATCACCATCCATTAATAGTTGGTGCTTTTTACGCATGTAACGGTAAAAACTTTCCATTAAAAATGTCTTCTTTCCTTCAAAAAACGTAGCCAGCTCATTTCTTTCGCTCAAGAAATGCTCTGTATCATCGGCTTGTGATTCCATTTTCAACCCAGCGCAAAAATTGATCAAGACTTGATCCAGTCGATACTCATCTGGCAATTGATATTCAAATTTCTCGAACTTATTGTCCTTCAGTATTTGTTCTAAATTAAGATCGAATGCTTGTAAGTTGTCAGCTTCGTTGAGCTTGATGTAAATAACATTGTGTTTTTGGACAGTCAAATTAGCCGCAAATTCTCGCATTGAAGCAAAAAATCCAACTACTTTTTGAATGTGGTGTGCAGCATAATCCGTTTCAGAACGTACCTCCATCATCACATAGGTCACCTGAGGGCTAGTAGTTTGAAGCCAAGAATGGTTGCTATTTAATTGATCTCCTAAAATAAGTCGAAGGGTTTTCATATTTTATTTGGTATTTCTACAACGTTCACTACAATATTTGACTGCATCCCAGTTTTTCTCCCATTTTTTCCTCCATGAAAATGGCCTTTGACAGACCACACAAATTTTATCGGGCAAATCAGCTTTTTTTACACCTTTCATGTTCTAAATTTTATTGCGTTTCCAGTTGATCAATACTGCTGAACCTTCGGCTAAGAAAGTTGCAGTGGGTTGCGTTTGGTTTAAAACTTTAAAATCACTTCCGTACATACTTTCAAAATCACAATCGATAACCTGTTCTACAATAGCATTTATTTTCCAGCTCGGATGCGCTATTTTGTATTCCATGGAAATTTTGTCATCAACTTTGGTATACCCATAATAATGTTCGAAAATAAATTCTTCAAAACTTCCTTTTAACATTGCTGTTTGTGCCAGCGATGCTTTGACATTAATACTGTTCCATTTTTTATTCACCAACCATTCGTACTTTATATCTTTATGATTTGCATCAAAATGCCATTGATGACGTGTTGGTATGGTGGTATAATGCTCTTTGTACAAGGCATTGGCCAACCAAGCAACTGGTTTGTAGGGCACCGTTTCGTTTATAAAAACTACACCTCTTCGCAGCTCATTACCAATTTTTCGATACACATAAAATCGCAAATTAACTTCTTCAAAAGTTCCTAGTGAGAACATCGGCACATTAAATATTTTGGTGTTTTTGAACATAAAACCAACCAAACTCACGTATGCCTTACCGTCATGAAGATCTAAACTAACCCCTTTTGGTAGGTACTTAGACAAAATTTCGGGCGCTATTTCATAGTTTGCCATGATTATATTCTCCCAGTTTGCTCTTAAAAATACACTCATATTTTCTTCTTTTTTCGGGTTGTAGTGGTATTAACGTGCTTTTTTAAAATTCGACTACCTTCTTGTTTTGCAACCACTGATTGCCTTAAACTCCAAACAAGCTCACTTGCTAGCTTGCGGGAGGACTCAATATCTACTATTGGATGCGGGTAATCGTCTCCTAATCGAAAGTCATATAATTGCTGCTCCATTTCACTCAATTTCCACGGTTCATGCAAAAAATTGAGTGGTACATTTTTTAATTCAGGCAACCATTGTCTGATGAACTCCCCTTCGGCATCATGATCTTCGGAGTTTTTTATCGGATTGTAAATTCGTATTGTATTGATACCGGTAACTCCTGCCTGCATTTGCAATTGCGGATAATGAATACCTGGTTCATAATCTAGAAACTGACGGGCCAAAAAATGCAATTCGCGCCAATCTTGCCACAGATTAAATACGAAAAAAGAAACGACCATGGCTCGCATCCTGAAATTAATATAACCCGTAGCGACTACGCATCGCATACAAGCATCTACGATAGGAACACCGGTTTTACCTTCTTGCCAAGCCTTGATAAATAGCTCGTTTTTTGGTTTTATAATCGAATCATAAGCTTTGTTGATATTCTCAAACTCCATACTACATTCATCTTCAAATTTTTGAATGAAGTGGCAGTGCCAAAACAAGCGGGAAACAAAATTTGACAACGCCCTTTTGTTTGTTGCATTCTCATAATTCTGCATCGTATATTGGTACACCATCCGCATGCTGATATTTCCATAGGCAAGGTAAGGTGATAATCTACTGCATCCCTTGCGACTCAAGCTAGGCTTAGAGATGTGTTTACTATAATTGACAGATCTGGTTTTAATAAAGCTATCCAAGTATCGCCATGCCCAATATTCACCACCTTCTTGGAAATTGGTGTTTCTAGTTGTAATGTCTTTCGATAAGGAACCTCCTTTTAACTCTTCATATAACTCCTCTGGTATTTTTGCAAATGCCATACGATCCAATGCAACCGTTTTTATTGGCTCTGACATTTTACTACTCCAGCGCTCTTGCCAGTTGGAGCGGTTTTTTAATTTTCTAATGACTCCATTGGTTTGGAACTCCCTCCAATGTATACCCTGTTCTTGAAACACTTTTTTCATGACGATATCGCGATCGTATGAAATTTTGTTACCAATTTCTTGGTGCGAAAAAACAGTTTGAATATCAAAAAGCGCTATTAATTGCTCAAAACCAGCCTTTACTTCTTTATTAAAAAAATAAATTTTAGTCTGATGTACCAGCAATTTTTCCTGCATTGCTGTGATAGACTCATAAATGAATCGCCAATGCCTTGAATCGCTATCCTCATATTCCATTAGCGAAGGCTCAAAAAAATAAATAAGAAGCACCGGATATCTCGCCTGCTGTGCTTCATAAAGTGGCTCGTGATCTGTAAAACGCAAATCACGCTTGAACCACACAATATCTATTTTTTCTTTACTCAACATATTTCATATTTACCGCTACGGTTGGTCTGTCCGGTTTTGCATAAGCCAATCTACTAAGGCGTTGCGTAGAATGATAACTATCAAGACCACTACATGTTACTGTATCAGCCTTTTCTATATCGATAAAACCATCGGTACAGAGGCAATCTTCGGGATAGTGGATGGAGTCAATTTCTCCAATAACCAATATTGTTCCGTTAAGTTCGATATCTATTTTTTGCTTGAATTTCATTCCTATTTGAATGTTACTCTGCTTTACAAAAGGTGCCGTAAAATCCTCTTTATATTCGGCTGTTAAATTGGTAGCATCAAATTCTGACACATCGGCATCGTAACGAGCAGAGGTTTGATGTGCTTTTTCGAAAATATCACTATTGATATGATTGATGGTATAGCAACCGGTTTCTAACAAATTGGTTAGCGTGTGCCTCTCGACAGAATCTGGCCTTGTTATAAAACCAAGTAATGCAGGACTTGACCCCAAATGAATAATTGAACTAAAAATGGCCAGATTCTCAGAACCTTTGCTATTGACTGTACCAATTAGGTTGACACATTTAAAACCTACAATTGCATTGATTAAATTGACCCGTTGCCTGCTGTCCATGGACTCAATTTGGGTGGCTGATATACTTTTTTGACTCATCTTTATAGAACTTTAGACTTTTTGTTTAATGTTTTCAATACAAAGTTAAACAAAAAATATTCAATTCTTAGCATTAAAAGAATAAAGTGAGGCCAAAAAAAAATCCCCTTTCGATCAAGATCGAAAAGGGATACTATATTTTTATAAAGACTTTTTATTTTGCCTTCAAAATTCCGTTTGCTTCGGCTAACCAAGCTTGTGGGCCTCCAGCAACATAACCTGTTTTACCGAGGGCTTTAAAGTTTAACCTTCCGTCTTTTTCTTTTACAACGTTCGAAAAGAAAACAGTTGGAAAACCTTGAATTTGAAAAACTTGTTGCAATTCTTCATTCTGTTTTTTGATTTCAGGTGCTTGAGCTGTTCTTCTAGGATAGTCTAACTCGACTAAAACCACTGAAGCTTTTGCCCATTTTTTGAATTCAGGAGTTAACAAAACTTCTTTTTGAAGTCGAATACACCAGCCACACCAGTCGCTACCTGTGAAAAACATCATCATAGGTTTTTTCTCTTTATTGCTAACTTCGATAGCCTCTTTGATGTTTGTATGCCATTTCAATTCTTGTGCTTGGTTGCTCGCTATTCCAATAAAAAACAATGCTATCAAATATATTTTTTTCATAACTAATTAATTTATTTTACAAATTTAATCAAAAATAGTACCACTAACTGTCGCCTATTTTACACCATGCATTAATTTTTTAATAACAGGAGTCATAATAATAGAAAAAACTGCTACTATCAGAGAAATAATAGTTAACATCCAAAAGAAATAACTCAAACCATGTTCGTTTGCTATCTTGTCGATATTTTCTCCGAATTTTCCTGCACCCTTCATACCAATTGCTACAGCCAAATACCAAACACCAAACATAAATGCAATCATTCTTGCTGGTACTAATTTACTAACGTACGATAATCCTACAGGCGAAATACATAATTCTCCCATGGTATGAAATAAGTAAACTAAAATTAACCAAATCATACTAACCGAAGCAGTTTTTGCTCCAGGTGCAATTCCGTCTGCGCCAACTGCAACGCACGCCATTCCTAAAGCCAATAATCCCATACCGATTCCGTATTTCATATTTGCAGAAGGATTGTATTTACTTTCCCACCATTTAGAAAATAATGGCGCTAACGAAATAATAAATAACGAATTTAATGTTGAGAACCAAGTAGCTGGAACTTCTGTAATTGCTTTGGTTACTTTTTCTATTTTTAGCATCGATAAAGTTTCATCTGTAAACGAAAGGAAACCTGCTGTATAAAAATCTTTCATTAACATCCAAATTGCAATAATCCAAATGATTACAAAACTAGTTCCTAAAATTATATTTGCAACGGCGTAGGTTTTGAATGTTTGTTTAAACAACAGATATAAAACCCAAGTGATTATTGCTAAAGGTACAATTGTGATAAGCGAATTAATTATCAAGAAAAACGTACTCCAACTTCCGGTCAAAACTCTGTCGGTATAATCACTAGCGAAAATGGTTAGAGAATTTGGAGATTGCTCAAAAATTGCCCAAAAGAAAATAGTTAAAAATGCAAAGAAAGTTACTGCGATTAATTTTTCTCTTGTGATTTTAGAATAATTCATCAATCGTTTCACTAATAAAACTATAAATAAAACTAATGCAGAAACGATTGCAATGTTGTTTCCGTTTTCTCCTAAGAAACTAAAAATATTAACTTCTCCGTTAGATATTTTAGATGCTGGATCGTTAATAATCCATAATAATCCTAATGCGGAACAAATAACAATTATTGCAAGTTCTAATTTTGTAAAAGGATTTCTGGTATCTGTATCTTCTGCTTCTGATCTTGCTTTGCTTTCTGCAGTTGGTTTTAAACCGATGTCGCCAAAAATATTTTGAGACAACCAAAACTGTAAAGTTCCAAAAAACATAAAAATTCCTGCTAATCCGAAACCGTAACTCCAGCCTACTTTTTCACCTAAATATCCGCAAAGTAAAATTCCAAAAAAAGCACCAGCATTTACACCCATATAAAATAAAGTGTAAGCACCATCTTTTTTCTCTGGTCGATGTTTGTACATTTCCGATACGATGGATGTCATGTTTGGCTTAAAAAATCCGTTACCAAAAACAAGTAAAACCAATCCTAAATAAATAGAAAATTCCGTCTCTAACGCCATCGAAGCATGACCTAAAGTCATTAAAAATGCGCCGACAACAACTGCCCAACGAAATCCGATAACTTTATCTGCAAAATATCCGCCAAGCATTGTTGATAGATAAACTAAACCAACGTAAGAACCAAAAAGTGCCGAAGCATTTTCTCTTGTCCATTCCCAACCACCGGCAGAATATGATGCGGTTAAAAATAATATTAAAAGTGAACGCATTCCATAAAAGGAAAAACGTTCCCACATTTCTGTAAAAAACAAAACAAATAATCCTGCTGGATGTCCTAAAACAGGATTTTTGAAAAATTGATCAGTTGAATTTTGATTCATAAATATTGGGTTTGTGTGACAGTAAAAGTAATATAATTAATTGTTTAATTCTTTATCTACGCCGTGCATTAATTTTTTAATAATTGGAGAAATTAGTAACAACAATGCGCCAAAAGCTAAACCAGTATAAAATAAGTATTCGAATAATTTAAGGTAACTCTGTTTGGCTACATTTAAATCTGGAGCTAAACCGTTAGATGTATCTACCGACGCAATATTTGCTAAAACCGATGCAATAAATTCTGAACTGGCAGTTGCTAAAAACCAAACACCCATCATAAATCCTACGATTTTTACGGGTGAAAGTTTAGTAACTGCAGATAATCCTACCGGAGACAAACTCAATTCGCCACAAGTATGTAAGAAATAGGCAAGTACTAACCAAATTGCTGCTACTTTTCCTGCGCCAGAAACGTTAATTCCCATAACTAAAGCGCCAAAACCTAAACCGACTAAAGCCAAAGCTAAAGCAAATTTTACAGCAGTATTTGGATTGTATTTTCCTAAACTTGGCCAAATCCAGGCAAAAACCGGTGCAAGCAAAATAATAAATAAAGCATTAAAACTTAAAAACTGACCTGCAGAAACTTCGTATCCAAAAATTGTTCTGTCTAAAATTCGGTCTGCAAATAAATTCATAGATGTATAAGCTTGTTCAAACAATGCCCAAAACACAATAGTAAATACGATTAAAATGGTAAGCGCAATTAATTGTTGTCTTGCTTTTCCGTCTAATTTGGTTGCAGCATAATATACAATGTATAAAAAAGAAACACCACCAGCTAGTTGTAAAGATAACGAAACGGCTTCGTGGTTTTGAACCATTTGCCAAAACAATAACGACGATAAAATACTAACAAAATAAATTATGTATTCGTTTTTAATTCCGACTGTTTTTTGCTCTAAGAAAAGCGGATTTGGAGATTCGCCATTACCCATAAGTAATTTTTTACCAGAAATAAATGTAATTAATCCAAAGAACATTCCAACTCCAGCTGCGCCAAAACCGTAACTCCAACCATATGTTTCACCTAACCAAACGCAAATTAAAGTTGCCAAAAACGAACCAAGATTAATTCCCATGTAAAAAATGGTAAATCCAGAATCACGTCTTTTATCGCCAACCGAATATAATTCTCCTACTAAAGAAGAAATGTTAGCTTTTAAAAATCCGACTCCAACAATTATCAGTGAAAGCGAAAAATAAAATATTTGTAAAGCAAGATTGTCTCGTGTAATTTCTCCGGTTATAGATTGGGTTGCGGCATTTCCTTCATAAGCCATTCCTAAATGCCCTAAAACCAACATGATTCCGCCAAATACAATTGCTTTTCTAAAACCAAGATATTTATCGGCAATAAAACCACCAATAACTGGTACGGCATAAACTAATGCTGCATAACTTCCTATTAATAAATTTCCTGATTGATCAGAAAATAAATGGTATTTTGTAAGATAAAAAATCAATAAGGCCTTCATTCCATAAAATGAAAATCGTTCCCACATTTCTGTAAAAAATAAAATATAAAGTGCTTTTGGATGGCCAAAGTAAGTCTGTTCTCCCGTTTCTGTATTTGTCATATTATAAATTTTCTTTGATAAAATTTGTCATTTTGGTATATAATTGTAACCTAGTTTTCCCACCATATATACCATGATTCTTGTCGGGATAGATTTGTGAATCAAATTGTTTGTCGGCTTGAATCAAAGCCTCCATCATTTGCATGGTGTTTTGCACATGTACATTATCATCTGCGCTACCGTGAATCAATAAATATTTTCCTTTTAATTGCTTTGCAAAATTAATAGGTGAATTATCATCATAACCGCTAGGGTTTTCTTGAGGCGTTTGCATGTAACGCTCTGTATAAACCGAATCATAAAAACGCCAGTTGGTTACTGGAGCCACGGCAATAGCCATTTTAAAAACATCATTTCCTTTTAAGATGCAGTTTGAAGACATGAATCCACCGAAGGACCAACCGAAAATTCCAATTCTACTTGCATCAATATAGCTGTAAGTCCCAAGAACTTTGGCCGCCTCGATTTGATCTTCTACTTCAAATTTACCTAGTTGTTTGTAGGTTACTTTCTTGAACGCTTCTCCTTTGTAGCCCGTTCCACGACCATCAACACAAACTACTATATACCCTTCTTGAGCAAGCATTTTGAACCAATAATCGTTTGTACTATTCCAATCATTTTTAACTTCTTGTGATCCTGGACCTGAATATTGGTATATTAATACTGGATATTTTTTTGAAGCATCAAAATTCACTGGTTTGATCATCCAAGCATTCAATTCATTGTTTTGTGCCGTTTTGATGGACATAAACTCTTTTGAAGGTAAATTATAAGGCTTAACTATTGCCAACAGCTCTTCATTCGATTCAATTGACTGCAACTCTTTCCCTGAATTAGAATCATTTAAGGTATACGATGCGGGTTGATTTACATTCGAAAAGATATTAATATAGTACTTATAATTGGGGCTGAAGGTTGCCTTATTGGTTCCTGCTTTGGTAGAAAGTCGTTTTTTATTTTTTCCGTCCAAACCTACACGGTACACATCGCGATTGATAGCACCATTTTCAACCGATTCGTAAAAAACAGTTTTTGATTTTTCATCTAGACCATAAAAATCGGTTACTTCCCAATTTCCTTTGGTTATTTGGCGTACTAGTTTACCGGTTTTATCATACCAATAAATATGGTTGAAACCATCTTTTTCACTCGACCACAAAAATTGATTATCAGACATGAAATACAAATTGTCTTTGTCTACAAAATCAATATAGGTTTTGCTTTTTTCATTTAACAGTACATTTGTTTTCGCCGTTGTAGCATCTACAAGTAAAATATCAAGGTCGTTTTGATGACGGTTTAATACAATAACCGAAACTTTTGACGCATCATTGGTCCATTTGATTCTTGAGATATAAAAATCTTTTGAGGTAAGCAGTTAGTTACATATAATCTCCTTTTGACAAATATTATCTGCTTTTACCATTCTTTTGATTAAATTATTGAATATTGTGTCTTT
>NZ_JAOQMX010000050.1 GCF_025960985.1 Flavobacterium psychraerolatum | reverse complement strand
AGATTTAACTCCTAACAAAATTCCTAATCCATCTAATTCCATCCCCCAAAATTACATGGTTTTTTTAATTTCCACTAATTTAGGCGAAGAACCAACTTTATTCTATAAAGTTCTTTTTTAAATTGATTATCTGATAGATTCTGTATTTTTTTATTTTTTCAAAATACCAATCCTCTGATGAAATATAATACTTCATTTTATAACATTGTGCGTGAGGGATAAAAGTGAAAAGCCCACAGTCTCTCTACAGCGTAGCGGAAGGGAGACGAGGACTTGTAACGGATAGCCCGGCCTGTAGTTTTTACGAAAGGACACGCCCGAAAATAAAAAATCCCGTTTCGGATAAATGAAACGGGATTGCAGTATTGTATTCTTATTTGATTATTTGCTCCACTCTGTGATGCTATCTTTGTTCATTTTTACATAATCTTGATTGCCTGCTTTTTCTGAGGCTGTCAAGGATGCTTTTGCCGTTTCGATTGCTCCGTTTCTATCTCCTTTTTTGGCCAAGATCAATGATTTAAGTCTTAAAAAATAGAATGGTTTTTCGGGTGTAAGTTCCAATGCTCTTTCCATGTAGGTATTGGCTTTGTTGATGTCACCGTTGGACTGAAAGTAGTATTGTGCGGCTGCAAAATAATCACCACCAGTGGCACCACCAAGTACTTTATCAATACTTTCCATGGTTTTTTGCTGGGTTGGAACTTCGAATTTTAAGGATACAAATGAATGTTCCCAGGCCATTTCTAGCGAAGCACCGTTGGTATTGATATCATTGATTCCGATTGTGAATGTTTCTACCGCATTTGGTGTTGTATATTCTTTTACTGAAGTTTTTAGGACTACATTGCTCTCTTCAAAAGTTTTTGGAGTTCCCCAATTATCAGTCGTTTTATAAAAAATTACGTCCCAACTTTGAATATTTGGAATGCTGTATAAGGAATATTTCCCTTTTGGTAATTTTTTTCCGTCGATTAACACGTCATCGCTAAATGATATTGTTGTATTTTCATTGGCTCCTGTTCTCCATAATTTTCCAAAAGGCACCAAATTACCATAGACAATCCTTGCTCTAGCAGAAGGTCTTGAATAAACCACTTCAACATCTGTTAGTCCGACTTGTTGATTAATGGTGGCTTTGGGGCTTTGTTGTGGTGTTTGGATTTGTGCTTGTACCATTCCTTGTGAAAATACTACGAACATAGCAATAAAAATATTCTTCATGTTTCTCTTTTTTTGTTTTTGCAAAAGTACAAAATCTAAATTCGTTAGCTTGTTAAATAATCACTAAAGCATTACTGTAATTGTGATACTTCTTTATAATTCAACTCATTAAAGTGGTTTATAACACGATCTGCTAAATCCAAATCTTGATCATTGGAATGAATACTATTGTATCCTACGCAATAGATATCGGCAGATTTAGCTGCTTTAACTCCATTGGTACTGTCTTCAATCACGATGCAATTTTGTTTGGGTGCTACCGAAAGTGTAGTAGCATGCAAGAAAATTGCGGGGTTTGGTTTGGACTCTGGAAAATCCTCACCACTTACTTTATGGGTGAAAAATTGGTGCAAATTGAAACGACCAAACACGCGATCAATAGTGACTTTTGAAGCCGATGACGCTAGAATTAACTGCATGCCATTTTGGTAGCAATCTTTGATTAGGTCTTCTACACCGTCCAAAAGTTGTAGATCTTCTTTGGTATCGAATGCATCATTAAACAAAGCTCTTTTTCTTTGAATCATGTCTTCGACATCTCCGGTAAGATTAAATTTTTCTTTTAGTTTTTGATAAGTATTGCGAGTCGATTGACCAGTTAAAGAAGTGTACACCTCCTCGGAAACTTCAATTCCTAATTCTTTATAATGTTGAAAATAAGCATACCTGTGTACGGGTTCTGTATCAACAATTACACCGTCCATATCAAAAATTATAGTTTGTATCATTTTATTTGTTGTTGTTGTTGTATTTGGGAAGTTACAATTAATTATGTTATTTTGTTAAATAACCTTGCAGCACTAAAATGTTAATGAGATTGAGTATTATGTGTGCAAAATGGGATGAGTATAAAAGATATCTTTAAATTTTAGAGAATTAAAATTAATTCACCCACTTTTTATTACGCTCTACTTCACCACACTACTTAATGTGACAAACTAAAACACAAGCTTACTATTTGATTAAATGTCGAATGACTGTTTCAGCAGCATACAGACCAAAAAGCCCTGGCATATAGCTATTTGTACCATAAAATGATCTTTTAAAATTGGATCCGTCCGTCATTTTTAAACTTGAATCGTCTTGTATCTCGGAGGAGAAAACAACTTTTACTTTATCAATTTTCTCTTTCTTTAATCGTTTACGAATGGTTTTGGCAAAAAAGCAATTCACTGTTTTACTGATGTCTGCTACTTTTACTTTTGAAGCTTCCATTTTCCCACCCGCTCCCATGCTCGAAATAATTTTAACTCTTTTTCTCTTTGCTGCGATGATCAAATTTAATTTTGGGGTTACACTATCTATGCAATCCAATACGTAATCGTAGTCGGTAGAAACAATTTCGAAAGCTCTCTCTGGCGAAAGAAACTCTTGCACTTTGATCAACTTCAATTCTGGGTTTATGTCCATTAAGCGATTACCTACTACCTCAATTTTTGGTTGCCCAACAGTTGAATGTAAAGCTGGTAATTGTCTGTTTATGTTGGTAATATCAACTACATCTCCATCAACAATAGTCAAGCTCCCTACTCCTGCTCTAGCCAAAAACTCAGCTGCAAAGGAACCTACACCTCCTAATCCAACAATTAATATATGAGCATTTTGTAATTTTTCTATTCCCTCTTTTTTGAATAAAAGCTCAGCTCTTTCTGTCCACTCTGCCATTTTTTGTATTTGTTTAAAGTTTTGATGGTTGCCATTAAATAATAGCCCATTAAATTTATTTCGTATCCAAACTAGTTTTAAAAACTTGTTCGAAATTGTTGTGTATTGTTTGCTGTATTACAGCTACCGTGCCATTTTTGTATTTGGCTGCTAAGGCATATACTTCTACCAAATGTTCAGCAATGGTATCGGTTTCAAGAAAATAACGATCCTCTGGTATAGACAAAAAAACGGACTCCATTTCGGGGTTTTGTAATAAATTTTTCCCAAATGACAAATAAAATCCATTATCAATTAGTTGTTTGGCAAGTTGTTTACTTTTAGAAAAACCATGAATTACAATAGGAACGGTAATTTTCAATCGTTTTTTGGTAGCAATCAATTCATCAAAAGCCGCTACGCAATGGATCACTACCGGTTTTTGGTATTCTTGTGCCAATAACAATTGTTGATCAAAAACAGATTGCTGTAATTGTAACGGAATTTCAATCCTTTTGTCCAAACCACATTCACCAACTGCTAGGCAGTGAAAATCGGTTATTTTGGTTCTCATAACCTCAAAATCCGATTGTAATCTATCCAGATCGATGTACCATGGATGAATCCCAATTGAATAGTTCGAAATAGAATTTTTGAACTCCCAAGGATATTGATTGACCAATTCGACCGTATTTGGGTCATTGGTAGACGTATGTGTATGTAGGTTAAAAAACGTCATTAATCATGAAATTTTTTGACACCAGCTTCAATCCTGACTTGCAAATCATTTTCTAGCGGCACTCTTGGGCACGAATATTTATGACTATATGCACAATATGGATTATAAGCAGTATTAAAATCAATATCAATAGTATCTCCCGATGGAATTTTTAAATCGATGTAACGTCCGCCAATATAGGTATCAATACCCGAGCTAAGGTCTGAAAATGGTAAAAATAAATTTTTCTTGTATTTAGCAGTTCGAGACAAAACAATATCGCAATACAGGTTCAAAACACATTCTTTTCCGTTGATAGTAAAATGAACTTCACCGTACTTTATATACAAAGGTGCTCTATTGGTAGAGGTTTTCATCTTGAAAGCTTTCTCTTTTTTGGTACGAATAAATTTGGCAGTTATCACATACGATTCATTTATAGGATAAAAATCTAATGTTTGGAAATGTGCTAAATCATTTGGTTCTAACGGACTTGTTTTTGCATCTGCATACTCCTTATTCAATTGTGTTTGAAAATCCTGTGCTGCTTGTCTTTTGTCAATTTCTTGTGAAAATGCAATCATAGAAAGCAATAAAAAAAATAAAATCGTGATTTTTGGCATCTATTGTTTTTTTTACAAAAATAAGCCAAAAGATCTTAATACGCCCAAAGAAGCAAAAATTTAACGGGAATGCAATACCCTTTTTGGCTACCTTTGAATTTCTAAAAAAAATAATATGTTCCGAATTCTAGCTTACCTCAATAAACTCCTTTTACCTAGTTTTACAAAAAGAAAGTTGGATTTGTCCAAAGCCAAAAACTGGCAATTGGCTCTCCTTGGCTATAAATATTATGTAACCTCTCGTGTGATTAATCAGTAGTTACTTGTCTATGTACTGCAATATATTGTATTGTTTACAACTTTGACTGTCTTTGCTACTAGTCTACTAATTATATTATATTGGCTTTCTCCAAAATTTAGAACCACATTTAAAACTGTACTGCTGGAAATGTATTTTTCCATTAGAATAGAAAAGAACTTAGCTCTTATTTTAATCACTATTATACCAAGACAGAATTTTTTATTATTTTTTTTTATTTGGAAATCACTGAATATCAAACAGCTACTTTTAAAATGATATTTATTTTAAATTTAATTGAATTTTATGCTTGCAGATTCCACATTTAGCCTTATATTTGCACCCGCAACGACGTTGTTTACAACTACTGCAAAAATGGCCTTGTGGCGCAACTGAATAGCGCACTTGATTACGGCTCAAGAGGTTACTGGTTTGAATCCAGTCAAGGTCACTAGAGTTTATAAGGGTTCCAAGAGATTGGAACCCTTTTTTGCTTTACCACTTGCCCACGATTTGCACACTTTTCGTAAATTAGCATTGTTCTAAATCATAAAATCACAACTCGGTAGGTATGCCTTTTGAAAAAAATTGATTATTCAATTTGTAACTGTAATAACGAATAACATTTAAGTTCAAAAAAAAACCGCTCATCTCTGAACGGTTAAATATTTACATCATCATTAATCTTTCTAGTGTGTTGGGTGGATAACTATCTGCTAATTTAATTTACTGAAAATCGTTCCTCACTACACAGAGAAATTGCAAATGGAACTTTTTTAAACATTGGAGAAACTCTAATGGGGTGGCACTTTACGGAATTTGGTTCAAAAGGCATTTCCATTAATATTATAAATTTTGATTTGTACAATTCTCCTAAATTATTAGAAATGAGGGCAAGGATATTTGATGGCTTATATAATCTTTTTGAGCAAGATCGAGAGCAATCGGAAAAAATATTAAATAAAATTGTTCTTCCTAGTGGTAAGATTGATGAACAAATATATATTGATGAATTACGAATTTATGAAAGAATAATTTCAGAAAAACTCTCTCCTGACCAATATTCGCATTGCAAATTTGTAAGTCGATTATCAAAGAAAATTTCTTCATTAGGAAATCCAATTCCTGATTATTGGAATCAATTTATCAATTCAGAAACTATTAATCTCTCGAAGCTTCTTAAAACAGACTTCTTAGAAGATAGAAATGGAAAATCTTGGGAAGAAAAAGAAAGAGAAAAACGCCTACAAATTCAGAACTATATTAAATCCAAATCGTAGAAAGAAATAGAATACCTACTTAATTCAATAGACTCGTTGTTTAAACAACAGCAAGAAAGAGAAATTTGGGAAATTGAAGGCGGAATATCCGAAATATTTATAGGGATTGCCAGTAAAGGAAAAAAGGAAATCAAGAAAGCACTAACGCTTACTTTTAACAATGAGTTTTCATTCCACTTTCAACCACGAATTATCTATTTCTTTACAAACAATGATATCTTAAGTGGTGAAGAATTACTAGCGTTAATTAATAAAACAAACTTTCGAAACAAAACATCCTGCATCATTACATTGTTTGAATGCCTTCCCGAAAATCAGATAAATGCAAATTTTTTAAAACATCTAATACAAACTTTTAAAAGCAATAATCAGATATATATTCACATATTAACTGATTACTTAAAGTTTAATTCTGAATTCAATGATTATAAAAATTCTTGTCGTGAGAAAGGTATCAAGAAACACAACATAATTTCTTATTTAACTGAGATCATATTGAATAAACCTATTTCACAAAGACACCGTTTATGACATCATTTTTGCATAGACTGCGCTAGTTGTCTCTCAAGTCATAAACACTTGCTTAAACAAGCTTTCATATCGTTAAAAAAGAATGATGCTCATTTTGATTACGATGGAAAAAAATTTGAAGCAGTCCTAAATCTAGACAGTAATTTTTTTATTGAATATTTGGAACAGAAAGTTGTCGATATGGACTATTTATCATTTCGATTTAAACATTTTAAGCTTGAATGTATTTGGTCTTTATCGAAATATAAAGAAATAGTTGATAAAGCTTTAGATATTATTATAACAAGAGCTCCCCATCTTTTCTAGCTGGGAACATCCGTCAACTGTCCTCTTTACTTTTGAAGAAAATAATGATGAAAGTTTAGAAAAAGCTCATAAGTTTATTGCTGATTCTATTGAGACTCACTTTAAGGACAAACAAAGAATTATGATGATTATGAGCGTTGCACTATATGGATTTCACGATAAATTCATTAACTATTTAAATCATTTTTTGCTTTTAAATAAAGATTTAGAAATTTTCAAACGCATATGGTTGGAAACATCCGGTATTACAATGGGTAGCAGAGTACCTTATATTCAGAAAGAAATTGATTTTTGTGATGAAATTGCTTCAATGATAAAAGCTTTACCCAACATTCTAAATTATGCAGACCACGTGAAATATTTAGAGCAGAAAATTATATGGTTGAAAAAAGATATAGTTAATGAACAGAAGAGAGATTTTGAAGGCTATGTTGAATAAAAATATCTCAGCCACTCGAAGTCACAACATCCTCTTTAATAAAAAAAAATTTACACAATGCTTCAATAAACAATTGTGGAATTAACTGAGAAATTATTATCCGAATTACAAAGAAGACTTAAAATAGAAAACCGCAGAGGAGTTAACTTAAATGCTATTCCTGCAAATTCAAGATATAAGTTCGATTTAAACAGACTTTCTTATATTGACAAAGACCTTCCAAACAATTTTATTAAATCGCTACTAACAGAGTTACTGCTTAAATTTAGAATAAGTTGGAAAGACAACGTTTGGTTATATCATTTAGAAAGCACCGGTACAGAAATAAACGATGAAATTATTACGAATAAAGTTCCTTTAATTGGATATACTAAACTAAAAATAAAAGACATTTACTTCACCTTGACAACGGACAAAAGCAAACTACTTTAGATAAATAGGTAAAAATATTTATAATAATTTTGGAGGCTTAATATTATGATAAAAAAAATCAAAAATTAGCATTACTTTTGATTACCTTCAACCACAAGATAAACCCCATTTTTTAGCGTTTATCCTTAAACGATTAGTAATAGCCAAAAGCACCTATATTTCAGAAAACACAACACAAAATCAAATAGATTTCATGCTATTGCCCTACTTTAACTTGGAGTAAACTACTATCTCACACATCTAAAACCAATATGATTTGCTGCAGATTTTACTTCTCCATTTCCTCGAGTACCTAACATATAACGTGTGCAATATTGTTCTGTACATAAAAAAGAACCACCACGATGTACTCTTTTTGGTAAACCCGGTTCATTAGGATCATTAAAAGTAGCTGGTCCTTGCGGATTTTTACTAACTTTATTTTCACTAGCTAACTGAGCATAATAATTAGCGTCATACCAATCATTTACCCACTCCCAGACATTCCCAGACATGTCATATAGACCGTATGCATTTGCCTTGTACTGAGCCGTTGGAGCTATTCCGGCATAGCCATCTTCTGCAGCATCTGCACCATCAACTGGAAATTTTCCTTGATAGATATTAGCTTGAAATTTACCATCTATTGTTAGCGTATTTCCCCAGGCATATAAATCTCCTGATTTCCCACCACGTGCTGCAAATTCCCATTCGGCTTCACTAGCTAGCCTTTTACCAGCCCACCTGGCGTAAGCAATTGCATCTTCATAACATACCTGTACCACAGGGTAATTATCTTTTCCTTCGATCGAACTATCTGGTCCTAGTGGATGTCTCCAGTTTGCTCCACCAACATAGCCCCACCAACGTAAATAATCATTAAGCGGAACTTCTTGTCTAGTAGGCATAAAAACAGCCGTACCTGCAATAAGTTTGTCAGCAGGAACACCTGGAAATTCTTCTGCAGAGGGTTTGATCTCGGCTACAGTAACATATCCTGTGGCTTTTACAAAGGCGGCAAATTGTTTGTTAGTTACTTCGGTTTTATCCATCCAAAAGCCATCAACATAAACTCTATGAACTGGATTAGCATCATTTGTTATCCCTTTTACACCGCACAAACTTTCGTTGCTAACACTACATCCCATAGAAAATTCTCCACCAGGAATCCACACCATACCTTCTGGAGTAACTATGGGTTTATTATTCTTATTTTCTATGGTTGAACCAAAGGGCAGATCCTCGTTTAACTCATCTGCGTTTTCTGAAGCTACAACATCACTGCTCTTTTTACTCTCAAAAAACTTAGGCTGGGTAGCTGCAAAAACGACTAGCAGAAATGCTACTATCACAATTGCAGCATAAATTATTTTCCTTTTAGAATTCATAAATTTAATTTTTAAAGTATTTTGATAAATAATACTCTTTATTTATTACAAGCCAATATAGCTACAGAAAAACGAAGTTAGAAAATAAAATTTCCATTATTTATCGCTTTGCTCTTCTTACCATTCCGTAAAAGATTCCACTACTATTTTCATTTCAAAAGTTCCGTTAGAATTGAGAAACAATCAACTTTCTCATAACCACTTATGTATCCAGTACTCCTAAATAGGCTGTAAAATACCCTATGCTTATTTCTAAATGGTAACTACCATACTTTTATATTTCAATTTATAAGCGACGGTCAGTCATATCTCTTGATAAATATTCGATTTTACGTAATAATTCAATAAAATCCATTACTTAAATTAGAAATCGAATAATCTGTTTTTATGATTTGTTTTCCTTTTCCAATATATTTTTTTTATCAAAAAACATTTGTCTTGTCTTTTTAATAGATAGAGCAGGATTCTCTGGAAAAAAGACCCTATAAGTACCTGAGTCTTTGATTGTATTTCCTTTAACTTTCAACCTACTAAAATTATTACATAATAAAACTGATTGCATTGATTATTCATCATCACAATATTCTAGAAAGCTATATTTTTGCTTTAAACATCAGTTAAAAAGCGAATAAATACTTAGTCTTTCTTTTCCAAAACAAATTGACCTATGTAATTGCGTCTCACTTGCCCCTAATAACTACTAACTGGAAATGCTATTTTAACCTATTATAATAGTTAAGAATAATAACTTAATTTTTAACTTATCTTCTTCTTTTAAATTTTACTTTGCACCAATATAAAATGAATACTGATAAGTCCCTGGATTTACCAAATACTGAGGGTGCGGTTGAGCACTTTTTGACCACGTATCATCACCTCCAACTCCCATTTGAATTAAATCTACATTTACAGTAAACACTTCTCTATTAATTAATTCGCTAGTATGTTTGGCTTCTTGTAAATTCATTGTAGCATATGGCTGAACACTAAAATTAAGTAGTTTATCCCCTTGATTTACCATAAATCCTTTACCCGCTTTATTTACTAATTGAAACCATCTTGTATCTGTGCGATTACCATAATCTTCTACGTAAATGTAAGATTGGTCCAGTGTATTCACGTTACCAGAATACAAGCCTACTTTTGACCCAACGTTTCTATCTTGATAATTTTCGAATGGCCCTTTTCCAAAATAAGTAAGGTTTGCCAATTGATTATTGGTATCAAACTGCATCCCAATTTTAGGAACATTTGGCGCTTTAGTATCAATTGACACGGTGTAATCTACTTTCAGTTTTCCGTTTCCTTGAATGGTGTAGGTTAATGTTAAGTCCGATTTTGGATTTGCAATAGCACCTTTTACCGTTACCACGACATTCTTACCATCGCTAGTGTTTACTTTTACATTTTGTACTTCAAAACGTTCTCCTGCTTTCATCCAGTCCAATTCCGCTTTCAATTTCTTGGCATTACGATAGGCTTCATCATTTTCAGTTTCGGCTCTCCAAAAATTTGGCTTTAATGGACTTGCCAATACTTCTACTCCATTGGTATTTAATTTGGTTACGAAACCTGATTTTTTATTCACAACAACTTCAATCGCTTTGTTTTGAACAACAACTTCTTGCGCCGTTTCTTTGGTATCTAAAGAAAATGCTTTTGCTTCTTTATCTAATTCGTTTTTCTTAGGATTATTGATTTCGAATTGCTCTTCGAAAACAATATAGCCTTTCGACTCCCAAACTGTATTGTTTTTTAGTTTTCCTTGAATGGTAATAAAATATTCTGCACCTTCTTTGAATTTGATATTTTTAAAATTCACTTGAAAAGATTCTGTTGCAAATGGTTTTGTATTTAAAGTAGGAATCGTTCCAGCTTGAATTGATTGTCCGTTTTCGGTAAGGTTCCAAACCAAGTCGTATTGTGATAAATCGACAGCGTGATGACGGTTTAAAATTTCAAATTTTCCATTTGAAACATCTTTAGACGTAATAACAACAGGTTGATTCACATATTTACATTCATAAGTAGCTGGTTTTGGTTTTCTATCGGCCGTGATAATTCCGTTTATGCAAAAACTACCAGAATTGGGTGTATCTCCAAAATCGCCACCATAGGCAAAAAATTCTTTACCGTTTTTATCTTTCTTCACTACTCCTTGGTCAATCCAATCCCAAATATAACCTCCCAAAGCTCTGTCATTTTTGTAAATCACATCCCAATATTCCTTCATATTTCCAGTTGAATTCCCCATTGAGTGTGCGTATTCACACATCACTACCGGTCGAGTATCAAAACTAGTTTGATCCATTAAATCCTGCAATTCCTGAGGTGTTGGATACATTCGACTCAACATATCTACCCATTTTGGATCTGTAGGATTGGCCATTTTTGAATTAAACTTCTTTTGGTAACGAGGATCTGTATGGTCTCCTTGTGCTCCTTCATAATGAACGTAGCGTGTTGGGTCGAATTCCTTAATCCAAGCCGACATAGCAGCATGGTTTGGTCCCATTCCCGATTCGTTACCTAACGACCAAATCACCACCGACGGATGATTGACATCGCGTTGTACCATTTTAATCGCTCTTTCTAAATAAGTGGCTGCCCAAAGAGGTTGGTTGGCTAATTTTCCTCGAATACCATGAGATTCTAGATTGGCTTCGTCCATAACATAGATTCCGTATTGATCACACAAATCATAGAAATATGGATCGTTTGGATAATGAGAAGTACGTACGGCATTAAAGTTAAATTGCTTCAACAATTGCACGTCTTTTTCCATATCAGCTCTAGAAACCGCTTTACCATTGGTCATATTATGGTCGTGACGGTTTACTCCAATCATTTTTACAGGATTTCCATTGACCAAAAAGCGACCTTTGCCATCAATTTTAACTTCTCTAAAACCAACTTTGGTACTGGTAAACTGTATCGGATTTCCTTTTTCATCCTGAACAGAAAATAACAAGGTGTACAAGTATGGATCTTCTGCAGACCATTTTCGAGGTGATTTTACCTCTGTTTCGATCATAGCAAAATTTACATTGTCTCTTTGTGGATAAGATTCCCCAAAATATTGTTTTAATTTAATAGTTTGTTTACCGCCTACAGCTTGCCCGTTTGCATCTAATAATTGAGTAGACATTGTCCAATCATCAACTGTAGTACGCAACGGATTATCGCCAAAGTGCCCTACTTTCTCAATATACTTATCTACAATATTAGCTTCAAAGGTTGGACGAATTTGCAATAGTGCATTTTCATATTTATCATCAAGGTCTGTTCGAACAACAAAATTAGACAGTCTCACTTTTGGCACTGCTTGCAAGAACACTTCACGCTCTATTCCGCTCATACGCCAGTGATCTTGTGCTTCCAAATAGCTACCGTCTGACCAGCGGTACACTTTTACGGCAATTTTATTTTGTCCCTTTTTCAAATGTTTGGTAATATCAAATTCAGATGGCAAACGAGTGTCTTCGCTATAGCCTACAAATTCTCCATTTACCCAAACATAAAAAGCAGAAGAAACCCCTCCAAAATGTAGAATCACATCCTTGTCTTTCCAAGTATCATTCATTTCGAAAGATTTCACATAATGCCCAACAGGATTATCGTTGTGATTGATAAACGGAAAATCACTAAAAAACGGATAAGTCGAATTCGTGTAAATCGGAATTCCGTACCCACGCATTTCCCAGCTCGAAGGCACATCAATGGTTTTCCATGAAGAAGTATTAAAATTTAAATCTTGAAAAGTTGTTGAAGCATCAGCGGGTTTCGGCACCCAATTGAACTTCCAATCACCATTCAACGATATGAACCAAGCTGATTTTTCTCTTTGATCTTGTTTAGCCAAAGCTTCATTTTCATACGAATAAAAAGTAGCTCTCGCTTCGAGTTTATTAATATGATTCACAGCGGGATTTTCCCAATCGTTTTGTTGCGCAAACAACCCAACACTTAAAAATAGGACTACTAAAAGGATTTTATTTTTCAATGGTTTTAATTTTATTATAATGTTTTATAAATTGGTGAAATATCCAAAGGATCTTCCATCTCTTTTTGAACTTGGAGTAAATCTTGGAACAATGCTTTCACTTTACTTTTGTTCGCAGGAATTCCAGCGATATCAGTCATTTCTTCTGGATCTTTGTTCAAGTCGAATAACAATACTTTATTGATTTTTGGATAGACCAATAATTTGTACCCGTCTTTTCGAATCATACGTTGCAAATCCAAATAAGCTCCGTAAATTTCTTTGTAATGACTTTGTTTGGTTTTACCAGTTGCCAAATCTAAGAAACTATGAAAATCAATATAACTTGGTTTCACTACTCCAGCCAATTCCAATGACGTTGCCATAGCATCTTGAAGGTAAATATCTTCGTCTATTCTTTTATTTTTAGGAATGTTTGGCCCTACCACCACAAAAGGAGCACGGATACTATGATCAAACAAACTTTGTTTTCCAATTAAACCGTGTCGTCCCATTGCCAAACCATGATCGGCGGTAAAAATGATATAGGTATTGTCCATTTTACCCGATTTTTTCAAGGCATCAAGTATAAGTCCTATTTGCTCATCGGCATAAGTAATGCTTGCATAATACTCTTGCATATGTGTTTTGATCGCAAATTCGGTTCTTGGAAAAGGAGCTAATGCTTCGTCTCTTAAACTTGGTCCATTACCAATTGCATCTTTAAAAGGATATTCCGGCAAATAACTTTTCGGAATCGTTAATTTGTTTAAAGGATATTTTTCTTGGTACTCCTTTGGTGCTTGGCGTGGATCGTGCGGCGCACTAAATGCCAAATACATAAAGAAAGGATCTTTTTTGGTTTTAGCTTGATCAATAAATGCAATAGCATCGTCTTTTAAAACAACGCTCCAGTGCGTTCCACCCTTCCAATGTCCTCCTTTTGAAGTATCGTAAGGCAACCACGAATGGTCGTTTTCGCTCTCTGGACGGCTGTACCCGTTAGGCATCAACGCTCTAGGATTGGCTCCAGGTATTTTGGAAATCGAATCAAATTGACGAACCATTTTCCCATGTTCCCAAGCATCTGCTGGCATTCCGCCACGAACATCTTTGGTATGCTCGAATACTTTTCCAACAGGAATTTCGACATGCCATTTACCTGTTAAATACGTTTCGTATCCTTGTTTCTCCATGAGTTTACCCCAAGTTTCAGGTGCTGTATTTGCTTTTTTATTTTTTTCGATAAATTCATTTGCCTTCCAAACCGAACGACCCGAAATTAACATCGCTCTTGAAGCAACACAAATGGCACCACTCCAGGAACCCATATTATAAGCATGTGTAAAGGTGGTTCCGTTTTGAACCAAAGCATCCATATTAGGAGTTTGGATTTCTTTATTCCCAAGTGCGTGAATTGAAGAATAGGTTTGATCGTCTGTAAAAATGAAAACGATATTGGGTTTCTTAGAAGTTATTTTTTGACCAATTGTAGAATTTGAGTTTAAAAAAAATAACGCTGCAAATAAAGTAAAATAGCTGATTCTCATGATTTCGATTTGAATTAAAAAAAGTAATACTCGTCCTTTATGAGTGGACGAGTATTATAATAAACAAACTAACTAAAACTAACATTGCAAAGATTGTTATTAAAGAACGATAAAGTCGTTCCAAATGGTTTTATAAGTACTACAAATGTTCAAATTCCTTTTTTTTGGTGCCTTAAGAGAGAAATTAAATTTATAATCACTCCTATCCTATGCAACCACTATTATTGCAAATATTAAACTATTATCCTATATTATTACCTTACAAAATGATAGAAAACACTATTATGTCCCTTTGTTCAGGTAATGTCTAGTTGGAATACATTTATGGGGAGTAAATAATCTATTTTTATTGTCAAAATAGAAACCATTTCATCACTTTGAAGTTCTAAAGGTTCGAAAAACTGATGATACATTTTGGATTGTTTTTTTACAATCGAAGCTTAAAAAAAGGTACATTCACAGGAATAAAAAAAATTTGTTATAGCTATTAACACATAACTAACTGTAGTACGATTTATGATATCCTACCTTGCACCTCTAAATAAATTCGTAAAATAATGAAAAAAATAGTTTGTTTTATTTTCTTAATTCCGTTTTTATCGATGGCTCAAATTGATAAAAAATATTTTGAAAAATTAAAAGAGGAGAAAGTTATATCCGATCCTTCTATTGAATGGAAGAATTTTGGACCAGGAATGTCGGGTTATAATGAAGAATTCTGGTGCCATCCAACAGATAAAAATGTGATGTTTATGGGACCTGATATGCATGTTACCTACGGCAGTTGGGATAACGGAAAATCATGGCAAACAATCAAAGATAGTGACGGTACTGGTGACGATTTGGAACGTGTACACGATATTGCTTTTTCTACAAAAAATCCAGATTTTGGTCTAGCACTAGAACGTAGAGGTAAACTTTTTGAAACTAAAGATAGAGGAAGAACTTGGAAATTGATTAATACCATTCCAGATGCTGAAAAATCGAGTTACAATGCACATACCAAAATCGCTATACATCCTACAAATGATGCAATTTGGTTTATTGGAGCAGGTGATTTTTGGAATGTAAAAGACAACCACAGATCCTTGAAAGATTTGCACGGTAAATACCAAGCAAGAGCAAAATATGGTTATGTTTTGAGAACAAAAAATAATGGTAAAAGTTGGGATAAAATAGCAAACAACATAAATGAGAAATTAGATGTTGCGCGTATTATCATCAATCCAAGCAAAGGAGACGAAATGGTTATTGCTACCAATTTTGGTATTTATACTAGTAACAATGGCGGTGATTTATGGCAAGCAGGCAGCAAAGGGTTGCCTAACAATTTGCCAAGAGACTTAACTTCGTACTATAATCCAAAAACAAAAGAATTTATTTTGTACTTGGTCGAACAAACAGTTTACGAACCAAATGGCAAAAGTATTTCTACCAAAGGTGGTGTGTATAAAAGTAAAGATAGCGGTAAAAGCTGGGAAAACATTACAGGAAATCTAGGTGTTAACTTTAATAAAATAACCTACGGTGCGCACCTGAACAACTATTTTAAAAACATAGGTTTCTTTCTAGGTGTAAATGCCAAAAATTTATATCCTGAACTTCCAGAAAACACTTATTCTGCATTTAATAGAATCGTGGTAAATCCTATCAATAAAGACGAAATTTACCTAGTAGAAAACCAACGTCATGATAAAACTTTTGGACCTGGTGATGCTTGGAAAACAGTT
This sequence comes from Flavobacterium psychraerolatum, assembly GCF_025960985.1. Classification (GTDB taxonomy): domain Bacteria; phylum Bacteroidota; class Bacteroidia; order Flavobacteriales; family Flavobacteriaceae; genus Flavobacterium. The sequence continues at coordinate 13,739 of NZ_JAOQMX010000050.1, read as the reverse complement.
GATGGCGGAAAAACATGGGTGATTTGTGCTCGTGCTGGAGAATATTGGTTAACTAATAAAGATAAAAAATATTGGGAAAGCAAAGGGAATCCAACTGGTGCCAATGTAGAATTTTCTCATGTTGCTCGTTCGTATGAAGAACTAAGCGAAACTACATTCGGAAATAGATTATTGGCTATAAATTCTGTAGGTGATGTGTTTATTGGAATTGGTCAACAAACACAACGCTCTACAGACCACGGAAAAAGCTGGCAACAAATTGATGATTATGAAACCAAACCTGGAAGTAATGCTTGGGTGGGGCGTGGTGATAGCGATTTACCTGGAAGATTCATGTTATTGGAGACAGGAAAAAAAGGAAGACACTTATTTTGTAGTGGTGAGCATGGCTTATGGGAAAATGCTGATTTAGGTGATTATCCAGATAAAGATGCAGTGGCGGTAAAACAAATTGAAGGACAAGTACATGATCATAGCGGAAATCACGGGGCACACTCCATTTCGACTGTAGCAGTACATCCTAATAATCCTGATATTATTTATTTCATAGCTTGGAGACAAGAACACAGAGGGCAGCTAAGAAGGACAATGAATGGCGGAAAAACTTGGGAAAACATTTCAACTATTTTTGAGGGAAAAAATGGTTCTTATGAAGGTCTTGCTATGACTTATTCCTTAACTATTGATCCAAAAGACCCAAATAACATGTATTTCTGTTCGATTAGAAGAACAATTTCTGAAGTTGGTAATTCGGTAAACGAAAAAGTTTTGACAAAAGGTGGTTTTGGCGTGTACAAATCTACTGATGCAGGTTACACTTGGGAACTTCATAATAATGGGCTACCAGAAAAAGGAAGCGTTAGAAGAATTATAATGGATCCTAAAAACTCCAATGTTCTTTATGCATGTTTGAATAAGTTTTCAGGAAACGAGCCAGATGGATTATACATTTCAACAGATAAAGCCGATAGCTGGAAAAAAATGAATATCCCATCAGAAATTCAAGGGGTAAACAATTTGTTTATTGATAGAAAAGCAAACGATATGTTCTTGTCTGCAGGGTATCGCAATGGTGATGCTGAAACTGGTGGCGTTTGGAAAAGTACCGATAATGGTAAAAAATGGACCAAATTCTTTATTGCACCTTATGTATGGCAAACAGAAGTTTCTCCTGCAAATTCCAATATTATTTTGGTAACAGTTCCGGCACAAGTAGGTAATAGAGAAAGCCAATTTAGAAATCCTGGAATTTATTTAACCAGAAACGCTGGAAAAAGTTGGTCAAAAATCAATAAAGGCATCGGACAACCAGACAAAATGGTAGATGTAAAACCAGACCCAACCAATGAAAACATTATTTGGAGCGCTGCTTGGGGAAGTGGTTGGTTCAAAGCAATGCTAAACAAATAAGAAGCTTTAATGAGGGTATGGTTTACTACTTTATCCTCATAAGCCTTCCTTTAGATTTAAACAAAAAACCAAGACTCACATCTTGGTTTTTTGTTGGTTAGAACTGCCACCTCTATTTGGTGCTCCATTTTTGAATTAAGACTTCGGAAATAATACGATTTTATTGTTTATATTAAATTTACTTTATGGGAATCTGAACATTAAATGGTTGCAAAACACCTTTATCATCAACGATATTAGCAGCACAAAGTAAGGCGGAAATTATTGTTCCTAAATTTGTGAATGCATTTTCTCTAAAAGTGATTATTGGCCTACAAGAAATTACTTTGGGAAAAGGCTACCAAATATTTATTGCACAATCTAGTGAATGTTATAAAATCGAATTAAAAAAAATAAATACGTTGGAAGACAGGTAAGCTAAAAAAAATCTATATTTTGATGTATTCTGTTACCGAATGAACCGTTCAATAAAATTATGTGATATTTCTTCTTATAGTCTAAATTCATTTTCTACCATTTTGAAGTCATCAAAATAAATTATAATGTTGATCCTTTTAGTTGAATAAAGATAATAAAAATATCTAGTTGCAAAAGGGATCTGAATACTCCCATCTTCTGATTCTTTAACCGTTCCTAATAATACAATTACATCAAGAAATCTAAACTCTCATTCTTTTGCCTCACTGCTTAAAACAAAACACTCTGATTTTTAAATTCCCCTTTAAAAAACTATCTTCGTTTTTTTTAAATAAGCACTAAAAATTCGGACTGAAATACAAGTTAATGCCAAGAAACAGTATTCGATCCACAAATTGTTAATCAATAATGAACAACCTTCTCCTCACTCCTATCGAATACCTAAAAGGCGTTGGTCCTAGCAGGGGTGAACTTTTCAGGAAAGAATTGGGGATTCATAAGTACGGCGATTTGATTAACTTATATCCCAACAGATACATTGACCGTACCCGATATTACAAAATTAATAAACTACAAAATACTACTGCCGAAGTTCAAATTGTGGGTAAAATTATTCATATCAAAACAGTGGAATTTGGTAAAAATAAAAAGCGATTGGTTGCAAGTTTTGTTGACGATACAGGCCAAATGGAATTGGTTTGGTTTCAAGGTCATAAATGGATCAAAGAATCTTTGAAACTCAATGAAGTGGTCGTGATTTTTGGTAAATGTACCTCGTTCAGTGGGCAATTCAACATGGCGCATCCAGAGATTGAACCTCTTAGCGAACACCAACAAAGTTTACGTTCTGCGATGCAACCTGTGTATCCATCAACCGAAAAAATGACGAATCGTGGCATAACCAATAAGTTGGTAAACAAGTTGATGCAACAACTTTTTATTGAAACACAAGCTTTATTTATAGAGACATTACCTGATTACTTAATTGATGAGTTGAAATTAATTTCGAAAAAAGAAGCCTTATTCAATATTCATTTTCCAAAAAGTACAGATGCTTTAGCGAAAGCTGAATACCGGTTGAAATTTGAAGAATTATTTTATATTCAGATTCAATTGATTCTAAAAAATTTAATTCAAAAACACAAAATAAAAGGACATCCATTTACCAAAGTAGGTGAACTGTTCAATGACTTTTATAAAAATCACTTGCCATTTAGCCTTACAGGTGCACAAAAAAGAGTGATTAAGGAAATCCGTACCGATATGGGCAGTAATGCTCAAATGAACCGCCTGTTACAAGGAGATGTAGGTTCCGGAAAAACAATTGTAGCCTTTATGAGTATTCTCTTGGCAATAGACAATGGATTTCAAGCTTGTCTAATGGCTCCAACTGAAATTTTGGCAAATCAACACTTTATAGGATTATCAGAATTAGCTAGCAAACTAAATTTGAACATTAAAATTCTAACTGGTTCTTCCAAAATTGCGGCTCGAAGAATTATTCATGAAGAACTTGAAAATGGAAGCTTACAAATTTTGATTGGAACACACGCTTTGTTAGAGGATAAAGTAAAATTCCAAAATTTAGGATTGGCCGTTATAGACGAACAACACCGTTTTGGCGTAGAACAACGCGCTCGATTGTGGAGAAAAAATGTGATTCCGCCACATATTTTGGTAATGACAGCTACCCCAATTCCACGAACATTGGCGATGAGCTTGTACGGTGATTTGGATATCTCAGTGATTGATGAACTACCTCCAGGTCGAAAGCCCATTCAAACCGTTTGGCGATATGATAGTAACCGCTTGAAAGTTTGGAAGTTTTTACGAGACGAAATCGCAAAAGGTCGCCAGATCTATATTGTTTATCCATTAATTCAGGAGTCCGAGAAAATGGATTATAAGGACTTGATGGACGGGTACGAGAGTATTTCGCGTGATTTTCCGCTACCGCACTATTCGATTTCTATTTTACACGGAAAAATGAAGCCAGCCGATAAAGATGCCGAAATGAAACGCTTTTCTGAAGGAAAAACCAATATTATGGTTGCAACGACGGTTATTGAAGTTGGAGTAAACGTACCCAATGCCAGTGTCATGATTATTGAAAGTGCCGAACGTTTTGGACTTTCACAATTGCACCAGCTACGGGGGCGCGTAGGTCGTGGTGCAGAGCAAAGTTATTGTATTTTGATGACGAGTCATAAAATGAGTACAGATAGTAAAACTAGAATGGAAACTATGGTAGGTACAAATGATGGTTTCGAAATTGCAGAAGTTGATTTGAAATTACGAGGTCCCGGTGATTTAATGGGAACGCAGCAAAGCGGAATTTTAAACCTTCAAATTGCTGATATTGTGCGAGACAAAGATATTTTGGCTTTGGGCCGAAATTATGCGCAACGTGTTCTTGCAGATGATAAACCCCTTGCAAAACCAGAGCATGCCATCATAAAAAACATTTATTTGGAATTGACAAAAAAGAAAAATATTTGGAATTATATAAGTTAAACATTGCACCTATAGCTTCGAAAAGATCAGATTAAAAAGGTTTTTGATTCAAATATAAAACAATCTAACTGTTAAATAAAAAAACATGATAAGTTACAACCCAAAAGACTGGATTACCTTTATTTTTCGATTTCACAAAGCTGATACGTTCCGAAAGCTTTTTGTTTTGATGGTAATTATTGGCTTATATTCTGCAACAGTAGCTTATCTTGAACTTGAATATTGGAACTTACCAGATGATAGTCATGTCAAGAATATTTCAATGATGCATGGAATGTTAGGTTTTGTTATTTCACTTCTTTTGGTATTTAGAACCAATACTGCTTACGACCGTTGGTGGGAGGGTCGTAAATTATGGGGTGCATTAGTAAATAACAGTCGAAATTTGGCATTAAAGTTAAATGCAATTTTGGATGATGACAAAGACCGTACTTTTTTTAGAAAAATGATTCCAAGCTACGCATCTATTTTGAACAAGCATTTAAAGGACGAAGAAACAGGTAAACAGCTCTTTGAAGAAATTTCATTTTCAGAAGATCATCACACACATCGCCCCAATCAAGTAGCAAAAATGATGTTTTTACGAATTAATGATTTATATAAAAATAAAAAAATAACTGGAGATCAATTGATTATAATTAATAACGAGCTTCAGTCATTTACCGATATTTGTGGTGCTTGTGAACGAATAAAAAATACGCCCATCCCCTATTCTTATAGTGTTTTTTTGAAAAAATTCATCTTTTTCTATGTGATGACTTTACCATTTGGTTACGTTTTTAATTTAGGGTATTTTGTAGTTCCAGTGGTAGTTTTTATATTTTATGTTTTAGCAAGTTTAGAATTAATCGCCGAAGAAATTGAGGAACCTTTTGGACACGATGATAATGATTTACCTACCCGAAAAATAGCCGAGAATATAAAAAAACATGTTGAAGAATTACTTTAAACTATTCCGTAGGATTTACTTACTTTAAGTGAGTCCTAGAAACTAAGTTAAAATCCTATTAAATGTAATTGAAGTCAACTGTTGCTATTAAAAATTCTAATTAAACTACAACTTAAAATGATTGCCAATAATCGGAAAAATGGGGTTTAATAACTTTGAACCTCGGTTGACAATGTTTATATTTGCAGTCTTGAAAAAAACACAAAATGAAGATATCTTATAATTGGCTAAAACAATTCATTAAAACAGACTGGAAATCAGAGGAAGTATCGAACTTACTTACAGATTTGGGTCTTGAAGTAGAAGGTATAGAAAAATACCAATCCGTTAAAGGCGGACTAGTAGGAATTGTTGTGGGACATGTTTTGACTTGTGTACAACATCCAGATGCTGACCGTTTGAAAATTACGACCGTAGATATAGGTGCTGAAGCACCCATACAAGTGGTTTGTGGAGCGGCCAATGTTGCTGCAGGACAAAAGGTACCTGTTGCTACTATTGGAACTATATTATATGATGCCGAAGGAAATCCATTTACTATTAAAAAAGGAAAAATTCGTGGTCAAGAAAGCTTTGGAATGATTTGCGCTGAAGATGAATTAGGACTTGGACATAGTCACGACGGAATTATGGTTCTTGATGATGCTTTAGTTCCTGGTACGCTCGCAGCAAAAGTTTTTAAAATTGAAGATGATGAAGTTTTTGAAATTGGATTAACGCCAAACCGTGCCGATGCCATGAGTCACCTAGGTACTGCACGTGATTTGAGAGCTGGATTGATGCAAAAAGGAATTAACACAGAGTTGATTACTCCATCAATTTCTAACTTTAGAGTTGATATGCGTACTTTGAAGATTGACACCAAAATTGAAGATATTACTCTTGCTCCACGTTATTGTGGAGTAACTATTTCTGGAATTACCGTAAAACCATCGCCTGCCTGGTTGCAAGACCGTTTGAAAGCGATTGGATTAACACCAAAAAATAATATTGTAGATGTTACCAATTATGTATTACATGATTTAGGACAACCACTACACGCCTTTGATGCATCAAAAATCAATGGTAAAATTATTGTAAAAACAGCCGAAGCAGGTACAAAATTTATTACTCTTGATGATGTAGAACGTACCCTTCACGAAGAAGATTTAATGATTTGCGACGAGAAAGGTCCTTTGTGTATTGCAGGAGTATTTGGAGGTAAAAATTCTGGAGTGAGCGAATATACCAAAGATATTTTCTTGGAAAGTGCTTATTTTAATCCAGTAAGCATTCGCAAGACTGCCAAAAGACACCAATTGAGTACCGATGCATCTTTCCGTTTTGAAAGAGGAATTGACCCAACAATCACTGCCTATGCTTTGAAACGTGCAGCAATTTTGATTCAGGAAGTTGCGGGAGGAATCGTAACTTCTGATGTAAGTGATATTTACCAAAAGAAAATCGAAGACTTTAGTGTTTTTGTAAACTTTTGCAATGTGAAGAAAATTATTGGTCAAGAAATCCCAAAAGATACCATAAAACAAATTTTGGTTTCTTTGGATATCAAAGTAAATAGTGTTTCTGAAGCTGGTTTAGGAATTACCATTCCCGCTTATCGCGTAGATGTGCAAAGAGAAATTGATGTCATTGAAGAAATTTTGAGAGTTTACGGATATAATAATATTGGCTTTTCAGGTAAATTAAATGCAACAATTAGCAATGCACCGAGAAATGAAGATTATAAATTGCAAAATATCATTGCATCACAATTGAATTCACAAGGTTTTCATGAGATGATGGCCAACTCATTAACTACCGCAGATTATGTGAAACTTTCTGAAAATCTGAAAGAAGAACACAATGTGACCATATTGAACCCTTTGAGCAATGACTTAGCAACATTACGTCAGTCCTTATTGTTTTCTGGACTTGAAGCTGTAACCTATAACATCAACCGTAAAAATCAAGATTTAAAATTATTTGAATACGGAAAAACATACCACAAATTTTTATCTGGTTTTGAAGAGCAAAAACACTTGACTCTATTTCAAACAGGAAACAGAAACAATGAAAGCTGGGCAAAAGCTCAAACTCCAACAAACTTCTTTTTATTCAAGGGGTATGTAGAAGCAATTTTGGATCGATTGGGAATTTCAAAAACAATTAATTCGCCACTTACTTCAGATGTTTTTTCTGAAGGAATTGCCATTGGAACGAGTCATTCTCCCTTAGTAGAATTTGGAGTGGTTAAAAAATCAATACTAAAAACCTTCGGTATAAAACAAGAAGTTTTTTATGCTGATTTCAATTGGGATTTAATTTTAAAAGCAGTGTCGTTAAAAATTAAATATACTGATATTCCTAAATATCCTGAAGTACGTAGAGATTTAGCTTTATTAATTGATCAAGCTGTGACTTACGATTCGATTTATACAATTGCAAAGAAAACAGAAAAAAGCTTATTAAAAAACATCAACTTATTTGATGTTTACCAAGGTGAAAAATTGCCTGAAGGTAAAAAATCATATGCTTTAAGCTTTACCCTTCAAGACAGTACAAAAACATTAACTGATGTACAGATTGATAAAATAATGGGAAAATTACAATCTAATTTTGAAACTGAACTGGGAGCTATATTAAGATAATTCTTTTTTTTACACAAAAAATAAAAAAGCCAATTCTGAATAGAATTGGCTTTTTTAATAAAAAAAGGTTTTAAATTATGCTTTTGGTAAAAGCACAGTATCTACCACATGTATTACACCGTTTGATTGGTTAACGTCAGCAATCGTGATCATTGACATTCCTCCTTTTTCATCCGTGATATACATTTTTTTCCCTTTCATCCATGCAGTTAATGTTCCACCACTTACGGTTTTCAAGGTCGCTTTACCATTTCCAGCTTTAATTGCTTTCATGATATCTTTTGAACTCATTTTCCCTGCAACAACGTGGTAAGTCAAAATAGTTTGTAACATTTTTTTGTTTTCTGGTTTCAACAAGGTCTCTACTGTTCCTTTTGGCAACTTTGCAAAAGCTTCATTTGTTGGAGCAAAAACAGTAAACGGTCCTTTTCCTTGCAAAGTCTCAACCAAATCTGCTGCTTTAACTGCTGCAACCAAAGTAGTATGATCTTTTGAATTCACAGCATTTTCAATAATGTTTTTATTAGGAAACATTTCTGCTCCACCTACCATTTTTGTTTTTTGAGCAAAAGAAGTTGCTCCGAATACTAATGCTAAAAATGCTACTGATAAAAATTTTCTAGTTTTCATAAATTTATTTATTAAGTTATATATCCATTTACGCTACAACTCTAGATTTGGATTTAAAAAAACAAGTTTTTTTTAAAAGTATTTTCTTTGTAGTTCATAATCAAGCGAATAAAGTATAATTATTTTTTCAAAAAAAAAACTCCTATTCAAAAGAAAGAATAAGAGGATGATAAAATAAGTAATTATACTAGTTACATAGCCGAGATAATTCCAACTACAAAAGTCATAAAAAAGACACAAAAATTAAAGCCAATATTCCCATAAATTTATAATGTGACTTCAAATATAGAAATGAACCGTTCAATTGCTCATTGTAATTATACTTGAAAGCATTTTTTATATTAGATGAAAACTGAAACAAATAATAGATTGGAAAAAAGTATAATAAAGCAATTATTAGATATATAGCCAAAAAAAATCCTGTCCCTATTCCCATCATTGGATTCATACCACCAAAGCTTCCTATTTTTGAAAAAATACATCCAACAAATAAGACTATCGAAACCGAAATTGCTAAAAATACAAATCCCAAAATAGAAAGAAAACATCCCCATTTGGCCGTTTCTTTCAAAAACCCTTTTGCTTCGTCTGATAGTATAAAATTCTTTTATATTACTATTTCTGAAAATTTTTCTTCCATTAATCTGTATTTTAAGCTAAGGCTGAAATTAAGATTTTATTTAAAAATATTAAAATTTAGATAAAAAAAAAGTCCCGACGAATCGGGACTTTTAAAATTTATGAAATTCTGAGAATTATTTTTTCTCTGATTTTTCCATTTTAGCTTTCAATGCAGCCAATACATCATTACTATCTCCTAAAGTAGAAGCTGATGCATTATTTGAATTTGAAGCAGACGAAGAATTATTTTCTGTTGCAGCTTTTACATTTTTCTCTTCTTCTTCACGGAAGATAGCTGTATGAGAAGCAACAACTCTTTTGAATTCTTTGTTAAATTCGATTACTTTGAAATCAGCAGATTCTCCTTTTTTCAATTTCTTACCATCTTCTTTTTCAAGGTGACGAGTAGGAATGAAAGCAACAATATCTTCTCCGAATTCTACAGTAGCTCCTTTGTCAACAATCTCAGAGATTTCTCCGTTGTGGATAGTTCCAACAGCGAATGAATCTTCGTACTGATCCCATGGATTAGGAGTAGTTTGTTTGTGACCTAAAGATAATTTACGTCCATCAACATCTAATTCTAATACAACAACGTCAAGTTTTTCACCAACGTTAACGAATTCAGATGGGTGTTTGATTTTCTTAGTCCAAGATAAGTCAGAGATGTAAATTAATCCATCAATTCCTTCTTCAAGTTCTACGAAGATACCAAAGTTTGTAAAGTTTCTAACGATACCTGAATGTTTAGAACCTACAGGGTATTTAGAAGTAATATCAGTCCAAGGATCTTGAGATAATTGTTTGATACCTAATGACATTTTACGGTCATCTCTATCTAATGTTAAGATAACAGCTTCAACAACATCACCTACTTTTACGAAATCTTGAGCAGAACGTAAATGAGTAGACCAAGACATTTCAGAAACGTGGATTAAACCTTCAACACCTTCAGCAACTTCGATGAAAGCTCCGTAATCAGCAATAACAACTACTTTTCCTTTAACTTTATCTCCAATAGCCAAGTTAGCATCTAATGCATCCCATGGGTGAGCGTTTAATTGTTTCAATCCTAATTGAATTCTTGTTTTCTCATCATCGAAATCAAGGATTACAACATTTAATTTTTGATCTAATTCAAGAACTTCAGATGGGTGGTTGATTCTAGACCAAGAAAGGTCAGTAATGTGAATCAATCCATCAACTCCACCTAAGTCAATAAAGACACCATAAGAAGTAATGTTTTTAACAACACCTTCTAATACTTGTCCTTTTTGTAATTGACCGATGATTTCTTTTTTCTGTACTTCAATATCCGCTTCAATAAGCGCTTTGTGAGATACAACAACGTTTTTAAATTCGTGGTTGATTTTCACAACTTTGAATTCCATTGTTTTGTTTACGTAAACATCGTAATCTCTAATTGGTTTAACATCAATTTGAGATCCTGGTAAGAAAGCTTCGATTCCGAAAACGTCAACGATCATACCACCTTTAGTTCTGCATTTTACAAAACCATTAACGATTTCACCTGTTTCGTTTGCAGCGATAACTCTATCCCATGATTTGATAGTACGTGCTTTTCTGTGAGACAATACCAATTGACCTGTTTTATCCTCACGGATGTCAATTAATACTTCTACAGTATCACCAACTTTTAAAGCTGGGTTGTAACGGAATTCGTTTAAAGAGATTACACCTTCAGACTTAGCATTGATATCAACGATTACGTCTCTATCTGTAATTCTAACTACGGTACCATCAACTACTTCTTCTTGGTCAGTAGCGATAAAAGTTTTAGTTACTAATTCTTCGAATTCTTTTAAGTGCTGATCGTCAACTACATCAATACCTTCTTCGAAATTGTGCCAGTTAAAATTTGCTAAAAACTCTTCTTGTGATTGGATTTGTTCAGACATGCTGATTAAAAATTTGTATTCTGTATTCTCTCGAGCTTCTTAATGTGATAGAAAACAACAGAAGTTGTTTGTATAATTAATTGATACCTAAAGGAAACTCTTATTCACCAAAAGGTGTGCAAAATTAACTCTTTTTTATTTAATTACAAAATAAACTTCTGATAATCACTATCTAAAGGATCAAATACAATCAGAAAAGAAATTAAACGCATTCAAAAGTAGCCAAATCACTGATTTACATAATAGTAATTCATTAAATAATCCTACTACTTTCTACCTTATTATATGATCTTAAAAACCTTTTGACAAAAAAAATCGCAAATAATGTGTCAGTTTTTCACTTTTACAACGACTCTTCAATCATACAAACCCAAAACCTTATAACCATGAAAATCCATCAGCCTTTTTTACTCCTATTTATTATAGTGGGATTTAACTCTTGCATTCAAGAGGATATTGTAAATGACGAGATCGATGCTTCTATTAGAATAAATAATTCTTTTTCGAATTTTAAAGTTAATGATCAAGTTGCTCTAGATGCATTCTTTTTTGATAATTTAGGAATGAGACAAACCGTTGCTTTCGACCTAAAAAGTTCTAATCCTACTACAGTTGAAGTAGATAATTCAAACAAGACGATCACAGGAAAAGCCACAGGTACTGCCGTTATCACGGTATCTACACTATACGGAGGTGAAACGACGACAAAAGAAACTACAGTTACAGTTAATGCAATTACCGTGAATCCAGGGGGTACAACGCCTACAAATAACACTGCAAAAGTGGGAACAATTACAAAAACAAGCTCCTATGCTTCTGCAGGAGATTTTGAAATTGTAGCAATTACAAACGGAATTAGAATCACATTTGCCAGTAATTATGTAGCCGATCAGACGTTGCCTGGCTTTGCAATGTATCTTACCAATAATCCAAATAGTATTAGTGGAGCATTGAAAATTGACGCCCAAGGAGATTCAGACGGTGTAATATATAAAGGAGCACATTCTATTGATGTGATTGGAGTGGGAATTAATGATTTTGGTTACCTAACACACTGGTGTGAACCTTTTAGAATCAAAGTTGGACAAGCCGAAATTAAAAACAAATAAACTACCTCAAGATGCAAAAAATTATAAAACTATCCTTCCTATTTATTATACTAACCCAATTCTCTTATGGACAATGGACCAAAGGCAAATCAAATGGGTATTACAAATTATCAGCAAGTTCGCTTATTGCTGATGAACATTTCACGAGTAGCAAACAAAAAGATCCCAATGTTACCCGAGGGAATTTTATTGTAAGCGCCTACGCAGAATACGGATTAACCGATAAGATTGATGCGATTGCCTACGTACCCCTACTTGCCCGTGTGTATCAAAACAAACAAGTTTCTGGATTGACAGGTTCAGTTTTAGCAAATGGTGAAGCTGTGAATTCTATTGGAGATATTGATTTAGGATTGCGTTATGGACTCTTAAAAAATGATCATTTGGCAGTTTCAGCTACTTTAAAATTCGGTTTACCAACTGGAAAAAGTCAAGGTGGATCTGACGGAAGCCTCCAAACTGGAGATGGAGAATTCAATCAATTACTACAAATCGACTTGGGTATTCCGTTCAAGATTAGTAATCAAAATTTATACGGAAAACTCTATTCTGGGTTTAACAATCGTACAAAAGGATTCTCGGATGAGTTTCATTTTGGAGCTGAAATCGGAACGAAGATAGCAGATAAACTTTTTATTGCAACAAAATTTAATAATGTACGATCTCTTAATAATGGATCTTTAAATAATCAAACAGGTCAAGGTATTTTTGCAAACAATGTAGAATTCACTAATCTGGGTGGCGAAATCGGATATTACATTTCTACTACTTTTGGCGTATCCTTTAATTATACCGCAATCCTATCAGGAAAAATAACATATGCTGCTCCTACATATACAGGAGGAGTATTTTTAGATATTCAATAATTGTTTTTTTAGTAGATTATTTTTATTGGAGAGAAGGCTCAGTGAATGCGATGCAGTTACTGGGCTTTCTTATTTTTTAATACTGACATTTATCATATTTTGCACTAAGAACTATCCTTAATTTTGTTTCACTAAATCAAATTAAATATGAAAAATGCTATACTTATAAACTGGGACAATGGATCTATAATCATCGTCTTTGGGTTTGGATTTGTTATCATCGCATTGGTAGCAGCCGTTTATTTATTAATGAGTAATGACAAAAAGAAAAAATAACCCTCCCTGAAAATACACGAGAACAAAGCATCCTAGTATTTTATATCTATACCTAAATAAAATAGCAGTATCAGCGGAATTTTTATTTACTATTTCTATATGAGACTTATTATAGATGTTCTCAATATGTGTTGCTTTATATTATAAAAATTTCAACCTCCAAATAATAATTTTATGGATACAAAGTCGATTATTCATTTAAAATAGGCAAACCTAAGGTTACTATTTTCATATTATATCTACAATTTGGGCTTAACTATAGTTTTGTATGGTAGAAACCCTATGGATTATTTTTACATTTATCAATATAAGTAATAAGAATAAAATAATGTCGTATTTTATTGTGGATATGTAAAAAATTTAATATATTTATCTCATTATGAGATATGTAACACTAAAAG
>NZ_JAOQMX010000049.1 GCF_025960985.1 Flavobacterium psychraerolatum | reverse complement strand
AGACACAATATTCAATAATTTAATCAAAAGAATGGTAAAAGCAGATAATATTTGTCAAAAGGAGATCATATGTAACTAACTGCTTACCTCAATAATTGTTAATTATTGTAGTCTGTTTTTATTTATGTATCTTACTATTTTATAATACTTCAAGAGTTAATTAATGACTTTGACTTGAAATCATAATACCATGGCAACTCCACTCTTTACCGATTTTACTGCAATCACTTCCAAATTATGGAAGCAGAAAATCCAGTTTGAACTTGATGGTGCAGATTATAATGAAAACATGATTTGGAATTCACCTGAAGATATCAAGGTGAAACCCTTTTATCATAATGACGATCAAGTGAAAAAATATAGTTGCAACCGCCAAAGTGATGGTTTTTTAATTTGTCAAAATATTTTTGTTTTTGACATTGATAAATCTATTGAGCGAGCCTTAGATTCTTTAGCGCGTGGTGCCGAAAGTCTACGTTTTACAGTTCAAAATGAGGCATTGAATCTTGCTCAATTGTTACAAAGTTTACCGTTAGATGGATTAACTATTTACTTCAGTTTTAGTTTTTTTTCTATCGAAATCATTAGAAATATTGAAGATAGTGTTCAAAATAAAAATGCAACTTTATATTATTGTATTGATCCAATAGGACATTTAGCTAAAGAGGGTAATTGGTTTTCGACTCCCGATAAAACTAATTTTGATAGTTTAGAAAAACTTTCTGGTTTTTTGTCTAATAGTTCTTTTTTGAGTGTAAACATGAGCTTGTACCAGAATGCAGGAGCCAATATGGTGCAACAATTGGCATATGGACTTGGTCATGTCAATGAATATTTTAATAGATTTCCTGTATTCGAATCGAAGATTGTTTTCGAAATTGCAGTTGGTTCCAATTACTTTTTTGAGATTGCAAAATTACGTGCCTTTCGAATTTTATTTCAAACTCTAGCTAAGGAGTACAATCATAAGCAGGATTGTCACTTAATTGTTACACCATCCAAACGAAATAAAACTATTTACGGTTACAATGTGAATATGTTGCGTACCACGACAGAGTGTATGTCGGCAATTTTGGGTAGTGCAGATAGTATTGCCAACCTTTCGTATGATTCGATTTATCATAAAGACAATGAATTTGGTGATCGAATTGCTCGCAATCAGTTATTGATTTTAAAAGAAGAAAGTTTCTTAGATAAAGTAAATAATCCTGCTGATGGGAGTTATTATATTGAAAGTGTGACCCAACAATTGGCAGATAAAGCGCTCGTACTTTTTAAGGAAATGGAGACTAAAGGTGGTTTTCTAAAATTATTAAATGAAGGTGTAATCAAAAATAAAATCCAAATTAGTGCTGACAAAGAACAGCAGTTGTTTGATACCAAAGTGGAACCATTGATTGGAACCACCAAACATGCCAGTCGTGAAGATCTTATGAAAAACGAACTTGAATTGTTCCCCTTTGTAAAAATAAATCCCCGCAAAACATTGATAACGCCCCTAATTGAAAAGCGTTTGTCTGATCAACTTGATCAAGATCGTTTGGCTACAGAATAATTATTTTTCAACTATAGTTAGTGTTATTTTATTTCTCTTATTGCTAGTTTATTTACTGTTTTTTCTCTGTGAGGCATATAAGATTAAATAGAAAAGCACAACTTTCGCTGTGCTTAAAAATGATAAAATAGGATGTTTTTTATTAGATAGGATTAGTCTTTTTTATCTTGTAATTCTGTTTGGTTTTGTTTTTTAAGAGTGATATCTTCTCCCATATTCATACCGTTTGTCATTCCAATCATTAGTGCAGTTATGATGATCATTGCTTTTCTTTTTAGCCAATGAAAGGATTGTCTGGATTGCTCCAAAGGTTGTTTTTTTTCAGTTGTACGCATGCGCAGGTGTAAAATTAATGTACGTAATTAGTTTAGTTACTATGTCTAAGAGCATAGTTTCCTAAATTTTAAGAGATATTAGGCTATGTACACTATTGACCTGATGTTGCGTGAAGAATGAAAAGTATTTAAAAAAGTATGTTCAGCCAAAAACGCGCTGAAGGTTTGAAAAAGCAAAGTTCTTTTTCGAACAATAAGGGCCGACTGTTGGCAATACCTATCATTATAGAAAGGCTGGTTGACAATGGTTGAATAATCATTGTAAGTAGTCGAATGCAGCTGATAGTAGTATTCTTCACCGCTGTCTTTAGTTGTAAGCCTAGAATTGATCTTGTAAACCTGACAATATGCTGTTGTATTTACCCTAGAATTTTCAGCATAGTCGACCACTATCAAACTAAAAGTTAGAAGGAGTGGTAAAAGATATTTAAATATTCTTTGCAATTTTCTTTTTTGAGGTTGATAGGTTTTCTACAGTCCTTTTCAATTTATTGTCGAAAGTACAAAGTTATATTTTTATTTGAGAAAAAGGTTTATTCTATCTATTTCTGACATCATTCTCAGGTTCTATGGAATGTGTTTAAATAATAGATGTACCAATTGAAGTATCATACTATTGTAGTTTGAATTTTGAATATCATAATTTGATTTCCACTTTAAAAGGAATACCTTTGGATATAGCAGTGTTAGCTTGTACCTATTATGAAAAGAAAAGACATTCAACATATAGTCCTAGATACTTCGAGTTCGAATTTAGTATCAAATTCCCCCGACGATACTTTTGTAACTTCGGAAGGAATTGCTTTGAAAACAAAGTATACCAAGGACGATGTTCTTGCATTGGAACATTTGGATTTTGCTGCAGGGTTTCCACCTTTTTTGCGCGGTCCTTATACTACAATGTATGTTTCTAAGCCGTGGACTATTCGACAGTACGCAGGATTTTCTACCGCGGAAGAAAGTAACGATTTCTATAAAAAAAATCTAGCAGCTGGACAAAAAGGACTATCTATTGCATTTGACTTGCCTACGCACAGAGGTTATGATTCAGATCATGAGCGTGTATCAGCAGATGTAGGGAAAGCGGGAGTTGCGATTGATTCGGTTGAGGACATGAAACGATTGTTTGACGGGATATCATTGGATGAAATTTCAGTTTCTATGACGATGAATGGTGCTGTTTTACCTATTATGGCTTTCTATATAGTTGCTGCGCAGGAAAAAGGAATTCCTTTAGAACGATTGTTAGGAACAATTCAAAATGATATCTTGAAGGAGTTTATGGTTCGTAATACATATATTTATCCTCCTAAAGCTTCGATGAGAATTGTTTCCGATATTTTTGAATATACACACAATTTTATGCCGAAATTTCACTCTATTTCTATTTCGGGTTATCATATGCAAGAAGCAGGAGCGACTGCAGATATTGAGTTAGCCTACACTTTGGCGGATGGACTAGAATACATTCGAACAGGATTGGCAACAGGTATGAAGATTGATGATTTTGCACCCAATTTGTCTTTTTTCTGGGCAATTGGAATGAATCATTTTATGGAGGTTGCGAAGTTACGAGCTGCGCGTTTGTTGTGGGCCAAATTGGTGAAACAATTTGATCCCAAAAATCCGAAGTCGATGGTTTTGCGCACGCATTGCCAAACGAGTGGTTGGAGTTTGACGGAACAAGACCCTTTTAATAATGTCACTCGAACTTGTATTGAAGCGGCTGCAGCAATTTATGGAGGAACGCAATCTTTGCATACCAATGCCTTGGATGAAGCCATTGCTTTACCGACCAATTTCTCGGCTCGAATAGCAAGAAATACGCAGTTATACTTGAGGGAAGAAACCAAAATTACCAAAACGGTTGATCCTTGGGGTGGAAGTTACTACGTAGAAAATTTGACTAACGAACTCGTTCAAAAGGCTTGGAGATTAATTGAAGAGGTCGAGGCCTTGGGCGGAATGACTAAAGCTATCGAAACAGGAATACCAAAATTAAGAATCGAGGAAGCTTCAGCGAGAAAGCAAGCTAAAATTGATAACAATCAAGAAATAATTATAGGAGTAAATAAATATAGATTAAAGAAAGAAGAACAGTTGTTAATTAGACATATCAATAATAAGAAAGTATTGCAGCAACAATTAGAGCAATTATCAGTTTTGAAAATAAACAGAAATGAGGATCTGGTAAAGGAGTCTTTGCTTAAGCTGACTAAATGCGCACAAAGTCAGGACGGTAACCTTTTGGAATTAAGTATTGAAGCAGCAAGAAATAGAGCCACATTGGGCGAAATTAGCTTGGCTTTAGAAAAGGTTTATGGACGTTATGTCGCTAAAATAAAATCCATTACGGGGGTTTATGCTGCTAATATTTGCGAGAATCCAATTTTCGAGAAAGCAAAAAATCTAGTTGAAATATTTAGAGTAGAGAAAGGGGTAGCACCGAGAATAATGATTGCCAAAATGGGGCAAGATGGTCATGATCGCGGTGCAAAAGTGGTAGCTACCGCTTATGCTGATTTGGGCTTTGAAGTTTTTATCAGTCCGCTATTTCAATCTCCGGCCGAGGTAGCTCAGCAAGCAATTGCGTTCAACGTAGATGTTCTGGGAATTTCGTCAATGACTGCAGGTCACAATATCTTAGTACCCCAGGTTATTAATGCTTTAGGAACTAAGGCAAAATCTACGATGCAGCTTGTTCTTGGAGGAGTAATACCACCGCAAGATTATGAAGATTTAATTGATGCAGGTGTTTTAGCTATTTTTGGTCCTGGTACTGCAATTGGAGAAACGGCAATTGTTATTTTAGAATCATTATTAAAAGAAAAATAGGTAGTGTTAAACAGATCTAGAATAAAAAAGGCGATGTAATCTTAGAAGAGTACATCGCCTTTTTTTATTTCGTATACTGACTAATTTAGGCTTACCATTGCATTATTGTCAGGAATAATAAAAGAAGTGTCGTATCCTCCAAAAGCTTTCATGTAACTTCTAATTGATGTTCCATAGGCATCCTTCAAATAACGAGAACCTTTATATCTAAAGAATTTCTTTACTGATCCAGCTCCACCTAGATGTGCTGCAGCGAGTATTCCCGATTCAGTAATTTGTATTCCGCTGATTACTTTACCATCATATTTTTCAATAACATCACGTAATAACCATTTGTTTTTGGCTAAGAGTGCTACAAATGCTTTTTCTTGCATCTTGGGGCTACGTAAAAATTTTGGGCTGTTATTGATTCCGATTGTTTTTAGGGTTTCTACACCAAATTGGTATTTTCCTAAATAACCTAAGGAATTAATCTTCTTGTATTTTCCTTGAGATTCTTTGAAGCCGATTGCCTCTTTGAAACCAATAAATAAATTTCCGGTAAAAGGGATATTCAAATTGGTGTAATCTTCTTGTTCTTGCGATGGATATAAGTATTGAGATCCATCTGGATTTTTTATTAAAAACCAATGATTAGAGTCAATTTTAAGAGGTTTAAAACCCGAGCTTAAAAAAGCTATTATAATCGCTAAAGTTGTATAAAAATACCATTTCTTTATCATAAATTGTTTTTCTTTAGAATGCTGTCACTATCTAAAATTTCTGCATGCAAATATACAACAATTTTTATAAAACTGTAAATCAGGTTGTTAAAGTTCGTTAAAAGCGAAGAAGGTGAACCCTAACTGACTCGTTAGC
Organism: Flavobacterium psychraerolatum; assembly: GCF_025960985.1. Classification (GTDB taxonomy): domain Bacteria; phylum Bacteroidota; class Bacteroidia; order Flavobacteriales; family Flavobacteriaceae; genus Flavobacterium. The sequence continues at coordinate 24,514 of NZ_JAOQMX010000049.1, read as the reverse complement.
TGTTAATTCTATTGTGGGTGCGGGGATTTTAATACTGTTGAAAACAGAGAAAAAAGTTTTCAAAAAGTGCGATTCTGTATCAATTTTCGTTAGGTCAACGTCTAAGCTGAGGTAAAATTGTCTTTTTCTGACTAGTATTTTGTCGTTTAGAACGTAAGTTTTTTCGGTATTACCGCTTAGCATTCCATCTGCTCCAAATCCAATCGCTATGTTGAACCATTTGGGTAGTATACTACTTTTTGCGAAAGAGTGTAAATTGATAGAAAGCCAATACGTTTGCCCATTATAATCCTTTAAAAGTTGCTCGCTAAAAGTATGGCCTAAAGATTCTGGTCGCTCTGCTGCATATATCGATTTTTGGAAGGAGAATTTTGGAATTATGCGTTGTTCTTTCCAAATTAGTTCTTGAGAAACATACAAAGCAGTCCCTGATGCATTGGCAATAACATCACCCATCGATGCTCCCCATTCGCTAGAAAATCCATCCAACACTTCTACAGCAGTTAGAAAGGTAAATCCTAGTCCTGCTCCATAAAGTAGTTGTTGTTTTTTAGTAGCACTACTCCATTGGAGTAATTCCGCTCCCATTCGTCCCATTTGATAGGAAGTATAGCTATGCCCCAATTTGTCCATTTGTAGCCATTCCTTATTGTCATTTATAAAATGGAAGTGCGAACGGGGATAGTCAGCATACCATAATTGGTTTAGCCCTACCAAAGCACTTGTAATTGCTATCGCTTCTGTTAAAATGACCGTATTTTTCCTTTGGACGTTTAGAGTATCTGCGGGTTTTAAAAACGAAGAAATTCTGTTTTGTGAGTAGAAGGGAGAATAAATGATCCCTATACAAACAAAACAGAAGTATATTTTTTTACAATCCAAAATTATCGTTTTACCCCTTGCTTATTAATCCATTCTGAATATTTTTTGGCATTCAAAGTATGCTCAGCGTAAGTAGCTGCAAATTCATGGTATCCAAAACGTTCAACACTAGCACAAAAATAAATGAAATCATTTTTTTCTGGATTTAGTACTGCTTCCATAGCAGTAATGTCTGGCATTGCTATAGGACCAGGAGGCAGACCAACATTTACATAGGTATTATATGGCGAACTCATTACTAGGTCATTATATAAAACTCTTTTGATTACTTGGTCAAAATTGTTTGCTTTCTTTTTAAGTGCATATATAACAGTTGGGTCTGCTTGTAGAGGCATTCCAATTTTTAAGCGGTTTAGATAAACACCCGCAATACGAGGTCTTTCATCTTTTTTTACTGATTCTTTATGAACGATAGATGCTAGTATAGTTGCTTCAACGGGTGTTAGTCCTTGTGCTTTAGCTTTAGCTACGCGATCATCAGTCCAAAATTTGCGGTATTCTTTGATCATCTTGTCTCTAAATTTTAGAGCAGGGGTATCCCAGTAAATTTCGTAAGTATTGGGGATAAACATAGCAAAAACAGTTTCTTCATTAAAACCATTTTCTTTCATAAAAACAGAATCTTTTATTGTACTTAGTAATGAAAGGCTATCTGCTTCAATTTGGGAACTTATTCTACCTGCAAAATTTTCTAATCTTTCTTGATTATTAAAAGCTAGTTTTACGGGAATGTTACGGCGTAAGGATTTAACCAAATCATAACTACTCATTCCTTTGGTAAACAAAAAGCGTCCTGATTTTACATTTTCTGGATAGTTACGTTTGTTGGCTACTAATTCAAAACGTTCCATGTCTTCGATATAAGGAGCAAGTATAGCTTGAGCGGTTTGATAATTTGCATCAGTAGGAATATGTATATAAACCTCGTTTTGATCAAATTTAGTGTTTGGTGCAAAAATTTGTCGTACTAATATAAAGCCATATATGATTAATCCTGAGATTATGACAATAGCGGAGATAGAGATTATTTTCTTTAAGTTCAAAGTCTGAGTTTTTAAATTTCTACGTCAGTTCGCTGACATCCGTGTTTATTAATTGGTAAATCCCTTCGTCTTTGTAAACACCATTTATAAGATTCCAATCTTTTTTGATGCCAATACATTCAAAGCCAAATTTAGTAAAAAGAGCTTTACTTGCTTCGTTTTCTTCACATATATTTGCATACAATTGATGTAAGTTAAGGTGTTGAAAGGAATAGTTGATTAAAAGTGTTAATGCTTCTGAACCAATATTTTGTTTTCTATGGCTAAGTCCTTGAATAACGATTCCTACTCCTGCTTTATTGTTCTTAGGGTCAAATTCAAAAAGGTCAATTAATCCTATTGCAGGAAAATCGTCATCTTGGCAAATTGCCAAACGCAATTGTTTGGCTTCATAAATATCTTGTTGTGCATTTTCTAGGTATTGCCTAATCATGAAACGGCTATACGGAGTTTGCGTGTTGCTTACTTCCCAAATGCTTTCATCATTTTCCATGGCATAAACAAATTCTAAATCATTGGGTTCTAAGGCACGGAGATAGATATTTTTTCCTTTTAAAGTTATCATTTGAGAGGGGTGATTTTTTTAGATGCTTACTGTTCCACCAAATACAAATTCAGCAGGACCTATTAAAAACACATTAGTATATAGGTTGTCTTTTTTATCAAATGATACAGTAAGTTTTCCGCCTTCTACGTTAATATTAATAGCTGTTGCTTCTGTTTGTCCTGTGGCGTTCATTGCAATGGCTACCGCTGTAGCTCCGGTTCCACACGCCAATGTTTCATCTTCAACTCCTCTTTCGTAGGTACGTAAATTGAAATTCGTATTGTCTATTTTGGTAACAAAGTTAATGTTACTTCCTTCTTTACCATATAAAGGACCATAGCGCAGCGCAGCGCCATACTTTTTGATGTTGTAGTTTTTTAAATCATCGACCATTTGCACATGATGAGGTGATCCAGTATTCAAAAAAGAATAATCAGGAGTATTTTTAATTTGGTTCACATCTATCATTTGCAAAGAAACAATTCCTTCAGGACTCACGCTTGCATGGTGTAAACCGTCAATAGCATTGAATGTTGCAGTATCATTAATTACATTCATTTTTTTAGCGAAAGCAACCAAACATCGGCCACCGTTCCCACACATCGTACTTTGATTTCCATCGGAGTTATAGTAGACCATTTTAAAATCTGTTTTGGGATCATTTTCTAATAAAATAAGTCCGTCACCGCCAATTCCGAAACGTCTGTCACAGAGGTGAGCGATGATTTCTATGTTTTCTTTGGGAAATGTTTCTGTTCGATTATCAATCATCACAAAATCATTTCCTGTTCCTTGGTATTTATAAAATTCTAATAGCATTTTTTGTTCTTTTATCTAATACAAAAGTACAAATTATAGATAATGAATTGCTGTTTTAATCGAAAGAGTTCTTGGTTTATATAGGTGTTTTGGTCAATTAATTTTTGAATGTTGTGTACTATTTCAATCTTATTTATGATTATTAATGAAAAGTTAAGTTGCGTTAAAGAGCGTTAAACTATTTTTTAATAATCTGTTTTAGTGTTAAATTTATAGTGCAATTAATATAATAGTAACAATTATGAACAAAATTTCACAGCTTTTTCTGGTTTCACTGATGAGTGGAGCTACTACTTTGGGAGCTTACAAAATATTTTTTGATAGCAATGCTCCATTTTCTTTCGATAAAAAACCATTGACAACAGTTGCCTCAACAAGCTATAACCGAAATGTAGGTCTCTCCTCGAGCGTACTTGATTTTACAGAGGCTGCTGAAAAAACGGTCCACTCTGTAGTGCACGTAAAAAATGTTTCTCGCAGAACAGTGTCCAACCCTATGTTAGAATATTTTTATGGATATCAAGGCGGTCAATCGCAAGAGCAAGTTGGGACTGGTTCTGGGGTAATCATTTCTGAGGATGGGTATATTGTAACCAATAATCATGTAATTAAAGATGCCTCTGAAATCGAAATTACATTGAATAACAAAAAATCATATAAAGCTAAGTTGATCGGGACCGATTCCAAAATGGATATCGCATTATTAAAAATTGAAACAACCGAAAAATTGCCCTATACTGCTTTTGGTGATTCAGATAATGTTAAAGTTGGAGAGTGGGTTTTGGCAGTTGGTAATCCATACAATTTAACCTCTACTGTTACTGCAGGTATTATTTCTGCCAAAGCTAGAAATTTAGGTGAGAATGGAATCCAATCTTTTATTCAAACAGATGCAGCCGTGAATCCAGGGAATAGTGGTGGAGCATTGGTAGATACAAAAGGTAATTTGGTTGGTATCAATACAATGATCTCGTCTACGACTGGTTCATATGTCGGCTATTCTTTTGCTGTTCCGTCAAATGTTACTCGCAAAATTGTCGAGGATATTATGGAATACGGTAACGTACAAAGAGGTATTCTCGGTGTTGAAGGAGGTGAACTGAATGCGATGGCATCCAAAGAACTAGGTGTTTCCCAAACAGAAGGATTTTACATTAACAGAGTGACCAAGAATTCAGGTGCAGAGAAATCTGGTTTACAAAAAGGGGATATCATCATTAAGTTAGACAATCAAAATATCTCTACTTTTGCTGATTTATCGGGTTATATCAATACTAAGCGTCCAAATGACAATGTGGTGGTTACTTATTTGAGAGATGGAAAATCTAAATCTGCAACAGTAACATTAAGTAAAAATGAGTTTTTCTCGACGGAATTTAAAGGGATAGAATTAGAGAATATTGAAGCTGCTGACAAAAAGAAATTTAAATTAGATTACGGTGTAAAAATCAAAGCTATCAACAATGAAAATTTGGCACAATATGCCTCTGAATTAAAAGGTAATATTATTTTGAGTATTGACAATGTGAAGGCCACTAATATAGAATCTGTTTCCCAATTATTGAGTAAAAAAGATGAGGGTCAAAGTATTCGAATAGAAATGGTTAATAAATCTGGTGAAATTATTCGAATTATTATATAGTAACTATTTGAATATCAATTTAAACCAATTTCAATTTTGAAGTTGGTTTTTTTATGTAAAAAAGTGTCAATATATTTTACGAAATCGTTTGAATAAAGTATTTTTGCAGTCGATTTAATGAATAAGTCGTTATTTAATAGATGAAAAAAAGTATATAAAGTATCAATTCAAAAGGTTGTTACTTGATTTACAGGTTGGAGCTACTGAGGTTAAATTTTTAGTTTTTAGTTTTTAGTTCAAGTTTTAGATTAAGGTTTTTAGTAGTTCCTCCTTATTATAGAAGTCCATCTCATTATGAGGTGGATTTTTTTTTAATTTTGAGTAATCATTTTATACTACTCTAATGATTTTTCCAGCTATTCGTTATATTTATCACTTTGTCTACTGTACCGCAATAGGATGTTTCTTCGATTTGGATTATTGTTTTTTGCATTGCTTTATACTTCTGAAATTATAATCATGCTCATAATCCATGTTGTAATATAATAGGGAGAAGGTAAATGTAATAGTGTTCTAGCTTTAATATCCTTTAAAAAAATCTACTTAAGAATTACTAGAATTAGTTTTATAAGGTACTTGGTAAGTTGTTTATTGAGAGTTATTTTACTGAAAGAATTACTTGATTGTGAATGTAAACTTTTTAAATATGTAGTTTTTTACATAAACTTCTTTCTGTAAGTGTTGTCTATCTTTACAGTTTTTTATTAATTAAAGGAATACTATTTCTTTACATTATGAGCGGTTATTTGATAGCAGAACTCTTAAAGTATCGATTACTATTTTTTTTGCTTACTCAAGAATAAGTTATTCTAATTTAAGAATTAATCTGATGGATCATGATGTGTAAAACTTTAAACTTAGTATCCTTATTGTTCAAAATTTATTTTAGCAATAATCTTTCTATTTGGATTATAGCCTTTCTATTTGTTAGTTGTAATTGTCGCTTTAGTATTAATATTTTCTTTAAAATACTATATTGTTCAATACTAAAACAACAGTGATTAGGGAATAATCACTAAGTTTCACTACTAAATATACTCTATATCCAAATAATCTGATTGTAAAGGTGATTCATTCCTAGTAAAGTAATGATATGTTGAATAGGAAAAGTTCAATAAGTAAATATATTTTAAAAAAAAAATATTTTTATGCTATTTATCTGATAATAATGTAGTTTAACAGATAAAAAATAAATAATGATTTGAATGCTGTAATTTTATTAAAAAAGATCAATTTTAATTCAATTATTTCATGAAAAAAATCATAATTACTTTGCTTGCCACCTTATCAATTACGGCAATTAATGCGCAGAATGTAACTCAAAAAGAAAACGAAAGCGACCAATTCAATAAATGGTCTGTTGAAGTAGCAGGTGGATTTAATAAACCATTGAACCGCTTCGGAACAAGTACATTTGGATTTATTACGCCTTATACTGTTGATTTTGGGGTTCGGTATATGTTTAATAATAAATTCGGTCTTAAAGCAGACTTAGGATTTAATCATTTTCAAGAAAAAAAAGGTACTCCTAATTTTTCTTCACAATTTTATAGATTAAATATTCAGGCTATTTTTAATTTAGGTCGAATCATGAATTTTGAAACTTGGACAAATAGCATAGGTTTGTTAGCACATACTGGTATTGGTCTTGGTATAGTCGAAAATGAAGTTGATAATGTAGGTATTGGAATTGTAGGTCTTACAGCTCAGGTGAAAATTTCTGATCGTTTTGTTTTAACAGGAGATTTAAGTGGAATGGTTACTACTAAGCAATTACGTACTTTTGATGGGGTAATTACTAACAATGGTTATGGTGGTATTCTAAATGGTACAGTCGGACTTACCTATTATATTGGTAAAAATGCAAAACATGCTGATTGGTATGTAAGTAACCCAGTTTCTAAACTAGAAAAAAGAGTTTCAGAACTTGAGGCTATGAACGTTGACACCGATAAAGATGGTGTTGTGGATTATTTGGATCTTGAACCTAATTCAGTTGAAGGAGCTATGGTTGACGTTCAAGGGCGTAACATCGATAAAAATAAAAATGGTATTCCTGACGAAGTTGAAAAGTATCTTGATGCTAAATATAAATCAGAAAGTGGAACTGGATCTATTGATGATACTGTGAAAAGTTTGATTAATGGTGGTTATGTATCTGTGTTTTTTGATACAAACAAATCGACTTCAAATATAGAATCATCTGATGCTACATCGTTTATTTTAACTTATTTAAGAAATAATCCATCTGCCAATATAGATATCATTGGTCATGCTGATGAGGTTGGAAGTGAAGTTTCAAACAATACTTTAGCTACCGCTAGAGCTAATGCAGTAAGAGAAACCTTGATCAAAGCTAACATTGCTGAATCAAGATTAAATGTTATAAGTGAAGGTGAAGATAATTCTTTCAATGAAGGAGCTCATAATTTGGCACGTAAGGTAACATTCAAAGTGAAATAGTTTTATTTCATTGTAAAAGAAATTGTTAAGGCCACCAACGATACCTAATCGTTTGGTGGTTTTTTTATTGTTCGAAAATAAAGATGTAATAGTTTTGCTTTAAATGATCTATGTTACTTGCTATCGGATAAATCTTTTTACAATATAGATGATAGATGATAGATTATTTTTATAGTTTATTAAAATGCAAGGGCAAGTGAATCAAGAATAATTATCAAAGAAGAGCTACCATTTTAAATAAAACAGCCGCAATAGTAGTTCAATTGCAGCTGTTCTGTATTTATAAAATATGATTATTATAATTGAATATAAGTCTTACTGGAAAGATCTTGAATAAATGTTTGAATACTATTTTGATTTTTTAGCTTTAATCATGGCTTCAAGTTGATCCCAAAGCTCTTCGGGAATGGCTTCAAGTAGATTGAATTGACCGGCACCTTTCAGCCATTCACCTCCGTCGATTACGACAACTTCACCATTTATATAGGCCGAAAAGTCAGAAACAAGGTAAGCAGCTAAATTTGCCAATTCTTGGTGGTCACCCACACGTTGCAAGGGCACTTTCTTGGCCATGTCAAATTTCTCTGCCAAATCACCTGGTAATAAGCGGTCCCATGCTCCTTTGGTAGGGAATGGACCTGGTGCAATTGCATTGGTGCGAATACCATATTTTGCCCACTCTACGGCTAGGCTACGTGTCATTGCCAAAACACCTGCTTTGGCGGTGGCGCTTGGTACAACATATGCCGATCCTGTCCAAGCATAAGTAGTTACAATGTTTAGTACAGTAGAATGTTCTTGTTTAGTTTCGATCCAATGTTTTCCAAAGGCCAGTGTACAGTTTTTTGTTCCTTTTAGAACAATGTCAATTACGGTATCAAAGGCGTTCGCTGATAATCTTTCGGTTGGTGAAATGAAATTTCCGGCTGCATTATTTAGTAATACATCGACTTTTCCAAACGCTTTAAGTACCTTTTGTAGCATTACTTCTACTTGGTCGTAATGCCTTACATCACATTGAAGGGGTAAACAGGTACCACCAGTAGCGCTTTCTAATTCTGATGCTGTAGTAATCAATTTGTCTAAATCTCTGGAAGTAATGGCTACTTTGGCTCCCAATTCAAGGAAATACTGTGTCATTGCTTTACCTAGTCCGCTTCCTCCTCCAGTAACAACAATTACTTTTCCTTGGAGTGCATCGTCACGTAACATTTTATCTTTGAAATTCATAGGGTTAGCTTTTTAGTAAATATAAGGAATTTAAACTTACTATGCATGCATAGTAAGTGAAATAATTATGAACATTTTCTTAGACTATAGTGTAATAATTATAAAGAAGTTAGATTTTTGGCGGCAGCTTCTAGTGTTTCATTTGTTTTGGCAAAACAAAAACGGATGTGTTTGAGGTCTGTGTCATCTGCATAAAATGTTGAATTCGGTATGGCTGCAACTCCAAAATTTTTTGCTAGTCTTTTGCAAAAATCGACATCGTTTTCGTTAGAAATTGCTGCATAAGAAGCTATTTGAAAGTACGTGCCTTCACAAGGTAGTAACTCCAATCGGGTAGGGGTTAATAATTGCTTGAAATAGTCTCGTTTTTTTTGATAAAAAGAAGCTATTTCGTCTAATTGCACTATATCTAAATAATCACTAATGGCTACTTGAGATAAACTATTGACACTAAAAACCATAAATTGATGAACTTTTTTGATTTCGTTCATCAAATTTTCGGGTGCTATCAGATAGCCAATTTTCCAACCAGTAATATGAAATGACTTGCCAAAAGAGGAAGTAATGATCGATCGCGATATTAATTTTTCGCGGCTATTTGCTGAAATGTGTTTTTGCTCGAAAGTGATGTATTCATATACTTCATCAGACAATAAAAGTAGGTTTGGGTAGTGTTCCAAAATGCCTTCTAATGCCTCAATATCACTTTGAGTAAAAATTCGTCCCGTGGGATTGTGGGGATTGTTGATGATGATCATTCTAGTTTTAGAATGGCATGCTTGCTTGATAGTTGTCCAATTAACAGTATAGTCATCTTCAAGTGAAATTCGAATAGGAATTCCATTACTCATTAAAATTGAAGGTTCGTAGGAATCATAACTAGGATCAAGTACTAGTACTTCGTCTCCCGTTTTAATCAATGCCTGAATTGCAGTGAATATTCCTTGTGTAGCTCCAGCCGTTATCAAGATTTCAGTATTAGGGTCAACGGTTCTATTGTATTGTTTTTCTGTAAGTTCTGCAATTTTTTGCAACAAGGGTGGGTATCCAGCCATTGGCATATATTGATGAACATTTTTATGAGTGAGCTTTGCTGTGATTTCGATCAATCTTTCGTCAACTGGAAAATTAGGGAAACCCTGTGACAGATTTATTGCGTGGTATTCTGACGCCAATTGGGACATAGTCGAAAATATGCTTGGTCTAACATTGGGAAGCTTACTCATCTTATTTAAACTTACATTTTATGAATAATGAAAATAGTTGGACGTTTGTGTAAGTCAATTGTCTCTTTTTTCCAAGCCGATATTTTTTTTGTTCTAATGTATTCGGTGGGTAAAGTGATGTCTGTTGCGATACACAAATGAGTATCTGGATGTAAGGTTTGGATTAGGTCTTCTAATAATTTATTATTACGATATGGTGTTTCAATAAAAATTTGAGATTGATTTTTCTCAAAAGAAGTTCTTTCTAATGCTTTAAAACTCGCTTTCTTTTCGTCTTTTTCGATAGGTAAATAACCATGAAAAGTAAAGCTTTGTCCGTTCATTCCAGAAGCCATCATGGCCAATAATATAGATGAAGGGCCTACTAGCGGAATCACCTGTATTCCTCTGTCATGTGCTATTTTGACAATTACAGCACCTGGATCGGCAACACCCGGACAACCAGCTTCGCTCATTAATCCCATGTTTTTACCTTCTAATAAAGGTTTGATAAAATCTAAATGTTCTTTGGTTTCGGTATATTTATTTAGTGCAAAAAGGACTAAATCAGGTTGTTTTTTCTCTGGTTGAACTTCTTTGATCGATTTACGAGCGGTCTTTTCATTTTCAACAATATAATAGTCAATCAAATCGATAGCTCTTTTTATAGTTTGTGGTAAAACGTCCATTGGGTTGCAATCACCCATTGTTGTTGGAATTAAATAGAGTTTTCCTAGTGTATTGTTGGTATTCATTATTCTTATCTTTAGCTATAATTGAATTACAAAGAACGGGATTTAATCAGTATTTGCAATAGGCCTTTAACTAAAAAATCCTATTTGATGTGACTCAAATAGGATTTTGTGTTTAAAAAGGAACTATTATTTGGTTACAGGTTTAAAAATACGAATCCAGTCAATCTTCATGCTGTGGTCATCTGTGTTTTTTATTTCTTCGTCTGTTGGAGTACAACCAATTCCTGCTCTCCAATTTTGATCTTCCATGGTAAATATAATATCCATAGGTTTACTTAATCCTGTTCTATTTGCTGTCTCTTTGGTTGGCGAAGTAAAGTTTTTTGGGTCAATTCCATCTTTTAATCCTGCATTGTCTAGACTATTTGTAGAACGAACAAGTATGCCATCTATATAATATTCTAACTCAGTTGGGCTTTTCCAATATACACCATAGCGATGATATGCATCTGACCAATCTCCAACTTTTGAGTCAGTATACCAAGTTGTAATATCACTAGGTTGGTAATCTTGAAACGGATTTCTTATAAATATATGATGACTCAGATGTATTGTTTTGGAAAACTGTATTCCGCCTGAAACATTATTTCTTGCTGCTTTTCCGCCCCAAGCCTCCATAAAATCAATTTCTTGTGTGTCGTCGGGGCTTAATAGCCATGCTCCTGATGTATTTACACTATTAGCAATTTTAATTCTACTTTCAATATATACAGGGTATGCAATTTGTTTATTTGATACTACTGCACCAAGTCTTGTCGCTTTGCCTGTTTTGGTAGATCCGCCGTAATCGTAATCTTTGGTTTCTCCGCTTACTCGCGTGGTGATTAATTTAAGTATGCCGTCTACTATTGTTACATTTTCATATTTCCATTTGGTTAATCCGGGACCATCCCAACCATTATGGTAGAAATTAGTCCATTTACCATTTCCAAAAGTAGTCTTAATGTTTGAAGTGGTATAAGCGTATTCAAAATCATCTGACATATCTGTTTGGAATTCCCATTTTTTTCCTGATCCTGGATCTGCAGGTACCGTTATCAATTTGTAGTTTGTTACTACCAGAGCTGGGATTTTTACGATTGATGATTGCTCAGGTGAATCTTTTGAGCATGAAAATAAGTAGAAACTAAGAGGTAATAACAATAATAAAAAAGCTGTTTTTTTCATAGTAAATAATTTATAAATATTTTTTGGTTTTAAAATAAAGTCTCTAATAAGTGGACTGTAAGGGTTCGGTTTTTATAGCGAACTGGTTAAAACAAAGTTATATTTATAAAAGATACTTGATAAGCACTTATGGTTTTATTGTTGTTGTTTTGAGGGGATTGTAAATGGATATAAACTAGACAAAGGCTGAAAATCTATCTTTTTGAAAGTTTTTATGGCTAAGTCAATGTTATTGATCCATATGGATTAATTAATTTTGATTTAGTTATTAAGTATAGGTAGGTAGTTTTTTTTTAGATTGTAAAAATGGGAAGCTTGGTTTAATTCTGTTGGGCTATTAATTTTTCACTAATAATATCACATGCTTCGTCAAGCATCTTGTAGACCATTTCAAATCCATTATCTGTTCCGTAATAAGGGTCAGGAACATCTACATTTTCGGTAGGGAATAGCTCATTCAAAATCATTTTAACTTTTGAAATTTGCTTTTCATTTTTAGCCATTGCCACTACGTCTTTGTAGTTGGAATGGTCCATCACATAGATGAAGTCGAAAGTCTCAAAATCGGTTGTTTCGAATTGTCTTCCCTTCTGTTTTGAAATGTCTAGTTTGTTTTTTTTGGCTATTTCAATAGAACGCTTGTCGGGTGAATGACCAATATGCCATGAACCTGTACCAGCCGATTCTACTGAAAATGTAGCGGCTGGAAGTTTGGAGGCTAAAATACCTTCGGCTAGTGGGGAGCGGCAAATATTTCCCAAGCATACCATTAAAATTTTGACTGACATAGTGCTTTTTATAGCGTTAGTTTTTTATGAATGTCATCTACGTATTTCTTGAATTGTTTGTCTGTAGAGACCAAGTTGTCAACTGTCTTGCAAGCGTGTAAAACGGTAGCATGGTCACGGTCTCCAATTTGAGAACCGATGTTAGCCAAGGATGCTTTGGTGAACTTCTTAGCAAAAAACATTGCTAATTGTCTTGCCTGCACCACGTGTCGTTTTCTTGTTTTAGATTGTAAGATCTCTAAGTCCAATTGAAAATATTCTGAAACTGTTTTTTGAATATAATCTATTGAAATTTCGCGTTTCACATTCTTAACAAACTTCTCAACGACACTTTTTGCCAACTCAATGGTTACTTCTTTTTTGTTAAAAGAAGACTGTGCGATTAAGGAAATGATCGCTCCTTCCAGTTCTCTTACATTAGATTTGATGTTGCGTGCAACATATTCAATAATGTCTTCTGGAATTTCTACTCCATCACGATAAAGAATGTTTTTTAAGATCGAAATTCTAGTTTCATAATCGGGTTGGTGAATTTCTGCAGACAATCCCCATTTGAAACGGGATAATAATCTTTGTTCAATATCTTGCATGTCAACAGGTGCTTTGTCTGAAGTCAAGATAACCTGTTTTCCGTTTTGGTGTAGATAATTGAAAATGTGAAAAAATACATCCTGAGTACCTGATTTACCAGAAAGGAATTGCACGTCGTCAATGATTAATACGTCTATCAACTGATAGAAGTGAATAAAATCATTACGATTGTTTTTCTTTACCGAGTCAATATATTGTTGTGTGAAAATTTCTGCTGAAATGTATAAAACTGTTTTCTCTGGATATTTATCTTTAATTTCAACTCCAATAGCATGAGCTAGGTGTGTTTTACCTAGTCCTACTCCTCCAAAAATTAATAAAGGATTAAATGATGTTCCTCCTGGTTTGTTGGCTACAGCCATACCTGCAGAACGTGCTAATCTATTTGAGTCTCCTTCAAGGAAATTGTCAAAACTATAATTGGCGTTTAATTGCGATTCGATTTTTAAATTACGTATTCCAGGAATTACAAATGGATTTTTTAATTCAGGATTTAAGTTTTTTAAAGGAGCGTCAACTTCTTGAGGTTTCATTTGAACTCTATTGGCGCTAGGTAACTGTTCTGTAAAAGGTTGTTTGTTGCCATAAGTGTTCTCCATTTTGATTTTATAGAGTAACTTTGCATTTTTCCCAAGTTCTTTTGTTAAAGCTACTTTTAATAATTTCACATAGTGTTCTTCTAACCATTCGTAGAAAAATTTACTTGGTACTTGAATATAAAGTGCGTTATCTGTTAGCTCAACTGACTTGATTGGTTCAAACCAAGTTTTATAGGCTTGGTCTTGAATGTTGTCTTTTATAAAGGACAAACAATTTTCCCATACTGATTGAGCAGTTTTAGTCATAAATTCTATCTAAATTATTTAATTTTGTATAAGATTACTTCGTGGAAAAGTAACGGTTTTTTAGCGGTTTTTTGGGTTAACAAATATGTGAACAATTTTCTGTAAAAAAAAATTTTTGGGGGTTGAATATCAACAAATATTGTTGTAAGCGATCAAAAATGAGTCTGATTTAGGTATGTAAAATAGATAATAATTATGAAAGAATTCGAATTAAAAGTAAGGGTACGTTACTCAGAAACTGACCAGATGGGCGTAGTGTATCATGGTAATTATGCACAATATTTTGAGATGGGACGCGTGGAATGGCTAAGGAAAATGGGGGTTTCGTACAAATTGATGGAAGAAAGCGGCGTGATGTTACCAGTAGTTTCATTGAGTACGAATTATAAAAAACCAGCACGCTATGATGATTTGTTAACCGTTAAAACAATATTTAAAAGTCAGACGTCTGTTAAAATAGAATTTGATTATGAAATTTATAATGAAGAAATGGAGTTGTTAACAATTGGGAACTCAATCCTTGTTTTTGTAAATATGAAAACAGGTCGTCCAATGGCACCTCCAGAGTATATCAAAGAGTGTTTAAAAGTAATGTAAGAAGATCCGTTGATTGATTCATTATTCTTTAATAATGATGTCAATTTCGTATAGTGTTGTGAAAATGTCGAAAATCATTTCGGCATTTTTTTTTCTAGTTTTAATTTCGATTTTACCCGTTGGAAGATTGGTTTCGGGATCAATCACCATTTCTTGATTGACGATATCGATTTTTTTTTCTTTGATTACTCGCATGGCTTTGTTCATGTTCTGGTAGTCAAAAGAAATAAGGTAGTGTACGTCAATTGTTTTTTCGATAATCTCACTGGCTTGTATAGTGATTTGTGCAGCGGTTTTGTAGGCCGTTATTAACCCACCGACGCCGAGTTTTGTGCCACCAAAAAAGCGAACCACTAATAAAAGTATGTTAGTGAGGCCGAAGGACTGTATTTGACCATATATAGGAGCTCCTGCAGTGTTGTTTGGTTCTCCATCTTCATTGACTCTATATTGAATCGTTTCGGTTCCTATTTGGTATGCATAACAGATGTGACGAGCATGAGGATGTATTTTGCGTAACCTCTCAATGATTGGTTTTACTTCTTCTTCAGTAGTTATGGGGAAGGCATAGCCAAAGAATTTGCTGCTCTTTTCTTTGAACAATGTTTCTTCTGAAGCTGCGGCAATCGTTTTATAAGTGTCTGTAGTCTCCAATAAGGTAATTGATTTTATTCTTTTTTATTTGTATCGAAAAGTTGTACTTGTTTTTAAAATATTCTGCATTGTTACACGAAGCCACTGGCTAGCATATAATCACTTAACTATAAAGGGAGTCAAAAGGTGTTTTAATAAGAAGATATCGCTGATTCAGGTGTCCCTCGGTATGTTTTTTATTAATGAACAAAATAAATATTCAGAATAAACCAAATTTAGGCTGAGTTCCTCTTTTTTTTTTGACTTTTATACTATTTTCTTTTCGAATAAATCAACTACATCTTCTTTACCCACTTGAAGGTTCCAAACATGTATGCCTAATGATTTGGCGGCATCTGTATTTTCTTTCTTATCATCCACAAATAAAGTTTTTTGGGCTTCAAGGCTATGATTGTTTAGAACATGTTCGTAGATTTCTATGTTCGGTTTTCGCATACCCACCTCAAATGAAAAGTAAACATGTTCAAAACAGTGGTAGAAATCATTATAAAAACTTTCGCCGACTTTTTTTTGAAATTGTGCAATATGAATTGCATCGGTATTACTAAGTAAAAACAAACGGTACTTCTTTGAAAGCATTTGTAAGAATTCCAAGCGATACAAAGGGAAATCTGATAGAATGGCATTCCATGTCTTTTTGATTTCTGGAATAGTAGCGTTTGGACAGTGTTTTTGAATGCCACTTAAGAAATCTTCTTCTGTAATTTTTCCCATTTCAAACTGTTGATTCAATTGGTCAAGTTCGCTATTCCATTCTGGAGCACCTAACTTTTTTAATCCGTCAAAAGTTGCTGGTTTGTCAAGATTGATGAAAACATCACCAAAATCAAATATAATGGATTCAATCATGATTTTTATATTTTTTAAGTTCGTCTTGACCTATTTTTTTATGGTCAAAAAGCGAGTGGTTGGTTAATACTGGCGCACGTATTCCTTTTTTGAAATTTATAGAACCTTCAAAAACGAAAGCTTCGTCCCAAAGTTTATTATCTATAAAGGATTGCAAAGTGTGTCTTCCTCCTTCGATTATAACTGACTGAATTTGGTGCTGGTACAAGATTTCGATAATCTGATTTGTTATTTCTTTCTTAAAATCAATACTCTCAAAGATACAATTTTCTGTGCTTTGATTGCTGGTTGATTCACAAATTATAATAGTTTTTACGTTGTTGTCAAAGAGATTGTAATTTTGTGGGATACGATTTTTTCGATCCAAAACAATTCGAACAGGATTATTTCCTGTCCAGTCACGGACGTTCAATTTTGGATTGTCATCGATGGCAGTTTGAGTTCCTACCAATATCGCTTGTTCTTCACTTCTCCATTTGTGTACCAATTGTCTCGCAGGGCCAGAGGTGATCCAAACTGGTTTTTGCTCGTCGCGTTCTAGAGGAGCAATAAATCCATCTGCGGTTTGGGCCCATTTTAGTATGATATAGGGTCTTTTTTTTCGATGAAAAATAAAGAAACGTTTGTTAAGCGCATTGCATTCGGCTTCGAGAACGCCAACAGTGACATGGGTGCCTGCCTCAATTAATCGTTTGATACCTGCGCCTGATACTTGATTGTTTGGATCAACAGTCCCAATTATCACATTTGGTATTTTACTTGCAATTATCAAATCACAACATGGTGGTGTTTTTCCAAAATGGCTGCAAGGTTCTAGGCTTACATATATAGTAGACTGAGATAATAGAGACTTATCTTTTACAGAATTGACCGCATTCACTTCAGCATGGCCTTCACCCGCTTTTTTGTGCCATCCTTCTCCAATAATGGTATTGTTATGTACGATAACGCTACCCACCATAGGATTTGGATAGGTAGTTCCTAATCCGTTTTTCGCAAGGTCAATGCAACGCTGAATGTATTTTTCGTTGGTATTCATAAAGCAAAAATACTATTTTGGTTTTTAGTTTTAAAGATAAATCGAAAATTGCAGTCAACTATTGTTACTTTTGCAAGACTTTTTTAATCTTCAATTTCGAATACCCATCAAACCATGATTATAAGACAATACCGTAGCCAATTCATAGAAAAATTGTCTCCACTATATGGAGTAGATGAAGCGGAGAGTTTCTTTTATTTAATTTTAGAAAATAAACACCAATTAAAGCGTGTTGATTTGGCATTACAGCCAGATTTAGTTTTTTCTGAAGCGGAATTATTAGTTTGGAATGAAATAAAACGTCAACTTGAATTAGAAATTCCTGTTCAGTATTTATTAGGAACGACTCATTTTTACGGGCTTGATTTTAAGGTTAATAAGAATGTATTGATTCCGAGACCAGAAACGGAAGAGTTAGTCGAGTGGATACTGGAAGGGCAAAAGAAACAGGAGACCAGTCGAAAAATAAAAATTTTGGATATCGGTACAGGGTCGGGCTGTATTGCAATTTCATTAGCCAAAAACATTCCGAATGCTCAGGTTTTTGCCATAGATGTTTCTCCAGAAGCTTTGGCAACTGCAAAAAAAAACGCAGAATTAAATGAAGTGTCGGTAGTGTTTTTAGAAAAAAATATTCTTGAAACCCTTGATTTAGAACAAGAATTTGATATTATAGTTTCGAATCCTCCATACGTTCGTAATATAGAAAAAGTAGAAATTAAAAAAAATGTATTGCAATACGAGCCACATTTAGCTCTTTTTGTAGAAGATGATGCAGCTTTGATTTTTTATATAAAAATTGCGCAACTCGCTCAGAAAAATCTTGTGTCAAACGGCCAGTTGTATTTTGAAATTAACCAGTATCTCGGAAAAGAAATGATTGAATTACTTCAAAAACTAGATTTTAAAAAGACAGAACTACGCAAAGATATTTACGGCAACGATCGAATGGTTAATGGAAGTGTTTAGGTAAATAAGATTTTAAATGATTTTATTATTTTAAGTGTTTAAACTAAGTTCAAACAAACGCTATTTTTTTGTGTATTGGAAAATAATTTTGGTGCGGCACAATGTTTTCTTTAAATATCACCGTAAAACTCAAAAATGACTATTCGTATCTTAAGGCTTCAATAGGATCAAGTGTTGCTGCCTTGATCGCAGGATACAAGCCTGAAATAATAGCAACGATAAAACTTGTCATAAAAGCGGCGAAAATCGCTAACCATGGGATTACAAAATCAAATTTCATTGCTGTTGCGATTCCAAAACCAATCAAAATCCCAAGGATGATACCTATAATTCCACCCAATTGTCCAATCAGCATTGTTTCGATAAAAAACTGAATAGCAACAGTCGATTTTTTGGCGCCCAAAGCTTTTCGAACCCCAATTTCTCGCGTTCTTTCCGTAACCGATACAATCATAATATTCATCAACGCAATCGAGGAACCTAGAATGGTAATCACTCCAATTCCCCATGAAGCCAATCCCAAGTATTTTGTAATCCCCAGTATTTTATTGATCAAATCATCAGAACGCACAATTCCGAAATTATTTTCTTTAACAGGACTTAATCTTCGTATGTTGCGCATGGTGCTTATAGCATGATCTATTGCTTGATTTAGTAATTCATTTTTCTGTGTCAAAATACTCACCGTATAATTTATGTTGGGAGCAGTAAACAAAGAACGCGCCAGCTGAATCGGAATCAATACTCGCAAATCTTGATTGTTCCCAAAAGTAGCTCCTTTTTCCTTTAGAACACCAATGACTTTAAAACGAGCACCTCGAATCGAAATCGTTTTTCCAATTGGATTCACATCTTTCAATAATCCCTTTTCAAAATCAGAACCCACAATGCAGGAATAGGTATTGTTACTAATATCAAAATTGGTGAAATTTCGTCCCGAACTCGTTTCAAGCCCAGAATTCACCAAAAAATAATCATCTACACCCATCACCGAAATTTCGGGATCTGTCTTTTCTGTTTCAAATTTTACTTCGGCAGTACTAGTTGCTTTAAAAGACAAGGAGGTTTCTGTAAGTGGAAAATGGAATTTGTTTTGAAATGCCACTGCCTCTGGATATGAAATCACTGGATTTATGATTTTTCGCTGTTCACCACGGCGACTGCGCAGTTCATTTTCATATTGCTTAATCGAAAAAGTATTTGCTCCCATAGATGAAAAATCGGTTGCAATCGTATTTTCTAGTGCTGAAACTACTGTTAAAATCCCCACCAAAGCCGTAATACCAATGGCGATAATAATCACAGTCAAAATCGTTCGCAAAATTTGTGTTCGTATAGAACCCATTGCAATGCGTATATTTTCTCTAAACAAATGAAACATGCTAAATTATTTTGCCACTAAATTACACATTTTGACCAAATATATGGGTAGTCTTTTTCGATTTGTAGCTATTTCCAGCTATCCGTTGCAATGGCTTCTCAAAATACTTTATTTTCAATTGCCCCAAAGGAGCTTCCTCTGGTCGCTCTTTGTGGCAAGAAAATAATAATATTTTTTCGTGCACCATTTTCACTACTATCTGGGCTAAAATGGACAGATATTTTGCTGATGGCTCTGAAAAAGTACTTCTTTTCAAAAAATCTTTAAAAAGTCGATCCAATAGTGGTTTGATTCAATTGACACCAGATAGTGATACACTATAGACCAATATAATTTTGTCTTATCGAGCGCAGTCGAGATGCAAATTGTGGTTTCCGTTTCACTCGAACAGAAAGTAGACTATTTTATGAAGGCTATTTGTGTCTTCTTTTTTACTCAATTTTGATTATCTAACTGCATAACGATTTAAAATACCATAAAAGAGCATAAACAGTTATGTTTATGCTCTTTTATGGTATTTACACTCCCTTTCGGGGATAGGACTTTTTTTCGGCTATCCTAGAAAATCTTTTAGATTTTAGACTTTATTCTGCTCAAAGTCTCTTGTGAAATATTGATATAAGAAGCAACTATTTTGTTTGGTAAACGTTTAACAATAGTTGGATTTATTTTAAATAATTGATTGTATCTTTCTGAAGCATCCAATGTGGTAAAAGACATCAGTCTTTTGGAATTATTAACATAGGCTTTCTCTAAATAGATAGTATAAAATTCCTTCCATTTGGGGCTAATATCCATAAGATGTCTAAAGTCTTCGTGACTTATATACAAGAGTTTGCTTTTCTCAATGACCTGAATTGTTTCTTGAGCTGGCCCGTTAGTTATAAAACTTACAAGAGCTGTTGCCCAATGATTTTCAAAGGCAATATAGCGAGTAACCTCTTTATCAACATCATTGATGTAGAATATTCTTAAGCAACCTTTTATAACAAAATAACTCACTTGACTCACTTTCCCGTGAGCAAGTAAAATTTCGTTTTTATCTTTATCTATTGTTTTAAAATAAGATAGAATGATTTTCAACTCATTCTCTTCTATATCAATGTTTTTTTTAATGTAATTAGCAAGTTCTGGATAGTTTGTCATTTAATTGTAGTCTCGGACAAATTTACGATATTCCATAATATCTTTAATTGATAAAACGACTAAATCGTGCTTTTTTCCAAATTCTATAATAGTACTTCTATCGGCCATAGTTCCGTCGTCATTCATTAATTCACACAATACGGCTTCTGGTTTTAATCCTGCTAATTTCATTAAATCAATGCTTCCTTCGGTATGACCTTCTCTATCAAATACACCATTATCTCTACCTCTTAATGGAAAAATATGTCCTGGTCTTGCTAAGTCAGCGCTTTTAGCATTATCTGCGCAAGCTACTTGGATAGTTTTTAATCTATCTTTTGCTGAGACACCTGTGGTTACCCCTTCTTTTGCTTCAATTGTAATAGTAAACGGGGTTTGAAAACTACTCGTATTTTCTTTAACCATATAGGGTAATTCTAGTAAATCTGCTTTTTCATTAGTTAAACACAGGCATACAATACCACTGCATTTTCTAATCATAAGTGCCATACTATTAACAGTCATATTATGTGCAGAAAATATTAAATCACCTTCATTTTCTCTATTTTTATCATCTACTAGAATTACTCCATTTCCGATTTGGAGATGCTTTAATGCTTTTTCTAAACGTTCTAGACTATTTTTATCAATTTTCGGCAAGGTTTCTAATTGTGTAATTTCCATTATTTCTATAAATTATTTGCTGCAAATCTAAAGTTGTTTTTCAACAAAAAATTTGATATAGGTCAAATAATTGAAATATTTGAGACTTCATTTTTTTTTTTTTTTAATCTGAGTATATTTTCGTTTTAAAATGAAGTATACTATCATGGTACTTGCCGAAATTTGGATTTATTAATCTGATAGCGTAAAATGGTAATCCTTGTCTGTTCCAAATGGCAACTATAGTAAATCTAGCACCATTACTTCCAAATCATTATCTAAAATAACTTGTATAAATTCGAGGTCATTGTTTTTTAGACAGTGTTTTAATACGTTTTTCACAACAATTTTTTTGGTTTAATCCTGTAAAGATAGCTATCTTGACAACAGTTGTTATCGTTATAAAATAGGTATCATCTGTTGTAGTGACTTTCTATTTTGTCGACTTATTTTTGGTTTGAAAGCTACTTAAAAAGCTATTTGTTTTTACAGAGGTACCTTTTTGTTTTAGTTGCTTTCCTTTGCGGTGAAGGGATGCAATTGCATGCTATCGTTAATTTGTCTGTTAACGAAAAAGTGATGTGAAAATATTTTCGCAAATCAATCGCGTTTTAAACCACTAAGAAATAAAAAATAGAGTAGTACCCTCGTTTTTCATTTAAATAATTTATTAATAGGCTTATATTTAAACTAGCATAAAAAATGATTATTCGAGACTCGTCGAGTACTGATTTTGTTTTTTATTTAAAGTGTTTTAGTATGGTAATGATTAAGAATTGTTTTTAATAAAGCATTAATTTCAAATGGTTTTGTTATAAAATCATTCATTCCAGCATTCGTACATTCCGATAATTCTTTTTCACCTACATTGGCGGTTAATGCGATAATTGGTATGTTTTTTTTGTTTTCATCCTCAAGATTTCGAACATGTATTGTAGCCGTTATACCATCCATAACAGGCATGATTACATCCATTAATACAAGATCATATTGGTTTTCTTTAATTAGGTTTAATGCCTCTAATCCGTTTTTAGCTGTTGTGAAATGACAGTTCTCTAATTTGTTTCTTAACTGTTTTTCTAAAACTAGTAAGTTTATTTTATTGTCGTCAACCAAAAGAATATTTATTGCCGTATCTTGAAAGTTATGTTCGATTTTAGCTGAATTACTAGCGTTGTTTTCTATAACTGGCAATGGAATTTTAATATAAAATGTTGTCCCTTTATTTGGTTTAGAATCAAATAAAATACTTCCGTTCATCAGATCAATTAATCCTTTTGAAATGGTTAATCCCAGTCCTACACTGTTTGTAGAAGTGTTTGAAGTGGCATATTTTTGAAAAAGTTTTTCGCCTAATTCTTTATCAAATCCTTTTCCGGTATCGGAAATAGTAATTTGTAGCTCAAATTTATTCTTGTTATCTAAATCGTAATTTCCATTTACGAGCATTTTTACCGATCCTTTTTTGGTGTATTCAATAGCATTATTTAAAAGATTCAAAACAATTTGATTGATTCTGTTTTTATCTCCATAAACAAAATCGGGAATGTTGTTTGCAGTTTGAATTTCAAATGCTAATCCCTTTTCTAACGCGAGTCTTTCATTCATTTTGAATAATGAATTTAAAGCACCAGTTAAATTAAATTCTGAATATTGTAATGAGAAAACACCATCGTTTAGTTTTGTGAAATCTAATATGTTATTTACTAAAGCTAATAAGTGATTAGAGGAATAATCCATTAGTTCCAAGAAGGTTTGGTCTTCTTCACTTTGTATTTTGTTTTTAAGTATGTCCGATATTCCTTTAATTGCGTTTAATGGAGTTCTTATTTCATGACTCATTATTGCAAAAAAAGATTCTTTATTAATTTGAAGTTTTTTCAGTTCTACTCGAGATTCTTCTAATTCAAGATTTTTAGCTTTTAGATCATCTATAACATCTTTTACTACATGTGTACTCGCAGTAAGTAAAACAATCAGAAAGATCATCATCATCAATACAATAAAATAAAAAAATAGAGTAGTGAAATTTTTTTCAAAATATTTTGCATTTCCATAATCGAATCCAAAGAAATCAAAATACAATATAATTGATACAATTGCGACTATAAAGAGGCATAGAAATAATAATAATTTATAATGCCGAATTATGATAAGTAAAACGATAGGCATTAAATAGAGTAAAACAATAACATCAAAAGATTTGCCATACAATAAAAAAGAAAATGTAAAATAAACTAATATGGAAAAAACAGATACTATGGACTTTTGATTAAAACTAAGGCTTTTTGATGTTGAAAAGTACAAAAATAAGGCGATAATGGGTAAACTACCCCAAGCAGAATAAGTTAGTTTATAGTAAAAAAGGAATATGGTTACAATTAGAAATTGTATCGTAAAAAAAAGAAAACTAAATTTATTTAGTTTGCTAAACTTATACATGTTTTTAGCATTTTTAGAAGAGGGGGTACTGTTCATTTAAAAATATTTAGAATGTAGGTGATGTGAATCAGTCAGTACACTTTTTTCAATTAGGTTAAGTTTTTGAAATGGTAATAAAAAGTGTAGATAACTACTTTTAATTGTTTTATTTTGGAATTGGGATTTTGCCTATAAATTTATATATAATATCATTATTGTTCAATAAAAAAAATCCAAATCAATGGCTTCTTAAAAATTATCCTAATTTAGAGTTGCTAAATTTAGATAACGATTGGTAAAAATAAGTATTTTTCGACTAAATCTGTTTTCTGACAGTTGATTTCTTTGATAGATAATTCGATGATTAGCAAAGCTCTTAAAAATATAATTCGGATAGCAATGTCAAGCATTTCAAATGTAGAGGTCATTTGTTGTTTTGAAAAGTAAAAATCATTGTGTGAAGTTTCTGGGGAAGGGTAGGTTTTCAGGTAAAGAGGTAACAGTTCGAATTAACCCCAGCCCTCGCGCAAGCGTGTTACTCGTAACCATAATTATATCAGTTCTATTAATGCAAAAAGGTTATAAATAATATACTAAAATTTATGGTGTAGTTTCTTAGTAAGAACGGGATGCCCGCACTAGCGTTACTTAATCATGCTCTCCCAGCTTGGGGTGAAGGACGTTTTTCGGTATTAAATAATTTTTGTTTCAATTTATGAACTACATGAAATGATTCGTGCGGTATGTTTTGACCCCTATAAAACAAGAGTATTATTCTAAATTTCGATTATTAATTATGCGGTTAATTTTTCCATTAAAATTAGATCTTTATCCTGGTT